>WRBV01000012.1 GCA_009784375.1 Bacillota bacterium | reverse complement strand
GTTATCAGAATCCAGGTTGGGAGTTGTTCTGTTGTATTAAATACATTTGTAGTCATGAGAATGATAGCGGATATTCCAAGGAAGAAATCCATGATATGACTAAGAGTATAATTAAATACGGGCAAGGTTATAGCCACTCCGTCGGGCAGGTGTTTTTGTTTGCTAAGATAATACATGCAGAATGGATACCCTCCAGCAGGCTGGGCGACTTTGCCGTAAAAGTTTTTGACCATATTATTTGAAAAGGCGGTTTTAAGATGCATCTTTCCCGTGAACAAATGAAAAACTGTACCCGAAAATAAAATCATACAGCATCTAGCAAAAATCATAGCCCCAATAGCAAGTACTAGCCACCACCAGTTGCGTGAAAGTTGCGAGCGAATATCCTCCCAAACGGCAAAGGCATTCCCTCCACCGAAATCCCTGTAAAAAGTCCAAGTCATTGCGCCTAGTGTCAGGACAATAAAGATTGACCAAAAAATTATTCGCCGGCGCGCATGATTTTTTAGTGTTGGTTTATTATCCATGTCTCATTATGGCATAGACAACTTGTTGGGTCAACTAAACTCGTCTATTAAAAATACTTTGTAGCCATGATTTTTTTGTTTTCTGACAGGTAGTGGCTCCATGAAGTTCGCCCCATATTTCAATGCAAGATACTCCATATATTTCTTAGGCGCCGAATACATTGCGCCTTCGAATTCGAGTTTGGTTTGCTCGGCGAATAGTTCTTTTGGGACAAGTTTATTATGTAAACTCCGAAGTGTCACATAATCACTATTATCATAACTTTCATTTTTTGCAATTTTAACCATCCGATTAAAGATAAATCTTTGCATGAAAAATAACGGAGTAAAAGGTGGGATCAGCCAGAGCCACTTAATTGACAAAGGTGTACAAAGCCAATAATTTAGTCGATGCAATCTTTTAATTTTAAGCCATTTTTTTCTTGCCATTTTTTTATCATTACCCATTCCATCTACTGGAAATATATCAATATGTAACCCAACTCTTCCTGTTCGCTTTCCTTTGATTTTCATTACAGTGGCAGTCTCGGCATATCTACCGAAAGGAAGTTTGTATTTTTTGTTCAATTCATTGCAATGAAGAATATTTTTAAGCTTCCCTTCGCGAGCAAGCTCAACAAGTTTATTAAATTCCTCCCTTGGCATAAATAAATCTATATCATCGTCCCATGGTATAAAACCTTTATACTTCACTGCGCCAAGCATTGTTCCGCCTGACAAGGAGTAAGTTAAATTATGTTCTTCAAATACTTCTTTCAATTCCAAAAGGAGTGCGTTTAATCTTGGCTTGATTTCATCAAGTGTAAGTTGTTGCATAACCTAGTAATAGCACTTATAATGAAATTATGTCAAATAAAAAAGCGGATATTTGGATTGTTGTTAATTGGGGTGGCTCGAAATCATGCAGAAAATTACTAGTTGAAAATGCGAAGAAAAGCAAGTTGTCATATAGGCTAGTAGATGTTCAATTCCTTTTTTGGGTGGGTAATAAATTATTTTACAAATTCAGACCAGTCAAGCATTTCCCTAAATTAATTTTGTCGCGAACAAGTAGTCCATCTCTAAGAAAACTGGTGGATAAAAGACCCGACATAATAACACTAAATAGTAACCATTGCTATCAACTTGTCCATAGTAAACTCGCTTCGCACATTGAACTTGAAAAACACAAAATCCGCCAGCCGAGATTTTCTGCATGGTCGATTGGCGACACTTATGAAAAAATAAGCGAGCAACTTGGCAATAAATTCGTTATAAAAAATGTTTATGGCTTTAAAGGTAATCAAGTTTTTCTTGTAAGCAATCAACAAGAATTTCGCAAAGCACTATGTAAATGTAATAAAAAAAATGTTATCTATCAAGAATTCATAGAGATTTCTGCAGGAAGAGATATACGAGTCATAGTTCTTGATGGCAAAGTTCTTGTTGCATTCCAACGATTGAGCCAAAATGGTGATTTCAGGGCAAATTTGTCACAAGGGGGCAAGGCCGCTTTCATCACATTAACGCCAGAGCAAGAGAATCTCGCTATACGCATATATGAAATACTACATGGAGAACATCTCTCGATAGATTTCCTTGTAGGTAATGATGGTGAATTTATTTTCTGTGAAGCCAATTTGCACACTGCATTGCGAATGTTGTTTGATTATAAAACTCATAATATTAATCATGGCGCAACTTTGATGGAACATATCAAGCAAAGAATCAAACAAATGGAGGCTATATGAAAATTGGATATACTGGCGGCGTGTATGATTTGTTGCACGTCGGTCATCTGAGTATCTTCAAAAACGCCAAGCAACATTGTGATTATTTAATCGTCGGCGTCAACTCGGACGAACTTGTTAAGAAATATAAAAATAAAACGCCCGCCGTTCCGCTTGAAGAGCGTATGGAACTCGTGGAAGCGGTAAAATATGTCGATGCAGTAATCCCAAGGCATGATCTTGAAAAGGTACAGTTTTCAATTAATAATAAGATTGATATCGTATTTATCGGTAGCGATTGGAAAGGCAACGAACGATGGGCGCGCGACGAAGCGGAATTAAACAAACACGGAATTGAACTTGTGTATTTACCATTAAGAAACAAAGAAATGCTCTCAACAACAAAACTAATCTCAAAAATCCAATCCTGGCTTCCTTGAATTATAAGCAATGCGAGCTTTGGCTC
>WRBV01000011.1 GCA_009784375.1 Bacillota bacterium | reverse complement strand
TTTATGGTTAGTTAGCATATAGACATAAAACATACTTTTATTATAATCTAATTTTTTATTTGGTGCAATTTATTGCGGCTTCGCCTAGATTCTTCGTCGCCACCTTGTGGCTCCTCTGAATGACGTCAGAGACATAACCATCACTAAAAACATCCAAAAATAAACACTAAATTTTACAAATCCATCTAAATCACTTTTCTTATCTCTCTACATCTATTATAATGTCATCATGGCTATACTAAAGGTTAACAATTTATTCAAGCATTATAAGAATGCAAAATATATATCGGCAAGAAACATTTCATTCACGGTTAACGAAGGTGAAATTTTTGGGTTTCTTGGAATTAACGGTGCAGGTAAAAGTACAACAATAAAGTGCATTACTGGAATCATTCCATTCACAAGTGGGGCAATCGAGGTCTGTGACCATAACATTGTCGACGATTCATATAATGCAAAAATGAACTTTGGATTTGTTCCAGACAACCATGCTGTTTATGACAAGTTAACGGGCGTCGAGTACGTTAATTACCTTGCCGACTTGTACAAGGTTCCCGAGGAGCTACGTAAAGAAAACTTCAACCGTCTTTGCAAAATTTTCAATATGGAACATGCCGTGAACAACCAAATCATGGGTTATTCACATGGTATGAAACAAAAGATTTCTATCATAGGTGCATTAATCCACAGCCCAAAGCTTTGGATACTTGACGAGCCTATGGTTGGGCTTGACCCGCAATCTATATTCGAGGTCAAAAACTATATGCGCGAATACGCAAAAAAAGGCAATAGTGTATTCTTTTCAAGCCACAACCTTGACACAGTCGAACGTTTGTGTGACCGTGCGGTTATTGTGCATGGCGGACGTGTTATAAAAGAAATTGATTTAAATGAATACAGAAAGGCTGGCAAAGACCTTGAAAAGGAATTTATTGAAATTACCCAGGCTGCAACAATTGAGCAAAACAACCAAAGACAAATTCTAAAAGAAAAAGAGCAAGAGCTTGCCGCAAAAATAGGCAAAACAAAGGCAAGTAAAGTCATTATGAAAGAAATAAAAGCCGAGCTTGATGCCGAAATCATGGCATCCTCCCCTGTTGCCGAACAAGCGGGAGAATAAAGCCTATGAAAACTGTACTTACTTTAATTAAACTCCAATTCAAAGCTCGTGTTGCCCTTCCCAAGAAAAAGGGTGTGCGTTATTATACAAAACTTGCTTTTGCCCTTGCTGCACTACTTGGACTATTCAGCATGTTTGTCTTTATATATTACCTTCTTGCGGGCGAATTCATGCACATCGACGAACGATTTGACTTGCGTCGTGAATTTTTGATTTTCACTTTACTTGGATTCCAAATTCTGCAAACTATTTTCCTTGTACCCGCACTTGTTAAAACGTTGGATATAAATAATGAACGAGAACTTCTGTTAAAATTACCACTTTCACATCGCCAAATCTTTGCATCAAAAATAATAGTTTCCTATATATACGAGATTTTATTCGCAACCGTAATAATGCTTCCATTACTTATTGCATACGGTTTTGCATCCGAAATGCATTGGGGTTTCTTTGCTTATATTCCAATAATACTTATATTTATCCCAGCAATTCCTTTCTTCATTGCAACACTTTTTGTTTATCCAATTACAAAGATTGTAAATATGATGAGAACACGTGCACTTTTAACTTCTCTTGCATATCTTGTCGGACTTGTAGGTGCCGTGATACTGTACATGCACCTTATCGATTCAACCATGCTTGCAATTCTTGATAGCGGAAGTTTTAGGGAAGAACTTAACTACAGCGCACCCGACATCCGCCATACCGCACGATATTTCTTCCCCCAGGCATTATTTGCCAACCTTATTGATACTCGTTGGTATACCGCATTGTGGAGTTTCTTTGCAATGTTTGGAATAAGTGCCGCACTTTTCACAATTTCTTACTTTATTGCTGGTGCAAATTATAAAAAGACTTATATGGATGAACGTGCTAACTTTTCTACTTTAGGAAGAAAATCTGCTTTCAAGCCACGCCACCCACTCTATGCTACAACAAAAAAGGATGCATTGAATATCTTCCGAAGTTCTAACTATACATTCCAATTCCTTTTGATTGTTATAATCACACCTATTATCGTATTTTATACCAACAGAATCGCAATGTTCTCGGGATGGCAATCATTTAAGAATACTGGAGAGGCACTCATGGCAGAGGATCTTGTATTCGGTGTTTCCATGTTCGTAATGTTAATATTGCTTCCGCTCTCTTCAAGCTTTGCCGCAAGTAACATCACACGAGAAGGTTGGAATATATATCACACCAAACTTATCCCCCAATCCTTTATACGACAACTTATGGTCAAGACTTTGATGGTTTTTATCCCTATATTACTTTCAATCGTAACTACAATATTACTTATGCGTATTCCATATCAACCAGACTTTATGGCTCCACCACAATATGTTGCGTGGGCTGATGCCGCATATTTATTCGGTGTCGCCGTACTCATGACCATTGGATATATTGCACTCGGGACCTATCTTGACCTGCGAAATCCATTATGTAACCAAGTCGGTTCGGGTGAACTCACAAAATCAACTTCACACGTAAATATGATAATGATGAGCGGTCTTCTTATTGGGGCTACGGTAGGTATCTTATTAATATTTGGTGCATATGCCGATGTATTTGTGAACATAAATTGGTTCTTCTTTACCCTTGCATGGCTTGGCACATTTGTCAAATGGGCATTCTTCGGTTTTGCCACATTATTTGCCATAGCGGCATGCCTTCTTCTCTTCTTGCATGGTCCGAAAAGATATCGCACTCTGGAGCAATAAATGAAAAAAATAATTCTTCTCTTATTATTAGTAATCCCAGTCATAATCACACTTCTTGTGTATATGATTGCTGGTTTTATCGCACGTGAAATTCAATATGTAGCAATCACAGGAATACATATTAACTATAATAGTGCAGAAAATGCTGGATTATTTACTGCAAGTGAATGTAATACTATCTTTGAAAGTGATCCTTTGACAGTCGGAGATGAAATTAACTTACGAAATATAATCACAGTTCAACCAGCAAGAGCCCGCTTCGAGAGTCTGCATTTCCAAGTAGTATATGAAGGTACAACAACTGAATCAGAAGCAATCACAGTAATTAATGGTGTTCTAGGGGCAGCCCAATCTACAACAATCGGTACTACCGTTGAAGTACGTGTTATAGTCGACACAAATATCTTAATGACCATTCTTGTACATCGAATTCATGCCTAAATCATCCAAAATTTTATTTATTTGTCATTGTTTGTTTGACAGACACTTTTAAAAAATGTTATTATCTGTTTATAAAGGACGTTTCCTTTTAAAGACTTTTGTAAAGTTTATCTTCCATAAAAAATATCAGGCATCGCCCTGCAGATAATTAACAAAATAGTGATTAAATATGGAAGATAAAACCGAAAACGGTTTATTATCTTTGCAAACAAATACAAACATATAATATAGATTTAAAAGTTAGGAGAATTAAATGAAAAAAAGATTGAAATCCATTTTCTTGTTACCTATTCTTGCCATCTTTGTGGCACCCGTATTTTTTCTTACTGGGTGTCGTGGAGATGATGCGCCAACTTTCTCGCTTGCCACAGCACCAGCAACCCGTAATTTCGTAAGCGAACACAGACTATACACGTTCCCAGCAGTCCGCGGATCAGGACACTTTACATACGAATGGTCAGTTCTTTCTGGATACGAGTTCGCTGCAGTAAATGACTGTGGAACACGCTTCAGAATGATACCTTTCACAGGTCAGACTACTGCTAACATTGTTTTCCGTGCTACTGTAACCGCAGGCACTCGTACAGTAAATCTTAACTATAACCTCCAGGTACGTGACCCTGTGACCAATGAATTTGACAGACTCTTCTCTTCTAATCAGAGCGGAAGGCACACATACCTTGCCCAAGGAATTGCAGCAGAACGAGTATTCGGACTTTGGGACATAGCCGACACAACCCACAACATCTATACCCCAGAAACCGTATATCTTTCTGATTGCGACGGTTACCAAAAGTCTGGTGACACAATGTTCCTTGCATGGAGATACCGTGGTAATGTAAATATTGAAATTCAACTTCTTGACGAAAATGAAAACGTAATTGCAAATCCACAAAATGACGATGTCGTTCAACTTGTAACAAGTACAAATGCAAATGGTGAAATTGACCGAGTCGATATTTCCTTTGTCGGAGCAGGTGTACGTACAATCCGTGCAACAGGTACAAGCACAGACAGCCACAACAACCACGGACTTCCCCCAGCAACTTACTCATTCACATACGACATTCGTGACGCAGTCAACGCATTTGTATTTGACGAGGTAAGAGAGGTTGAACGAAATGCACGTTTTGATTACATCCTTAACGGAGTTTTCTGTACAAGAACAAACACACAATTAATTGATCCAATATCAGAACAAGAAGCCGCAGCATTCTATACCCCAGTTGCAAGCAGACTTTTCTCTAACAGATTTGCAACAATACGTCGTACACATGCATTACCAATTTCTGGAAGTGTAAGTACATATACATTCGCAGAATTCGAACGTTGGGCACCCGCATTTACTTATCGTGACCTTGTTATCCGAGACAACATGCGTACATGGGAAGAAGCAACTTGGTTCTTTGGTAATGTATTTGGAAACGGACACCAAATTGACGCAACCCCATATTCTACAAATGCACAACAAAGAGTCCGAAATGCTCATGGAAGTAAAAGCATGGGCGGTGGTGCAGGACTTGAACAACAAGATATGCGAGGCCGAAGAGGTTCTGGCTGGTGGGAAAGATACGCATTCTATATGCTTGGCAACTTTACAACACTTGATAATATTACATTGATTGGTATGACAACAAGATGGGATGGACACCCAATCCAAAACATAGCTAACTACAACACAATAAGTGTCCTTGGTACAAGTAACCTTGGTGGCGTACATTTCGATTGGCAAAATGGGAACAGACATGACGAAGGTGTATTCCAACACGGTATGTATACAGCAGGAATCCGAATTCAAAACAGTATCCTTGAACGTGGTTTCATTCTTGTAGGTGTAAGCTATACACCTAACCAAGAATATCCAGTAACTATTGACACATCGGTACTCCGTTACGCTGGCTTTACAGGCGTTTGGGGAAGAAGTTGGTCAGGAGATGAATATGGTTTATATGTCCGTGAAAATAATATTCTTGGTCAAGTAGATGGATTATACGAAAGACCAAACAGCCCAGTCCGTCCAGGTCTACCAAAAAAATTCGGTAACTTCATCGAGACAAGAAACTTGACAGTATACGAAATAGCAACGGCAGCAATAGTCATAGACGAAAACATCGGAGGAACACATGTAACTGTATCAGGTGAAAACAATAACTTCCTTACATGGCTTCGACTCTCAGACCTTATACTTCCAAGTTTCAGACTCCCTGGCACACACTTCTCTTCTATTACTACAATTGATGCTGCTCCACTTGCACAAAATGCCATCGGTGAACTTCTCGCAGACCCAGCAAATAGCCACGGTCATGTCCCAGAGGGAAACACATCTTGGTTAAACCTTTTATACCTTTCAATCGAAGAACAACAAAATAACACAATAAGCTTCAACAATTCAAACCTTACCCTTGGACACACTCCAGACATGTTCATAAACTTTGAAGTCTTTGTTGGATTCGAAGCAGCAGGCGGAGTGGCAGACGGACTGTTCATAAACGCATATTTGTTCACAGTTCCAACACCAAGCTCCACACACCTCATTACACACACAAGACAACGTGAATTGTTCCAAGGTCTGCATGGTGGTATCCCAGGATTAATTAATTCTAAAAACATAAACAATAATTAATCAACATACTTCATAAAACGAACCAATGCGGTTCGTTTTTTAATTTGCTACAACGAACAGTTGTTGGACACAAGACAGCATCATGAATATACTTGTATTAATCTTGCAAGAAATCAAAATAAGGAGATATTAACATGGAAAAAGAAAAAATATGTATGTGTCCAAATTGCACATGCGACAAATGCCCATGCACACCAGCCGAATGCAAATGTAAACCAGAATGTTATTGTGATTGTGGCTGCACCAAACAAGGAGAATAGAAATGATAGATACATCAATCATCGGTACAAGAATTGCAGACGGACGCAAAGCAAATGGGCTTACCCAAGCACAATTTGCCGAACAATTAAATGTAACTGGGCAATGCGTTGGTAAATGGGAACGAGGCGAAAGCCTGCCCGACATTTTCACACTTGGTAAAATCGGCGAAATAATCGGAACAAATGACATTTGCTATTTCCTTGGTAAACCACCATGTGCTTGTACATGTGGTTGCTGTGATTGTTGTAAGAACTGAATATCAAAAAACGACCAATTGGTCGTTTTTTGATTTATATAGATTATTAGTTTGCCTTTGCCGCAGCACGCTCGCCAGCAATTTTT
Organism: Bacillota bacterium; assembly: GCA_009784375.1. GTDB lineage: Bacteria > Bacillota > Clostridia > Christensenellales > UBA1242 > WRAD01. The sequence continues at coordinate 12,305 of WRBV01000011.1, read as the reverse complement.
TCAGCAACGTTTCTTGGAACTTCTGCGTAATGACTGAACACCATGTCGAATGTTCCACGTCCTTGTGTAAGGCTTCGGATGTCACTTGCATAACCAAACAATTCTGAAAGTGGAATAAGTGCCTTGATAATTTGTGTACCTTGTCTTGCGTCCATACCTTGCAACTGTCCACGACGCTGGGATACGTTACCCATAACATCACCAAGATAATCTTCTGGGGTTTCAATTTCCATAGCCATAATAGGCTCGAGAATAACTGGATTTGCTTTTCTTGCAGCCTCTTTGAATGCCATAGAACCAGCAATCTTGAACGCCATCTCGGAAGAGTCAACATCGTGATATGAACCAAATGTCAATGTTACTTTAAAGTCAACAGTCTCGTACCCTGCAAGAACACCTGACATCTTCGCTTCTTTAATACCTTTGTCAACCGCTGGGATGAATTCTTTTGGAATTACACCACCAACAATCTTGTCAACGAATTCGTATCCTGTACCTGGCTCTTTTGGTTCCAATACAATTCTGACGTGTCCGTATTGACCTTTACCACCAGATTGTTTAACATATTTGTGTTCCATCTCGACGGTGTCACGGATTGTTTCACGATACGCAACTTGTGGTTGACCAACATTTACATCAACTTTGAACTCACGCTTCAATCTGTCAACAATAATCTCAAGGTGCAATTCACCCATACCTGCGATGATAGTTTGGTTTGTTTCTGGGTCTGTGTATGTTTTGAATGTTGGGTCTTCTTCTGCAAGTTTAATCAAAGACATAATAAGCTTTTCCTGCATTGCCTTTGTTGCAGGCTCGACCGCAAGGTTAATAACAGGCTCGGCAAATGTCATTGCCTCCAAGATAATTGGCTTTGATTGGTCACAAAGTGTGTCACCAGTAACGGTGTCCTTTAATCCAACGATCGCACCGATGTCACCCGCACGAAGTTCGGTAATCTCGGTTCTATTATTTGCGTGCATTTGAAGAATTCGACCTACACGTTCTTTTTTGTCTTTTGTGCTGTTCATTACATAACTTCCAGCTTCCAACACACCGCTGTAAACACGGAAGAAACACAATCTTCCAACAAATGGGTCGGTAGCAACTTTGAATGCAAGACCAGCAAATGGCTCGCCATCCCCAGATTTACGAACATCCTCGTCACCTTTTGGTGTAACACCCTTAATAGCAGGAACATCCAATGGTGAAGGCAAGTAATCAACAACGGCATCAAGCAACTTCTGGACACCTTTGTTTTTGAATGATGAACCACATACAACAGGGTTAAATTTCATAGCAATACATCCAAGACGGATACCACGCTTGATTTCCTCTACTGTGAACTCTTCACCACCAAAGAATTTTTCCATCAATGCATCATCGGTTTCGGCAACCGCTTCGATCAGCTTTGCACGGTATTCATCAGCCAGCGCCTTCATGTCGGCAGGAATGTCTGTTTCCTCCATATCTTTTCCAAGGTCATCTTTATAAATTGTTGCTTTCATTGTTACAAGGTCAACAACACCTTTGAAATCCTTTTCGGCACCGATTGGTAATTGTATTGCAAGTGGATTTGCCTTTAAACGGTCACGCATAGTCTGAATAGCACGTAAAAAGTTCGCGTCATCACGGTCCATTTTGTTTATATAAGCAATTCTTGGAACGCTGTATTTGTTTGCCTGGGACCATACTTTTTCACTCTGAGGTTGTACCCCTGCCCTTGCACAGAATACGGCAACCGCACCGTCAAGAACTTTCAAAGAACGCTCGACCTCTACTGTAAAGTCAACGTGACCTGGTGTGTCGATAACGTTAATTTGGTGACCTTTCCATGATGTGGTTGTCGCCGCAGAAGTGATTGTAATACCACGTTCTTGCTCTTGAACCATCCAGTCCATAGTTGCACCACCGTCGTGAACCTCACCAATCTTGTGGCTTTTACCACTATAAAACAAAATACGTTCTGTCGTAGTTGTCTTTCCCGCATCAATGTGCGCCATAATTCCAATATTACGGTAATCTTTCAAATCAACTGTTCTTGCCATGTAAAAATTATCTCCTTTTTAGTTTATAGCCAAACGGCTTTTATACAATAGAGACAATATAACATAAAAACAAGGTTTTAAGCAAGTAAAAATTTATCATGTCATCCTTCGACTCGGTCGTAACTCGACTGCGTAGAACCCCGACCAGGATGACAAAAAACCCACCGCCATGCATGTCATCCTGAGGGACCGAGCAAAGCGAGGGAGTCGAAGGATCTAGCGAGCCCGAGCTAAGCGAGTGGGCGATGCGTAAAAACGGAAAGTGTTAGCGCAGATTCAAACTATACGAGAGGTCCTTCCACGACGGATTCATTGATTTAATAAGTTTTTCTTTCTTTTGCCTTGTCCAACCCTTTAACTGTTTCTCTCTTAAAATGGCGGATTCTATAGATTCCGTATATTCGAAATATACAAGTTGATAGCATCTATATTCAGATGTAAACCCATGTTCATTATTCCTGTGTTCATATAATCTTCTCTGCAAATCGTTGGTAACACCAATGTACAAAGTAGTTTTATCATAGTTTGTTAAGATGTAGATGTAATACATGCTGTAGTATAACATAACATAACTTTCTTTTTACGCTTCGCTAGATCCTTCGACTCTCTCGCTTCACTCGGTCGCTCAGGATGACATATAAACAAAAAACCCCTCATCACAGGGGTTTTTATCTATAATCAAAATTAGGTAATTACTTTGAACCAGCTTCTTTCTTCACAACGCCAGCTACTGTCAACGCAACAAGCATTACACCTGAAAGCGTAAAGACAAGGTATCCGATTGTGTTAAACGCAGCCATCAAACCATTGTTTGGGTTGAAAGTACCTGTGCCTGTACCCCATGTTGTTGCAGGGATTGTGCCAAGCACAGCCGCCACAAGAACAAGAGTAAGACCAACCGCCGCAGCAACCGCAGAAAACAAAATAGCTTTCTTAGACTCGCCGCCAGCTTTAATCACACTAACAATTACAAGACCTGTAAATACTACACCCGAAAGTACAGCAATAAGGTATCCAACTGTTGTGAAAGCGTTGTTAAGTGTAGTTGGGTTGAATGTGGTCAAATCGAATGTGATGCTTCGAAGGATTCCCGCAGTCAAAACCAATACAATACCAACGCTTAATGTGATTAATGAAATTAACATCAGTTTTTTCATTTTACCTCCTTATTGGTAATCTAGCATATTATATGAATTTATCCAAATAAAAATACGGGAAAGTTGGAATTACAAGCAAAGTCACCATCTCCTTCAATCCATCTCGATGACCTACAAAATTTGCTATTAAAAAAAGAGTCCTCTCGAACTCTTTTTACGTTTAATGTTTCACATTTATCGTTTAACGTGCTATTACCACTTGTAATGTGCAAAAGCTTTGTTTGCCTCAGCCATTTTGTGGACTTCTTCCTTTTTCTTGAATGCTCCACCAGTTTGGTTGTATGCATCCACGATTTCACCAGCTAATCTTTCTTCCATTGTCTTTTCACTTCTCTTTCTTGAAAAGTTTACAAGCCAACGAATTGCAAGTGTTTGGCGTCTTGCTGGACGAACTTCCATAGGAACTTGATAGTTACTTCCACCAACACGACGTGCCTTTGTTTCAAGTAATGGCATAAGATTCTCAAGAGCTTGTGTAAATGTTGTCATTGCATCCACGTTTGTTTTCTTTGCAGCACGTTCAAACGCACCGTATACAATCGCTTGTGCTGTACCCTTTTTTCCATCCAACATGATTTGGTTGATAAGCTTTGTTACAACTGTACTCTTGTAAATTGGATCTGGTAATACTGGTTTTGGTGGTATTCCACTTCTTCTTGGCATAATTTATATCTCCTTTTTGTAACGTGACTTTGTCACGATTTATATTTCACGCGTGCCTCGCGTTACTTATCATATTCATCTCAACCGACCGTAGGGAGCGGAGAAATCTAGCGTAGCGAATGCGTACAAATCACTTCTTCGCTTTCTTTGCACCGTATTTTGAACGTGCCTGTTCACGCTTTGCAACACCTGCGGTATCCAAAGTTCCACGAACGATGTGGTAACGCACACCTGGCAAGTCCTTTACACGACCACCACGTACAAGAACGACGCTGTGTTCTTGAAGGTTGTGTCCGATTCCAGGGATGTAACATGTACCCTCTTGCTTGTTAGAGAAACGCACACGTGCAACCTTTCGAAGAGCCGAGTTAGGCTTCTTAGGTGTAGTTGTTTTAACCTGTAAACATACACCACGCTTTTGTGGGCAATTTTCAAGAATAGGTGACTTTGATTTGTTCACACTCTTCTTTCTTCCTTTTCTTACCAATTGGTTCATTGTTGGCATATCTGATTAATCTCCTTCTCCACGCGCAAAAAATTACGCAATCCGATTAGGTATTTTAACACAACAAAACATGGCACGTCAAGGACTTTATTGGTATAATCACATTACCTAGACGGCAAGTCCAAAAGGTTTGGAACACAAAAGGTTTAATGATAGACTTATGACATATCCTATATTATAGATAGAAGGAGAATTAAAATGAGAGGATGCAAGCTCACAGTCGCAATAATTACAATAATCCAAGCTGTATTTGCAATTGCAGGTGCCGTATTCACGCTCGTCGTTGGAATAATATTTGTCGCAGGAACCAACCAAGACGCAACTGGATGGGAAGCTCTTGGGAACGCTCTTGGCGCGTTACTGGGTGCATTCATGATCGGAGCCAGCGTTGTTGCACTCCCATTCGGTATAATCTATCTCATACTTGGAATAAAATTCACAAGCCGCAAACCAAATCGCGGAATTGCAATTACATTAATAGTCCTTAACGCACTTACTGTCTTTGGAGTATTCACTTTCGAGCCAGCAGGAATAACGACTGGATTGTTTGGAATTGCTATGATAGTACTTACCAGTATCTATTTATCAAAACTTGGAAAGTATCAACGCGAACAAGCATCACTCCCACCTGCCGAACAAGAACACAACTTTGACCCAGTAACAGGCAAACCACTTAAAAAAGTAAGAACATGAAAAAAGGCGTAATGCCTTTTTATTACCGCTAACTCTTATATCAATCCCTACTCCGCACCTTCAACTCTCTCTCCGCTTCCCTGCTTATATCCCTTTCCTTTAATACTTGTTTCTTGTCATAGTTCTGCTTCCCGCGTGCCAATCCAATTTCGCACTTTGCCAACCCACGCGAATTAAAATACATTTTTGTAACTACTGCGGTCACACCTTTCGACAATAACGCCTTATGGAATTTGTCAAGTTGCGCCCGACTTAATAATAATCGCCTTCTTCTTCTTGGGTCTTGTTCTTCTGACCTTGATTTTTCATATTTTGAAAAATGTGCGTTGTTAAGCCAAGCCTCGACCCTTCCACCTTTTTCTTTTGATTCGAAATAAACAAAACTCTCGCCCAAGTTCACAGTACCAACACGCGCACTTTTAACTTCCCATCCCAAAAGCTCAAGACCCGCCTCGACCTTGTCCTCTATAAAATAGTTATGGAAAGCCTTTTTGTTTTGCGCTATTGATTTCATATTACACCCACCGCACATCTTACTTTATCTAATACCTTTTTAGCACGCCCCCCTGCCTTCTCCGCACCATCCAACAAAACCTTTTCGACCTCGTTATAATTCGCCATGTAATATTCATACTTTTCACGCAATGGCGCAATCTCTCTCTCAGCTACACGGAATAATTCCTTTTTCACGTCTCCCCAACCAACACCAGTTTTAAACTTTTGCTCCATTACCTTTAGCTCTTCTTTTGTTGCAAATAACTTATATATCTTGAAAATATCCATGTCTATACTTTTCGGCTCGGTCGGCAACGATGAATCGGTTACGACTTTTTTAACATAGCTCTCAAGCTCCTTACTCGAACAAAACAATGGAATCTGGTTTCCGTAACTTTTACTCATTTTTCGCCCATCAAGACCTGGCACCACCGCCACGTCATCCTTGATTTGTACTGCAGGCACAGTCAATATATCACCATGAACCGCATTAAACGCACGTGCAATACTTTGTGCGATTTCAACATGTTGTTTTTGGTCTTTGCCAACTGGAACATGAGTGGTACCAAACGCCAATATATCGGCAGCCATCAACACAGGATAATTGAAAAGCCCCATATTGACTTCCTCGTCACCTTTGCCCTTGTTTTGTACGATGTCTTTGTACGCATGCGCACGATTTAATAAACCCTTTGGTGTATAGTTACTTAAAATAGTCGCAAGTTCAAAAATTTCTGAAACCGAACTCTGGCAATAAAATGCCGTTTTATTAACATCAAGCCCACACGCAAGCCATGTACACGCAATTTCGCGAACATGCTGTTTAAGCTCTTTCGCATTTTTTACCGTAGTCAACGCATGATAGTCGGCAATAAAAAGAAACGATGCATCCCCACTTGTACCAGCCGCACCAACCGCAGGTTTTATAGCACCAAAATAATTCCCCACATGTGGAACCCCAGTCGGCTTTATTCCCGTAAGTACTGTTTTCACAATATAACTCTCCTTTTCCGTCATCCAGAGGAGCGAAGCGACGGTCGCACGGTCGCGAGGCGAACAATTAATAATTTCCATAATGCGCGTTGACGAAGTCAACTGGGATCTAGGCGAAGCCGCAATATATTTTACCAAATATAAAACGGTCATATTTTTGAAGACTGGATTTAATGCGGCTTCGCCTCGGTCATTCTGGATGACAAAACTTATTTCCTTTCACACAACCATATTTCTTGACGAATAGTGTTTCTTATCTTTTCTGCATCTTTAATACCGAACTCCACACTTTTCCCATCACGCATATTTTTCACACTTATCTTTTCACTTGTAATCTCTTTCTCACCAATTATTACCACAAACGGAATTCTACCCTTGTCCGCATATTCCATTGCTTTTCCGACACGTCCATCGTTCCAAGTCAATACACTTATGCCCTCATCACGCAACTTTTTTGTGAATTCAACAATTAAATGATTTTCCACCATAGGCACAATCATCAAATTCACATTAGACATTTCCTCGGACTTCATCTCGGTTTCCAAAACCTTCATAATTGGCTCTAATCCAAAACTCATTCCCACCGCAGGATATTCAAGCCCATTATCAATCCATTCAGTAATAATTTTGTCGTAACGACCACCACCACCAAGACTTGATGCTATACGCTTTGCCTTGTCAAAAACTTCCCAAACGGTTCCAGTATATATATTAAGCCCACGTGCAAGATGCGGTGCAAACACACAATTTCCACTTACTCTATGCAATTCAAGTAATCTTTCCAATTCGATAATTTCATCAATCTTTTTTGGATTTTCAAAACCTTTTAATAACTTGTCAAGTTGTGGCTTAGCAATAATTTTACCAAGTTCGGCTTCCAATTCTTGCCTTGTAATCTTTTTCATCTTGTCGACAATTCCAATAACACTCTCGACCTTGTTTTCTGCAACACCCGCATCCAAAATGATTTGTGTTAACATTTTGCGATTGCCGTATTCAATTACGGGTTCAATTCCAAGCCGTTTATATATATCCACAGCCATGGCGATCATCTCTGCCTCGACCGCTATACTCTTATCACCAACAACATCAATATCACATTGATAAAACTCACGCACGCGACCAGCCTTTACAGGTCCGTTACGCCAAACTTTACCAATCTCGAATCGCCTGAATGGCATTTTCAGATTCCTATTCATTGCAATAAACTTACAAAAAGGCACAGTCAAATCATAACGTAAGCCAAGATCGCGTTCGCCTTGGTCTTTTATTTTGTAAATCTCACGAACTATTTCGGCACCCTCGTCATACTTGTGGCTTAGTGTTTCTAAATAATTAAGCTTTGCCGTTTCAAGTGGCATATATCCATAACTTCTAAAACTCTGCTCTAACTTATTAACAATATCTGTCTTTAAAAACATAGTACCAGAGTACAAATCATTCGCACCCTTTATATTCGTTGGTTTAAATTTAGCCATAACCGATTATAGCATAAAATGTTGATTTTGATAAATCAAAACTTGTTTCTTTGCAAAATAAGTGAAAGCATGCTAGAATCAAACATTATGAAAAGAAAAATTCTAATCGGTCTTTCATGGCCATACGCAAATGGAAGATTACACATCGGTCATGTGGCATCTTCGCTTCCAGCCGATGTTCTTGCCCGTTACCATCGCCTGGTCGGAAATGATGTTTCTTTTATTACTGGATCGGATTGTTATGGTACACCCATCTTGGTTGCCGCAAAAAACGAAGGTATTACACCATTACAACTATCCGACAAATATCATGCACATCATACCGCAGACTTTAAATCAATCGGATTTACTTTTGACAACTATACAAAAACAACAAGCCCATACCACAACAAATTTGTTGCCGATTTTCATGCACAAATGTACCGCGACAATCCCCTTATATACGCAAAATCTGCAATGCAATTATATTGCGAGGATTGCAACAAATACCTTCCCGATCGCTATGTCGAGGGAGTATGTCCACATTGTAAAGAAAACGCAAAGGGCGACAGCTGTGATGGTTGTGGTAAAATTCTTGAACCCGAAGATTTGCTTGAACCGAAATGCAAACTATGCTCAGGCTCTCCCGTTCCACGCAATACTCGCCAACTTTATTTAAAATTATCTGCACTTGAAAAGCAAATTCGAGACCATTATGATTTCCGCAAAGATACATGGGCAAATAACGCAGTTGGACTTACTGGTCGTTATTTAAACGAAGGACTCATCGACCGTGCAATTACAAGGAATATTGAATGGGGCGTACCGCTCCCAGCCGATGCAAAAGAAATATTCAATCTTGATGCAAACGAATTTAACGAAAAGAAAATCTATATCTGGGCAGAAAACGTACTTGGTTACTTGTCTGCAACAGCCGAATTTTGCGAGAAGACTGGACGTGATTGGCGCGAATTCCTTTTATCATCATCTGGCAAACATAATTGCGAGGGTTGTCCTGGCGCCAAGAAGGCATCATGTAAATCAATGCCTCCTCTCCATTATTACGTACATGCAAAAGACAACATCCCATTCCACAGTATAATCCTGCCAGGATTATTACTCGCAAATTCACGCGGAGAACAAAGTTACCATCTTCCTGATATTATTGTGTCAAGCGAGTACGTAAAAATAGTAGGCGACAAGATGAGCAAGTCAAAAGGAAATTTAATAACCATTGAAGAGCTTGTATCACAATATGACACCGACATGATTCGTTATTATTTCCTACGCAATGTTAACGATAAAAAGGATGTAAACTTTACACAAGATGATTTTATTGCCGTAATCAATGCCGAGCTTGTAAATGGTTTTGGAAACCTTGTCAACCGAACATTATCATTTATAAAGACAAAGATGGATGGTACGTTGAAGAGTTCAAAACCCGACAAGGCGGTAATCACAGAAATAGAAAAAACATTTACCGATGTCGGCGAATTAATCCACGCAGGAAAAATTAACCGAGCATTGGTACGAGGATATGAACTTGTAACGACTGGAAATAAACTTTTTGACGAATATGCACCATGGAAATCAATAAAAGAGAATCCAGAAAAATGCAACCAAGACATATTTACCATTGTCACAATTATCGCAAACCTTGCAAATATTTTGTCACCGTTTATCCCAAATGCAACAAAAAAAATCGCCGAGTGGTTGAGTGTACCGCAAGACGATTTCAATATTCATATTCCAACCAAGACCATAACAATAAACGAAATCGAAGTCCTTTTCAAAAGACTTTGATTATGCACTTACATCTCGTCCAACAACTTGTTTTTGTCGCATAGACAACATGTCTTTTTCTGTTACAATGTTCTCAACATCTTCCCAAGCCATTTTTCTATACCCAACTTCATTATATTCTTTGCCATACACCAGAACCGAACCGTCTTCCATAATCTTGACTTTTGTTACTTCGGTTCCAAACCTGTCCTTGCAATACTCACTTGCAAGATGAACCCGCTCGTCATTCGATAAAATTGGCTTCTCATTAACCAAACTTAACTGTGTACCACTATTCATAATTGTTGGCTTGGACTTTTTCATAATATCATCCTCCTCTTTTGCAAAATAAAACCCCACCAAAGATAATTCCTTGTATGGGGTTTTAATATTTATAAATTCGAAGCCATATCCATTTCACGTACAACTTTCGAGTACTCATCCTGCGATAATTCAGCACCGTGCGTCTTTTTAATTGACTTAAGCTTTGCAATTTGTCTACCAAGTTCGGACGATTCTTTTTTCAATCCATTTATAACAATGTATGGCGTACTTTTTGCTTCTTCATAACTAACTATCACATCAAGAAGTCCATGTTGTCTATCTTGGATTTCACGAATTCTTTCGCCAACATTTACATGGGGTTCTATGCCAAGATATCTATCCACATCCAATTCTGGACCGATATCTCGTGGTGACACAGTTTCAAAGACCGATGGGTTATCGGCAACCCATTCTTCGTCTGTGACTATGTACCTTCCACCTGCGTACTGGTCTCTATATTCCCTTTTTTTCATAACTCTATTATAACAAAAAACACCACTAAAGTCAATATTCATACCCTGAAATCAAAAGATGCATACTCCTATAACATTTCGCCACAATGATTACAAAAGCTGCTATTCGCTATAACATCTTCGCCACATTCCCTGCACTCGAGAAACCCACCTTGGTTTCTGTTATTGCGTCTTTGCGGTCTTGGAGTTGACTCAAAATCACTTTCTCTTGCCATTATACTTGTTCTTGCAACACCAACATCACCAATTAATTCATAACCTGATAAATTGCCTGTTTCAATAAGTCGTTTTACCACCAATGAAACTTGTGCAGGTCCCGCGAATGCCGACAACGAAAGTGAATCCAAGGCTACTTTTTCATTTGCACGAACTTCGTTCATAAGCGTGACAATTTTACTTGGGGCAATCTTTAATGCACCCATAACACTCGCCAACACAAAACTAAAAAATATACAACCCATACCAACAAAGATAAGTGGTGATGGTCCAAAAGTATCCGAATTCACAGACATAACAATTCCCGTTACCAAAACACCAATTGCCAAAGGAATCAATAACAATGAAAGAACAATTCTCCGCGTCGCCCGCCTGTTCACACTTTCCATATTCGGACGAACCCGTGCCGCCAAATTCCCAACATATACTGCCCCATTAAAGTGCATCCCATGCATATTAGAATGCCTGTGATGATTGTTCATGTGCATATTGTGATGCATATGATGGTGCGAATGATGCCCACCATGATGATGTGAATGATGAAAACTCATACCTTATTATATATGCCACCGCAAATTAAAACAACAAAAACATCCATCACTCATCATCCAGAGAAGCCAAGACCACGAAGAATGACGTAATAAAAGACTTGTCTACTTGCAAATACACTCCTGCCTAGAAACTCAACTTCATAACCCGCCGATTCACACACAAAAAATAAAACCACAAGCAAATTCGGCGGAACAACAAAAAACCCCTCACAGTTCCACAACCGGTGAGAGGTTTTTATAAGATTATCTTTGATGACTTTAATACCAAGTAACCGTTCAAACAATATATTTCGTTACACTAGATAATTAATAATGTATATGGTAGATACAAATCCGAGCAAAATATCTGTAGGATCCATAGATATAATCCCAGAAATGATTGTCCTATTATTAATTTTCGACTTTTAAAAAGTGTTGGTTTCCTGTATTCCAAGGAAACATATCTCTTAAAAGGAGGTGATCCAGCCGCACGTTCTCGTACGGCTACCTTGTTACGCCTTAACTCCAGTTATCAGTTTCACCTTAGCCACCTGCCCCCGTAAACGGTTAGCACAGTGTCTTTGGGTGCCCCCAACTCCCGTAGCTTGGCGGGCGGTGTGTACAAGACCCGGGAACGCATTCACCCCGACATGCTGATTCGGGATTACTAGCAAATCCAACTTCATGTGGGCGAGTTGCAGCCCACAATCCGAATTGAGATAACTTTTTTGTGATTTCCTCCACATTACTGTATCGGGACACTTTGTAGTTACCATTGTAGCACGTGTGTAGCCCAAGACGTAAGAGGCATGATGATTTGACGTCATCCCCACCTTCCTCCATATTGCTACGGCAGTCTCGCTAGAGTGCCCAACTTAATGCTGGCAACTAACGACAAGGGTTGCGCTCGTTATCGGACTTAACCGAACATCTCACGACACGAGCTGACGACAACCATGCACCATCTGTCAC
>WRBV01000010.1 GCA_009784375.1 Bacillota bacterium | reverse complement strand
TTCACGCGGCGTTGCTGGGTCAGAGTTGCCTCCATTGCCCAATATTCCCTACTGCTGCCTCCCGTAGGAGTCCGGGCCGTGTCTCAGTCCCGGTGTGGCCGATCACCCTCTCAGGCCGGCTAAACATCGTTGCCTTGGTAGGCCTTTACCCCACCAACAAGCTAATGTTGCGCGAACCCCTCTTTAACCGATAAATCTTTCCACCCTCCCCGATGCCGGGTTGTGTGCATATGCGGTATTAGCGTCTGTTTCCAGACGTTATTCCCCAGTTAAAGGCAGGTTATTCACGTGTTACTCACCCGTCCGCCACTCTCGTATTGCTACGATCGTTCGACTTGCATGTATTAAGCACGCCGCCAGCGTTCGTCCTGAGCCAGAATCAAACTCTATAATAAAATAGTTTTGATTTTACACTCATAACAAATCGTTGTTATTTCGCGTTGAATTTTGAAATTACTGTTTGAAATTGACAAGATATTTGAAAATACAAATTCTTGTACAATGTGTTGTCGCACCATCGACAAAAGTCAATGATGCAAGTTACTTGGTATTAAGTTTTCAAAGAACATTTGGCCGTCGCCGAGGCGAAACGACTCCCTAATATATCATATGCAACTTGCCCTGTCAATAGTTTTTTACATCTTTTTTAAAGAAGTTTTTAAACAGAAAACTATAAAAAAAGACGCATTGATGCGCCTTTTTTCCATTACGGAATTACACCAACCACTTAAGGTCTTTGTGTAGAATCATAGAAATAATATCAAGAATCCAGATGATTATTCCGTAGAAGAATATACTAAGTACTCTAATTACGACCATCAAGGTATTCCCTCTTTGAAGAGCTGTGACAATTCCAAGGACAAGCTGTGTAATTGGAATGATTGCAAGAATAAGCGATACAATCCACGGCAAGCCAAGATATGCTCTTTGTGATTTTCCCATAATTTCCTCCTTATTTAATATTTATGCAACCAAGTCATGATATTTGCATAATTAATCTAATTTACAAGATATATGTCGTTTTGTCAAACAATTTGCATACCATACAAATATACATAAAAAAGGTGACTTCGTTGCGTTGCTTCGCACTACTTTTATACCTTTTTTGGACATTATGGATTTTGTACATATGAAAAATCGTTGAGCGATTTTTCCTAGGTCATTAAAAAATCCCTTTCGGGATTTTAAATCTATTATTGTCGCATAAAGCGAAAGGAAATAAATTGACCTTCGACTGGGAATCGCATTTCAATTATCCCGTTCTGATAAAACATACCATATTCGCCATAACCCTCTGGCTCCCATTGTCCATCGCCCCAATATGATTCGATCATACCATCCCAACGAACCCTATGTTCGAACCTATCCATTTGGTGATGCCCAAGGTACTCACGGAATTCGCTACCCTCGACAACAAATCTGGTCTGAGTAATTATAGCAGCCAAGTAATCTACTATTTCAGAAATCGGCATACCATCAATCACAGGAGGCAAACCAAGCAATCCAATATCATGAATATCGGTAATTACATTGTTTCCAAAGGCAACACTATGAAAAGTATATTCCCCATCCGACGCCGTCCAATATCCGCCCTCGCCACTACAACCTTGAAGAAAAAACGCAACGGGTGCAACCAGCACCATCACAGCCATCAACATCAAACTCTTTTTTAATTTATTCATACTAGTATCCTCCTTTGTTTTATATTAGTTTACCTCATAATAGGTGAATTATAAACTTAAATTCTTCTTTCTAAAGATAAGTGTCGACACTATACCAACAACCGCAATCAACAACATATACCCAATCATTACAAGCCACCATAGTTCAAATGACCCGACTGCTATTTCGGCTGGCACAAACCATCCGAACACAGAAACCCATCGAAGGAATTCCAGGCTTGAATGAATACCAGACGCCATGAGCAACATGTAAAGCACAATAGGTATCGCAATCAATAACCCAGCAGCAGCCTTTTTTCCCGCCAATATCACACCAAGGAAGAATGAAATCGCAGTAACCGCACCAAGCGCCAATATTGCAAGTGATACGTTATTAAGGTAATTTGCAAAGCTGAAATCTTCGCCGAGTGCCACAAAAATAAGTACACCGACACCAAGAACAAGAGCAAATATAATAAACAAGTTCAAGAGCAAATAAACACATGATGTGACAATATATTTTTTTCTTGAGATCCCTGCCATTAATTGCATCGATAGTGACCCCGAGTCAACCGATTTATAGATTAATCGGAACACAAGCATAATGAATAAAATCAATCCAATCATCCAAACAATCTCACCAAGCATACTTGCAGCAAATTCATCAATTCTGCCTACCGAAAACATTTCTGCCCAAATTCCACCCATGTCTTCCATCATATCTGCAATCACAGGATACATCAATACCACAAGACCATAATAGAGAACAATACCCGCAACAAATGCCCAGAACAAAACCGCATTTTGTTTAAACATCTTTTTTAACAATACGAAACTCATGACACACCCCCTTTTCCTGTAAGAAGCGGACTCTTCTCACCCGATTCATAGAATTGCATAAATATCTCTTCCAGACTTATTGTTCTTTGTGTCACATCTTGGATATCAAATTTTGCAAGCTCTTTTATAAACATATTTACCTTGTCAATTGGAACAAGGATTTCAACTTCGTCACCAGAGACAACGTTAACATCAAAGTCCTTTGACATTTTTATCTTTTTAACAATCCCAGGAGCCATTACATTAAAAATCTTTCTCTGTGAGTTTTTAAGATTTTTAACATTGTCCTCCTTAACAATTCTTCCATCTTTTATTATAAGAATTCGGTCAGCCATTCTTTCGACCTCTTCGAATATGTGGCTTGAAATCATTATGGTTTTTCCACGAGCCTTTTCGTTTTGCATAAATTCCACAAGCTTTGCCTGCATTAATGGGTCAAGACCGCTGCTTGGTTCGTCCAATATATAAACATCTGGGTCATGCATACATGCCGCAATAATCGCAGTTTTTTGTTTCATCCCCTTGCTCATACTTTTTATCTTACTTCGTGGATCAAGTTCAAAATATTTAACAAGGTTTTCCATTCTTTCTTGAAGTGCTTTTTTATCAAGCGAGCTTTCTTTTCCTTGTTGCTCTACACGTACATTTATAAGAAAGTTAAGGAATTCTATTCCACTCATTCCTGATGGAAATGCAGGTTCACCCGCAATATATCCCACTTTGTGTGCAATTCGGGGAGCATCCTTAAAACAATCCAATCCGTCGATTGTCACATCACCCGTAGTACCTTTCATAAACCCAAGAATACAACGAATGGTCGTTGTCTTTCCCGCACCATTAGGTCCAAGAAACCCGACGACCTGACCCTTTCTTACATCAAAATTAATGTCAAAAACACCTTTGCCATTTGGATAAGAAAAATTTAAATTCCTTATTTCGATTACCGCAGTTTTACTCATGTAATGATTATTACATAAAATCCTGACAATTCAAAACTTATTTAGTCTACGCTTGGTTGATTTTATTTAATTGAAGCTTCGTTTATCTTTCTGTAGTAATCTCTCTCACGGCGCTTATGTAATAAAACAAGTAATATAACAGCAATAAATAAAAGTACAAGTCCGCCAAAAATAAGTACAGCAATCAATGGATCAATGCCTCCACCATCTATGAGAACGGTAAATGTCAAATATTGACTCAAGCTTGAATTTGAAAAATTTCCTGTTCCAATTGCACGAACACGAATTTGGTGTGTCCCTTGCCCAAGACCAAGTTGGACAAGGTCAAAAGTCCTTTCCGTGACCGTTGTAACTCTATTACCATTTACATATATAGCATATTCACTTGCATTCTCAACCGCATTCCAGGTAAAAACATTTTCGTCATATTGATAAACTTCGGGGGTGTCAAGCATAATTGGTGCAATGTTAAAAAACAAAGTCGCAGGTTCAGAATCAAGATGTACCCCATTCGTTGATGCAATAACATTTATCGCAACCTCACCAACGCCATGAACACGCGGGTCAAGATTGTCAAGATTAAATTCAATCACGCTTCCGACCGAGTTTATTGTATCTAAATATTCACCATCAATATATATTCGATAACGTTCTGCGTTTTCAACCGCATTCCATCGAAGAATATTTCCATCGCGTGTAAGACTTGGACTTGCTAATTGCAAATTTACCTGTACAAAATTATGGCTGAACGTATATGATGTACCCGCTACAGGACTCCAGAGTGTATCCGGAATTGTAATTGTAACATTATAATTACCGCTTATTCCGAAATGTGATGGACTAAACGGTTCCCACTTCTCCCATGTTCCAACGCCATGAATATATACCTGTATTGGAGTTTGGCTGAAAACTATACGGTTTGTATGCAGGAAATGGAAGTCTCTTGCATCCCACATAAAATTACCATCGCCATCTATTCGCATATTTCGAATTTCTGTTTGTATTCTTTCAAACAAGAGTGGGGTCGTTGATCCAAGCTCTGAACTTGCATAAGTTACATAGTCACCGATTGCTCTGACCGCAAAAGATCTTGTTTGCCCTATGGCTCCACTTCCCATGGTGCCTAAAAGCATTGAATGCGCAATATGTCCAGAAAAATAATAATAGTAATATCCATTTCGTTCTTCAACCACAGCCCTGTAATGATTATCTCGAAGAATTCGGTTACCAGCAGTCGTTCGATAATGCAAACTATCCAACCGTTGCCATGACATTGCCGATGAGCCTCCCCACAGATCAACATATGTATATACATAAACAACATACCCAGTCGCAAGTGGATTTACTGGAAAACGCAACGCGTGTCCAAGTTCAAGATCAAATGTAACCGTTGGGGCGGCAAGTTGTTGCGTTATTGTCACATGAGGTATCGAGTTTATACTAAAAAAGCCTGTTTCAACATCAAAGTAATTACGGTCGTCACATCTAGCTCGGATTATAAAATCATTGTCTTGGAACCAATCAAGCATCCAAGGCTCTTCCAAACGTAAAAATGTTTCATTTTGTGTCCAACCAATACCTCCCCATTCCGAGCCATCACTTATTTGATAACTAATAGCAGGTGAATCAAGGGTCAATAACGGATGATCCCATACAAGCGTATTTCCATTTACCAGACGAACATTCGTCGGCATCGGTAATTGTGTTCGTTGTTCTGTGAAAGTAATTGGCGCACTCCATTCCGAGAATTGTATATCTGAACCCATTCCAAATGATGAACGAATGACAACTTGATGATTACCCGGTATCCAGCCCTCAAGACCCCAAGTACCATTATTTAAACTTATCCTGTTCGCCGTTATGCCACCCGAATTTCCGAACATTCCCAAAAGTTCTTCTGGAGTTCCATTTTTATACCAACGTACTTCAATCCCAGTTGCCCAGCGATTTACATTATCCCACGCAACATATCTTGTGCCGTGTGTTCTGAAATTTTGCGGTGCATGTAACCATACTGCATAAAGAGTAACATTATTAACAAGTTGAGCAGATGTAACCGACGCCCCTTCCAAAGTCGCGGACCAATGCATAAATGGCAATCCCTGTGGATGAGTCGGTGTTGGCAACGCATTCGGATGTAATATATCTAATGTAATAGGAGCAATCGGATTTCCGCCTCGAGTGTCTAATTGAACCGTCCTGCTTTCAATTGGCACAAGGAAAACATGGAATCTTGAATTTGTAATATTTATCAATCTGTTCCATTGCCATGTATTTACTTCGTTAAAATGTAATTGATTTGTAAAAGTTCCATTTTGAAGAGTTTCTCGTGATTGTCTTACAATATCTGCATCAAAAGAACTTGTAGCATTTGGAGAATCAGTTTCGGCACCAAATACAAAATGATAACCAGACGGTACAGTTACATTAAATGACATACTTCGTACAGTAGGATTAATGTAACTTATTGTAAGCCCAACAGGAACATCAGTAACCCGTGTTGATATTCCCCATGATTGCACAGTTGTCGACAACACAGGAAAAGACCTGTCCAATATATTTACCAAAATATTTTCGGATGCAATCGAATCCCCGACATTACCCGACACAGCAACTTCCCTATCCTGGATAAACAAAACAATTGACGCAGTAATGGATACGCAAAGAACTGCAACCGCAAAACAAATTGATACAATCCTTCGTATAGGTGCCCCCGACCCAATTCTTTCGTTTTTTTCCATTTTACCCTTTTGCATTCTAGAACTCTGTATATTACAGTACACATTATTATTTGTGTAGGTTAACTAGTTTATACTCTCTTTTTGCGACGGTTAAGCACTATTACAATCAGCATAATAATAGCAAAAGCAGCAACCAACGAAGCAAAAAGTATAATCATATGCACAACCGTAAATCCGTTACGATCTTCACCAGTAATCGTGAACATAATGTATTCTTGACTTATACTTGAATTCGCAAAGTTACCATTGTCTCCAAGCGCACGAACCTGTATCTGGTGCGTTCCTCTTCCAAGACCAAGTGTGTTAAGGTTGACCGTATTACCCGCAACAACACCAACTCTGCTTCCATTTGCGTAAATCGCAAAACCGTTTGTTGCATACTCAGGAGTATCCCATGTAAGCACACCATCTTCTTGTGCAAGATCATCTGGTGCATCAAGTACAATCGGAGCAATATTGAATGGTTGTAGTGCTGGGTGAGAATCAAGATGCGCCGTAGATGCCGTTGCAATTACGCGAATAGTAACATTTCCAACACCAAAGATACGTGGGTCAAGTGTAGATAAATCAAAGCTCAGCTCACTTATCTCGTCTACTAACATTGTCCCAACATAAATTCTATAACCGTCTGCGTATTGAACCGCACCCCAACTTAGAATATTTCCATTAAGCGAAAGTGTCGGAGTCGCAAGTTGTAATTCAACAAGAAAGTCAACGCCAGCACTTGGGTTAGAATTAAGGAATACAACACCATCACCAACAGCAATAACTGTAATGGTATTAGTCCCAAGTGGAAGAGTGTTCCAAATCTGTACAAAACTTTGTTGTAATCCAACCACGTTGTTGAACTTTAATGTTCCGTTTACATAAATTCGATAATGTGAAACATTCCCCATCCAATTCCATCGAAGTATTCTGTCCTCGCCAAGTGTGACTCCTGTCGGTGCCGAAAGAGTGGTAGAGTTTACAAGGTCAATTGCTGTACTCCAACCCGATTCAATATGTACTGCAACATCGCCTAATACACGAATACGTATGCTGTGAACTGCGAATCCAAGCGTCAACTCGGCAATCAAGTCGTCAATATAAACATAAGTTAAGCTTGTTGTAAATATCTGGGTTCCGTTAACTTGTAATTCGTAAGTAATATTTGTACCTGTGACCGCATCCCATACAATTCTGTCGTTATCAATTGCAAGTCCACTTGGTGCACTTAGTTGTATTCTTGGTACATAGAATGATGTCGTTGCAACGTCCACAGAATTAAGTAAATAGTCACCATTACCAAGCGAACGGATTTGGATGTTGTGCGAACCTGGGACTAATCCAAGTCCACCCAAGTCGAATTCACGACCAAGCCCAGCACTATGTGGTGTACCATTCACATATACGGTAAACCCAGTCGCACCAACAACTTCATTCCATGTAAGAATACCGTTGTTTATCGCAAGCCCAGTCGGTGCATCAAGAGTAATTGCCGATATAGTAAAGTTAATTGTCACAGGAAGAGATGTAATCAAATATGTCCCATTACCGATTGCATACAATCGAAGTTCAATTGGACCAACGCCAAATGTACCAGGATGTAATGTTCGAAGGTCAAATTCACGAATGTTGCCTTCATGAAGAACGGTTACTCCGTACATCAAACGGTATTCAGTTGAACCTGTAACCGCATTCCATCGAAGAACATCATTTACATCAATTGTGTATCCAGGTGAATCAAGTGTCGCGGTAACGGTAAACGCAGCATCATTACTTCGTGCAGAATCGCCGAATAAGACATAACCACTTATCGCTCTTACAGAAATTTGATGAATCCCCGCACTTAATCCAAGTAATGTAACATCAAATGAAAGATCAGTTGTCGTGTGAATTGTTGATAATCCACCTACATAAATTCGATAACTTGATGCATTCACAACAGTCGCCCAAGATAATGTAGTACCAGAAAGATTAACAACAGGTGCAACAAGTGCATTTTGTGTTCTTGTAATACTTAGTGGTAAACTTTGCTCCGAGATAATGTAATCTGCCATTGGTTCTGCAACAACTGTAATTGCAAATGTTCCAAGCTCTAACGCAAGATCGGCAATGGCAATAAATGTGTTTGCTGTGGTTATCACGGCAACTCCGTCAACAAAAACCACAAATTGTTGTACCCCTGTCAAGGATGCATCCCAATGTATCTCGTTACCAACTTCGCGAACATTTGTCGGAGCATTTAATTGGATAAGTGGCACAACATGTTGAATTAGTGTACTTTGTGCAGAATCAACAAGGTATACAGACGCACCCAACGCACGTACAAGTATAGTATATGTTCCTGGACGCAGATTCAATGTGCCAAGGTCAAAGTACAGCTGTGATGATGTTCTTGTAAATGTTGAATCAAAATTGTTTGGACCTGTAATATATACACGGTAACCTGTTGCATATGAAACCGCATCCCATGTAAGCATGTCACCTGTAATGTCAAGCCCGCTTGGTGCACTTAATGTAATTGCAGATATATTAAAGTCAACCGTTGCATGTACCGAAGTCAAGAAATGTGTCCCATCACCGAGTGTATATAACCGTAGTTCGATTGGTCCAACACCAAATATACTTGGGTGTAATGATCCAAGGTCGAATTCACGAATAATACCTTCATGAAGAACACTTGCACCATGCATCAAGCGGTATCCAGTCGAATTTGAAACCGCATCCCATCGAAGAATGTTATTCACATCAATATTAAATGTCGGAGCCACAAGCGTTTCTGTAACCGTAAATTGTGTCGATGCACTTGGTACAGAGTTAAAGAATACAATTCCATCACCAAGCGCAACAATTGTTATGTTGTGTGTTCCAACAGCAAATGTGTTCCAGAAATCCGAAATATCAACACCAGACCCCGCTGCGTTTGCAATTTCTACCACTCCATTAACATAGATTCTGTAACCTGTTGAATTTGTAACACCAGTCCATGTTAATGTCTGTCCAGAAATATTCAATCCAGTCGGTGCAGCTAACTGAGCAAGAACCAAGCTATACGAACCAAATCCAGACTCGTGATAGAACGCACTACTTGAATATGCTCTTACTTGAACAAGGAATGTTCCCATACCTACAAGTCCAAGGTCGGCTATTGAAATACTTGTGCCTGTAACAGTTGTAACCAGAATTCCGTTAACAGAAACTGCGTATTCAGCAACTGGACCATTTGTAACCGCATCCCATGTAATTTGATTGCCATTTCTTTGTACATTTGTTGGATTTGCGAGTGTCCCGCGTACCTCGAATATTACGTAATCTTCACTTATAACCGAATCAACTATTGTCGTCCCGTTTCCAATCGCCATAACTCGGATGGTGTGGTCACCCGCCGCCAAAGTAATTGAACCAAGATCAAATGATGTAACACCTGCAGCCGTTGAACCTACATTTGTACTGCCCACATAGACTGTGAATCCTGTTGCGTATTGGACATTATTCCATGAGAGGTTATTTCCACTTATACCAAGTCCTGTTGGCATTCCAAGTTGAATTGGTTGAATTGTAAATGACATTGTACTTCTTGATGAGTCAAGATAGAATGAATTTGGACCGAATGCATAGACCTCTATTGTTCTTGCACCTACCCCGTGTTCACGTGGGTCAAGTGTATTTAGATCAAAGCTTGTTCCAGTAATCTGGGCTATTCGTATACTTCCTATATAAATTCTGTAACCTGTTGCATATGAAACAGCACCCCAGCTCAAGACACCTTCATTAATACTTAGGTTAGGTGCTTCAAGTTGATGGGTTATTGTAATACCAACATCATCACTTTGTGCAGAATTTGTAAAGAACACCCCGTCACCTACCGCACGCACAGTAACAGTATGTGAACCAGGTGCAAGACCTGCAAGTAATGTTGTAATGTCATATGTCAACGCAGTTACATTAGAAGAAAATAAATTACCATTCAAATATATACGATAACTAACGGCATTTGTAACTTCATCCCATGACAATTGGTTACCAGTTCGAATAACATTATCTGGAGCATCAAGTTGTGTTTGTGTATTCGTAATACTTGCATAATCAACACTTAAACCAGAGTCAAGATAACCGAATGTTCCAATTGCACGCACTCGGATAACATATGTGTTAATCACAAGTCCAAGGTCGGCTATGTATACATGTGCTGTTGTCCGTGTTATAACGTGTACTCCGTTAACATAAATATGATATCCAGCAATTCCGCCAGTTACCGCATTCCACACAATTCTATCGCCGCTTACGACTATATTTGTCGGTGTATCAAGTTGGATACGACGTTCAAATGTTGTTGACCCACTTTGGTCAGAGTTACTTATATAATCGTTATTTCCGATTGCACGGATACGTATTTCATGGTCGCCCGCCGCAAGATTCAATGATCCAAGATCAAATGACGTACCAGTTATTGTTCCAGCCTGTGCAACTCCACCAACATAGAGTCTGTAACTTACAGCATGTGTAACCGCACCCCAAGTTAATGTATTACCAGTAATTGTAAGACCAGTCGGAGTTTCAAGAGTTGTAGAACGGGTAAATGGAATCATTTGATTTCCCAAAGACTCTATATAGTAACTTGGATTACCAACTGCCACAACATCTGTTACAAAATTCCCGAGTCCAAGACCATGATTTGATGTAAGATAACTAAATAACACATAGGTTCCAGTTGTAGTAACTTTGATATGTCCAGGAGTACCAAGACTACAGAACACGTATACTCGGTATGATGCACTTGTTATCGCATCCCAAGCAATTCGATCCGATTCAATACGAACATTTGGATTGCCAAGTTGAATTGCCGCAACATTAAATGTTTCGGTAGACAAACCCGAATCACGGAAATCATAACCGTTACCAAGCGTTCTAACTGTAATTGTTATGTTACCAATACCCCAATCGTATGGTGTGAATCCACCAAAGTCATATGAAAGGATATTACCTTGTGCACGTTGTGCTCCGTTTACGTAAATACGGTATCCTGTTGCATTCGACACCGCACTCCATTCAAGTATATTACCGCTCCAAGTCAGCGTCGGTGCATTCAATGTTGTATAGTTTCTTGTAAATGTTGTTGTTCCAAGCACCGAATGAAGGAAAAAGTGATTATCCCCTCGTGCCTGGACCTGGACCGTGAATGTTCCAAACAATAATGTAAATTCCGAGATAAGCGTAGTAATGTCAACGCCATCTGTTGTTGCCCCAAGATCAATATGACCCGACTCTCCAACAATACTTACTCTGTAACCAGTCGCATTTGGTACAAGGTTCCACTCTATCCTGTTACCTACCTGCGCAACCGTTGGTGTATCAAGTGTTGCTTGATTAATGGTAACCGCGATTGTATTACTTAGTTCTGACTCGATGAAATGTGTTACGTTACCAAGTGCACGAATTTGGAAGTCATGTGTACCGAATCCAAATGTTGAAGAAATTACAAATAAATCAAGTGCAAACTCGTCCGCCGAGAACACGCTACCCCATCTTGTACCATCACGGTAAACCGCGAAATTCAAAATCCGCTCATCAGTCCATGTCCATTCAAGCATATTTCCATTACGTGTGATTGTTGGTGCTGGCAATTGAACACGTGCATTATTATGAGCAATACTTGTTTCGGTCGAATTAAATGTAAATGTTTGGTCACCAACCGCAACTACTCTTACTGTATGATTTGTTCCTGGCATGTTGATGTCGTTACCAAATATTGTCGCCAAATTAACTGATCTTGTTGTTGTTGAATGTTCTTGTGTTCCCCATAATACAAGGTAACTCGACGAGTGTGTTACCGCATCCCATGTCAACACACCCGCATTAATTGCAAGTCCACTTGGCGTATCAAGTGTTAACTCTACATCAAAATTTGCAGTACCTTGTAATGAATTATGTATGTACGTACTCCAAGCATTCATCGCAACTAATGTTATTGTACGTGTACCAGGAGCAAGTAAAGCAATCGTCATATTATGACTGGTGCCACCAGTACCAGTCTCTCCAACAAATACAGAATCCACATAAACTCTGAAATATGATGCATGTTCAACCGAATTCAATGTGAAATTCAAAATTGAATTTGTGCTTGTTCGTGTATGAGTCACATTAATATTTGTCGGTGTTGCAAGTGTATGTGTTCGTACAACCTCGAATGGTGTGCTCAATTCCGATGACACGTAGAATTGATGCCCAGATTGAACGACCGCTTGAACACGGAAATTGAATGTTCCTACACCAGTTGGCTCAAGTGAATTAATTATATTATTTATATTAAATTGTGTACCAGAAGAAACAAGCCACGAGCCTGAATGCCCATCAACAGTAATATGATATTCCTCTGCACCCGTTACCGCATTCCAGCTCAACACTCCTTCGGTAACACCAATAATTACTGGTGTTGCTAATTGTGTCGCTGTAACCGTATGCGTAATTGAGGCACTTGGGAGAGAATTGTTTATAAATTGGTTTGTGTGCACAGCAACAACATGAATTGTATAAACACCAATCGGAAGACGTGGTAATGTAAACGTATCAACAGGTCCAACGGTAAATGTCTGGGTCACGTTTTCACTATCAACAATATAAATAACAAACCCAGTTGCACTTCCATTAGCTTCTACCCATTCAAGTACACCATCAACAATTGCAAGAGCAGTTGGTGCTTCAAGAGTAATGAAAACTTCGATTTCTCTGGTAACCCAATTCGAGTGTGTATAAGTTGTTCCATTACCAAGCACACGAATTTGAAGCGTATGCAACCCTGGTCCCAAATTAAAATGTGTTCTCAACTGCTGTTCCGTTACTTGGTTGGCGTCTGCTATAATCAATGAAGCTGTTGGGTTTCCCTGTATTTGAACTTCATAACCAAGATTTAATGTTGGGTTTCCCGATGGTGGAAGCCAAAAATACACAGTACCCAAATTATTTATTTCTGTTATAGGATTAAGCTGTATCGCCACAACGTTAAAGAACACAGGCGTACTTGGATTAGAATCCGTGAAACCATTCTGCCCTTCCGCAACAACAGTAATCGAATGATTACCAAGACCAAGAGAAAGTCGTGATAAATCAAATTGCAGCAATGTAGTCGTATCTAAGTAAACACCGTTTACATAGATTCTGTAATTACCACTTGCATTTGGTACATCATTCCACGAAATACGGTTTCCTGCAATAGAAACAACTGGCGTCGTCAATTGCTGAGTCATTGAAAAATTAAACGTGGTGTTAATTGTCATCATTGTCCAATAATCACCTGGCACCGTCATTGTAATTGTATATGTATTATTAGTAAAAATTCCAATATCTTCTAGTATAAATATGTCCCAGAAATAAAAGAAACCTACACCATCAACTTCAACGGTAACTGGATACCCAAGTCCAGTATTATTTATAATTGCAAAATGCATGTTTCGATTATTCCACATTACAAACCCATGTTCATCTACGTGGAAATTTTCTATGTCGGGGCTTGCAATTGATAATGGAAAGGTCACATACCCGAATCCAGAACTTGCATAATCTTCATAGTCTCCGACCACACGCACTCTTACATCAATATCTTGTGGAGAAAGTCCCCAATTCCAAAGCAAATGCTTTCCAATAGCAAAATAGTAAAAGTCGCCTCGCCTCTCTACTTCAGGGATAAGTTGATTATGCATCTCTCGAAGAATTCGCCTTCCGTTAACATCTTGATAGCGTAATTCTTCGACTGGCTGCCAATCTCCCCACATGTCAACTTCAACATCATAACCCAAGGCGTTTTGTGATACTGGGATACGTAATGATATACCACCGCTTGTATCATATGTGATTATTGGAGTCACGTGTGCTGGCAAAGTTAACTGGTCAATCGAATTTAAAAACAAAAGTGGTGTATGACTTGAAAGATATCTGTTACTTTGACAACGTGCACGGATTATAAAAGAATTAAGGTTGAGCCAACCGTACGCTTCCAAACATAAAATTGTTCCATTATTCCACAATGAATGGATAAGAGTACCAGCAGAATTTAAAAAATCATACACTATCCAATGTGAAGTTGATTCTACGTGATCCCAAACAAGCGTATTACCATTTACCAAACGAACATTTTGTACAACGGGTAATTCCACCCTTGCTTCGTTATATGTAATTGGATTACTAAATTCGGAAAGTTGTATGCCTGCACCCGCTCCACGCACCGCACGGACCATAACTTGCTGGTTCCCAGTAGTCCAGTTCGGATTAATCGCAGTAACTTGGTTATTCAAATTAAACTGGGTTGCAGTAGCCGTTGCCGTCCCAAGTTGTAAATAAGGTGAACCATTTCTATACCACCATATTTGATAACCTGTGGCACCTTGCGCCAAATTCCACATAACAAAGGTAGTAGATGCTATCCGCACATTTTGCGGTGCATATAACCAAACGGCATGTAGCGTAGCACCACTTGCTATCTGTGCCGATGTAACCGCTGGACCATTTGGTGTCGTTGACCAATGTGCAAATGGTATTTCTCCGTCTGGATGCTCTGGTGCACCTATAATTTCTGGGTGTAGTGCATTTACTGTTATCGATGGCAAAAGATTTCCGCCTTGTGTATCAAAATTAATTGTCCTTATTCCAGTTGGAATAAGATAAATATGAAACCTTGCTGTCGTCCCCGTTGTCATTCTATTAAAGGCGGCGACCGTTAATCCTGTAAACTGTAACTGTGTTATGCCTCCTGCTCCCATACCAAATGCATTAATTCTTGTTCGTATAGTATCAATTTGCACAGCACTATAAGTATGCGTAGCACCAGTACCTGTATTTTCAAAACCAAATATAAAGGTATGTCCCGCAGGCACCCCAACATTGAACGTGATGTTTCTCTGTGTCGAATTTATGTCGGCAAATGTCAATGTAACAGGAAGTGCTGTTCTTGTTGCAATTGCATCCGATCTTCCCGTCATCCCCGATGCAGGCAATGTTCTGTCCAAAACATTTACCATGATTTGGTTAGTCGGAACAGTTGCCCCAACCGTACCCGCTTGGCTTGAAGGTTGTAAAAGAAACACCGTCGACAATGCAATCGATGCGCACAGTATGAACGCTGCCGCACACATAATCACAATTCTACGCACAGGTGCCCCAGTCCCCAATCTTTCGTTTCTATTCATTTTCACCTCGTTTGTGTCTAGTTATCCACTTATATTTTACACCATTATTATCTTTCTACCAAACTGAATTATACATGTAAACATTTTTTACCAATTAACCAACCACTTGCTTTTTTATTGAGTTTAATTTATAATATCAGGGTACGTGGCATGTTGATATGGCTTGATTACAACAATCATTAACTTTCTGGTCATATGGTGCAGTCGGTACTCGCCTTACGGCTCGTGGACATTAAGGATTATTTTATCTAAAGTGTTCGCTTTGCGAACAGGTCATAGCGCACGTCCACGCCATGACATCAGATATGGTTCCGTGGCTCAGTCGGTAGAGCACGTCCTTGGTAAGGACGAGGTCACGGGTTCGATTCCCGTCGGAACCTCCAAAATGTCCCCATTTACGGGGACAATTTTAATTTTTTAAAAGGATTACTCATGCAAACCGCAACAATAGACAGAACAACAGCACATCGAAAAATTATATTCTCCGAGCAATTTATCAAAGAACTTGATATGCTTGACCACACATATGCAACAGGACAAGATTATGAAGCCTTGACATCACAAGTTCGACTTGGTCGCATGATTTTTACATTTGGCTACCAAAAAAGCCCGAGAATAGAAAACCGTTCATATTTCCATGGTTCTGCACAACCTATAATCGGAATTAAAGAAAATGGCATATATGAACATGAACTAAGCGGACACGAACATACAATCGCAGATGGGTCTGTAAAAGGTTTTGCAGAAAAATTTATAAAAAGAACACTAAGCCTTGAGGATTCAAGACACATGCTTGCAAAACTAAATCCATCAATTGTTTTCAGACATCCCCACCATACCCCCGAACAAATATCACAATGGGCAGATAAAGTAGACTTCCTCCATTCAAAAACAGGCGACCAACCATACGAAAATATTGAACCAATGATTTCCAGATTAAGCAAACTTAACCTTACACACGAACAACTTGATGAACTTGTAAAAGAAAGAACTTGAGTACGAGTTCTTTAAGAGCATCTTCGACGCCTTCTTGGACATTATGGATGGACTGATTTATGGAATTATCTAACAATAATTCCTAGGTCATGAAAAAAGTGATATAAAAATTCACAGTTTCCATGGTACTATTTGGCATGGAATTAAAATTAAATACACGTCGTATTTTCTTTATTGGTTTTGCATTCTTTGCAATTTTGATGCTTTGGCAGGTTCATCTTTACTACACTCCACTTTATATCCAGCGCTTGCTTGAAAATCACTTTGGAGATTCTGGCGATGGCGGATTTCTTGGAATTACTGGTATCATTATGGCTATTGATAACGTATTCGCCATATTATTGCTTCCATTATTTGGTATGTGGTCGGACAAAACACGCAATCGCTTGGGCAAGCGAATGACATTTATACTTGTCGGTGGAATTCTTAGTGTCATTTTGTTTCCACTTATTGCCGTAATGTTTATAATCAACAGCTTTTGGTGGTTTGTCGTAATGGTAACACTTATGAAAATCGCCATGAACGTATGGCGCAGCCCAGCGGTCGCATTAATGCCAGACATCACACCAAAGCCATTGCGAGCAAAAGCAAACGCCATCGTAAATTTCGTTGGTTATATTGGTGCTATCCTGGGACTTTTACTTACAACGATTTTTGTATTCCGTGTCGACAACACCGACCCACAAAGTATGTCAACAATCCCCTTCTTTATAACCGCACTTGTTATGCTTGGTATTATTGTCACGATGCTTATCAAATTCAAGGAAAACAAAGTCCTCGAAGAAATGCGCCCAGCAATGGAGCGCGGTGAAGAATTATCCGAAACGGTCGAACGCGTAAAAGAAGACAAACCATTATCAAAACGCGACAAAGTTAACCTTTGGATAGTCATGGGTGCCGTGTTTATGTGTTGGTTTGCATTCAATGCCCTGCAAACTTTTGGATCAACCTATGGTCAAAGAGAACTCGGCACAGACCAATGGGGACTTCTTGGAATTGCACTTGGTGCAGCATCTCTTATAACATTCATGCCATCAATTAAACTGACAAAGAAAATTGGACGAAAAAATTCGGTGATGCTTGGTCTTGGATTTGTTATCGTGTCACTTTTTGTTGCTAATTTCATTCCAAACATTTGGGGTTTAATACCAATATTTGCCGTAAGCGGTGCTGGTTGGGCAATAATAAATGTAAGTGCCTTTCCCATGGTTGTCGAGATGGCAAGTTCAAAAAACATAGGCAAAATTACTGGTATCTATTACATAGCAAGTCAATCGGCACAAGCCATAACAAGCATAGTTGCTGGATTTGTATTTGATTGGATAGGCATTGGCTTCTTCTGGTGGTATGCCGTAATATTCATGTCCGCCGCACTTGTACTTTGCTTCTTTTTCAAACCAAGAAAAGTTACCATCGAACCGACAGAATCAATGGACGCAGAGCAAGAAGCACCCACTACTGTCATCCCGACAGAACTAAACAAGGAGACCCATGACGAAAGAACAATTAATTAACTTTTGCCTGGAAATGCCAGACAGTTCTGTGGACTATCCATACGGTCCAGACGTCGAAGTCATAAGAAACAAAGCGGGTAAAAGTTTTGCCCTTATAGGCATTTGCCAAGCCGAGCCAATGAAACGAAGCTGTGGCACGGACGCCCCGATTAAAGATGGTGATGTTTTTATCACTTTGAAATGCCCACCAGAATTGATTTTTATTTTTCGTGACCAATATAAATCGGTATTGCCAGGTTATTACAGCAACAAAAACCATTGGAACACAATTATACTTGGCAAAGACTTGCCTATTGAAGAATTAAAAAAAATGATCTTACTAAGCTTTGACTTGGTAACACCACAGAAAAAGAAATAAAGGATGATTTAAATGAGACCACTAGAAAACGACTGGGATAGAATCATAGCAGACGAAATTAGAAAGCCTTATTACCTTAATCTTCGTGAATTTTTAAAATCCGAATACTCTACCCGAACAATCTATCCGCATATGGATGATATTTATTCTGCACTTCGAAATACTTCATATGCCGACACAAAAGTTGTCATACTTGGTCAAGATCCATACATTAATCCAGGCGAAGCACATGGTATGGCATTCTCGGTTAAACCTGGCGCCAAAATCCCACCGTCGCTCAAAAACATTTTCAAAGAATTATGTGACGATCAAGGTTGCAGTATGCCAAACAATGGTTATCTTATGGATTGGGCAAAACAAGGCATCCTTTTGTTAAACGCATCACTCACAGTACGAGCAGGCATAAGCCGTTCACATGCAAACCGCGGATGGGAACAATTTACTACATTTATAATTGAACAAATTAATAAAAAAGAAACACCCGTCGTATTCCTTTTATGGGGACGTGATGCTCAAGCAAAACAAGAACTTATCACCAACCCAATTCATCATGTTCTGGTCGCCGCCCACCCAAGCCCACTCGCAGGTGGCAGGTTCTTTGGATGCAAACACTTTTCGAAAACAAACGAGTTTCTTTTATCCCACAACCTTAAACCAATCGATTGGCAAATTAAGGATTTATAATAACGGATATAATTTACTATGCGAATCACCAATAAAGAATTTTTCAATGTGGATGTATTGGAACTTGCCAAGAATCTTCTTGGTAAAATTTTATGTCGCAAAACCAAGTATGGCGAAATTCTTCAATTTCGTATCACCGAAACAGAGGCATATGGTGGCACAAACGATTCGGCATCACACGCCCATCGTGGCAAGACCAAACGCAATGCCCCGATGTTTGAACACGGTGGCACAATTTATGTATATCTTTGCTATGGAATACACAAAATTCTAAATATAGCAAGCGGACACGCGGGCGACCCACAAGGCGTCATGATTCGCGGAATAAACGAAATCTATGGTCCAGGTAAAGTTACAAAAGCACTAGAAATTTCCCGCGACCTAAGTGGAGCCGACATCACAACAAGCCCAGAGCTCTGGCTTGAAAACGATGATTTTCAGGTTAACAATATAAAAGAATATAAACGCATCGGAATAGGATATGCGACTCAACAAGACCAAGACAAACTCTGGCGATTTAGAATAGATCAATAATTTTTTTAAATGGCATAACATAAAAACAAATATAAAGATTTTTTACGCTACGCTAGATCCCTCGACTACGCTCGGGATGACATGGCAGGATTTACATGCACATTACAATGCTTCACTCCCAAACCTTTATCCGCTTCTATTAAATCATGTACTGACTGGGCAATTTGATGTGATTCTTCAACGCTCAACTTTCCATCCACCGCTATTTCTATGTCTGCCAAAATTGAACTTCCAAAAAGCCTTGTCTTTAAATCATCTATTGCTACAACTCCATCCACGCTCAATGCAATTTCTCGAATTTTGTCACTTACTTCTTGCGAAGCCGCTTTATCCGTTAATTGATCAATCGCTTTTTTAAATACTTCGTACGCAATTTTAATGATAAACAATGCAACGATTAAAACTGCGATACTTTCCGCCAAATTATTGCCGATGAAAATACTTACAATCAAACCAATTAAAACAGCAACCGATGACAACCCGTCAAAGCGACTGTGCCATGCATCGGCTTTCATAATTTCCGAATTCACTTTCTTTGCAAAATGCATGGTAAACCAAAAAATCGCCTCCTTTATAATAATGGAAAGCACGGTCACCCCAATCAACATCCAATGAATATTAGAATCAAGTGGAGAAATTATGCCATCGACCCCCTGCCAAATAAATAACCCAGCAAGCCCAAACAAAATAAACGAAAAGAATAACAAAACAATATACTCCATCTTTTCGTGACCATAATTATGTTTTTTGTCTGGCTTTGGGCTGGATAAAAATACGGCAACAATCACAAGTGCAGACGTCACAACATCGGCAATCGAGTGTGCCGCATCCGATAAAACCGAGACATTAAAAAATACCAAGCCCACAATGGATTTCAAAATGGCAAGCAAAACATTGGCAAGCAGAGTTACACTTGTAACCCTAATAATTATTTGAGTATTGGTTAATTTTTTCTTCATTCCCACTCCCTCAAAAGAAAAACCGCGAAACAGTCAACCATAATTGGTTGAATACTGTCCCACGGTGAATTTAAAAATTCCCGCTGCTACCCACGTAGCCCAGCCGCAGCTCATACGAACCCGCTTGTTCAGATATTTTATTATACGTCAAGAGACAATAATTTGTCCAGCCCAACGATTAAATTTTTGTCTATGCTCGGCGAACCTGCTTTCAAGAGTTGCAAAGTTAAACACAAAGTGATAACTTTCTCCCATCTTCGCAATGACCATATATTTGAAATCAACGTTTTGTATTCGTGCCGTATAAGTAAAATAATAATATACGGTAGGATGACCAATTCTCCTAATCTCTGAGATATTGCTATGACCCGCATTAATTGCTCTGCTACGCAACGAATTCGCATATTCATTCAATTGCCCAAACCACCAAATGCCCATATTCTCACGTGCACCAGTAATCATAATTTCATGTAATTCACTTTCAAGAAGCATATCAAACCCAGCTAATACGCCTCTTTCCTCAAAACTTGTATCGGCGGTAATTGTAAATCCACGCAAACTTTCAAACTGTTTATAACCTAAACCGTTGCGACCAGCACATCCAGTAAAAACAACAACAGAAATCAGCACAAGGATGGCAATAGAAAATTTTCTATACATATTTTCCTCTATTTATCTTGTATACAATGATAACATTATTTAAAGCTCAACGTCATTTCAAACACATTCCTTCTCAACCAATTGACCATTGACAACTTCGTACCCAGCAGCCAAGATTTTATCAAAAGCTTCATTACGAGCATCTTCATATCTTGCCATTGACAAGCTGTTCTCGCCACCTCTCATAATCACATTGTGTGCAGTCTTGAATTGTAAAAATAATTCATTAACTTCACTAAGCTTTGGTCTTTCTTGAACCATATTTTCCATACTACTTATCTCCTTTGCGATGTTCGTTATGCCGACATAATAACAAAAAACCCACCTTTTGTCAAGATGGGTCTTTTTATTGATTAACCTTTAAAGTAACCGATGTTACTTGGCTTTGTTGGATCAAATACCAAGTTACAAATACTTGCAACAAGGCTATAGATACCAAACGTAATCATACTAAGGAAAAAGTACGCCAACGTTCTACTTCTCCATCCTTCTGGTTTTAATGATGTGTGGTTAATGATAAAGCTTCCAATAAAGCCCAAGAAAAATGTCAACAGAAAACGTGCAACTTTATTATCGTCGTTTTGTGCCATTTTGTCTCCTCCTTTTTTGTTATACATATGCATATGCATGTGATTATTCTAAATATGCAACATCACACGATTTTTGTCAAATAGTTTAAAAGAAAAAGTTCGCTTTACAACGAACTCTTCTAAATCTATTTTAACTTTTCTATCTCTGCACGAAGTTTTTCATTTTTAAGCTCGCGCCTTTCACGATTAACCCTATCAAGCCACATTCCACTCTCACTTCTTGAAGTTCCCATCAAATGCAACAAACCATGAATTGATGTTATTCCAAGCGCGATCAATACAATAGAAACCGTGACATTACCACTCTTCTTACCACAGCGATAAGCAACAACACACAGCACAATTACCGCAGCAATCATCGCCAACCACAATACAATCATAAAAAACACGAAAAGACCGTATGCCATAGTTCAACTCCTTATATTAATTTAAATACTACTCTCTGGAGATTTCTCAGCAGGACTAGCCACTTTACTCATATCTGGTAATGTTTCTGCAAGCTCTTTCAACTCATCAAAAGTATCTACATTATACTGTTCTTCCCCTTTTTCCACTCTCCAAAAACCCATAGCATATGCCTTTGTAACCTTCCAACCTTTTGCATTGAGAGCTTCTTGTATATCAAATTCTTCTTGACTGTCAAACATAATTATTCTCCTTTATAAATCCATGTACAAGTAGAACATAACTTAATCAAGTTGTCAAATATTTTGATACAAACCCACCCATAAACATAAAAATAACCCCAGTATCCTTAATGTCCACGGAGCGAAGCGAAGTTACGAACGTGCTAAAGAAAATATATACAATTCGCTTTGCGAACACGCTAACGAAATAGGAACGGGTGAACCTCTTCTACATAAATATAATAAAACCACCCCGAAAGGTGGTTTTATGACCCGTTCGCAAAGCGAACACTTCAAATAAATTAGCCTTAATGTCCAAGAACCTCACTTTATAGGTACAAAAAACCCCGCACAAAGCGAGGTTCTTAATGGACTTGCACCGACCTACTTTCCCGGTCCGTCACCAGACAAGTATCCTCGGCGATGAAGAGCTTAACTTCCGTGTTCGAGATGGGAACGGGTGGACCTCTTCTCCATAGGCACAAGTAATGAATGTGAAGACTGATTATTAACGTCTGCATACTGTAAATAACAAAACATGGATTCAAACAACCAAATGATTTATAATGATTTTAATAGACTCATCCAAACATGCTCGACATGTTTTGAACAAGCCCTCGACTTATTAGTACCAGTCAGCTGAACATATTACTATGCTTACACCCCTGGCCTATCAACCTTGTGGTCTACAAGGAGTCTTACCACCTTATCGGTGAGAGATATCTCATCTTGAGGTTAGTTTCACGCTTAGATGCTTTCAGCGTTTATCTATTCCGCACTTCGCTACCCAGCTGTGCCGTTGGCACGACAACTGGTGCACAATAGGTGCGTCCAACCCGGTCCTTTCGTACTAAGGTCAGATCCTCTCAAATATCTTACGCCCACGATGGATAGGGACCGAACTGTCTCACGACGTTCTGAACCCAGCTCGCGTGCCACTTTAATCGGCGA
>WRBV01000009.1 GCA_009784375.1 Bacillota bacterium | reverse complement strand
TGTTTGAGACTTATCAAAAATTACACTACTCTCAAACACAATTAGGTATGAAGTCTAACTCTAATCTGTTTGAGACTTATCAAAAATTACACTACTCTCAAACTCTACGACGACTCATTGTTATATCTGTCACGTTTGAGACTTATCAAAAATTACACTACTCTCAAACTCAAATGGCTCAGCTGCTGCAAGCAAAATCGTTTGAGACTTATCAAAAATTACACTACTCTCAAACCTGAGTATTTATAGGCGGCAGCTGTGAGGGGTTTGAGACTTATCAAAAATTACACTACTCTCAAACAAGACGAATTTAGCGAACAGCTTGTTCTCGGTTTGAGACTTATCAAAAATTACACTACTCTCAAACCTATAGATGTAATGTGTTGATAATGATAGAGTTTGAGACTTATCAAAAATTACACTACTCTCAAACTTGGTCAGTTAAGTGGTATAGGTAATTATTGTTTGAGACTTATCAAAAATTACACTACTCTCAAACCGTATATGTTATGCTTGTACAACTCTTTGTGTTTGAGACTTATCAAAAATTACACTACTCTCAAACTTTTAACAATGCATAGCCAAGCAAACTTACGTTTGAGACTTATCAAAAATTACACTACTCTCAAACTCCTATTGGTCCTCTGTCTCCAGCTATCCCGTTTGAGACTTATCAAAAATTACACTACTCTCAAACTCCTATTGGTCCTCTGTCTCCAGCTATCCCGTTTGAGACTTATCAAAAATTACACTACTCTCAAACTTGCTAGTTTTTCTTTTATCTCGTCCATTGGTTTGAGACTTATCAAAAATTACACTACTCTCAAACTTGAGCCAACAGAGCCATTAGAAGGAGTAGGTTTGAGACTTATCAAAAATTACACTACTCTCAAACAACGCGTGGAAGGCTTGCGCACATTAGAACGTTTGAGACTTATCAAAAATTACACTACTCTCAAACAGGACAAGCGGCAGGAAGAAGACACGCCGGTTTGAGACTTATCAAAAATTACACTACTCTCAAACCTCAAATTCGTGGCAGAATAAATTCTGCATAATGCCACAATTCACGCATGTCATCGGTTCGATTTTGTATAATTTTATCATACGTTCTACTTTATCATGGAATTTGTAGAGTGTCAAACTCTTCATTAATATTTTCTATTAATTCAAAACCATCTTCATCTATTACAATTGCTTGATAAGGCAAATTAGATAATTTAAGAGGACTTGTGCAATCTTCAATAAAAATAAGGGAGCATGCATTTGCTGAGCAATGTTCATGCAATTGCCTGATCTCATCTAGATTTAAAAACTTGCTTGGGAATAAATAGATAAAAATCGATATGTTTAGAAAATCTATAGATAAGTTTATTTTGTCTATCAATCTTTCTAACAAACCTGTCTGATCCTCAGAAAATTTTATGTCAAATAATTTAAATATGACTTGCGGATCTATTTCTGGATTCAATTCAGTTCTACAACCTAGACCAATATCCTCAGATATATTTTTACATAGTTCATGGAATTGATTAGTTAATTCTAAGAAAATTTCTTGATATTTATATCCGACAATTTCTGCAGTACATTTTTTTAAAAGTGCATTAATCAGCCTTTTGTTATTTATAACTATATTAGTCATGTTCAATTCAATAAGCATTTCTTTTATAATATTATATTCCTTGAAAAAATCATCAAAAAGATGAAATCCTCCCTCCCCTCCATCTGATTGGTTTTGCAATTCTTGGCAAGTTCTCCACAATTCCGAGACATTTTCTATTGCAACCACATTAATAATATCCTTACGTAATTCAAGAAAATTTTCCCAACTTTTATGTTTGAATTTCATTCTATCACCACCCATCTTTCTCCACAGTCTACGAACTTTGTGGATTTTTCGCCTACAAGATATTCCATGTCGGCAAATTGTCTCTCAGTAACTTGCAACATTTGAACCTTACCAAGCGGAGGGAGATTTTTACGTACCATGATTTTTATTAACTCTGCCTGTGATGCATTAATTGCAAATTTAGAATATACAGAAAATTGGTTCATTACAAAACCATTTTTTACTAGAAATCTTCTAAATTTTCTATATGCCGTGCTTTCCGCATACTCTTTGTTCGGTAAATCGAAAAATACAATTAATCTCATATATCTATAACTCATTTTCTTCGCCTAAGATAAATTTCTCTATTTTCGGCATTTCGCACTCGCCATTCATACAATCAAGAACTTCTCGAACGTATCGACGTATACCTGCGTCCAAAAAAAATTCTTTGCCGCCTATAACAACCTTTGTCGAAAGTATTTGTGTAATCAAATTCTTAAAATCATCATTGCCTTCAATCATCAAAACATATGCATCAACAAAAGGTCGAAACGGTTCCATGATATCACACGATAGATTGAATTGGTTGCCCTCACTTCTATGATGAATTCCTAATTGCGTCACATATCCCGCAGCGACAATTTCGCGAGATACAGAAGATAAAATCATGCTGTAACCATAATTTAACATGTAATTAATTGTGTTATCTGTTCGGCGGGTAAATCCCATACCAAACAATGCATTAAAATATACTTTAGCGGCATGACCTTCCCTATTGCTTGTATCATTTGGCTTCACATCGAAAATATATGATTGCAACAATGTGGCAGCTTCATTTTGATTGTATTTAACCAATACCTTAGATTGCCAATAGATTTTTTGTTCGATAATTTTCTGCCATACATTGTTTTTATCTTCTACTGTCCAATTAGATTGTTGTCGAATCTTACCGCTTGTTGCATGATTACCATACATTGTGTGCAATTGCGCAAAAGGACTATGCTTATCATCACAAAACACAACATTAACATTATTCCGAGATAATATCATCAATGCTTGCCCAGTAATAGCAACGGCAGGTGTTTCAACAATTAAAGTACCAATCTCATTAATATGAATAAGATTTTCAGTTTCACCACGAACAACTAAATAATCTAGACGAGTTTCAATTTTGGATCGTTTACGAACAACTACAGTACGGAAACTCATATATGCACCTCGGATTTTGGTATAATTACAATTCGTTTAGTTTTTAGCCCAGTTACAGATTCCCTCACAATCGTAAGTGGCAATGCCCCTATCGAGCGACTTGGTTGGATCTTACCAACGTCTTTACCGCCACCAACCGCACTTAAATCAAAGTTTATAGCATTGCATCCCATACCCTTTATAAGGCAATCCAACATAGCCAATTGTTCTGTTATGTTGAGTCTAATAAATTTTTCCCTAGCAGCAATAAGCTTGTCATACATATCTGGAAGCCCCAGACTTTTACCCTTCAACATCGGATATGCACCATACATTCTATTAAGAGCATCACAAATCTCATCAAAGAGTTCCAGGTTTTCAACCTTTCTAACCTTCTTGTGTTTGTTCTTCGATGCTAATACAAATTCTTCTTTGCCATTGTAATCTTGTGGATTTAAAACTTTCTTTGATATTTTTGTTATGTATTCCGAAACAATACGGATGTGTTTTCTAAATTTGTCTTCAGGCAGCCATTGATTATAGTTGTGAAAGTATATATTACTTTCATTACAGCCCGTAATACGAATACGCATCGGTCCAATTTCAAATAATGAGTTAATTAAAATTTTGTCATCAATTATTTTTGTATTTGGATAATCTTTACTTAACTCTAGCTCTTGTTCAGCTTTGGTTAAAGTTTGCCAATGCTTTTTGTTCATTGTGGAAATTTGTTCAAATCTTTTCATACGATTGCCTTTTTTATCGTCAAATTCAATTATCATGAAATATGCTGTGTTTTCTTTTTTGAAACCACCATATTGCGATGATTTTGATAATGGGTTAAAATCCCCTTTACGTTTGATTAACAAGCTTTCTTTTTCCAATATATCGACAGCTTTACGTCCATCATCAATTTCCTTTTGCCTTGCATGTGCAGGATAAATTGTTTGGTTGTAAAATTCACCATCTCCACTATGCAATTTCTTAGTTACCAGTATTGATTTAATACCGATGGCTTTGTCCACCATCTCTATTGTACCTGTTCGATTTTGATTGTTTGGTGCAATCCATACACCATCGACATCCAAATCGAAAACACGATTTGCACTCAACCTTTGATCGTCCACGCCCTTTTTCCAAAATGACTTGTTAAATTTAGTATGATAGACATTACCAACGACAACATTAAGGTATGCATCGTGTGCATGATGATGATCATTTACATCACGACATTTCAAAATTTCAAATTTGTTTCTGAAATCAGAAACGTTTTCAGCCTTTGAATATAATACTTCGGTATCTGGAAATCTTTGTTTAAGAATTTTTGCAACGATTGTAGTACTTTGAGCTGTAGACACAAGCTGTCTTGCGATGAATTCATATTTTTCAGACTCACTAAGTGGCGTGACGCGTTTCAAATTGGCCAACTTCTCGGTCGACATAAAACCATTTTTATGCCATCCTTCCCACATATTGACAAGTTTTGATCTATTTGAATTAATTTCTTCTATAAGTGACAAAGGATACGTGCTTGATTTCCTGGCATTTATATTTTGCTTGGACAGTACTAAATTTGAAATGCTATCATCTTTTTTATATGCCTGCGGAATTATGTGATCGATATTATAAAGAGAAGTTTTTCCAGCAAGAATATCACTTATATTAATAGGATCTCCGCTATATGCACATCTGCCACATTGCAAAAAGTACAAATAAACATGTTTTCCTTTCAATTGTTTTTCATCGATTCCATCAAGCTCTTTTAAAATCTCTTGGTTGGTTCGTGAGATTCCTTTGTATAAATCCATCAACCTATTTTTTCGTGATATAGTTCGTTTTTTTTCTTGTGTGTTGCTTCTTGTGACTTCTATAAAAATTTTTCCTGGTGGTTTTCCCGTTAATTCGGATATTTCACTTACCACTTGTATTGCTTGATTTACCGCACGTTTAATCGATGGTGATGCGTAACTCTTTGATAAAATCTCATCATCAGTCTTATTTTTTTCCAAACCATTTAAGTCATCTAACCATTCGCGAACACCAAATTCTCGACTATGTAAAATTTCCATTAGATTTAAATTATTTTCCCACATGATTCGAATAATTGGAATATCAACGTCGTCCAGAAAATCTGCACTTAAATTACCAAACCCATTGAAAGTTAGCCGCCCTAATGCTTGTTGAATTATTGGTGATAGATAATCATACTCGCGAACAATTAATTCACGCACCATTTTTTTATTTTCATTCAACGCGTGTAACTCAATTATCCTCTCAACAATATTCATTGTTTCACGAGTTTCGATGTCTTCACCAAAAATTTTGTAAAGTTCAATATACGAAGCAAGGTTGTTATTGAATCCATTTCCATGTATATCAATACCTGATATATTTTCTTTTTTTATATTTTCGTATCCATAATTCTTATCGGCTTTCAAAAAATCTATCAAAAGTTTTATGCTTACACGTTTGTGTTTTTTAAATAATTCATTGTAAATATCTTGTTTGGTTTTAACAGAAACTCTATCGCCATTTATACGGAGCCCATTTAATTCATTTAACACGGCAAATTTTGAATATAACATTGAATATCTAGGTAAAACGCGTGCACCGTCTATATAGGTACATGTCTTTATCATACGCTCCATGAATGCTTTGTTACTTGAATGATGGTCTATCATTTCATCAAAATTCCATGGAGTTATAGATTCACGATAACTTTTACCGTTTATATCGACCGTCAATTTTTCGCCCTTTGGTGTACGGGATGCCCAAACGTGTCTTTTTTCATTATCGCCCTTGTATGTATTAAGACGCCCAACATAATACGGAACACGAAAAGTCATAATAGATTTAATCTTCTCACAAATATCGGCGGAGAATATATCATATTTTTCTGCATTAGCTAAGATGATATCTAATTCGCGTTTATGTAACTGATATGGAATTGTAGAATTATCAGTAGTCCGCAATTTAACAAGAAAGTTTTTGTTGTCAATCTCATTCCGCATGTTTTCCGCTTCTGGCAAATTGTATATATCACCCAATTCTTTTTTAAGAAATTTAATAAAATCATCATAACTAGTGGCTGATTTAAAGAATTCTTTTCGCCCTCCAGGTGCGTTTTTAGTCGCAACATATTTTTTACCACGCCTAAGATTGGTTCCGATCCAAGATGCGTAATTGTTTTGTGTATTATTGCAACGAAAAATTGTTTCATATTTATGCAAAGATTTTTCTTTAACTAATTGTTTTAAAAAGAGTAATTGCTGTTTGTGTAATTTATCTTTTTCTACCATGGATGTGCTTATACTTGATTTACCTTGCAATACCCTGATAAGTACAAACCAATCGTATATATTCTTTAACAACTCTACTAGATTATAATCGTCACCCAATGCGGCTTTCAATCTTGGAGCCTCATCTTCCCATTTCTTGGCAAATTCCACATGAGTCATTTCGCCCTCTTCATAACCTTCGATGATGTCCTTAATTGCGACCTTGCGACCTACTAAAGTATCTACCATCTTTTGCCCGTGTTTAATATTTTCAATTTTATTTTTTGCAAGTAATAACTTGCCAAGCTCAACACTTTTTACAGTTCGATTCATCTTATTATCCATGATAATATTCAAAAGTTCTTCAAAATTAGAAATATCGAAAGCTATCGGATCGCGGTCATCTTCGCTTTGTTCATTAGATAGATACAAGTTCAATGCATTAAATAGTTCATATCCCCATTGTTGTGTGTCTGCCCCATTGCTTTCATTAGTCTCAAATTCATACAAAAAATGTCCGCGATTTTTTAATATATGTGCAATGCTTAAATAAACTAATCTGATATCTGGTGGTGAACCACGCCATGACTTCTCATCCATTAAATACGACCGTAGATAATATGTATTTTTAAATAGCTTGAAGTATTCTTTATCACTAAAGGAGCTATCAGCAAACAATGAATCTAATGTTGGTAATCCATGCAACTGTTTTTCATTACGCCAATAACTGCTAGATTCTAATCGCGCGAAAAATTTTGGATCCTTTGAACTAATTTCATCTTCAAGTAAAGTCCTAAGCCATTTAAGTCGTTGACGCGACCTTTTCATTCGAACTTTTTGTGCACGTCGAATGCGTCTCTCTTCAGCTGTTTTTGCCTCATCAAATAACCGTACACCTAATGCGTTTTCACCTTTTATCCTTAGTGGCTTGTATTGTGTGTCCGTTGCCGCCCAACCTACTGAAGCAGTCCCGATATCCAACCCAATGTAATATTTGTCTTTTGATTTGTCCATTTTTCCTCCGTTAATTCTGTTGACAGATTATCAATTCTATGATATCATGAAATGAATTACACTACAAGTTCAAATAACATAACTTGTTCCACAATCAAGGCATTGGCCTAAAAGCACCCACTTCCTAGTGGGTGTTAGTTTATCCCTAAAAAAGAGTATTCCGTTCTGTTCTATTAGATTGGGGTTAAATTGGAGAATATATGGAAAATTCTACAGAACTCGACTATCAAGAACAAGCATTCAATAATGCTGTAATGTCTTTTGCACAAGATGCAATAAGATTCAAAACTTTTGACGACAAAGAAAATATCACAGGCATTTCGCGGCAGGAATTGACAGTCAAGGCAATTATATTGAAACAAGTATTTTGGATGAATGGCTTCAGCAGCATGTAGACCATGGAATAAATTGTGAAAGAAACGATAATTTAACAAATGAATACTATGATGGCTGGATATCAAAGAGAGAGTTTGACTCGAGTTACGATAGACTCAGCACAGAATATTATGAAAAACAAGCCATACTTTTTGACAGTATGTATTCAAGATTAACAAGCCTAGACAAAGAAAACGATTCTCGTTAATAGCAAACTAAAACCATCGAACTAGTCGATGGTTTTTGTTATTATGTTTTAATGTCCAAAAAATGCATAAGGCGAAGCGAAGACCGTGAAATGCATTTTTTATGACCCTTGCATAATTTCGGGTTCACGGTTAGGATAGGCATTCAAATCATTTACACGTAAATGTGAAATTATCTTACGAACGTCGTAAATATTATTCTTATCTATTCCTTCGTAAATATCGCTTTGACCAGATTCAATTGCATCTGCACATTCTTTGTCAAGTTCATCAAGTCTGTCAAGAAAAAGCTGATCAACTTCCGAGCGAAGACCATGTTCTGCCCCAGGCAGTCCAAGCTTTAACATAGAAGAATTGATCAAGCTGTTAAGCTTTATACTTGCA
Organism: Bacillota bacterium; assembly: GCA_009784375.1. GTDB lineage: Bacteria > Bacillota > Clostridia > Christensenellales > UBA1242 > WRAD01. Next base: position 23,336 of record WRBV01000009.1, on the reverse strand, counting down.
TCTCGCATTTCAAAAATATCACAGCCCCCTTCTTCCAATTGATTTATTACGTCTGATAACGCAAACATTATGACGCTATTTGCTTTTGCTGCGTCCTCTATAAGATAGTCAGGTTTTATGTATCCTGGACCACTTAGGTATTTTAATTTTTTCATTTTATTTTTCTCCTATTTAATTTTTCAATTTACACAAGTTTTCTTCTCGTCCGATTTTAAATTCATACATAACCCCATTCTTGGGGTTGGTCTTTTGAAATTCCAAATTATAAATAGCTTTTTCATATACCCTCTTTTATTTTTCATAAGGGCTTTAAAAATAATAAAAAGCCCTCGCATTTTGCGAGGACTCTTTGAATTAATTTAAACAAAAAAGACATCACAAAATGCTACGAAATGGTCGTAGTTGTGGTGCCAAAAAATGCTGCGAATTTTTTCATATTACATATATACTATATTTTAAAAATAATTGTCAACAAATATTTAAGTATTTTAATGCTGTCCATCACTTAACTTTGATTCACGTACAGACTTTGAAATATTAAGCCAAGTTGAAAATTGGCTCATTCGTATGATTAAGATAATATAGGGCAACGGTGCATTCAACACCATCATTATCAATAAGACCGTTGTAGCAATTTCGTGCCAATTTAAAAATGTAGACAAGCAAAACATTATAATCCAAAACGTAGATTGAATAAATGTCAATGCATTCATTTTTTTCCAAAACTTTGCACTTGTCGTTTGTTTAAATTCTCTCTCCAACTCTTTTTTCTCGTTCTCATCTATGTCACCATATTCACGTATTTCTATTTTTTTTAATAGCATTACCGTATTTTCCTCTGCCCTTGATGTGGCTTCTGCTTTTGATATTTCCTCTCCGCATAATAACTCGGTTACTGAAATATCCAAGTTTTGGCATAATTGCAACATTAACGAAGAATCTGGAATGCCCTTTCCACATTCCCATTTTGAAACAGCCTTATCGGTTACACTAAGCTTTTCTGCCAATTCACTTTGCTTTATTCCTTTTGCTTTGCGCTTCTCGGCAATGAAAGCACCGATTTTAGTCGTGTCCATTTTCCCTCCTTGCCACCATTATAATATAGTCATAACAAAAAGAAACCCTACGCATGGTAGAGTTCATTCAAATACTTGGCACATGCATGTGCCGTCGAGAATGCAATTTGCAAATTAAATCCGCCCGATAATGCATCAATGTTCAAAACCTCACCAATAAAAAACATATCCTTGTTTAATTTACTCTCCATATTTTCGGGATTAATTTCATGCAAATCCACACCACCGCGCGTGATCGTTGCGGTTTCAATTGGCTCGAAATCTTTTATTGGGATACGTATTTTTTTTATAGATGTTGGTTTATCACCACGAGCAACAAGCCAATTCGCAACATTTTGTGGAAGATATTTTCGGAATGCAAAAAAAGGTTTGTCTTTTGAATCGAATGTCGGCTTGTCAATATGTGGGACAAAGTCGATAACGATTTCTTTACCAGCAACAGACTGTCCTTTTAACATCGAGCTTAGCTTGAATATAACTGGACCTGACACACCGTTCTTGGTGAACATCATGCTGCCCGTTTCTTTTATATCATCAAGAGTAACTGTACATTCTATACTTATTCCTTGGAACCCGGTTGAGGTCTCAAACCTTAGCCCACAAAGCGATGGGCGAACTGGTATAATTTTGTGCCCAAAAGTTTCTGCAAAAACAAACCCATCTCCTGTAGAACCTGTTGTTGGAAAAGACATTCCACCTGTTGCGATAATAATCGCATCAAATATATAATTCTCATTTAGAATAGATAATTCATAACAGCTCTGTGCTTTGGTAATATTCGTTACATTTGAATAAAGCATAAACTTTACCCCGCGTGATTCGGCAAGATTTTCCAAGGCTTTTTTGATTGCCATCGCCCCGCCCGTTGTTGGAAAAATTCTGTTCTTATCTTCAACACGAGTTTGAATACCTATTTCTTCAAAAAATTTAATTGTATCATTGGGTGTAAAGCTATGTATAGCTGGTGATAAAAATTCATTGCCGTTTGGCACAGATTTCAAAAAGGCTCCAGGAGTAGTTAGATTAGTCAAATTACATCGTCCATTCCCAGTAAGTAAAAGCTTTTTCCCTACACTTTCATTCTTTTCAAACAAAGTTACAGAATGCCCAGACGACATTAAACATGCACACATAAGCCCAGCCGCTCCACCACCTATAATCGCGATTTTCATACTTCATAATATCACATATCTTCTATTCTATTTTAATTCTTTTTGCAGGCTCGGTTGCTGGGTTGTTAATTATTTTGCCTTTTGTATCAAAGCGTGATCCATGGCACGGACAATCAAATGTTCGTTCATCTTTGTTCCATTTAAGATTACAACCCAAATGCGGACAAATTCCAGATATAAGATTGAGTGTCCCATCATCTTCTCGGCTTGCGCCTACTCTTTTTCCTTTATATTTAATAATTGCTCCTTGCCCTGCGCCAATCCGTTCAAATTTCTTTGCATCAACATTCAAAATATCATTCGCAAACGAAGCCGCAATTGTGGCAACATTTGTTACCGTTTCAACTGGATTTACGACAAGTGCTATTCTTTGTGGTGTATATATGTTCTCATCAAATGGTGCATCTATGTCTAGCTTGCCAAGAATCATATCTGTGACAACTTTGGCACAGATATATGAATTTGTCATACCCCATTTATTAAAGCCAGTTGTAACAAAAACATTGTCAACAAAATGAGAATATCGTCCAGCATAAGGCAACTTGTCCATAGTTATACAGTCTTGCGAACAATAACGTACTATTTCGTTTTGGCTATCAAAATGCTTTTCAATATGTTGTTCCAAGATTTGGTATTTGCTTTTATATGGTTTTTGCCCAACCCGCACGGAAGCCCCGTCACACAAAATCGCCTCGCCAACACGTCTATATTCAAATCCAGTTTTATCGATACTTTCGTAACTTGTACCTTTTGCAAAATTTTCAAAACCACTTGGCGGATTAAATGCTATGCAATAATTCTGGTGTTGAAACATTTTCAACCAAAAGAACCCTGGTAGATTGATATATGGGAAATGTGTCGCAACAATAAAGTTTTCGGCAAATACGGTATACTCGCCTATCTTAAGATGACTTTCATTCGGAGCTTCTTTCACAAGTGTTTTTTCGAAAATCTGCCCACCATTTTGGGTTATATAATTTGCAAGCCCATCACAAAGTTTTAATGGGTTGAATTGGTAATTGCCTTTAAATCGAAGAGACTTTGCAACTTTGTATGGAAGTCCTGGATCAAATTCTTGTTCAACTTCATGTCCAAGTTCTTTGTATGCCTTTACCTCTTTCATCAACGACTTTTTGCCACAATATTTTGTAGAAAACAAAACAAAGTCAACCGCTTCAAAGTCACAATCAAACTTTTCTTTTTCAACTATGTTCTTTATTTCTTTTATTGCATTTTGTGAATCATTTAAATATTTTGATGCAGCATCCTTTCCATGCTTTCGTATCAGATATCGATATATCACATCCTGTGCATATGTTAATATTGCGGTAGAACCTGCAGTAACACCACTACCAATTCGATTTGCTTCAAGAATACATACCCTCTTCCCAGCCTTCACAAGATGAAACGCACTCATAAGCCCAGCAATGCCCCCACCAATAATCGCAACATCGCATTTTATATCACTTTGAAGCTGGTCAAATTTTTTCTGTTCGCTTCTTTCCCAAATTGTTTTCATAAGGAAAATATTGCCAATGTGGATGGTTTGCATACAAAAACCGCCTGAGATGGCGGTTTTTAAGTATAATTTTTTACTTGTCTTTTTTCTTGTCTTTCATTGCTTTTTTAACATCTGCATCCGTTACCTGACCTACGTTTTTGCCGTCTTTAAGGTCTTGGATCATAGAAGCCTGGTTGAATGTAGCTTTTTGACGGTTAGCAGCAACAAGCTCTGCCTTGACACTTGCATATTTTTTTCTTGAGCGAAGGAAATATAACACAGCCGCAGCAATCAGAAGAGGAATAAGCACACTTGGTAGTATAATCGCCATAAGTACTGCTGTTGTCATACCAAAGTCAACGACTGATCGAAGTTCGAATTCATTTGCTTCAAGCCATTCAAGCATTGTGATTGTGAGTTCAATTTCTATAGTGTTTCCTCTGCGTACAACACCGTCAATTGTATCAATGTTGCGTCCGTTAAGTGTCCAACTTGTAATTTGGCGTCCGCCTGGAGGTGTAACACTTAATTCAACAGTATTTCCAACTGTCAATCCCTCGGTTCTGCTTGCCATTGTTACGGCATTGTCATTGCCTAGGCTAAATGTTGGTTTTACATCAAATACATCGGCAACAAATCTGATTGTTACTGTTCTTGATTCACGAAGGTTTGTAATCTCGGCACTTCCATCACCACGCAGTCCTGTTGTTGTTCCACCTATAGACTCGACTGTATGAAAATTGAATGGGGTTGTACGGATAACAAGTCTTGTGCCTGCATCAAATTCGCGGTATGTTGTGTATTCTTCGTCCGTACCGTTCACTATGTATACACTAAATTCTCCCATGTTTTCTGTTCCAGCAGCATATCGTACATCAAGAGTAAATGTTCGTACATAGTTTGCGGTTATAACGAAAGAACGTTCTTGGTTAATAAATTGAAGGTTTGCAAGCAACAATGAAAGTGAAATATCCTGTACACCCTCAAGCATCATTGGATTTCCATCCAAACCATTAATTGTAAAGTGAGAAAATCTGAAACCTTCCCTTGATGAACCTGTTCCCGCAACTGGGTTTATTGTTGAGCCAAGTCGAAGTGTTGATAGACTTTCAATACCATCTACATTTGGTACAAAGCCACTTACACCACTTACTGGGTTAACTTGGTTTTCCCTAGCTTGGAAGACTATGTTGAATTGTCTGTATGTAAATACTACGTCGATATCATGCCCAGCTGTGACTGTGAATTCGACTCTTCCCTCTACTGGAAGGTGTCCAACAGGAAGTCCAGTCATGTGAAGCAAGTCGAATATACCATTTGGATTTGGACGAGCATAGATAATTACGGTAGATCCATGTGAAACGCTTAGATTTGAAAAGTTACCAAGTTCTGACGTGCCTTCAATAGGGTCAATAACGGTAACCGAAATATTACCAAAGTCACTTTGACCAGCACCAACATTAACAGATAAAAGATGTGTCGGTGCAAACTCTGCAATAACTACTATGGTTCCATCTTGTTGCAAGTAACGTCCAAGGGTTAGGCTATCGACATTATTGAATGTTCTTGCAAAATTCAATGCCCCAGCAGGCTGTCTGTCAAATGTACCGTTTGATAAAAGAATTTTCCAAGCAACAAAACGATATGACCCAGCCGTTGAATTCGCAGTTACATCAATACTCGCGTCATGACCCATTCTTATATCTGTTTCATTGTTAATTGTGATTACATTGCTAATTGGGTCTTCGTACTCGCCAACGACTGCTGCGAATATATGAAAATCGTATGGAATTGGTGCAAAATTAACTTCGATAGTAAAGTTTTGCATATTACCAAGAAGAAAGTTCGAAAGTCCAGATGTATCAAACGTTTCGGCTCCTTCAAATCTGTGAAGTTCTGTACCGCCATCACGAAGTATAATGTTCTCGAGTTCAAAGTGGTCTGATGGTGTTGCAGTAATTCTTGTAATTTGGTTTGGTTGTGCATCTACTCTTTGAATACTTATTCTGTTACCAAGACTTACTTGTATTGGTTGTCCATTATCAACTTGGAATTCAAATGTTCCACCGTTTACTGGAGACAATGTGTTAATTGCTGTTGATGTGTTTACGTTTATTACTCTTATTTCAATTCTTCCAACACGGTCACCGACTGGTGTTTCGTAAAAGTAAACATGGTCAAGGATAAATTGTTCGTCGATTGTAAATGATTCGTTTTGTGTGATTCCAATATTAGTATAACCAGCAGTAGCACCCATTCTTACATTCCATTGAAAATTTCCATCGGTCCAGTTTTCGGTTGTAAGGTTTACGGTGTCACCAATCTCGGCGTAAGTGTGTCCTCCAACAATACTTGGTATACCATATCCAGCAATGTCAAGGGTGAATTGTGCCTCTCTGAATGTTGCTGTGAATACAAGGTTGTTTACTTCGCCTGTGTTTGTAAAAGTTGTTCCAGGTTGGAGATAGAAAACATCGCTGCCTACTTCCACTCGCCATTCGTCAAATATATAACCGACTTTTGTTGGAACAATAAATCCTGTTGTTGTATGTGATGGAAGAGTAATTGTGAGAAGATCAACCGATTGACGAATAATAAAGTTTTCACCTACTCCGTCACCTGGTTCGAACCTGTATACCAATGTTTGATCGACAACAAGAACACGCAACGTCAATTCCCCGTTTTCAAAAACGAAAACATTTTGCTCGCCACCATTGGCATGAACCATCTCAAGGAATGCGGCTTGTGACATCTGAAGTGTTGTTTGACTTCCGCTGTCTGTTATTGTTGTATTTGTTTGGTTGTTTATTAATCTTCCACTTGGCATCTTTGTGTTATTGAACCAGCTGTTTTCGATTACAACTGCTGCACTACTTCGTCGTGCAAGAGCATCTTGCGAGCCTGTGATAACTGCATCATTAATAGAGTTTCTTATTGTCACATGTCCATTCCAGGCACTTCCAACAATACCTGCCGCCCCAGTAATTGTACCTGTGTTAATCGTCCAATCTACAACAAGTGTAGAAGTGGTAGATACCTCACCAACAATCCCACCACTCCAGCTTCCGAATACCAAGTTCCCAGAGTTTTTGCTTCTTAAAATGTTTACATTTGTACCAGCACCACGTACATAACCAACGATACCACCATTAAATGAACCAGTTGCATTTATATTTCCAGAGTTTTGAGCATTCTCGACCAAAAGCTGGACATCAGAATCTCCTGCCCTTCCGACGATACCACCAACGTTACCGACTCCAGTAATTGTTGCTCCGTTATATACATTTCTTATTATGGCATTTGTGCCTGCAACTGTACGTCCAACAAGTCCACCAACTTGAGAACCACCATTGATTACTCCACTCTCGACTCTTACATTTTCAATTAAAGCACCAGTTTGTAATCTTGCCGTAACAACACCTATTGTACCGTGTCCACCAGTAAGACTTACATTTGTAAAGTTAACATCACGCACCGTTCCAAAAAGGTTTGAAAACAATCCAAAGTTAGTAACAGTACCAGTAAAATTGTTAATAGTAAACCCATTCCCATCAAACACGTTCCCAGCCGCCAACGTCGTAATTGGGTTCCATGAACTTGTAAAATCAATGTCGTTGATCAATCTGAAGTGCCTGTCGGCTAGGTTCGCATTGCTTCGTACAAGTGTATTTAATGTATCTTGGCTGCCAACAAGAAATGGAGATTCGACCGTTCCAAGTCCACCTCGGTCTTGACCACCTTGCAAGTTTCTTTGCTGTGTCGCTTGTAATTGAATAATTGCCTGTCCGCCAGTAAAAGCGCCCAAGTATAATATACTGGTCGCCATCATTGCAAACGCACATACTATTCCAAGCCCAAGAACCGAAAACCTCTTTTTGTTTTTCATACGTTTCCCTCACAATTCCTTTTTTACTATTTGTTCATGCCATCACGAAGTTTTTTCAACGCTTCGCTTTGACCCATCATTATTGAACCTTGTTGTCTTTTTTGCATTAATGCTGCGTATTGTTTTTTCTTTCTTGCATTAGATACCATCATCCATGTTATGAAAAGAGCAAGCAAAGGTATGATTATAAGAGCGGCAAGCATACCGAACAAGAAAGTTCTGTTCATAATTGTTTCAATGTTGTTTGTAAATGTATAGTTATTGTTTCTAAGGTGTTCAAGTATTTCATTTGTAACGGTAATACGAACTGTGTTTCCGCTTCTTGTTACATCTTGTATACCATCAACATCGCGCCCATTTATTCTCCAAGTTGATAGCTCGAATCCAGAAGTTGGATTAAATGTAAGCATTATAACATCACCAAGAGAAACACTTGTTGTACCAGTATCCATCGAACCATTACCACGAAGGCTCATGGTTGTTGTTATTGTGATTTGTTCGCGTATAAACTCGATTGGAATAAATCGAAGTCCGTCAACCACCAAGATTGCTGTATTGTTTGTAGTTTCTTGGTTGTCAATTGCAAACAATTCATAGAATGACGCTGGTGTGACGGTAAGTAATAGTCTTGTCCCTGCTGGTAAGCTGTGCGGTAATTGATTGCTAATAACAATTCCACTTGGATCAACTTCCCACTCACCTGCCTCGTAACGCATTACTTGAGCAGTAAATGTCCCATTACCTATTATTTCGAATTGAATAGAATGGACTTGTTCAAATCTTGCAATTATATGAAGATTAAAACCGTCAACAAAATCATCGATAAATGTTTGGTTAAACGCAAGATTTACAATTGCAGTCGCATCTTGAGCAACGAATCCTGCCTCTGTAAGTGACAATGGTTCTCCATCAACAATTGCGTACCATCCGCGGAATGCATATAATCCAGACAATTCCTCAGCAAAACTGATGTTTGCGATTGTGTCACCCATACTAAGGTCTGTTACACTTGTGCTTGTTGTAATAACTGAACTGTCGATTAGTCTGTCTGCCAGGTCAAGTGCTTGTACCACTAGTGTAAATGCTCTTATTTCAAAGTCGATGTGAATGTCTCTTTGTCCGCCAAGTGTGAATATAATCATATCCCTTGTTGCATTTATGTCACCATCAGCACCTACGATTTCACCAATTGATGCACCTTCTGTTGGTTGGAGAATAATTGTTACTTCCGAACCTTCATCAAATATGTTTGTGGTCGGATTTTCGTGTCTCGCGCCATTTGGCTCGATTATAACGATGTCAAATCGTCCCATTGTTTGGTCATTTACTGTGACATTTATTGCAAATTGACGTACGAATATTGCAACAATTCTTACTACGCCATTTTGAACATAATTCGCAAAGAAATTTTCATTTAAATCACTTGCCGCGAACGAGATGTTTCCACCAATCGCGCTAAAATAGTCATAACGCAATTCTCTGACATTCCATATTCTTATATTATTCGCAGACGGACTTACAAGTCTGAAACCAGCAACGGATTGCAAGCTTATACCTGGATTTTCCAAATTCGTGCTGCCAAGTCCAATTTCGTTTGTTGCACTTGGATTAAATCCTTGGATACCTGCATCTGCTAGTGGATTACTTGCTTCGACTACGAAATCAAACATTTGTGTGCCAAAGATAACACGAACATCATTCCCCGTTACTGGGACTATGTCTGTTGTATATACACCGTCTTCTTCGTGTATTGTTCCAGCATGCGGAACGCCGTTAACAAGAATACCTTCAAGAGTACGGAACCTGTTTGGTGTTATTTCTAGTACGAACGCTGCTGTTTGATTGTAAACAAATGATACGTCTGAACCAAATGATCTTGTGGTACTATCAACCCTTATCGTACCAAATTGTCTTTGGTATACGTCTGCTGAACCAACTCCAACATCAAAGTTGACTGTGATTGGTGTTTGATCCGAGAAGAATGCACGAATTGTAATTATTCCTGTATCTTCGCATACAAAGTTACTGATAAAGTCTTCATCAATAAGATATACGCCGTCTTGATAAAAGCTAAGGCGGTACTCGTCAACACCTTCTGGAACATTAAATCCTGTTCCAATGTTAACCCAATCACTCATATCTGTTGGGTCACCCTCATTTCGGAGAGCCATCCAACCGATAAAGATATTATTTGCATCCGCAACATTAAAGAATGTTCGTGCAAAACCTGTTTGATATATTGAAAGTGTAGTTGGATTACCATCACCAAGTCCTGGTCCGTTGTAGATACGTGTTGTTTGACCTGGATCGGTATGTGTCGTGGTGTCAACTACAAAATTAATTGGCGTCCATTGTGCGAACAAAGTACGAGCAGTTGATGTTTGAATGTCTTCAACGTCAACATATTCACCACTTCCGTCTGCTGCTGTGTTCCAGCGGTAAAAGTCGAAACCAATTCGTGTTGGCTCTTCAACTTCGTTACCAATGAATGTATGACCTGCTTCCCAATCTCCTGTAAACATGGTTTCGCCATTTTCAAAGACACCACGGTTTGCATCAAATACGATTGATATTCTGTTTGCAAGTACACGAACTTCTGGACCATTTGGACCCCACGAGAATCTTGGAGGATATGTACCAGCATTAATCATGTCAAGAAAGGCTTGGCTTTCCATTTCAGCTGAATCTACATTTCCGCTGCCCACGATTGTTGTGCTTGTTTGGTTTGGTGCAATCAGTTGCATATTTGATGCTACTAATTCATTGTTGAACCAGCTGTTTGTAATTGTAACCGTCGCCGAATTTCTTGTTACAATTGCACCACGTGTACCGCTGTTTGTTGCTACTGGAGAGTTATTAATTGCATTATGTATATAAGCACGTCCTGACCATGCCATACCAAGAATACCTGCTGTGTCTCGGTTAAATGACCATACCGCACCTGTGTTTACTGCGGTGTCGATTGTTATGTTAACACTACTTTGTGTAAGACCAACAATACCACCAGCATATCCAAAAGACCCGTGACGAGCGGTTATGGTTCCTGTATTCATTGAATTGATTACTGTGATAGTACTGCTACTTGTTCCGTGACCAAGAATTCCACCAAGGAAATATTGACCTTCGATATTTGCTCCGTTAAATACGTTTTCAAAACGAACAGTTCCAGACGGAACTTCACCAACAAGTCCACCCATTGTGTGCGATGTTGATACACTTCCACCCTGTGTCAAGTTTGTTCCACGGACAAATCCATTCTCTACTCGGATATTTTCAAATCGGGCATTTCCGCTTGCTGCTCCAGCAACCGCACCACCCCTTGTCGCAGATACGGTAACACTTACGTTTTCGAAATTAAGATTTCGAACAGTTCCGCCAGCAACTGTGGCAAATAAACCTCGGTTACCCGCACCATTTGTTGTAAAGTTGTGAATTGTGAAACCTGCACCATCAAACACACTTGTATTTCCAAGTGTTGTGATTGGATTCCAATTGCCCGTCATAGTAATATCGTTTATAAGTCGGAAATGGCGGTTAGCCGTTCCCGCATTGGTTCGCACAATTGTATCCAAAGTATGTTGGCTTCCAACAAGAAACGGTGTTTCGATACTTCCATTACCACTACCATCGTTACCAACTCTTGGTGCAGGTTGTGATGTTTCGCCTAGACTGGCGTCTGATGTTGATGCCCGAAATGATCCGGTCGTCATCATAACCCCAGCAAAAACGAACATTATTGCTACCAAGAATGCAACAGATGTCTTTTTTATGCTTGCTTTCATTCTCCCTCCATCCTTTGTATGTGCTTTCATGAATTCTTTTATCATCATTCATTAAGTAGTTTAAGTATATAGTCCCTTCCGACCGCTGGTTTGTCCCCACCACCGCCACCACCCATACCAGGAAGCGAGCTGAAACCCATTATTGATTCGCCACCTGATGCTGGCGCTTGTTGTGCAGACTGCTCTTGTGGAGTGAATTGTGGTTGAGGTTGCTGGATTGGTTGTGGTGCGGCGGGTGCCTGTTGCATCTGTGGTGCTGGCTGTGGCGCAACTTGAGGTTGTTGCACAGGCTGCGGTTGTGGCATCGGAGTCGGTTGATGCACAGGTTGTTGTACTATTTGTTGTGGTTGAGCCATTACTTGTGGTTGTGGCATCGGAGTAATTTGTTGTTGTGGTTGAGCCATTACTTGTGGTTGTTGTGGCATCGGAGCCTGTTGCATCTGCCCCATTGTTGGATAATAGAAGTTTTGATTATGCATTTGAGTATTTGGTGTAAAAGGCTGTGGTTGTTGGTGCATTTGTTGCTGGTTACCGCCTGATAATGCACCACACGCCGCCAATCTCTGCATACCAAAAGTTGTTATTATACTTTCACATTCTGTTAATTTTGCCGAGATATTCACTTGAAGAATATCATTTGAACCTTGGTTGGCACTTGCAAGTGCTTGAACCGCATGAACCATTGCCATAAGATCTTTGACAACATTAAAACACGTGACATTTGCCATCAAATTTTTGTCGCTGGCTATTTGTTTAAGCGTGTTATCAAAAGAACTTAGTATCATTTGTTTCTCCGTTGTTTATATAAGGAATTCACACGAGAAGTAATCCCGTGTGATTGAATTTCTTAGAATTGACCAAGAAGGTGGAAACCCTTCGAGTTTGCTGTAACCGCGTCTTGTTGAATTATAAGACGTGGGTCATTAAAGAATTGGCGAAGGTATTTTTCATATTGTAATGAACCACCACCAGACAGAATAATTCGGTAAAGCTTGCTGAATTCAAGACCAAGACTCATAACAGCCTCGTACACACGTCTTGCTTGAATTTCTTTGTGTTTTTCAGATAATTTTGAAAGGTCAAATTTACCAAACGGTGTTTCAACCGTTGTACTTTCAAGCAATGCAACGTCGAATTGGTGGGGGTTAAGTGCATAAATACTTGCTTCTGGCATTTTGTCGTTAACATCTTCCTGAAGGTTAGCAACATAGTCAGAAACACCAATTTCGAAACCGAATGTTCCACGTACTCTTGATTCTTCCAATACCGCAAGGTCAGTTGTTCCCCATCCGATGTCAACAACAAGTGCACGCTGTGAAAGAAGTTTTTGGTCAAGCTCACCAATTTTTTCGTCATAAACAAAGTTGTACAATGTTCCAAGTGGCTGTGGCACCACGATTACGTCAACGATTTCAAATGTGATGTCGTCAACTTGGTCCCATTTTACTGATTTAATCGAAAATTTGCCTGTAAGGCTTTTCTTGATTTCATCAGCAACAGCAGAGTTCTTGCTCAATGAACTTGGAAGACCTGTTACAACACGAATTTTATCGTTTGTTCCTGGCTTTAATACACTTGTAATACCGATAAGTGCTTCGATTCTGAATGCGTTACTGTTATAACGTGCTTTACCACGACCACCAGAACCCATGGCTGACAAGTCACCTACTTCGTATACTTCTTTGTCCAAGACATACATTTGATAATTTGTCTTGAAAGAATATACAAGACCCGCGTCGTTAATCTCACGTACTGTGTTTCTATATTCGTTATGTTCGCCGTTGTCCGTCCATATTTTAATAGTAGAGTTCGCTACGTCGATACCAATAACCCTGTTAAATGGCTTTCCTGCGTAAATGTCTATTGCTGCACCTTTTTTCTTTTTGTCTTTCATTTGTTCCTCCCAATTTTTTTATTTTTTATTTAAGAAATCGTCTTTGACGTTTTTCTACTTTGTTTGTGGAATTATTTAATTCCGTTTATTACATTACCGAAGCTGTAGTCTCTTAGTTTTGCTTCTTTACCGATGTCTATTCCGCCTATACCGTTCTTGTTTTTAAACATTGAAAATAATCCTGGCTTTTTAAATTCGGTTGCCTTGAATAGATAGGCATCACGAACCTGTCCATTGGTATATGCAACAACTGCAACATACATGTTTGGGTCTTCTACATTTATTTCTTTTATTGGAAAAGCCACACTCTTGTCCGCTGTGTCATGCCCAATTACCAAAAAATCGCAAAGTTTTTTACTTTCCGAATTGTACAGAGCGTGAAGATTAACATTGTTAAGTAATCCATAACCAGTCCGCGAACACAAGAAACGAAGATCTTGTATGGCGGTTGCTTTGTCGATGCCACCTTTTTTCTCGTCGTCGAGTTGGTCTCGTAGTTGTTTAAGATTTTGAACTTCTTGCATATTATTCACCCTCCCTCATCTTTTGTAGTTGATCTATCTGTGCTTTTGTATCAAATGCATCTTTTACTGGTTCTTCTTTTTTTACTTTTGGTTTGGCTTTCTCTTTTTCAAGCTTTAATGCTTTGTCAGAGATATTTTTATCGGCGTTAATGCGACGTTCCAAATCAGAAACATCGGCTTTCGCCGCTTTGTCTGCTTGTGCCTGTTCAGCCTCGTTTTGTCTTTCTTGAAACATGTTCGCAGCCATGCTTGTAGACTTTTCGTATTTATCCGCTTTGTCCGCTTTTTTTGCTTTTTGGTTTTCAATTCCTTTATTTATTCGCGCCCTGAACACAAAGAAATACAATATTACTGCAACGGCAACAAGTATAATTCCACCTATAATTAAACCCCAAGCCAAAGGATTGTTAAGCAATCCACCACCCGACGACATCATACTTGTTATCATTTGTTATCCCCCATATTATTTTGTTCCTATATCTATTATTTATAACACCAAGTCTTATAAATGTAAAACAGTTTTTTCAAGTTAAGCCAAGAAATTCATCAGCCGAGAGATTAGAACCGCTCTCACGCACCCTACCATTCTGTTTCAAATATTCATAATGCGTCTTTAAAAGTTTACCATCAAAGTTATATGTAGCAATTGTTCCCGAGACCTTGTCCTCTTCTTCATTAATGTCTGTGTAACTTAGAACTATACAGCCATTTAAAAAGAAAATATAGTTAAGTTTTGTAAAGCTTATCGTGAATTCTTCAACCTTTGTACTTTCTTTTATCCTGCAGAATGAAACTTGCGACATTACCGATTTGTCACCTTTATTATCTCCTGTTATTACAAACATTTCATCACTAAGACGCGTTACTTTGATTTCCAAAGTGCACGGTGTTTCAATTAATGTCCAAGCTTTCGAGAGCCTATCGTTGCTGAAGATTATCTTGTAATAATCTTCGTTGAATAATTTGATTTTACTTACCAAGATGTTTTCTATTTCGTTATATTTGTGGATGGTCGACCTGAACTCTTTTTTTATAAGGGTTTTTAAAACATAGTGACTACTCTTAATTACGTGTTCACTACGTTCAACAACAGGAGGTTTATCCTCCAGAACCACTTCAACATTTTCTATGAAAACTTTTCCACTCATCCTTATGGTAATCTCCTTAGTATTTCTGCGACGTCAACTTCGGTCATTCGCTTTATATTTCCGTTCATAGCATAGTTCATCGAACTTCTTGCAATTTTTTCAATCTCGGAATCAGTTAATTTATCTTTTAACGAAGGTAATTGGATGCCCTCTTCTTTTATAAGATTGTCTATTGCATCTTTTATTGCTTTTGCCGAACCACCCTTGCTGCCAAGCAATCCCACAACCTTGTCAAATCGTTCTTGATTTGCATCATAGTTAAACGCACAGACCTCGGAACAAACCAATGCAAGTGCTATACCGTATCGGAAACCAAATCTTGCACATAATGCATCCGCGATTGCATGAACCGCACCCGTACTTGAATAGTTCGCCGCAAGGAACGCATTAATGGATGCCGATGCCGCATGTTTTATATGTTCAATATTGCCTGGGTCTTGTAATAGTTTTTTATAACAACATGCATAGCTCTCAAGTGCTTGCCATGCATATGCATCACTTGTAGGATTTGCAAGAACCGAAGTATACGCCATTAATGATGTTGCAAAACAATCAAAGCCAAGTACCGCCCATAATTCAGGTGGCAGATTCCTCATAAGCATTGGATCGATATATGTTGCCTTTGGTACAAGATACGGACTTATAAGCATTTTCTTTTCACCCATACAACGAAAGGATGCATAACTTGAAATTTCGTAACCAGCTGCTGGCATAATTGGAACGGTAATATGATGAATAACATCTGGGGTAATACCCAGCGGTCCAATCTTTCCACCTGGTAAATAGTCGTGTAAAAACCCACCATGAGTCATCAACATACTTGTCAATCGCCCACAATCCATAACCGATTCAACACCGACCGAGATAATACAATCAATATTTTTGTCGGCAACATAGTTCATAACGGCATAAACATCATAGTCATTCAAGTTCACAGGAATACTTGCATACACATGACAATTTGATTTAATCAAACCCTTTATATTTTTCTCGAAAATTTCCAAAGAAAATTGCGTACCAGTAAGCACCAATACATTCTTGAAACCCTTTGTATTCAACTTACTAATCACACCGACATCAAAATTAATCTTAGTCATACCCATTCCCCCATCCTTAGTATGTGCTTTTATTTAATTTATCACACTATTCTCAAACCGCAAAATATTTAGCAAAGAAAAAGAGACAAATGCGTCTCTTTTAAATGAATGGGTTATTACTTTGACTCGGTTGATTCGAAGAATTCGATTGCAACGCGGTATTCCTCGATGTCTGTTACAAGTTGCTTGTTTTGTGAACGAAGAACTTTGTCAAGGTTTTCGAGTGTTGGGAAACGGTCACGGTTTTTGTGCATGATTTCTTGACAGTTTGCAACACTTTGTTGAAGACCTGTTAACTGTTGAACATCGATTTCCAATTTCTTTACACGCTCTGGGTCAAGATTTTGGATGTTGTTCACACCGTAAATCAAGACCTGTTGTTTTGCGACGATTGCTTCACGCTTGCGAAGTAATTTAAGGTCGCGTTCAAGCGTGTCACGGATACGGCGGAGCGGAACGAATTCTTTGTTGTTACCACGGATTGACTTTTCATTGTCTTTAAGACGTGCTTGTAATTCTTCTAATTTC
Organism: Bacillota bacterium; assembly: GCA_009784375.1. Lineage (GTDB taxonomy): Bacteria > Bacillota > Clostridia > Christensenellales > UBA1242 > WRAD01. Next base: position 6,728 of record WRBV01000009.1, on the reverse strand, counting down.
GCACGGTAATCCTCGAGGATTTTGTTACGCTCTTCTGTTGTGTAAGAACGGTCAACGATAAGGTGGTGGACTTCTTTTGATTCGGTCAAGATACGTGTTTCTTCGCTTAGAATGTGTTGTTCTTTTTTCTCAAGCTCGACTGTACGTGCTACGATTTCTTTTTCTTTGGCTTCAAGTTCTTTTTGTGCGTCTTTGTGCTTTGCTTTTAATTCTTTTTCTTTTTCTTCCAAATCTTTTGCAAGTTGTTCTTGCATTTTCGCACGCTCGGCTTCAAGTTGTTTTTTAAGTTCCTTGTCGTCTACTACTGTTACTACTGTTTGCTTTTTCTCGAACTCTTTTCTGATTACTTCTTCTAATCTTGTTTTTTCTGTTTCAAGTTTTGCACGCTCTACTTCCAATTCAAGTTCAAGCTCTTGTTTTGCGTGTGCCTTTTCATCCTCGATTGCCTCGGTTGCTTTGCGAAGTGCTTCCATCTCTGCACGAACTTCTTCACTCTTTTCTGCAAGCTCACGGCTTTCGCGCTGAAGCTCTTCACGAAGTTGAAGATATTTTTCACTTAGACGTTTTTCGTTCTCTTCGTATTCGGCTTTGATTTTTGCACGTTCTTCTTCAAGTCTGTCTGCTTCGCCCTCTGCCGCTTCTTTTGCAAGGCGGTCAAGTTCGTCTTGTTGTTCTTTGATAAATTGTGCTTTCATTGCGTCGAACTCTGCACGTTGTGCCGCACGCTCGTCTTCCATTGCTTGCATTTGCTTTTCAAGTTGTGCCTTTAACAATGCAACTTCTTCGTTTTCGCGGTCAATTTTTTCTTGCTTTTCTTGTTTCGCCGCTTCAAGTTCTTTGATTTCTTCTTCTTTCTTGTCTTCGGCTTTCATCTGCTCGATAAGCTCTGCCATTTCTTGTTGCATTTTTGCAATTGCTTCGTCGTTTTTATCTTGCATTTGCTTTAATGCATCTTCGTATTTTTGTTGCTCTGCATCGTGTTCTGCTTGACGTTTTGCTTCTTCAGCATCTTTTGCCGCTTGCTCTGCCGCTTTTGTTTCGGCTTCGTTTCTTTCGTCAAGTTGCTTACGAAGTGCCTCGTTCTCTTCACGCATTTTCTTTACGTCGTCGCTTTCTTCCACAGGAGCCGCCAATTGTTTTGGCTCTTGCTTTTGTTCGCCTGTTGCTGCAACCATTTGGTTAGCCCATGGGTTTGGTTGTGCAGGACGTTGCTGTTCTGCAGGTTGTGCCTGTTGTGGTGCTTGTTGCGGTTTTTGTTTTGGGAATACATCGCCCTCGTCCTCGTCAATGCTTTCAAAAAAGCTCTTAGCGTTTGCAGGACGTTGTTGCTGTGCAGGCTGTGCCTGTTGTGGTGCTGGTCTTTGCTGTGGACGTTGTTGTGGTTGTGGTTGTTGTGCTGGTTTTCCACTTGCATCTTGTGCTGCACGATTTTGTTGAACTTGGTTACGTGTATAATCCGAGAACGCATCTTGTTCTTGATTTGGCTTTTGGTTTTTATTAGCCGCAGCAAGACGCTCTTGCTCTTCGCGAGCCTTTTGCTCGTCCGCACGCTTTCTCTCGTCTTCTTTCTTTTGGTCCTCACGACCTTGTCTGTACGCAGAAAGTTCGTCCTTTGATGGGTCGATTTGTTCGTTGCTGCGCGCACGACGTTCTTCACGTTCACGCGGCTCACGCTCTTCTCTTCTCTTGATGAAAAGACTGATCAAGTAGATTACGGCAACAATCAAGAATACTCCGATCAAGATAAGACCAATTATCAGAAGAACATCCAAGACTGTGTTTCCTGCCAAATTTAGCATTGTTTGCATAGGTTTATACCCCCTGTCTTTTATTTAAATATACGATTATTTTATCATTAACTATACAAATTGTCAATACCTAACTTTAAAATCGTGTAGTAGAAATAGAATATTTTATCCGATAAGGCAGAAATTAATCTATGCAAAAGGTCCAAGCGTTATTTTTGATATGTGTTTTCATAGCTTCGGCTATTTTATTTGGTTTTGTTACCCCGCGCCAAGTTCAATCAAATGTATCATGTGACGAGATATGCCTTCCTATTCTTATGTATCATAATGTTTTAAAAACCAGAAAAGGTAAATATGTTGTGAGTCCAAATCAACTTGAATCCGATTTTATTAAATTAAAGGAGCTTGGTTACACCACAGTATTCATGTCCCAAGTAATCGATTGGGTCGACGGCAAGGGAACTCTTCCCGAAAAACCAATTGTTCTGACATTTGATGATGGGCATTATAATAATTTGCATTATGCCCTGCCGCTTGCAAAAAAGCACGACATTAAATTCATGTTGTACCCAGTCACAGGTTTTTCAAAACATACAACGGATTCTGGTGATCACAGCAACCCGAATTACAGCCACCTTACATGGGATCAGATTAAATCGGCTCATGAAAGTGGTCACATTGAAATGGGGAATCATACCCATGCTCTGCATAAATTTAAGCCACGCTTCGGCATAATGAAAGTGGGTGGCGAGGACATGGATTCATATATAGCAAAAGTTAAAAAAGATATTATAACCGCGCAAGATTTAATTGAACAAAGCGGAGTCCCACGACCAACTTCATTTGCATATCCTTTTGGGAAATTTTCCAAAGAAGGACGCGAGTTGCTTGTAGATATGGGCTTCCGCGCACTTCTTACCTGTACAAGCGGAGTAAGTACAATTAAACGTGGTGATGCAAAATCTCTCCATCATCTTAAACGCTATAATCGTGATGGTCATTTAACAACAAATGAGGTCTTTAATAAATTGTCCGATTAATATCTGAACATTTTCCATGTTTGTATGATATATTCATAAGATGGAATATTGCAACAAAAGAAATTCGCTTGGCGTTCTTGCAATTACAACTGGTGAAGTAATTACCGCTGGTTTTGTAAGTTCTTTTTTAATTGCACATATCTTCATGTTTTCGGGATATGACTTTGTAGTTGTTGGTCTTTTTTCATTGTTTAAATTCATTGCAACAATGGTGTTTTACACAACTGCCGCAATTTTGTGTAAAAGATTCAAACCCATTTTAATATCAAGACTTGGCATCATTTTTATGATTGCATTCACCGTTGCAATCATAATTTGGCAAGATTACGTTCACACCAATTACATGTTGTTTGGTACATTATGGGGAATTGGAATGGGAATGTTTTGGGGTGCAAATAATATCCTTTTCACAAAAATCAACAAGCAAAATTCAACCATGAAATTTATTGCATGGACTTACTTTTTTAACATATTGGTAAAAGTCATTTTTCCAATAACATTTGGCTTGATAATTGACGCGATAGATTTATGGGTTGTAAGTCTAATCGTAGCAACAATCGGAATTATTCAATTTGGATTTTCTTTTCTCATTAATGTTCCATGTGAAGAAAATAATCGTTTTCGCATGATCGCATTTATGAAAAAGGTCCGCGAAAACAAAGCTATACTTCCAGTAACATATCTTTTCTTCATTCAAATATTTTCAAAATTCATTGCCACTCTTTCAATCTTTACAACAGTATTAATTGTTTTGAATTATGGAACAAACACAAGTATCGGAATATATCGCTCTGTATTTGCCGTAGTATTGATGCTTGTAATTTTATTATATAACAAAGTTAAACGTAGGCATAAAATAAGATTTTCTGGGTTGTTATAACTTTCCTACTTGCATTACCTTTGGTCATGTTTTGGAATACATCTATGCTTGGAATAATTGCATTGCAAATCGTTGCATTGCTTACATATATTGTTGGTCTTGAAAAGCGAACTACGCGATTGAATTTACCAAAGCTTATCAAATGCGATGAATATATTTCCGAGTGTCACACATTAACAGAATTCGGAAATTTTATAGGTTTTGCACTTTCAAGTTTCTTTCTTGTAATCGTAGGTTGGACTGGTGGCAATATGGTTGCATTCACATGGATGGTATATATTATTGTTCTTGGTTTTACACTTTCCGCAATAGCCACATTTTTTTGGAATCGCCATTACTTGCCAAAATTCAAAGCATTGGCAAACACAAAAGATGAACCCAAAGAAAATGGCAAACAACTCTCTTAGTTGACATCTCTGTTTTGCTGATATTATAATAGGAGTGAATGAAAAAGTTTTATCTAGGTTTGATTGTGGTAATGTTGGTGGTACCAGCAATATTTTTGACTGGATGCTTTGCACACACCAGAGACCATGATTTGTCACAAGCATTTATGTCGGTTACCTTTAGCGCAATCCCAAACCCAGACATACAATCAATAATTCCAGTCAACGACAGAATAAGGGAAGCAGGCAACTATATAGACAGCCGCCTTAATATCAATGGCTTGGTAAGGTCAAGTATGATACTGTGTTTTACAACACAAACAATTACAATACACATCGTCAATACGCTAGACTTCTCACATGTGATGATGGTTTTTATCCATCCTAATCATCACGACGTATTGCTTTCAATAATTGAAGTATCTTTAATTTGGAACTAATTATTTCTTGTAAAATTTCGACAAAAAGCGTTATAATAACGTATGAGAAAATTCTTATATATACCTGCTCTTTTATTTACATTAATAATGGCATTTTCACTTGTGGGTTGTTCTTCTGGAAATCCATCTGATACTAATCCACCCGCTGGGCATGTTAATGCCCAGACGTGGGATACACTTGTTCTGCAAAGCCCTGACCCAGTACTTGTATATTTTTACAGAGACAACTGCCCATGGTGTATTCAACAAGGTCCTATTGTTGAACAGCTTCAAACTCGGTACGACCTTGATTTCACGATTTTGAAAGGAGATATATCAAACGGCTCTGGTTCTGGGTTGCATAATATTCCTATTTATCACGAAGGTCATCCTGCCCCGAATTGGTGGCTTATGTGGAATGACGAGTCAGATTGGAATACACCACTTGTCGCATCCAATCTTCCTGTTCCTGCTTTTATTCTTTTTATTGACGGCGAAATTACATTCAGACACTATGGGGCAATCGGCATAACATGGGACAATGGTTTTGTTGTCGCACCGAATGCTGGTCAGCTTCTTGTCGATTTAATCCAAGCGAATTTTTAATTATGTAAGTCTGCGGATTATCTCTTGCAATCGGCTTCTGTATACCACTCCCCTTTCCCCGCCGATATTATTATTAAGAAAGCAAAGCGGCGGATAAATGACACACCACCAATTATCCCCAGAACCAGAACCCAATTCAATAATAAGCGCATCATAAAAGCCTTCGGTTAATACAAAACCATTATAGCTGCGTGTTGGGAAATGTTCGTTCCTTAGGCTTGCACGTGCGCGATAATCAAAACCATTGTCCGAAAGAACGCGATTTGCAACATCTTCGAACGTGGATAAACTTGTGCCAAGAACTGTCATCGCTTGGTCACGTGATGTTACTGTTGAAAAAATCGGAGTAAATGCATCAATTACTTCTTGACGAATTACATGTTTAATTGCTTGATCCTCTTGCGAGTTTGAATTTGCACGAATATGCAAACGCAAGAATTCTGTGTTGGTATTGTCTCCCCCACCAAGCGGCAAGCCAAACGCAACTATCGCAATAATGCCAATAATAAAGAAGATCGAGATTGCTATTTTCATAACTTGATTATTGACACATTTACATCATTCTAGACAGAAAAAAGAGCATCTCTGCTCTTTTAATTAATTATGATTATATCGTCCAAATCGCCCAAAACTCAATAGGTCCCGAATGTGTGGATGGAATAGATGTCCGAGGTGTTCCAGTTCCAGCCGAATTATCAAACCAGCCCAAGAACGTGCGGCGATGTTGTGGGCTTGGTTCGCGTTCGGCTTCCCATGCGTGCATGTATTCTGTGGATGGTAACCAACGGCTTAATGGATCCCAGCTCCAGAACTGACGCTCTACCCTTACTATTCCACCCGATTGGTCTGGGTTAATTCCACCCGTAAAATTCAGCATCATTGTATTATGTCCATCAAGACCTGGGAAATGGTCCCAGTTTATATCCCATACGGCATAAAGTGTTGTATTGTTGACAACCTGCATAGTTCCAGCAGACGTATGCACAATGACTTTGTTACGTGCATTTTCGGCACTTGTCGCCCATCCAAGGAATACAAGATCTTGTTCAATTGGGATGTGGTTTCTGAAATACAAGGTTGAAAGGTACTCGACCGAGAACGCAAATGTAACCGCAGTATTATTAAGTGGATTTCCTATTCTGAAATTTATTGTTCTCCAAATCATTATGTCCCATACCGCATGAAGAGTCTGGTTGGTTGTTACGGTGTGGTCAAAGTTCCAAGGTGTTGCACCATTTGGTGTAGCAGACCAATGACGGAAGTTGTGTCCAGATAATGTCGGATTTTGTGCAGGCTCTATAATTCGTCCACCATGTGCAGGTCTCTGTTGTGCTGGGGTCGGAGTCCCTCCATGAGTATTAAATGTTATCGTTGGATTTACCCACCATACTGCATGGAGTGTTCTGTCTATTGTCGTTGTTGTGGCAAAGTTCCATGCTGTCGCACCGCCTGGTGTTTCAGACCAATGTCGGAATGTGTGGTTCAACAATGTCGGACTTGCTGGTTGTACTATTACTCCGCCGTGCGCTGGTCTTTGTTGCGGTGGTGTCGGTGAACCACCTTGGGCATTAAATGTAATGATTGGATTTACCCACCATACCGCGTGTAATGTATTGGTTGCGTTAATTGTTGTAGGACCTGTAATTAAT
>WRBV01000008.1 GCA_009784375.1 Bacillota bacterium | reverse complement strand
GCAACAATCTAATTTTGGTCGTTCCCAAATCCAAGTAGACAATGTCCGTACCAATGTAATTCGGCTTAACGTAACTTCTTCTTGGGGGAATTGGATTGGGGCAAATGATATTGTTATTTGGGGGATGAGGGCTGCATAAAAAAGCCGTCTTCGACGGTTTCTTGGACATTAAGGTTTAACTATTCATGTCAAAATCGCAAGCGATTTTTCCTAGGTCATAAAAAAGGCAACTTCGATGCGTTGCTTCGCATCGCCTTCTATGCCTTTTTTGGACATTAATGAATTGATTTATGGAAATATCCGACGATGACCTGTTCGCAAAGCGAACATTTCTAATAATTTATCCTTAGTGTCAAACACCGAAGGTGGATATTTTTCCTAGGTCATAAAAAAAAAGGACGCAGGTGCGTCTTTTTGTTTAATCTGTGATGAATTCTACTACGAAGGCTTCGATTGTATCGTGGTCGATTTTAACTTTGTCCGAAATATCGTGACCAGCAATGAGGTAAATTTCACTTCCATGGGCAAGCACGGGAACTTTGTCTCGAAGACGTGATGGGGTTTTTTTATCGATGAAGTATGAGTTAAGTGCCTTTGTTCCGCCGCCGAATTTTGTAAACGTGTCACCATCTTTTCGTGTGCGCCATTTTGCCGCTTTTGGAAGTAAATCGGCATCCATAACGATGAGTCCACGTTTCATTGCGTCTTTGTATCCAATTGTTTTTGTGACTTGGATTGTGCCATATTCGGCGAACACAGTTTTACCAATTTTGAATGGGTATGTTTTTGTGACACTTGATGGTTGTTTTTTTACAATTGCAAGGTACTCGTATTCACGTGTTGCGAACAAACCGTTAGGAAGATCTACGCGTTTGCCGTTCTCGCCGTTTTTTGCTAACTCGGATGCAAGTTCGATGTGCTTCTTTTCAATATTTTCACGTGCTCCGATTTTGTCAAAGGCGGTTATAAGAAGTCGGTTTACAAATGCCTCGGGGTATGCAAACAGGTTTAACGGAATACGTACGACGTTGTCGGCAACTTGGAAAGAATTGGTGTTGATTACCGAGTTCAAGTAATCGTCATCGCATCTGCAGTTATTTCCAAAGTCAACGATGTTTTTCTCGACTCCGCGCCATTCACGTTGCAGCGTTGGGATGACTTGGTTGCGGATAAAGTTGCGCGAGTATGAATCGTCTTGGTTGCTTTCGTCTTCGATATATGGAATTTGGTTGCGATATACATATGAAATGATATCGGCTTTGATGGTTTCAAGGAAAGGACGAATATAGATGCCGCGTTTTGCATCCATACCACGAGCACCTGCCAATCCACTTCCGCGAAAGATGTGTAGAAGAATTGTTTCGGCTTGGTCACTTTGATGATGGGCGATTGCGAACTTTGTTAATTTTGCTTTTTTAATTGCCAATTCAAAGCATTCGTATCTTTTGATTCTTGCACTTTGCTCGATGCCCATTTTAAATTGTTTAACATGTGCAGGTACGTCTACGTTATATTTTAAAAGTTCGATTTTGTTGTCTTTGCAATATTTTGCAACGAATGCAGAGTCTCGCTTTGATTCGGGTCTGATGTTGTGGTTTATGTTTACGGCAACAATAGAAAAGCCGCATTTTTTTGAAATGCTGTTTAAAAAATATAAAAGAGCCATGCTGTCGACGCCGCCACTTACGCCTACACCGACTTTGTCACCTTTTCCAATAAGGTTGTTTTCGACAATAAAATCGACTACGTTTTCAAGATTTTCCATGCCTTATTATAGCATATTTGATATGTGGATTTCAAGACCCAATCTGGTAATATTTGACACAAATGCTGGATTATACTAAAATATCATAGAACAAGGAGTCAATTATGTTTTGCATTAAATGTGGAAAAAATTTAAAAGAAAATGATGCATTCTGCGGTGGGTGTGGTGATCCACAGAAAAATGCTGCGAATAATAACATGGGTGCGGGAGCAGCAATGGGAGCAAGTGTGGGTAACAGCTTCGACCGATTTGAACAGGAAAACAATACAATGGCAATTCTTGGCTTGGTCTTTGCTTTTGTTGTGAATTGGCTTGGGTTGATATTTTCTATCATTGGACTTCAACGTGCAAAAGAAATGAATGGGAAAGGACGTGGTATGGCTATGGCTGGATTAATTATTTCTATTATCAGCATAGTTTTAAGTATCATTTGGATGATATTGATGTTTATTTACATGCGCGAATTTATGGATTGGATTCAAAGTATCGTCGAACAAAGTACGCGACATCATTAATAATTAAAAGACAGCACTTGCTGTCTTTTTATGACCTCAGAAAAATATCCACCTTCGGTGTTTGACACTAAGGATAAATTATTAGAAATGTTCGCTTTGCGAACAGGTCATCGTTTGCGATTTTTCATATATACAAATTCATAAGTCGCCTTTTTTAATATAGACAATTTAAAGGTTGGGTATTGACAATTTGCATTTTTTGTGGTAATATATGGGTATAATTTTCTATAAAAGAAGGGGTGTTATTTTATGAACAAGTGGATTTATTTGTTTATCGCTTTAATTGCTATTGTTCTCATTATTGTAATTTGGCAGGCAAACGCATGCAGTTCGGGTTCAGGTGCATTCACACTTATGGACAGCTTTTCTCCTGCGAACATTAATTCTGTTGTTGACACGGGCAAAGTTGCATAATATAATAGCGTATGACAACAAAGAAAAAATTAATCAAAGCAACGGGGATAGTTTCAATAGTATATGGCATAATTGCGGTACTTGGTGGTATCGCAATTTTAAGTACGAGCTATTGGTTATCCTTTGTCGTAAGGACAGAATACTGGTGGAATGGAAGTTGGTGGAGCACCAGCACTTATTGGCAATTTAGTGGATGGTTGATGGCATTTTGGATTATCGTTGGTCTTATGATAATTGGTGTTGCCATTACACAAATAATACTTGGTGCAAGAGTTACCAAAAGAATTTCTGAACCAGAGTCAAGTTCAACAAGCTGTAACGGCTCATTAATTGCAATTACTATTCTTAGTGCGTTTGTTGGTGGGGTTGTATTATTGGTTCTTGGTATCATATCATTGTGTTTGAGTGATAAAGATGATGAAGTATCAAACAATCTGCCTGGTGCAAAACCTCAGAGTGGAGTTCGCGAGCTTGAGCAAATTTGTGCAAGGTTAAAGATGTACAAGGATGATGGAATTATTACGGACGAAGTTTATAAACAAAAGGTTGAAGAGGCTGTGAAGAAGTGTCTGTTGGATGAAAAATAGTTTAAATAAAAAAAGGTCGGTTGACCTTTTTTAAATTAATAATTCCGCTTGACATAGACGATATGTTTGGGTATAATCAGGGGTAGATTAGAAAAGAAGACGAATAGGGTCTTTTTTTAAATTACTGGCTTGGCAATACTAAAAGGGAGGCAATGGATGGCTAAAAAGGCAAAAGGAGCAAGAATTAAGATTACACTTGCATGTACAGTTTGTAACCAACGTACTTATGACACAGAAAAGAACAAAAAGAATGACAATGAAAGACTTGTGATGAACAAGTACTGTCGTTTTTGCAAGAAAACTACCGAACATAAAGAAACAAAATAATTGTTGTCCGTGCATTTTATTATCAGGAGTTTTTTATGAGTAAAAAAAACAAGAAACCAGAAACAGGTGGATTGCAACAGCCTAAGATGACTGTTGCCGAGCGCGAACAGGTCAAAGTAGAGCGCGAAAAAGAAAAGAAAAAAGATAAAAAGAAAAAAGAAAAGCGCGAGCGTAAGGGAATTATTCGTACATTCCGCGAAGTTGGTGGCGAGCTTAAAAAAGTTCGTTGGCCTTCGTTTGCACGTACAGTAGCAAAGACTGGTGTTGTGCTTAGTGTTGTTATTATTTTCAGCTTGGTTATATTTGGTATTGACCAAGGATTGGGGCAGTTGTATAGACTTTTGACACGTGGATTATAAGGAGTACACTATGAGTGATGAAATAAGAGATGAAGAAATTCTTGAAGAAGAAGTTGTAGAAATTTCTGAAGATTCTGGGCTTGTCATAGAAGATTTGGATGAATCTGTGGAGCAGGTTATTGAAGAAATTGAAGTTACAGAAGAATCGGCACCCGAAGTCGAGGAAGTCGAATTTTCAGAAGCGGTTGACATTATTTTGACCGAAGATGAAGAAGGTGTTCAACCAACAGAAGAAGAAATTGCGATGGAAATCGCAGCAGGAGATCCACCGCCCGACACAACTCAAGTCGGTCGTCGTATGGAGACCGAAGAGCGTTGGTATGTATTGCACACATTTAACGGATACGAAGTTGTTGCAAAGGATAATCTTGAAAAAGTTATTGAAAAATATAATCTTCAAGATCGTGTTAAAGAATTGTATATCCCAACCGAAGATGTTGTTGTTGAAAAACGTGGTAAAAAGACATTGGTTCCAACACGTACAATGCCAAGTTATGTTTTCATAAAGATGATTTATGGTGATGACCTTTGGCATATGATTACACGTACTCGTGGAATTACTGGGTTTGCGGGTCCAAAGGGTAGACCATTGCCACTTTCTGCAAAAGAAGTTATTTCTATGAAGCTTGAACGCAAGGCAAATGTAATAAGTGTCGACATCGAAGTCGATGACACAGTACAAGTTATTGATGGTCCGCTTGGTGGGCAGACCGCGGTTGTTACAACAGTTGATGTGGCAAACAAGAAGTGTACGGTAACCGTTAATATGTTTGGTCGTCCGACAACGGTGGAATTGGCATTCTCGCAAGTTAAAAAGATATAATTAGTTATCCACACGATATCCACATTTTGTGGATATTTTTTATTACTGTTATTGGAAGTTTTCATGATGGTAAAAATCTATAGTGATAATCATGCTGGTTGGACTATGCCAAGGTAAACCAGATACAGCGCATAAATTACAATGAGTGAAATCCCCTGCCAACGATATGTTCGCCCTTTTATCATGATTGGTAAAATTGCAAGCATCGAAACAATGGCAAGGACGGGAAGGCTTATCATAAATGTGGATTGCGAAATTGGAAGGTGTCCACCCATTAATCCAAGTGAACCAAGTAACAAGGTGGCAGTAATTATGTTTGACCCCAAAATATTTCCAAGTGCAAGGTTTCCGCTTTTGCGTTTGATGCTTGTGAATACTGTTGTAAGTTCAGGTGCACTTGTGCCTATTGCAATGAGTGTGAAACCTATGAATGTGTCGCTTAGGTCAAAAAGTGTTGCGATATTATTACCATTTTTAACAAGCATGAATGCACCACCGATGAGAAGTATTTGACCAAATAAAAATGTAGACAAGGTTTTACGTTTTAAATGCTTGCAAATTGGTTGTGGTGGAAGGAGAGATGGTTGCTTTGTTGATTTGGATTTTTTGGTAGAAAGATAAAGATAGAGACCAAATCCAAACAAAAGGGCAATACCGTTTTTCCAAGTAATTAAAAGATCGCGTGCGAACCAAATGATAACGACCAACGTAACCATAAGGAAAATATTTTTTTGTGATACTTCACTTTTATTTACCGAGCCTGGCATAAAAGTTATGTAAAGACCAAGAACCAAAGCCATGGTTGCAATCATTCCGCCGATTGCATTTCCAGTTGCAAGTCCATGGTTGCCGCTTGTAACCGCGAAAATAGATAAAAAAAGTTCAGGCATCGCGGTTGCGATTGCCATAAATGTAGCACCTATGAAAACGGTGCTCATACGCGTGATTTTGCCAAGTTGAAGGGCAGAATCCACCAAAAAACCACCGCCCTTTATAATAAAGGCAAGCCCAGCACAAAATAAAATGACGGATAAAAAAAGCTCCATTAACTTCCTATACAATAGGTATGAATAGGACATACTTTGTAGAAGTTGCACAACGGAATTCCTTTGATATTATTGTTGGCAAGAGTATAATGGGCTATGGAAAAAGTTAATTGTGATATTTTGATAATTGGTGCTGGACCTGCTGGACTTACTGCGGCTGTTTATGCTGCGCGAAGTGGAAAGAAAACAATAGTTATCGAAGGGCGCGTGTGTGGTGGTCAGATTACTGGGACGGGTGATATTGAAAATATGCCAGGCATGATTATGGTGGACGGAGCCGAACTTGCAATAAAAATGATGGAGCAAGCCGAGCATTCTGGTGCCGAAATAGTATATACAGAAATAGAGAGCGTTGATTTTGGTAAGACTCATGTTGTGACAACGGCGGATGGGATTTATCAATGTTCGGCGCTTATAATTGCTACTGGGGCGGGACCAAGAAGATTAAGTGCCGAAAATGCAGAAAAGTTCGATGGGCGTGGGATTCATTACTGTGGGCTTTGTGATGGGAACTTTTATAAAGATAAGAATGTTGCAATTATTGGCGGTGGTAATAGTGCGGTGGAAGAAGCATTGTATATGACCGACATTGCCAAATCGGTTACAATTATTAATAATACAGATAAATTTAATGCCCAAGTGGTAACAATAGAAAAGCTGGAAGCTGCTTTGAATTATGCGGGCGTTCATCATGGACACGTTGTAGAACGCATTAACGGTGATAAAAAGATTGAATCAATAGATATAAAGAATAACGAAGGGAAGGTAAAAACAATCCCAGTCGATGGAATTTTTGTTGCAATTGGTCGTGTGCCAAATACAGTATTGTTCAAAGGAAGGCTTGAATTAAACGATTGGGGATACATATTGGTTGATAAAAATATGCAGACAAATATCGCGAATGTTTTTGCCGCAGGTGACGTTGTTGACAAGCCTGTGCGACAAATTGTAACCGCATGTGCTGACGGGGCGATTGCTGCGGTTTCTGCGGCACACGTTGTATAAAACAAAAAGTGTAAAAAAGATACCTTGACAATTTTCGTATTTTCAGCTACGCTTTTTTTAAACTACCGAACTAAGGAGTAGATATGGAAAAACTTGCATTATTTGAAATAGACTTGAGTAAAGTCAAACTTACTATTTATAATATTAAAGAAGGTGAACACTTTACAAAGTGTGAAGAGCTTGTTGAGAGACTTGATATAGATGAAGATATTCGTGAGGACGAACTTATAAAAGGTCCAAAAATTCGCGAAGTAATTACAATGCTTGGCATGTTTAAGAAAATTTGTGAAGCAGAAGGGGTGAGTCGTTATCTTGCTGTGTGTTCTGCTTGTGTTACTAATGCAAAGAACTATCAAACATTTGTAGATGAATGTGCAACCGCAATCGGGATAGAATTCCGTGTTATGACGCCCGAACAGGAAATCAATGCGTTGTATACCGCAACAATTAATACACTTGATGCACCTCGTGGTTTGATTATCAATATTTCTTCAAATTCAACAAAGTTAATTCATTACAATCGAAGAATTGTAATAGAGAGTATGTCTCTTCCAATTGGTACAAATAATTTTATGGGTGGCGAGGCTGACCTTGAAAAGGCGGCGGTTGCTTTTAAAAAAATGCTTGCAACAAAGGCTGGATTCCTTGCAAACGTTGATCCAGAGGCATTAATCGTTCTTACGGGTGATTCCATGGCTGGGTTCGGTATGCTTTCACGAAAGATTGGGAAATATCCACTTGATGTAAATCATAACTATTCGGTGGACAGAAAATCAATCGACGATGTATTAAAGTTTTTGGGAACACTTGACCCAGTAAAGCAACAAAAAATCAAAGGTGTTTCATCTACAAGTGTTACAAGTATTCTTGCTGGGTTGCATATTGCAAAAGCAATTACAAGTATGGCTGCGACACAGAGTCTTGTTCTTAGTGACCATATGCGAAGTGCAGGATTATTGTTTCATTATGCGCTGCCATTTACTGTTGACCGTGGTGTAACCGACCTTTTGGGTTACAGCTTGTTTTCTATAACCGAATCTGTTGGTCTTAAAAAGAAAAATTGTGACCAAATGTACGATCTTGCGTTAACTTTGTTTAAACAATTAAAAGTAATGCACAAGTTGCCGCGTGGATATGCAAGGATTTTGCGTTCGGCATCATACCTTTATCATATTGGAAAGAAAACGGGTGGAGATAATTGGTCAAAGCAAAATTACAATATTATACTAAGCCTTCCATTAATTGGTTTAAGCCACAAGGAAATTGTGTTGACCGCATTCGTTGCATCATGTCGCAAGTGGGAAGACTTTAACTTGTCTGAATGGGTTAAATACAAAGACATTACTACCGACGAGGACCTAGAGGCACTTCGCAAACTTGCAAATATTCTTGCAATCGCCGAGGCGCTTAATATTCGTGCGCAAGATATTGTAAAAGACATCACGTGCGATATCTTGGGTGACAGCGTTATTTTAAAACTCATTACTGACCTTGATACAAAGGCAAAGCGCATAGACCCAAATACCGCAATGATTGAAATCTATTATGCAAAGAAATATAAAAACGAATTTGCAAAGACGTTCAAGAAGAATTTGGAAATATTATAAAATAAATGAATAACATTTGAGATATTGCACACACCATTACTACCACCCAGGGAATCGTCCTTGGGTGGTTTTGCTTCAAGTAAAAAATGCACCTGACGGTGCGTCGCTTCGCGTCGTTTAATGCATTTTTTGGACATTAAGGTAATATATTTATGAAAAATCGCAAACGATTTTTCTTAGGTCATAAAAAAGACCCGAGTGTAGGGTCTTTTTCCGTTATTGCTGGGTAGGTTGGTCTTGTTTTTCTGGATTTTCTTGTCGGAATTTTTCGTTTGCCGCACGAACCCCAAAGATGCTTTTTATATCGCGGCTTGGCTTATCAAGTAACAGGTTGATGAGAATTTCTTCGAATGTGATTATAAAGATGGCTGCGAACACGAATGTAATATAGATTTCGAGTCCAAGGCTTGTACCAAGAAACCAATACAAAATTGGAATGATAAATAAGAGAAAGCCAAGCAGTTTGTTTGAATATGTGTGCAAGAGAACGGTCTCTTTGTGTTTTGCATATCCGACGAAACCAGACATAATTTTGAATGACAGCGCGGCTATGTAACCCCAGAATAACCAACCCCAGATATCCATTACTGGCATAAAGAATACGATTGCTACTATTACCATTATCATGTCTGCTACGCTATCAAGGATTGCACCAAGTTGACTTTTTGCGCCTGGGATTTTTCGGGCAAGTGTTCCGTCAATCATGTCGCTTACCCCTGCGACTATGAACAAGACTATCCATGTGACCCCAAGCTTATCTGGAATAAAAATCAATGCGATACAAATTGCAATCCGCATGATTGCAAGTGCATTAGGTATATGTTTTGCTATTTTCATTTTTTACCTTTTTAATAAATGAGTTTAATTAAATATCTTATATTAAAAAAGCCGTATGGCTTTATCTGTAAACTATATCATATTGGATTTTATTTATCTAGTTAATCATGAACGCCTTTGATATTAATTTGTCAATTTGGTTATCTGCATTCCAATTCACCAAGTCCTTGACCTCTTTGAACTTGCCTATCATCATGCGTTTTGTTTTTATTATCTCGGTAAGCTCGTCAAAATCAAGAAGGAACTCTTCATCTGGTAATGGCTTGTTTGCAAAGTCTTTTACCCAATTTAATATTGTAACATGGCTATATAAGAGCAGTTCTGCGATCTGTCGAAAAGACATGCCCGCACAATACAAAGTAATTGCGGCGTCTTTTTCACGCCTTGAAAATGAATAGTCATTTGTAAATTGTGAACCGCACTTGCGGCACATATAATTTTGCTTTCCGTGTTTGTTACCATTTTTTACATATCGGTCAGACCCGCATTTATTGCAAACTAAAGATTCCATAGTGATAATATATCATCCACAAGTTACCACCACAAGCGTTTTTTGGTGGGATAGTGTGAATACACATAGTAAGGGAGTGGAAAAATGAGTACTTGGTTCATAGTCGCGCAAATATTTGGGGTAGTGGTAATTTGTTTTGAATTTGCGTCGTATCAAATAAAAGACAAAAGAAAGTATCTTTTGGTTAATGGTATAGGAAGTGGGATATGGGCACTTATGTTTGTTGCGATGGGTCTTGCGACATCAATGAGTACTTTGTTTTCTCTGGTGGTGGTTGCCGTTTACAGCTCGACTCGTGCTTTGGTATTTTGGTGGATATTTAAAAAAGATTCGAAAAAGCGAAGACTTGCTGGGAAAATATTTCTTGGGTTCATGATTGTGGTTGCGTTGTCGGCAGGTATATTTGTTATCACGGGAATTGAATACAGAGAAGTGAGAATTCTGCAATCGGTTGCCCTTGTATTTGCTCTTGGATTTGTTATAGGGCAATATTTGCCAGGCAAGCATCCAGTACGTATAACAGTTTTCTTTTATGCGATTATGCTTTTCCTTACGCAAACCCCATTAAATATTGTTGAAGGTAATGGAATAGAGCGTTGGAATATCATGGGTATGTTGATCGAAGCGTCTAAGATGGCATCGGTAGTAGTATTCTATGTATTGCTTGTACGAAAGAGCCATCTTGCAAAAAAATTAAAAATCATCAAAGAGCAAGTTGCATGTGAGATGAATAAAATCGACCTTTGCTCGAACATTGAACAAATTGCCGCAATTATTCCTGTTGAAAAAATAGAAAAATTGGCGGCAAAGATGGTGCGACTTGAACTTAGTCTAATTGATAAAAGCGAACTTACAGATGCTCGGACTATTGAACAAAAGACCCAAGCGGTAACGGACGATTTAAATACAGTCCACGATATTAAAATATTGCTTGAAAAGATTATGAAATTAAAGTTGCAAAAACTGGACGGACGAAGAAAAGCATTGCAAGAGGCGATGGCAGATGTCATAAAGCCAAATGCATCAAGTGTAATATAAAAATAACCCTAGTACGAACGCTTAATGGCGAAATCTGTAAACGTACTGGGTAACGGCATAGTGCTGTGGAGGAAAACAAATGGGAAAAATTACAATTAGTGTCGACAATACATCAGACCTTGGGGATGAACTTTATAAAAAATATGATTTGCAAGTCATTTACTTTGGGGTATACATAGGTGACAAATTATACCGTGATGACGAGGTAAAACCCGATGACATATATAACGCAGTCGAAAAGGATGGGGTTGTACCAAAGACAAATGCGGCTTTGGAAGTTGATTATCGTGAATTATTTGAAGAAGCAACCAAAGATAGCGGATCAATAATACACTTCAGCATTTCAAGTGAATTATCGGCAAGCCACAGCAATGCGGTACGCGCAGCAAAAGATATGGAACGTGTACATGTTATTGATACAAAAAACGCATCGGTAGGTATTGGCATTTTGGCAATTCGTGCATCAGAGCTTGTTCGTGCGGGTAAAAGTATAAAGGAAATTGTTCCAATTATGCAAGACATGGTTGGAAAAATTGACACAAGCGTAATTATGAATGACATCAAATACTTGCACCGAGGTGGAAGAGCAAGTGGTTTGAAATTGCTTGGGGCAAATCTTTTAAAAATTCGTCCATCACTTCGTGTGAATGAAGCAGGTAAAGTTGTCCCAGATAGAAAGTTCAAAGGAGAATTCAGTCGGGCAGTTAAAGAATGGGTTGAATATAAACTTGTCGGTTCAGTCGCAGACAAGAATCTTGTATTCATAGTACACACAGATATAGCAGAACAAATTGTACTGGATACCATTCAAGAATATAAAAAAGCGGGATTTAAAGAAATCATTCGCATATTAATTGGTCCAAGCCTTACGACTCATGTTGGTCGTAATGCAATCGGTGCAATAACGATTAATGGCTAGAGGCACTTATCTTGTACCTAGGTACAAGCTTATATATACAAGGGTAAAGCCCTTTAAAAAAGGAGATAATTATGGAATTCTTGAAAAGAAATTGGATGAAGCTTGTTGCCGTGATATTGTTCTCGGCGGTCGCTGTATTTGCGTTGATAACGTCAATTAATGCATTTTCTACAGCAAGCGCATTGCGCGACATACCAGAGGCAATGCGACCAGCACTACCAGGCGCTCCACACGAAGTAGCACTCAGCCAGGCGAATGCGGGTGCATTTACTTATCTTGCGATTTTCTTGTCATGTTTCTTTGTGATTGCTGCAATTAAGATGAAGATGTTTAAACTTAATAGAAAAATCTCGGGCATTGTATTGATTGCGGGTTCAGTTGTTGCATTAACAATCTTTGTTACTGGAATTGCTTTGGGTTCAGACTTTATCTCTATGCTCTCACAAAACGTTGATACAGCAAGACAAGGGTATGAAGCGGCAAGCGGTACTCCAGGTGAACCATTGTTCTTGACAGGGTACAGGGCGGCACGTGCGGCACACATTACTCAAATCTCACAAGTTGTAATTTTTATAATCGTGTTTGGTGTGGCGCCACTTGCGATGGGAATCAAGAAGTTATTCTGTTCATCATGTAAAGAAAGCAAATAGAAATCGAGACATCATTTTAAAAGAACACCCGCCAAGGTGTTCTTTTTTCTTTTGAAAAAGTGTTGACAACTGGTAAATCGTGACCTATAATAGGTTCACAAGTGAACTTAAAAGAAGGTGGATTATGAAGTTGCAATATGTTGCATTCGAGATTGGGATAAAAATGAAAAAGCTGATGAAGAAAATTGAACATGTACAAAATGTTTTAGAGGATGACGATATAACGATTGCACAGGAAAGGGTAATTTTTCCATTGTTCAGAGATGAGAGAGGTTACACAATTCAAGAACTTGCAACCATGGGTGGTTTTGCAAAGAGTTTGGTTTCAAGGACAATTACCGATTTGGAAAGTAAAGGTTATGTAAGGCGTGACAAGGTATCGGAAAATCAAGATAGAAATATAAAAATAGTCTTAACAGAAAAGGGAAAGCAATTTGTCGAAAAGAAAAATGAACGAGTTCTGGAAGTTTTGTATAAGTGGTTTGCCAATATACCGCCTGAGACTGTACAAGAATTTAGCAGTATGCTCGATGTGTTGCTTGAGACCGATATAGGGGAGGCAGAATGAGAAAGAAAGTTCCAAAAATCATTGTAGATAGCCTGATGTT
This sequence comes from Bacillota bacterium, assembly GCA_009784375.1. Classification (GTDB taxonomy): domain Bacteria; phylum Bacillota; class Clostridia; order Christensenellales; family UBA1242; genus WRAD01. Next base: position 32,865 of record WRBV01000008.1, on the reverse strand, counting down.
GATTACACTTATAATTACACTTGTTACTATGCGTGGGAATATGATTGTTCACACGGTCATAGGTGGAATGTTTACTTTACTTATGGCAATCCATATTTTCCAAACAATCAAATGGACAAAAGCAATGAGCAAGAATTTCAAAAAAATAAAACCAAAAATAAGGAGGCAATATATAGTGAACAAGGTATTAATAACAATGTGGGTTATTTGTATAATTACAGGAATTTTGGCAGGGGTGCATACTTTAACTGGAATTGATGCATTGTTTCCAGTACGAAGGATTCATGGAATTACTGGAGCTGTTGCATTTGCGCTTACAATCGTCCATTGTATCCAGCATAGCAAGCGTTTAATTGGTCTTTTCAAATTTAAAAGACCAAGACCTCAAGCGGCATAATTAATCAATATGAATACTGTGTTTTGTAACCATCATGACAGGGTAATAAGATTGCTTAGCTTTTCGCAACCCCATGATACCAAGATCGTCTTGGCGATTTACATATTCTACATCATTAAATAATTCTTGTGCCGTGAATTGGTTAATTGCTTGGTATGCACCCAGATAACTTGTGTCTGCCTTTTCGAAAAGGGTGTGGGCAAGAATAGGGGGTTGGATATGATTGATTGAAAAAGCAACAAGTTCATCTTCAATATATAAAACGGTTATTTTAAGATCAAGCTTTGTATAAAAATCGAGTGCACGTGTTAACAATTCAAATTCATATGACCAAGTATCGTGGCTTGTTGTTGATTTCCATTTTTCGTAAAGTTTGATAATTTCTTTGTTGTCTATGTCGGGGTTATACATTCTGAAATCATAGTTATAAGAATTCTTAAATCGTTTTATAAAGTTTCGTTTTGAATGATATTTTTTGCCGACAAGATTGATTAAATCTTTGGCGTTATAAATATAGTCTGATTCATCTGGGTTGGATATTGTTTTATATGTGGTCTCAAGAACCTGTTTTTGAGTATCTGATAACACATATATCTCGACTAGAGTTTTTTCACGTTCACATTCTTTTCTTATAAGCTTAATTGCATCATATAATAGTTCGATTTGTCGTACCAGCGGTGCAAGATAAATGCGTTTGCCACAGCACATTGTACGAATAATGGTTATATCGCCAAGGTCACATATTTCGGTTTCACCCTGAACATCCTCTATCCAAACCATAGCAAAGGTAAGGTCATAGGCAAAGTAACCTTGTTTAACTAGATTATATCTATCAAAGATCGCTTTATCTTCCAGCGACAGTTTGCGAAAAGTCATATTTACAAGTATACCACATTTCATAAAATCTAACTTTTAAAATTAGTTTAAAAAAGCCGAACAATTTCGGCTTTTTAGGTTGGATAACTTATTCAATAAGTGCGTTATCACAAGTCTTTGCCCGTTGTCTGTTCATGATTTTGTCTTTTGACAATAATTAGATGTGCTGATTTGGCTTGCATCGCTCTTAATATAGTTTGTGCCGCCATTTCGTCGCTTTCTACAATTGGAATACCAAGTTTTTCCGCTAAATAGAGTAGTGCATTTTGATATTCCTGTGCTTTATTGAATTGTAAGTAAGCATCTTTGTGCGAAGAAAATCTTCTTGTGGGATGTGTTTTATCGCTTCCCATAAATCTATTTTTGTATTCTTGTTCATCGTTTATGTTTAGAATGTATTGTGTTATCTCAAGCGGTGGGTCAATTATCTTATCTAGAGTTCCTGGTAAGACATGAGCCCCAAGCACAATGATCGATTTTCGATTAGTTTGTTGTGCCCCAGTTATCAATGCACTTAAGGCATCAGGAACAAACTCGTGAATCTGAGCTATGTATTCTGGGATATTCATCTCGAAAAAGGATTTATTTAGTATATGGTTTGGGTCATTACTAGTTGTTTTTCTGTACATTCTTCGCAATACATCCATATCTGCAACTATAACCTCTGAACTTACAAGTTCAATAAGGTTTTTTGCAAGCGTTGACTTGCCAACAGCAGGGGCGCCACTAACCAGGCAAACATTTACTTTTTCTTCTGACATTCCAATATTGTACCTTATCTTCCAAGTCTTAGCAACATTAAGTAGAGTATTTTGCCCTTATCAGCCCCACCGAAAAATCAAAGAAATCAAACTTTTGATTTTGCGACGGAAGAGTAGCGAGCGGACACCGAAAGAGCAACAAAAAAGCACAAGGCGTTTGATTTTACGACAACGCATCTTGTGCTAGTTGTTATGTGGTGCGGCCAAGAGTGTGGTAATCGAACTTTTGATCAAGAGGGACTATTTTGCGATTAGTCTTATTTGTCTCTAAGAAGTTTTAAACTTTTAATTTGATTATGAATTATCTGAGAGAGCGCCAAGCAACAGACTGCGCCTATTGTCAGCATCATTATGATTATGCGCATTGATTTATCTCCCCAAAGATTATTACTAATCATCTGAACCCAGTAAACTGTTGAGAGTGCGAACAATCCAAGTGCGAAAATATTTAATCCGACTCGAAATACCTTGTTGATTCTCATGCTGAAAGCATATACTATTACAAAAAGAAAGTCGAACCTTTTATGGTTCGACTTACAACAGTTTGGTGCGACCGAGAGGACTTGAACCTCCACAGCTATTAACTACAAGATCCTTAGTCTTGCGCGTCTGCCAGTTCCGCCACGGTCGCACGTATCAATTATTCTACACTAAAATTAATTTCTCGTCAATGAAAAGTCATCTTTTGGAACTCTTTGAAAGTGTGAAAGTAGATGCTTGCAAACTAGATCATAATGGGACGAGCCAACTTGATAATTTAACTAAAGGCTTTATGAATACAACCAAAAGCAAAGCCGTTGCCACATTAAAAGCAACATTAAAAACCGAAAGCTGCCAAGCAAAATTAATCCTTTCAAAGGGTGTAATCAAGATATTTGAAAAAGTCCAGACAATGAATGTAAAGAATACCGCACCAATTGCGTTGAACAGAAAGTGTATTACTGCCGTGCGTTTTGCATTTATGGTGCCACCAAGTGAAGCAAGATAAACCGCCAAGCACATACCAACATTGGCTCCCATAATTACAAACATTGCTTGCTCTAAGGAAACAAGCCCATTTCCCATCATACAGACAAGCAAAGCTAAAGCAACCATCGAGGATTGAACAATACAGGTTAATAAAACACCAAGTAAAAGTAAATAAAATGGAAAATGTGCATTTCCGAAAATATTTGAGAAAAAGTTACGTAAATTTTTATCTTCAAGAGCAAAGTTCATAACTTCCATAGCGATGAACATAATCCCAAGACCTATGAAGAAATCCGATAAGATTGTTATAGTTTTCTTTTTGGAAATCAATTTAAGAATCGCACCAACAAAGATTAACAACATAAATATGTACTTTATATTGAAACTTGATAGTGAAATTAATAATCCAGTTACGGTCGCACCAACATTGGCACCCATGATGAGTGAAGTTGCTTGAAATAATGTAAGTACTCCTGCGTTCACAAGACCGATAATCATAACAGAAGTAGCGGTAGACGAATTGACAATGGCTGTTACACCTGCACCAATACCTATACCAGCAAAACGATTATCGCAAATTCTTAAATACGATTTCAAACGATTAGAAGAAAATTTGCCAAGTGTATCGCAGAAAATTAAAATACCCACAAGAAAAAGACCAATAGCAGATAACAACAAAACCATTTCAATATATATGCAAGCAACAAAACATGGAAAACTCCTTGACAATTTGTTCGGTAGCGAAATATAATATAGTACAGTACCGAACAAATTAAGAAGGGGGCGTGAATGGAGAAAGAATTACAGAACAAAATGGCACTTGTACAATACATGATGCAAAAGAAACGCAAGAAAGAAATCAAGGGTGAATTCGACCCAACACATGGGCAAGGACGAATTCTGGAAGCGTTGAAAAACTATGATGGAATTAGTCTTAGAGATTTGGCATATATTCTTGACCTTGCACCATCTTCTATGAGTGAGATGCTTTCAAAGTTGGAAAAGAAAGGATATGTAACTCGCGAAATTGATGAACAAGATAAGCGCGCACAAGTTATTAAATTAACCGACAAGGCAAAAAGTGTTGAACAAGAAAACCATCATATAGAGGAAGATTTGTTTTCATGTCTTACTATAGACGAACAAAAATCATTTGGGATAAGTTTGGATAAGCTTGTGGAATCTTTAAAAATAAAGCTTGGGTATGATGATGAGAAAATGCTGCGCAAGATGAATAAGGTCAGGGGGTAAGTATGTTTGAATTGCCAACAGAATTACCAGTAGTACTTTGGATGTTTATATTGTCCCAAGTTTTCGGTGCAATTAACATAGTAATTGCATTCATAAAATTCCAGTACAAAGAAAAAGCCAAGACACTTAAACTATCAGCCATAGGCAATATTTTCAAGTCCTTGAATTATATATTTTTGCTTAACTGGTCGCTTGCTGGGTTAAAAGTTGTAAGTATCTTTAAAAACCTGTTTTTTGCTAAAACAAGTAAAGGTGAAGTTAAGCGTTGGAAATCAATTCTTGGATTTGTTATATTTAGTTTAATATCTGCTGGGGTTGTGTTTTTGGCATGGTGGTTTAATCGACATTGGTTTGAATGGGTAATCCTTGCGGTTGTTTTATTTGCTAACTTTGGCAAGTGGGTAAAAGGTATACACATCATGCGCTCAAGCCAGCTTGTGTATCGACTTGCGATGATAGTGAACAGTATATTCTTTTTCCTTAATCCAACGAACTTGATAAAGGCAGTAGCGGTAATCACATCAATCATAATTTTCTACATCCGATTACTTGTTGGTAAGAAAAAGAAAAAAGATGAACAAGCGGAACAAGTAGTCATGGTTGAAGAAACCCCGATCGAAGGTGGTCTCTTGTAGTCTTCTAATGCGATTTAATACTTCTTTCTTTATATATTGGTCCAAGAATATGAATCTTTGTGATGGATTTTTGTTCTAAAAAAGTATTGACAAGCATTGTATATACTGTTATTATAGCGTATATACAGTTGGAAGGAGTGTTGTGTTGAATGTAGTAATTTCAAATAAACTGGATGCACCGATTTACGAACAAATAAAGGAACAAATTCGTTCAGCAATAATTCGAGATGAAATTGTCGAAAATGAAATGTTACCGTCAATTCGTTCGCTTGCTCATGAATTGAAGATTAGTGTCATTACAACCAAGCGAGCCTATGACGAATTAGAAGCCGAAGGATTTATTGCAAGTGTTCAAGGAAAAGGATGTTTTGTTTTACCCAAGAACAAAGAACAGATAAAGGAACAAAAGTTAAGAGAAATCGAGCAACATTTTATCGACGCAATTACATGCAGTAAACTGATAGACCTTGGGCATGGCGAACTTAGAGAAATACTGGATATATTATTAAAGGAGGAGAATTAATGGAGAACGCAATTGAGATTAAAGATTTGCGGAAAAAGTATGGAGCCTTTGGGGTAGACAACGTAACGTTTACTTTGCCAAAAGGGTTTATCATGGGATTTGTTGGAAAGAACGGAGCTGGTAAAACGACTACGATTAAATCAATTTTGAACATGGTGAGCAAAGATACTGGAGAAGTTAAGATATTTGGTTTGGATAGTGTAGAGCACGAGGCGGAAATAAAGCAGAGAATTGGTATTGTTATGGATAGTCCTTTTTTTGAGGAAAATTGGACGTTGTTGCAAGTTGGAAAAGCGTTGAAGCCTTTTTATCCAAATTGGAATGATGAAAAGTTCAAAAGAATGCTTGCCGAGTTTATGCTTGACCCAAACAAGCGGGTTAAGGAATTGTCTCGTGGTATGAAAATGAAAATTATGATTGCCTGTGCTATGGCTCATGATCCTGATTTATTAATTCTTGACGAGCCAACAAGTGGTCTTGACGCCGTTGCACGTGATGAGTTGATGGATGTATTGAAATCGTTCATTAGTAATGAAAATAAATCGATTTTATTCTCGACCCATATTACTACCGACCTTGAGAAAATTGCCGACTATATAACGTTTATAGAAAACGGCAGAATCGTACATAGCGACACCAAAGACAACCTGCTTGAAAAATATGTTGTTGTTAAAGGTGGGCTTGGCTTGCTTAGTCCAGAGCAAAAGAGTTTAGTCATCGGTTACCAAGAAACCAAGGTTAATTTTGACGGCATAGTCGACAAGTCAAAGCTTGCCGAGTTACCAAAATCATTGATAACCGAACCATGTGCATTGGATGAACTTGTCGTGCGATTTAACAAAGAAGGAAGGAGGTCATAATGAAAAATATTAAAGCATTAATTGGACTTGATTTTAAGCTTGTTGCACCTTATTGGAAATGGTGGTTGATGTTTCTTGCCATAGCACTTGCCATGAGTATCTTGAACCAAGACGGCGGCTTATTCATATTGTTTATGGCGATGTTTGGTATGACAATGATGGCATTCCCGTTCGAGGTAACCGAGAAAAGCAATATGGATGTATTATTCGCAACGTTGCCAACCAATAGAAAATCCATAGTCCTTGCAAGATTTGGTTCTACACTTATATCACTTTTTGTAATTATGTTGATTTCTCTTCCTGTTGGGCTTATCATACACGCGGCATTTGGTAATACAATAAACTTCTCGGCATTTGCTATATTTACATGTTTCTCGATTGGTGTATTCCTTGTAAGTGTAAGTGTCCAAACACCATTCATGTACAAACATGGTTACAAAAAAGGCAGAATATTTATGTGGATTCCGTTGATTGTGTTTATCATAATATTCAATTTACCCAACCTGTTTGAATTGTTTAATTGGGATGTGAACTTTAACATATTTGAAATTCTATTCAGAAATACCGCAGCAACAGTTCTGATTTCCCTTGGTGCTGGGGCAATTGCATATGTTATTTCATTCTTTATGTCGAACAAAATATACCTTAAAAAAGATTTATAAAATATGAGCCAAAATGAAAATCCCGAAAGGGATTTTTTTTAAATTGTTTGAAAAACATAGTACCAAAATGAAATTAAGTATTGACAACATAATACCATTGTGATAATATGTTGTAGGGACACATAGTATTAATATAGTACTAAGTGAAAAAAATAAGGAGGTATATGATGGAAAGAAACAAACCAGATCAGAAAGCGTTGATTATTGTTGACATGATAAGGGGGTTCGTGAACGAGGGGGCGCTTGCCGATCCATATATCGGCACAATCGAGGATGAGATTGTAAGATTGACAAGGAAGTACCTAAGCAATGGTGACAAGGTTATTGCATTCAAAGATGTCCATCACGAGAGTGCGACCGAGTTCAAATCTTTTCCACCGCATTGCATCGTGGGGACAAGCGAGACAGAATTGGTTGATTCATTAAAACCTTATGAACACAGCATGAAAGTCATCAAGAAGAATTCAACAAACGGTTTCTTTGCTCCTGGTTTTATTGAGGAAATAAGAGGGATTAAAGATTTTGTGATAACAGGATGTTGTACCGATATATGTGTCCAGAACCTTGCGATTACTATGAATAACTTTTTTAACCAAAAGAATATCCCGCACAACATTCAAGTCCCACGTAATGCTGTTGAGACTTTCCACAATCCTGAAATAGGGCATGACAGACACGAGATGAACGAAGCTGCGTTCAAGTTTATGAGCCAGGCTGGAATTGATGTTGTAGGCGGCATCGAGCTTGGCAAGCGTAAAAGTTTAAGGACAGATGCGACTCGTGAAATTGACCATAGCAATGGCGATGCGGTCAGAGACAGGTGGCTAGAAACATCGGGTGGTAATCCAGAGCTTGGTTTGGGTAAATGGGATTGATTTAAACAAATTCAAAAAGGAGGGATGAGTATGATAAAAGTTGCAGGTAATGAATTGATTTCTGAACAATTTCCGAACAAGGAAACAAAGTTGAAAGACTTTGTGGGTGGCATCGTAATTCCAATAGAAATGTCGTACAGCGGGGATTATAACGAGCTTGTTAAACTTATGTTTACTAAAAAACACCTTGACGATGTTGGAATAAGGTCAAGCCTTGATATAGACCTTGGTCAATGTAATGATGCCGATAACCATGCAGGAAAATTTATCAGAGATCTTGGTTTTGAAAACATTAAAAACATACCACAAGGATTCGAAGAACAAATATCAAGTGTTCCTTTGATTGACCAAGTACAAGTTACCCAAAATGCACCAAATCATTCCCAAATTGATTTCAAGTATACAAACGATGCAGACCTTGTCTCATTGTTCGGGATAAAGCGTCAAATGGATGAACTTGGGTTGGGTGCAGACCTTGTTATACATTATATGCCATACAGTCGGATGGATCGTGAGATTGGGGGGAAAGATGGAGAGCCAGGCGATTTGTTTACTCTTAAATATATGACTGATTTTATTGCTTCGCTTGAATTTGACAAAGTCACCGTAGTTGAACCACATTCGCAAAAGACTGTTGATTTATTTAAAGAAAATGGTGTCAATATCGAGGATGTCTATCCAACAAAAGAATGGATAACCCAATTTGTTGAAGAGGGAAGGCTTGGTGAAAATGACCACATCGTTTTTCCAGACAAGGGGGCATGGGAGAGATACTCGGACCTTGATTTACCCAATGTAATTGCACTCAGCAAAACACGCGACCCACAGACGGGGCAGATTACCAATATGTTTATTGACCATGGTCAAGTAAACGAAGGAAGCAATGCGATTATTGTAGATGATTTATGTTCAAAAGGTGGAACATTCGCATGGGCGGGAAAGATTATGAAAGATGCGGGTGTCAATCAAGTTGACCTTATGGTTGCACATACAGAAGACTCAATCCTTCGCGGTAAATTGCTTGAACAAGATTCACCAATAACAAATGTATACACAAGCAGATCGATTTTCACGGGGGATCATCCAAACATCAAGATACTTGACCCGATGATTAAAAATTTAAAGGAGGATACATATGAAAAGTAACACATTAAAAAATCCATTATTCTGGACGGACGGATACAAGCTTTGTCATCCAGAACAACATATTGAAGGAACAGAATGGATATACGAAACCTGGACGCCAAGAAAGTCACGTCTTGAGGGAGTATCTCATGCGGTTATGTATGGTTTGCAAGGTGCATTGCAAGAGCTTACCGAGAACTTTGATGAGAACTTTTTCTCGCAACCTATTGAAAACATAGTCAAAGACTATGAAGAACTTCAACATGATGTATTTGGCAAAACAAATAAAACATTTGCAAATAATCCAGACGTGTCGCGAATCAAGGCACTTCACAAGCTTGGATATTTGCCAATCAAAGTAAAAGGATTAAAAGAAGGAACATTTGTACCAGTAGGTGGGGGCGATGAACAAACGCCACATCAGCGAAAAGGTGTGCCTATGTTTACGATTGAAAATACTCGCGATGAAGAATTTTGGTTGCCTGGACATCTTGAAACACCTTTGTCATCCATGATTTGGTTGCCTATGACTGCGGCAACAATTGCTGACAAGTATAAAAGAATCTTTGACAAGTACGCACAAGAAACAAGCGATACGCCAGAGCGTTCGTTCTTGCAAGGTGGTGACTTTTCAATGCGAGGCATGGCATCACCCGAGGCGGCATTGCGTGTTAGTGGCGGGCATCTTACATCATTTGGTGTTTCGGCAACAATTGGTGCAAGGAATTATTTAAAAGACTATTATGATGCGCCTGGTGATGTTATTGCTTATACACCATCAACCGAACATTCGGTCATGTGTTCATATGGCGAAGGCGAAAATGAATTAGAGGCATTCCGTCATATGATGACCAATGTGTACCCAGATGGTAATTTTACAATAGTATCAGACAGCTATGACTTTTGGAATGTGATTGATAATGTATTGCCACAACTTCGGGAAGAGGTTCTTTCAAGAGACGGAAAAGTTATCATTCGACCAGACAGCGGCGATCCAGTAAAAATTCTTTGCGGTGACCCAGAATCCGAGGATGAAACAGTAAGAAAAGGTCTTGTACAAAGACTTGCTGAAATATTTGGTTCAACAATGAATAAAAAAGGCTATCTTGATCTTGATCCACATATCGGTGCAGTATATGGAGACAGCATAACACCAGAACGGGCAGAGATGATATGCACACAATTAAAAGAAAAAGGCTTTGCAACAACAAATGTGGCACTTGGAATTGGGTCATACACATACCAGTACAATACACGCGATACGCTTGGTTTTGCACTAAAGGCAACCGCCGAGATTATTGATGGTGAATTTCAAATGTTACAAAAGCGACCAAAAACCGATGACGGTGGTTTTAAAACTTCGCAAAAAGGAATGGTCGCCGTTGTCCAGCGTGAGAATGACCTTGAGCTTGTTGACGAGTTAACGCCAGAGCAAGAAGCCAATTATCCAGGCAACATGTTCGAAGAAATCTATGAAAACGGTAAACTTAAACGTTTCCAAAGTTTCACAGAAATTAGGCAACGTGTCGCAGAAGAATCAAAGCGAGTTTACGGTGAAAAGGAGGTTTGATACATGAATAAATATGGAAAAAATTTCTTTATTAATGATGATAATGCAAAAGAATATATAGAACTTATAGGTGATTGGATGAGGGGCGAAGTCGAGGCTGCGGGAAGAAGTGGGCTTGAAATTGGTATGAGTGGCGGCATAGATTGTTCGGTTGTGGCACGTCTTGCACAAGAGGCAGGTATCCCAATAACATTAAATATGATGCCGAACGGACAGAGTATGGATGGCGAGGATATGGCGAATTCAATGGAATTCATCGAAAAGTTTAACTTTGAAAAATATCGCACGATTAACATTCAAGGAACGGTAAAGAATGCTCAGAATGAAGTTGAGCAAGCACTTGGAAAGCCGCTTGATAAACTCAGCCTTGAGAATATTCCACCGCGTGTTCGTATGACTATGCTTTATGCGCTTGCACAAGCAAATAGGTCGTTTGTCATTGGAACAGGCAATCTTAATGAAAGGTTGCTTGGATATTTCACAAAGCATGGTGATGGTGCAAGTGATCTTAATCCGCTTGGCATGATTACAAAGGGTGAGATTTATACTTTGGCGAAACATCTTGATATGACAAAGTCGATTATGGAAAAACCACCATCGGCTGGACTCTCGCCTGGGCAGACGGATGAAAAGGATCTTGGGTTTCCTTGGAGTGCGGTAGATAAATTTATTATGAATAATACAAGCGGTGACGAGCAAATTGACAAAGAAATTGAACGCAGGATGACAATGTCAGGGCACAAGTTAAAAGTCCCGCCTATGTTTAATGGGTTGAAAGGTATTCAAAATGATGCTACAATTAATTATGAAAAATAATGTGCTTGATAGAAATGGTTTGACCGAAGAACAATTTCTTGGCAAATATGACCCAACAATTTATCCAAAGGGTCCGTATATTGCGGTTGACAATTTGCTGTTTGCCATTGACGAGTTACAAAGCAATAATATAAGAAAACTTAATAAAAAAAGATTGCAAGTTTTGCTTGTAAAACGTGAGAGCCATCCGTTTCTTGGTCGGTGGTCATTGCCTGGTACTTTTCCGAGTTGGACAGAAACATTAGAAGAAGCATGCATCCGCAGTTTGAAGTTGAAATCACATCTTGAAAATATTCACCTTGAACAATTATATACATTCAGCGACCCGAATCGAGACCCAAGAACAAGGATTGTTGCCACAGCCTATATGGCTCTTGTTAACAAATCGGATTATGAACATGCCGAGCTTGGTGACAATGCATCATGGTTCACATTATCCCAGGATGGGGAAGAAATTAAATTGTCAAATGGGGATGAAGTACTTGTATCAGGTGATATTGCTTTTGACCATGCGAAGATTATCCAATACGGTCTTGCACGTTTGAGAAATAAAATTGAATACACAGACATAGCATTCAGTCTATTGCCAAAACAATTTACTCTTGCCGAACTTCAACAAGTATACGAGATTATCTTGGACAAGGAATATTCAAAAGCAAACTTTCAACGCAAAATTTCTGACAGAGTTGAACCGCTCCAAGAATATCACAAAGGGGGATTCCGTCCCGCGTTACTTTATACTCATAAAAAATAAAGCCTCGAGAAATTCGAGGCTTTATTTTTAAGCGTTTACCATATTGTACCAAGTAATTATATGATGGATTGCGGTTGAGATTTTTACATTTTGAAATTCTTGTGCAACAAGGTTGGGCAATCGTCCAAGTTGATAAAGCATAACATCGTTTCCTGATTCCAAGAACTGTGCATGAGGGCTTTGTTCTCCGCCTGTGTATATTATTGTACCCATCAATATGACTTCTTTTTCCAATTGGTTTGCATAATTCAAGATGTCTGTTGAAACATGGATCATTGTTTCGGCTGTGTTACGGAATGCCATTACCGAAACTCTGTCTGCTTCGCGAATGATTGCACGGTATGCAAGCACGTTTTCTTCATTTCGGTGAGTAATTCTGTCTGTTGAACTTTCACGCCACCAGAATGGAATAATCCAATCAAGTGTGAATTCATCACCATATGTGTCGGTAACATGTTCAACAAAATCAATTTTTCTTTGCAGCCAAATTGTTCTGTTCTCGTTCCAGTCGGTTTGTTGGTGTGGTTCAATGTTAAATTGTACGCCCGCGAATTTTTCATTATCCTCTACGATGCTTTGATATACTCGCAATCCGCGCATTATATTATCAAATTGTGTTCTGTTGACAAGCCAACCTCCGTCATCGCCAATAGTCATGAAAACGCTGATGTTACGTTCACTTGCAAGGGCAATAAATGCTCTTGTAGGGGCGACAAGATAATTAAGTCCGTTTGGACCAAAGAAACCAAGTGGGTTGTCGGCGTTCGGCGGATTGACATCGCGTAAAACGTGTTGATTAAGATAAATTTCATTTACACTATTTTGGTATGCAAAGTTTAATAGTGTAATATCGCATGGTTGTCCCGCAGGCAGATCACCCGACAAAGTATTATTTGTGATTGGACGCCACCAGACGACTCCGACTGGATTTGGGTCGGTGAGGTTTGGGTTATCATCAGATGGTCGTAATGCAAGCCAAGTTACAATACCACCACCGATAAGCAGTAGCACAACAAGCACAGATATTAATATATAAAGATTTCTTTTGTTCACTTTGTCCCCTTAGTTATTTTTTCGACGTGAAATAAGTATCATATCAGTTATTGTGTCCTAGATTATAATAAAAGTAAATAGGAATTTATTCTCTCATGGATTAGTATTTCGTAATTGTTAATATTTATCAAAAATGAGTCAGGTATGATAAACATTTGACTAAAAGCATCAAGATGTTGGATAATATTGTATGACAAAAAAGAATTTTTTGAAAACAATGGTTGTCTTCACCTTTGCTTTGGCAATGATGGGGGCGATTTTAATTGGCGGAATGTCACCAATGCGTGTACATGCCGCTCCGCCTGTTGGAAATTGGATAAATTATGTTGCATCCGATTTCGAAGATGGCGATGGCAGTAGTGAATATCCATGGATAATTACAACACCGAACCAGCTCGCACTTATGGCGCAACGGGTAAATCTTGTTGGTGTTGCGGGTGATGCATATCAACAAGGGCATTTCTTGATAACAGAAAACATTGACTTGGCGGGACATTACTGGACACCTATATCGGTAAATATTACTACGGCTAATATCTTCCAAGGAGTATTAAAAGCACTTCCGAATGTCGAGATAAGAAACATGACGGTCAATTCTTATTCATCTGTTCAAGGAGAGGCTGGGTTTTTTGGAGCGATTGGTACTGGTGCCACAGTCGAGGGTTTGAATTTTACTAATGCATATGTGCATGGTACGTCTGGTGCGGGTGCTGGGGTTCTTGCTGGTCGTCTTGAACCATCTAATTCTGAAGTGAACGAGACAAGAATTTCAAATATTACTGTTGATGGGGATAGTATTGTTTCAACGATAGATGGTATTGCTGGTATAAGAACGGGCGGTATTATTGGTTCGGCTGGTGGTTCGGAACGTTATGATATTATCATAGAAGATGTTGAATTCAACGGTACTATAAGATCAGAAAACCATGGTGTTGGTGGAGTATTGGGTCAAAGTGGTTCGGCACATGTAAACATTTTTATTACAGAAGCACATGTAGATGCGACTTTTGAATTAGAAGCGGCGGTAATGACTGGTGGTATTGTTGGATCTTTTGGTCCATCAAACAACTTTGGTGTGAGATTGGATATTATTAACAGTTCTGTTGAAATGGATGTTGTGTGGAATTCAACAAATAATGCTGCTGCGATTGGTGGTGTGGTTGGGACATTGATTTCTACGATTAATACAGGTCTTGATATGACAGATCGTGTAAGAAATGAATTAATAATAAACAACGTAGAAGTAAGTGGTAATATCGACTTCGTAGACGGTTGGGCGCAAAACAGAGGAAGAGTTGTCGGAAGTATACAGGGTATTTACAACCACGTTATCATAGAAGATGTTTGGGTGAACCAGTTAACAAATAATCACCCAACACAATGGACGACTCATACGGCAAGACCATCGATAATACCAGCTGGGCTTGTGACGACTTTTGTTGGTTGGATGACAACCAATGCTGGACAAATTGCGGCGTCACAAAACATTGTAGATATAAGACAAGTTTCGTCTATTGCATTTAATACAGGTGTGGGCGGCGATGCAGTAGATTCAATGCCATTTATATATAATACAGTCCCTGCATTTACAAGAAATCTGCCATTGACCGAGCCTACCGTCGGAAATGGAAACTTTAACTTTCTTGGCTGGTCACGCACACAGGATAATGTTGTTGCGTATGCATCAGGTGCATCAATCATAGTAGGTTCAGGAATTACAACACTTTACGCAGTTACAGACCAAATCATGCACCCAGTAAGATTCTATAATGAAGGTGTTGAATATACTGTCCGTTCGATTGGATCTGGTGAGAATTTAACCGAGTTCTTTATACCAGAAACTGGACCTGCCAGCCACACATTCTCGCATTGGGCGAATTATGCACAAGGTACAACTCCTCCAGGCACAGTAATCGAATTTCGAAGCGGCGATATACTCCAGATAAATGCTTCTTTAACATTGCATGCACATTACACGGCAGATACTTATACAATTACTTTCGAGTCACGAGGTGGCTCGGCGGTAACGTCGGTAGACCGTGATTTTGGTACAGATTTCGAGTTGACAGGCGCCCAAGCACCGACATTGTTGTTCAATACATTCCTTGGGTGGGCGACGTCAGAACAAAGGGCACAAGATGATTATGTTGATTACATGATTGGTGAAGATGTTGAAATTACAGGAAACCGAACATTGTGGGCGGTATGGGAATTAACAACATTTACACTTAGCTTTAACATCGGAGCAAGTACATCAACAGTTCCAAATATTACAGGAACACAAGGACAAACGTTCGAGCTTGTGAACGAGCCAACACTTGCACACAACGATTTCAAAGGTTGGGCATTAACATCAGGCGGAGCGATAGCACATGACACAGGTGATTTTGTTTCACCATATCGTATGACAACCGAGAGTCCGATTGTGCCAGAAAATTGGACATTGTTTGCGGTGTTTGAACTTACAGAATATACAGTAACATTTAACGAGCGTGGTGGTTCAGCGGTTGCAAATGTACCAATGACACATGGAACATTGACACTTGGAAGTGCGCACACATCAAGCCTTGCAAATCATGATTTCCTTGGCTGGGCAATAACAGAACAGCGAGCAATAGATGGCTATGTTGATTACGTGGTAGGGGAAGATTCTGTCCAGGTTAACGGAAATAGAACACTTTGGGCGGTATGGCAATTAACGACATTTACAATCACATTTGATGTACGTGGTGGAGATGCAGTAACGGCAGAGACAGGAAATTACGAGGGTACATTTTATGCGCCAAACGCTACGCGCCAACATTACAACTTTCTTGGTTGGGCGACAAGTAACCAGAATGCAATTGACCTTGAAGTAGAGTACACAGTAGGTGCCGAAGTAACAATTACAGGCAACCGAACATTGTTTGCAGTATGGCAATTAACAACATACACAGTAGCATTTGAAGTACGTGGTGGGAATATAGTAACAGCAGAGACAGGAAACAATAATGATACGTTTAATGCACCAAATGCATCAAGAAATCATCACAACTTCCTTGGATGGGCAATCTCGGAACAAGATGCAATTGATCTTGAAGTTGAATACGTGGTCGGTGATACAGTAACAATTACGGGC
The DNA here is from genome assembly GCA_009784375.1 of Bacillota bacterium. Lineage (GTDB taxonomy): Bacteria > Bacillota > Clostridia > Christensenellales > UBA1242 > WRAD01. Next base: position 16,620 of record WRBV01000008.1, on the reverse strand, counting down.
AACCGAACATTATGGGCGGTATGGCAATTAACAACTTATACAGTAACATTTAATGTGGGTTCTGGAAATGCGGTTACGGCGGAAACAGGTACAATTAATCAAACATTCTATGCGCCAAGTACATCGCTTACTCACCATGATTTCATGGGATGGGCAACATCAAATGGCGGAGCAGTTGTATATATAGCAGGAGTCGAAGTAACAATCACAGGCAACAGAATACTATGGGCTGTGTTCGAGGCGACCCAATACACCGTAACATTTAATGTACGAAACGGAAATGCGGTTGCGGCAGAGACTGGGAACCACAATGATACTTTCTATGCACCGAATGCTACACGTGGAGGATATAACTTTGTTGGTTGGGCGCTAACAGAACAAGATGCGATTGCAGGCGATTTCGAGTACGAAGTCGGCGATGAAATAACAATCACAGGCAACAGAACGCTTTGGGCAGTATGGCAGGAAGTCACACGATACACATTCACTTTTAATACAGGCGAAGGTACAGACGTTGACGATGTTATCCGTAGCCAAGGTTCATTCTTTACATTTGTTGGTGCTCCAACACGTGCTGGATACAGCTTTGCTGGTTGGGCAACAACAGCAGGCGGGGAAGTAATCCACAGAGCGGGCGACACAATAGAAGTAACAGGAGACATGGAATTCCACGCGGTATGGATACCAGTTATTAACAACAATGATGGAATAGATTGGTTAATTATTGCAATGATTGCTGGGTTTGGATTCTTGGTCTTGGTCACGGTTGGATTAATTGTGATTGCACGAAAAAGAAATAACCAAGGTTCCTAATAGAAAAAAAGCATCGGATTGATGCTTTTTTTTAATTAGTCTTGTTTTTTGTCGACATCTTGCTCGCCAATTATTTCTGTCCAAAAGGGTTTCTTTTTACTTAGCTTCATTGCCGAAGATATTGGGTCTTCGGTTGTTTCTTTGTCATCATCATATCCGTAGTTGTACTTTTTCAAGATAGTTTCCCATTCGGGATCATATGTATGAGTAAACGATTTATACCATTGTTTGCTTTTTTTTCTTTGTTCTTCTTTTTCTGCTTCTATTCTTTGTCGAACCTCTTCACAAAGCGAGAATTGTGGAATAGGCTCGTTTAGCATTTGTCGTGTCAAGTTAAGAGTATTAAGCCATTCAGATACAACCAATGATTCTTTGGCAGAATGTTCATCGTAATACCCGACACTAAGGTTAACGCCACAGATGCTTTCACAAATAACGGAAATGTCGGTTATTGACGACATACCTGCGTCAATATATCCTGTTTTTTCTTCGATATATTTTTTGAATTCGTCTTGGACGGGGATTTCATAACATTTGTAATCATCTTTGCCGCGTCGATCGAATTCTATTGCAAATCGTGATTGGTTAATTTGTTCAAGGACTTCTGGATGACTTGTCATCAAATGAAATGCACCAACGCAACCAGACTCTTCACCATCAAGGATAAGTAGATTGTGCCCGCTGTTTTGTAAGAGCCATACTATTGCACATCCTGCTCGGTCGTCTGCGCCTATTCCGACGTCTGGGTTGGTTCCGTTTATGATTTCCTCGCCATCTACGATAGTGGATTCAATTGTTTGGTTTGTATCGATTTCTCGTAGTGGGATTGCGATTTGATAAGGGCTTATGAGTTTTGTAAAGTCATTGGTTTTTTCATCTTGACCAAGGTCATAAACATAATTTCCTTTGTCATCGAATGTATAGTTGTCATAGTCATCATAATCGTCGTATTCATCAAATCCAAAATCGTCAAAAGCATAAGAATACACAGAACCACCGCGGAATACCGTGTCCGCATGTGCGACCAAAGTCACACGGTCTGGGCGTGTTCCTTGTTTAAATATAAATCGGTCTTGTCTGTCCAAACCTTGGTAAAGTTCGGCACCAGGAATTGTTTGAAATTTTTCGAACACATCATCGGCGGTTGTTAAATCCATCGACAAAAATTCTTTTAATACTTTGACGTCGTTTTCTGTTTGTTTATCGTTGTACATTATTTCCTCCGATGCGTTTGGTTACGCATAACTAGCTTTTTAATATCGGTCAACTACACGTTCTTCTTGTTGAATTTGTGCTTGTTCTCGGTTTTGCCCTCTCATGAAGTCATTAACAATTTGCCTTACATTGTTGAATATCGGGTTAAGCCTTGTCAATCGTCGGTTTTCTTGGCGCATTTCGTTGCGTTCTTGTTCTTCAATGTTAAGGTATTCAAACGTAGGCTGAAGCTCGCTGAAATCAATATTCATGTTTTCGCGCCCGTATGGTCCGACTTCGAAATATCCCGGGAAGGCAAGTGGATTTCGTGCATGTTGTTCACGGGCATGATGCTCAATTCGTGCAAGTTCATGTGCACGGTCAGGATCCATTTCGTAAAATGAACCAGCAGGTTCTGGGCTTTGTTGGATTATTTGTTGGATTATACAATCTATACGATCTATGCGGTCAAGCACTTTATAATATTCGCGTTTGATGGTTTCTTCTGCTGGTTCTACTATCTCTGGTTCTGGTTCGACTTCTGGTTCGGCTAGTCGATAGAATATGTGTTGCTGCTCTTTTGCATCGTTAAAGCAATAATCTTCAGGTGTTCTAAGCAAATTATCTTGTGCATCTACCATAGGAAAACGTCTTGTTTCTGTACTTAACTTGTTACAACCCATACCCACATTGAATTGCTTGAACGGGTTTTCGGGGTTTTGTTTGTTATATTCTTCGACAAAGGCGTTGATGCCACGTACAAATGCTTGGAAAATTGGTTCACGGTACTGTTCCATGTACCATTCGCTGTCATTTACATCAAATTCGTTTATGACCGCATATCCTTCTTGCTTGTTTACGTATATCGTGCCTTTTGCGATGATTTTGTCATCTTTGTTTCTGTCGCGAACGACAAGGTTTTGGACGTCGGGGGCAACCATAGATGCCTCGGCGATATAGTATCCATAGTGGTTGCTTGTCAATGATCCACAACAATCAACAAGGTCACCCATAATTGCGTTTGCTGGATCATATTTGTCCAGCATCTCGTACATAAACCGTTTGCTGTGTTCCAATTCATCTTCGGTATCTTGGGCAATGTCTTCAATTTGTTCAAGCAAAGTTTTCTCGGATAATGGTTTACCAAGAATATGGCTTGGTATGTTTTTTCTTTTTGCCAACAAGCGATTATCACGTGCGGCATCAAATACTTCTTGGTCAATGCCTGATTTACTTGCAAAATATTCTGCGATATCTATGCTGTCGTCACAAATGCCGATATATTTAGTTCTATAATAAAAGTTTCGGAAAGCATCTTCCCACGAGAATGTCTTTGGTTTTCCATCTTCGCCAAAGCCTCTGCGATAACCGCTTGCAGCTTTGAAATCAAACATGACTTTGGAAAATATACCTTCCATACGATATTCCATGCTTCGCAATAATTCGTAGTTAGGTTCATTTTGGTCGTTTTTCTTGGTTAGGTATTTTACAAAGTCTTGGTTAGGTTTTGTTCCAAGTGGAAGCGAAGTAAAATTGTCTTGGAAATTATATAGACTAAATGTTTCGTCTCGAAGAATATTTGAAAGAAGGGTACTTGCCGTTTGTGCCAATGGTTTGTTGGTTTCGACTCCGTTTCTGTCTTTGATTTTTTCTTCGCTGAAGCACCCGAGTGAGAGGGCGAATTTCATAAAATGAAGTAAATAATGTTCGTTTAGGTCCTCAATATCATCCATGTAATCTTTTAATTCGTTTTTGAAAAATTTGAAATTGGTGTTTTGAGAAAGTCTGTCAAGCAATCCGTTTTTCGATAATTCAAGAACAAAGCTGTGTGGAAGTACATACTTGTCTTTTACAAGCCTTTTTACAAGGGCGTCAAGGTCATCGGGGTTATGTTTGACTATTTGACTCGCATCAAAGTTTGAAAATACTTTGGTAGTTTGTTCAATATTTACTATTTCGGTTATTTCGTTTTGGTTCTCGGGAAGCTCTTTTGCAAAGACTTGGTATCCGTTTGAGTTTAACTTATAAGCATATTTGAATCCACAACCGCGGAATGCGTTTTCACCAATCTTTTCAACACTTGATGGAATTATAATTTTTTGAAGTGCTATACAGCCTTCGAATGCACTTTTGCATATTTCTGTTTGTCCTTCGGGTACTTGGTATTCGTATACTGGTTCACGGGTAAGGTCAAATGATTCTTCTAAAAAATTTCCGCATTGTGTAAAATCACCACCCCTTGGTGCAGTATAATCAAGATTTCCGTTTTCTGTAATGTTGTTGACATTAATACCATTAAGAAAACCACGTATGGTCGAGTTCTGCCACATATTTCTATTTCTGTCGCCGCCTGCTGGATAGAATGGAATATTGCTCATGATTGCTTGATCGGATACAAGCTCGATTATTGTATTTGACCCATTGCCGTCTGGGTTTATGTCTGTTGATAAATCGTCCCAATTTCGGATTTTCCACGTAATTGGTTCAACCTTTACCCAACGTGCAGTTCCGTTTTCGGGTGCGCGCTCTCTGGTTGAATACTGAATGTTACTATCGTCTCGCGTGGTAATTTTTCGAATAAATTTTTGACCGTCTACCTCGAATTCTGGGTTTTTTCTTGGTGTGAAGGCACCTCCGCTTGTTATTGCTGCCGAGGTCCATAATCTTCCAGTTGCTTTGTCATCAAGTTCACCACTTTGATAAAGACCCTCGAGATACAAATTTAATTCACTTCCAACGTGGGATTTGTCTTTTTCTCCAAATTGAAGTGTGTGGTATATGATTCTGTCATATTGATTTCTTACTGGCTGGATATTGCAATCCATATGTTGCAGTACATGGGAGTGCAGGCGCATCGCGGGACAAAGTGAATAATCATTCCTGCGTGCGGAAGTATCATCGCTATCACCATTTGATTCTATTGAATAAACAGATCTTTCACTATTATATGCCGTTCGCAGAAAGTATCGGGTTGTTCCTGTTCTGTTGGCATAGTCATCACGTCTCCGATTTTGGAAAGCACCATCCATAAGTGCAGAATCAGTAGCCGAAATCATACGCTCTGCAACGTGAAATTCGGATACCTCGGGTGCACTTAGAATATATAAATAATCAGCCGTGTTAAATGCTAGATCGCCGTGACGTTGGTCTTCGTCCGAGTTGCTTAAAAAAGTTGTTGCGATATAGTTACGAAGGTCTACTCTCGATTGCATGCCTTTGCTCCTTTCTTATGCTTGGGATACACTTTTCAGATTACTTATTTTATCAAAAAATAGGCAAAAAGTCAATACCCATTATAGAACCAATCACTATAGTGAGTGAATAAATCATAGATAAATTGTATGAGAATTGTGGATTTGCATAATGACGTTATAACCGAGATGGATGACGAAAAATTTTTAAAATACATTGCCGATGTCGAACGAAATGGGGTGGATGTGGTGCTGTTGTCGATATGGACAACGCGAATGGTAAATCCATTAAATGAAATCCGAATGGCAAGGCAAAAAATTGATAATATTGAAACTTCGGTAAAGTTGCTTTTGCATGTAGAGGATGCTTGGTTTATTAATGAACAAAATTTGGACGAGCTTGTTTCATTAAGACCATTTTCTGTTGGGATAACGTGGAACTCAGATAATGACTTGGCGGGTGGGGCATATGGCGAGGGTGACCTTACCAACTTGGGCAGGATTGTAATTAAAAGGTTGGTACAAGAAGGAATTGCAATAGACGTGGCTCACTTGAATAGAAAGAGTTTTCATAGCGTAATTAATTTTATTAAACCCTTGGATGCTAAAGTGTTCTGTAGCCATACTTGTATTGATTATGTTAATCCACATCCACGTAATCTTGATGATGCACAAATCAAAGAATTAATTAATATGGACGGAATAATTGGATTAACATTGGTCGGCGATTTTTTAAATTCGGATAATGTGGCACGGATGAATGATGTTTATTGCCATATCCAATGTTTTATTGAAAAATTTGGTTCGGATAACCTTGCAATTGGTACCGATTTTTTTGGTACCGCAAATTTGCCCAAGGGTTTAAATGGATACAAGGATTTTAAAAAGTTGAAAAGGTTTTTTGTGAAAAAAGGTTTAAGTGTCGAAACAATAGATAAAATCTTTTATTTAAACGCTTGGCGATTTGTCTCATATATATAAATATGAATTTCAATGAATTGATAAATCAAATCAAGGGGCTTGGAGATATCTACGGTGTTACTATGGAAGAAAAGGGGGTCAGCCTGCTTGGGCGACCAATATATGCTTTTCATGTTGGCGATAAAAAAGGCGACCAGATAATTATCACCGCGGCAATTCATGCGCGCGAATGGATAACCGCATTTTTGGTGGTCGAGCTTGTTAAAATGTATGCCAATAAAAAATTTGATGGTGGCATTTGGTTTGTACCGCTCTGTAATCCAGACGGGGTAGAAATTGCAATGCGACGTGAGCCATTGTGGAAAGCAAACGCACGCAGCGTTGATCTTAACGTAAACTTTGATGCCGATTGGGGTGGTGGGGCGCAAAACATCCGTGTCCCAGGTTCAGAAAATTTCATAGGTGAATACCCAAACAGCGAACCAGAGGTAGGGGCGCTAATTGATTTAACATTAAAGATAAAGCCAAAAGCAACAATCGCATATCACAGCAAGGGTGAAGTTATATACTATGGCTTTGAACCGAGTGATGGGCGGGCGACGCAAGAAAAGTTAGAGCGTGACAGAATACTTGCATACAAGGTGGGTGAAGTTACGGGGTACGAGCCAATAAAAACAAAAAACTCGACTGGTGGATATTCGGATTGGGTATCTATGCATCTTGGTGTCCCAGCACTTACGATTGAAGTTGGGTGTGATGATCTTGAACATCCAATTGGGCTTGATCAATTACCAAAGATATTTGAACAGAATAGAGAAGTTCCTATGGTTATGCTGTTGAATTGATTAGTAAATGACTTGAAAGTGTGGTATAATAAGCTTATGAAAAATTTTATTGAAAAGCTGAAAGAAAATCTTGTTAAAACATCTGCGTTCGGCATTTGGTTGTTGGGCGGTATATTTGTGTTGTCACTTTTTATATCCGAAGCGTCATTTGTAGGGCAATCAATGCAATATGATGGTGAGCGTTGGCCTGGATATTCTGCCGCTATGAGTACCGCTTGGTTTTCATTCTTTTTGAATATTGTAATCGTATTCGCATTAGGGTTGATGATTTATATGATTGGAATTTGGTATGAAAATAAATTTCCAAGACCTGTGAAAGAAGAACCTTATCAACCATATGTCGCACCACAACAAGTGCCACAGCCAATGCATCAGCCCGAGCCACAGCCACAGGTTCAATTAGAACAAATGCAACCAAGACAAGAATTTCAACCAACCCCAGAGCCAATGCAACAAGTCCAACCAGAACCTTTGGACGAGCAAACAGATTTCCGTCCGCAACCTGCGCCAGAGTCAACACCTCCACCAAGGCCAGGGTTACAGCCTTTGGTGGATACTCCGTTGGATGAAATTGATGAAGAGCCAAAATCGATGTTTGACGATTAGATGTTTGACGATTAATAGAGTATTTGAAACCAAGTGTAATGCTTGGTTTTTTGTTTCAATAGAGGACATATTTGTATCGTCCTTCCGCTTGCCTGCGGCAAAGGCTTCGCTGCGCAATGACTAGATAGAAGTTTTTTCTCCTGGTGCGATGTGGAGATTACTCACTTTAAAAACTTTCACTTTGATGCTTTTTATCTTCTTGATATAATAAAAAAAAGGGGGTGGTTATCATGGACGAAGAATTTGGACATTATGATTTTTCTGAAGATCACCTTGAAGACGAAGAAATGGATTACGAGTACGGCGGCGAGGAAGACTATGCGGGTATTGCGGATTATAGTGTTACTGATGAATATGAAAATATAGCAAGGTTTAACAACAAGGGTTGGGAAGGTGATGAGTTAATTCAAACAAAAAAAGATAGAGAAGATATAAAAGACAAGAGTGGAAGGAAGGTTGGAACAAGGGCGGTTACTCATGTAAGGGTTAATTTCCGATATCTTATGTATTGGTGGCCGATTTGGATGAAAACAATCAGACTTAAACCAGACTGTATTAAACTGAATAAAAAAGCACTTGGAATTTTATACAAATCCACAGCGGGATATTTAAAGTTTATCGCACTCTTTAAGCCAAAATTGGTTTATAACACAATTCAAGGAACAATTGATTTGCTTGGTCATCCTCTTTTGGCTGCCGTACCTTTGTCGGATAAACTTGGTGATATTCTTGTTAATCATCCATTGATTCGTGCCGATTTGGAAATTATTGATAAGAAATACAAGGCGTTGTTGACACCATACCAAATGGCAAAGAACAAAGTGAATGAATGGACGGGCGGTGAAGGCGGTGCGGCTGCGGGGGCATAGCAGCCATGTATAACTCTTTTACATCTCATTAGATATTTGGTAATATTAATGCATGACAAAGTTTGTTGTGAAAATAGTATTTATTACGATTGCTTGCCTTTTTTTAGTGTTCAGTTACGGGTTGGCAATATTTGGGTTTTTGTTTCCGTCCCCTATGGTTCGTATGTCAGATAGTTTGGGATTGAATGGTATGGGGGCTATGTTTTCGATGAGGGTATATAATCAGAATCCAACCGAGGCGAACAGATTGGACGCGTTGGAGAGAAATATTGACGCGGGCAGGCATCGGCAAATAATCATATTGTTCGAAGGCTTTGACGACGAATGGCAAGACGAGGCGAATGGATTTCATAGACAAGCCTATGTTCGGGCATTGTTAAATCGCGGACATTACGGGCGGGCATTAGGTTTTGTTGATTACGAAGCACTTGCAGGTGATATAAATCTATTAAGACCGTGTTTAATATACTTTGTATTTGCCGAACACAGTTCGAGAGGTTTTACTCAAGCAATGTATGACGGTGTGCGAAGTTCCTTTGAAGTATATGTGGCTGCGTTCAGGTATGAATGGGAAAATCATAATACTTTAAGTACTTATGAAACGGCAATGATACAAGTGTGGTTTGTGAATATTTTAATAGAAGAAGGAATTTGGTAATGAAAATACATGATAATGCAATAGAGTCTGACCGCGCTATATTGGTCGGTGTTGGTGTTAATGAGAATATAGACGAGACAAGTTTGGATGAGCTTGATGATTTGTGTCGAACTTGTAATATTGTTACGGTGGGACGTATTACACAAAATCGCCCTGATGTTGATGTTACTTATTTTATTGGAAAGGGAAAGGTCGAGGAAGTAGCAAATGCAGTCGCCGAACATGATGCCAATGTGGTGGTATTCGACGTGGAGCTGAGCGGTTCAAAGGTAAGGAATCTTGAGCGAGAATTGGGTGTACCAGTACTTGACCGCAGTAAAGTTATTCTGGACATTTTTGCCCAACGCGCCCAGAGTATGGAAGGCAAGTTACAGGTAGAGCTTGCACAATTAAAATACAATTTGCCGCGTCTTGTTGGAAGTGGTGGATTGATGTCAAAGATGCGGAATGCTGTGGGTATGCGTGGACCAGGTGAGAAGAAACTGGAAATGGACAAGCGCCGAATTCAAGAAGATATAATTGAACTGCAAAAGAAGTTAAAGAAAATAGGCGAGAGTCGGAATTTGAACAAGACACTTGCAAACAAAAGCGGCATGAAGCGGGTTTGTTTGGTGGGTTATACCAACAGCGGAAAAAGTACGCTTTTGAATACTATGGCAAAGGCGGGCGTGTTGGCGGAGGATAAACTTTTTGCAACGTTGGACCCTAAGACTGCACGCATATATGTACAAAATCCCGAAACGTATGTGGGAGTAGAAATTTTGTTAACCGATACGGTTGGATTCATTAACAAGTTGCCTCATGAATTCATTAAGGCATTCGAGAGTACACTTGACGAGGCAAGATATGCCGATTTGTTATTGCACGTGGTGGATATATCCAACGATCAATTCAAGGAACAAATTGCGGTTGTGGATTCGGTGCTTGCGAAAATTGGTGCCGATAAAGTTCCGCAAATATTGGTCTTGAACAAAATTGATATGATGTCAAGTGTTGGGCTGTCATTAATAGAAGAAGAATTTGCGGGCAAGGATTATGTTGCGGTTTCGGCAAAGGATAATGTGGGGGTTGAAGAGTTGAAGCAGAGAGTTATATCACGGGCGTAAGATAGGAGATAATTATGAAAGCAGAAATGTTTACGGTGTTGGATGAGAACGGAATTCCAGACGGAAAAACAATATCGCGTAACGAAGTTCATCAAAAGGGCTTGTGGCATGAATGTATAATCGTTTGTGTGATTGATAAGAATAACAAGTTGTTAATTCAAAAACGTGCCAAAGGTAAAAGCCATGCTGGTCTTTGGGATTTAACGATTGCTGGACACATGTCTGCGGGAGAGTTTCCTATGGATGCATTGTTTAAAGAGAGTATGGAAGAAGTTGGGGTTATATTGCCAAGGGATTTGAAAGTAAGTGACCTTAAACATTTGAAAACTTTCCGTGACTCGAGAGCTGTGCGAGAAGATTTTATCGAGAACCAATTTGTAAATCTTTACGTAATTCACAAAGACGTGAATTTAAAAGATATCGTGTTAAAGCTAGACGAGGTTGAGGAAGTTAAAAAGGTCTCGATTTATGAAATGAAAGAAATGGCGGAGCGTGGGGAGACACATCCGCGGACACAATGGGTTGACATTGTTTATAATTACTTGGCACGTAGTGCGTTTAGGTGAGAGGAAAGACTTTTTGCCGTATCTGTGGGCAAGCAAAGAAACTGTGTCCACCACCGTCATTGCGCAGCGAAGCCTTTGCCGTAGGCAAGAGGAAGGCGGGAACCCCAATAAGTATGGGAGAGATGTATATGTTTCCGCCGTACGAAGCAATCCAGTTAGAGAAATAATAGGAAGAGACAAACATTCCTACAATGTCTGTAACTGGATTGCTTCGTACGGACAGTACAACTATTCTGCACCCACAATCTCTGTGGTCTGTCCTTCCGCTTGCCTACGGCAAAGGCTTCGCTGCGCAATGACGTGGTTTCATGTGTCATTGTCGCTTGGTAATTGATGTTGTGCTTGGTGGCACGACTTTGAATTGTTTTGCCAATTCTACTAAATCCGTCTATAATTAACCTATGGAAAAAGAATCGTTGAATTTTATCGAGCGGGATATTATAGAGTCTATTGCACGTGGACAAAAGATTGTCACACGTTTTCCACCCGAGCCAAATGGTTATCCGCATATAGGGCATATAAAGGCATCGCTTACAAATTATACGTTGGCGCAAAAATATGGTGGATATATGAATTTGCGTATGGATGACACCAATCCTGAAAAAGAAGACATGCATTATGTCGAGACTTTTGTTGATAATCTGGCTTGGCTTGGAATTGAATGGAAAGATTTATTATTTGCAAGTGATTATTATGAACAGCTGTATGATATGGCTGTTGGCTTGGTTAAAAAGGGTTTGGCTTATGTTGATTTTCAAAGTGCGGACGAGATGAGTAAGAATCGTGGAAGTTTCACCGAGCCAGGAAAGAACAGTCCCTATCGTGATACATCGGCAAAGGAAAACCTTGAGCTGTTCAAACAGATGCGAGATGGTAAATTTGCGGATGGTCATTGTGTGTTGCGGGCAAAGATTGATATGACGCATCCGACGATGACTATGCGTGATCCTGCTATATATAGGATAATGAGAGCAGAGCATTACAGAACGGGCAACACATGGTGTATATATCCCATGTATGATTTTGCACATTGTTTGTCCGATGCGATAGAGAGTATAAGCCACAGTTGCTGCAGTTTGGAGTTTGCAAATAACCAGGAACTATATAATTGGTTTGTGGACAATGCCTGGACAGGCAAATGCAAGCCGAGACAGTTTGAATTCGGGCGAATGAATATCGAACAAACGGTAATGAGTAAGCGATATCTGAAAAGATTTGTTGACGAAGGAATTGTTGATGGTTGGGATGATCCGCGTATGCCAACGATAAGTGGAATGCGTCGTCGTGGATATACTCCCGAGGCGATAAAGGACTTTGTTATAAGTACAGGGATTTCTCGGACGAATACTACGGTGCCTATGAGTGCGCTTGAATTTTATGTTCGCGGACATTTAGATAAAATCGCAGATAGAGTTGGTGTGGTATTTAATCCGATAAAGGTCTTGATTACCAATTACAAGGGTAAATTTGAGAAATTGCCTGTTGTTAATAATCCAAATGACGAGAACAGTAAAAGTCACAAACAATTCTTTTCAAAAGATATATATATAGATGGAGAAGACTTTGCGGTAAATCCACCACCAAAATGGAAGAGGCTTACGGTCGGTGGGACTGTGCGACTTCGTGGGGCGTATATAATCAGTTGTGAGAATGTTATATATAAGAAGGATGGTTCGATTGATTACTTGGAGTGCAGTTACTTTGAAAATTCAAGAAGTGGAAGCGATACAAGTGGCATCAAACCAAATGGAACCATTCATTATGTAGAAGCGAGTACGGCGACTTCGATAGTTGTTAATGAATATCTTCCATTATTGAAAGAGGGGACAAGCTTGGATGAAGACAACTTTAACTTGAATTCAAAATTTGAACATAATGCACTTGCCGAACCATATATAAGAGAATGCAAGAATACGGTACAGTTTGTGCGTAAAGGTTATTATGTGCTTGACAAAAAATTAAGTGTGAGAGACAATTTAGTCTTCATAAAGACGGTAGGGTTGAAAGAGGGGTTTTAAATTATGAGAGTAACAGTATACGGTGGAACAAACAACGTTGTCTATTCAGAACAAGAAATGGCGTGTTCGCACAAGTTGGGCAGGTATTTGGCATCAATCGGTGCCGAGATATTGACGGGTGCATGCCGTGGTTTTCCGCAATTCGTGGGACAAGAGGCGGTTAAACATGGTGCAAAGGTTGTCGGGTATTCGCCAGCACTTAATGAACGTGATCATGTTGAAAAATATCAATTCCCATTGGATGGTGTTTCACATATGGAATATATAAAAATAGACGGTGTTAATCAGGCAGATAACTTTCTTCGAAGAAGCTGGGATATGAATGAATTCTCGGATGTTGCCGTTGCACTTGGCGGAAGTTGGGGAACATATACAGAATTGCTTTTTTCGTTTTGGTACAAAAAGACTATTATATTGGTAAAAGGCTTTGGTGGTGCTTGTGAAGCTTTTCACAGCACATGGAAATTTTTTGACGAACGTGATAACAACCCAGCGGTGCATCAAGGTTCTACTATTATTATTGTAGAGAATGTGGAAGAAGCGATTTCGGAGTTAGAGAAGTTAAGAAAGAAGTTCGGGTAAACTATTTGACACTTGGACATATATAAATTATCTTAATATCAAATGAAGGGGACAAAACTTGTAGGGTTGTTAACCTTGGCACTTGCAATGGTTGTGGGTGCTTGTTTTGTGTTTATTGGGAATAGTGACAGTCCAGTCACATCATTGGCGGTTGAGAGTCAGCCAATCAGACAAGCCTCGAACAATATTAATCCGTTGGGTTTATTGCCTGCGCCTGGGACTGATATGAATGTCTTGTATTCGGATGACCACAGAAGGGCGAACATACAAACACAGGCGCTTTTACGTCTTACCTCTGTTGGATATATACATGAAAATTGGGAAGGGGATTCGCTTCAGCCTGCAAATTCAAATTATGGTGGTTTTGGTTCGGTAGTGGGGGTTACAGGTGAATTTGGTCTGCAACTTAGTCCAATTATGACAGCACGAGGTGAGAATTGGATAACAGTAGAATTTAGACCGTACTATTCTTCGACCGATATAACTACAAGAACTATTACCCCCGAGTCTGATATACCTAATAGGATTCATTTATTTAGGATAACGTATGATCGAATCGGGATTTATCACATACGTATTGCAACTTATCAAAACGAGACGCCTAGGCTTAATGAATATATTGTTCGTGTCCGTAATGGTAGAGTGAATGAAGATTTCACTATCAATATGACATTAGGTACAAGCAATACTGCACCAAGTCGAACCTCGTTAACATTTAATAATCCACCTACATTTTCGGTATTTTATGCTGGATTTTCTAGGGGTGGTCGATTTGCGGGTACGGTGGCTTTTTATAGTCCGCTAACAACTACTAGGCTTACAACGGCGAATTCGACTCAGAATAGAATGGCGGGAAATTTATCAGTTGCTGTTACAGGTGAAAGGCTTCGGTTTACAAGGCTTGAAGAATCTTCTTTTCCAATGTCAAGATATTACATACATACAATGGTGAGTTTGACTTTTTATGATATTGATGAAAATGGAGACTTAGTAAGTCAAAGTAATCAAGATATTGAAATCTCATCCACGATAAATTTTCGTAGCCAAGTCGCTCGAAGTCCTTTCCGTTGGTGGACTATATTGATTGGTTTGGTTGTGCTTGGTGGTCTTGGTCTTGCTCTTTATGGGACTAATCATGTTTTAGCAAAGAGCCAGCAAGCAAACGATATGATAAGTCGTGAGCGTGCAAGAAATAAGGAACAAGTCGACAGTAATAACGTAGAAAAATTGCGAGAACGAATCGAGCTTGAACAAAGTGATGAACGCATATATGAAATGTCTCAAAGAATGCAAGAAGTATACGAGGCGGAAAAGGCTGCGATGAAAAAGCCAAGGAAACCAAGGACACCAAGGACACCAAAAGTTGATTAGGTGAATGAGAATAATTAAAAGAGGTATCAAACCTCTTTTTGTTTACATAGACTGTAAAAGTCTCTACTATAATCTCTTTAAAATTTCTTAAAAGAATTTTGAAAAAAGTGTTGATGACCTGTGCGACGAAGGAGCACACTTAAAATAATTTAACCGTAATGTCCCAACATTTTTTCGGGAGAAAAAGAACTTAAAATTTCTTAAAAGAATTTTGAAAAAAGTGTTGACAAAGCTTTTTTACCTATGGTATAGTAGGGAACTTGTTCGCCTTTTGTGTGGGCAAGTAGTGAAGATTGACAACTGCATACTGTAAAAGAATTACATAAATGTATTTTATATACATGAGTGTAATACTGACAAAACGAGAAACAAAAAACAAATATCTGTTATTCCAGAAATGGAATGACACAAATTAGTGTAATACGTATTTCAATTATAAAACGACAACATTATGTCGTTTCACGAGAAAACAATTATGCTGGAAGTTTTTTAACAGTATGGAGTTTGCCTGCAAAGGTGAGCGGTTCCGTTATAGTTAATAGCGAGGAACTGCATCAACATCAGTAATAGGCAAAAAACAAATAATCCAAATAAATCGAATTAACAAATAATTCAAATATATGACAAATAACTCATGTCAAACATGTATACAACGACAACCGATTAATTGAGAAATCAGTTAATCACTTTTTGACGATCAAGCTATAAAGAGCATATGGTGAATTCCTTGGCAATTGGCGCCGATGAAGGACGTGGTAAGCTGCGATAAGCTACGGTGAGGTGCAAACAACCTGTGACCCGTAGATCTCCGAATGAGGAAACTCAGCCATCTGAAAGGGTGGTTATCCTGTACTGAATACATAGGTACATGGAAGGGAACCCGCTGAACTGAAACATCTAAGTAAGCGGAGGAAAAGAAAACAAACTAGTGATTCCGTAAGTAGTGGCGAGCGAACGCGGAAAAGCCCAAACCATCAGGGGTAACTTTGGTGGGGTTCGGACCACATAGTGGCATTATAATAGGATAGGTGAACCGCATTGGAAAGTGCGACGAAACAGGGTAACAGTCCCGTAACCGAAATCCAACGATAGCCCGTGGTATCCAGAGTAGCACAGGACACGAGAAATCCGGTGTGAATGAGCGGGGTCCATCCCGTAAGGCTAAATACGACCAATTGACCGATAGCGAATAGTACCGTGAGGGAAAGGTGAAAAGAACCCCGGGAGGGGAGTGAAATAGAACATGAAACCGTATGCTTACAAGCAGAGGAAGCGCCTTATGTGCGTGACCTCGTACCTTTTGTAGAATGGGCCGGCGAGTTACGATGTGTTGCAAGCTTAAGTTACTCAGTAACGGAGGCGAAGGGAAACCGAGTGTTAATAGCGCGAAAATTATAGTAGCATGTCGTAGACCCGAAACCGTGCGACCTATCCATGAGCAGGTTGAAGTAGGGGTAACACCCTATGGAGGACCGAACCCACGTACGTTGCAACGTCCGGGGATGACTTGTGGATAGCGGAGAAATTCCAATCGAGCACGGATATAGCTGGTTCTCCTCGAAACGCCTTTAGGGGTGGCGTCATATGAACTTTTACCGGGGGTAAAGCACTGAATACGCTAGGGGGCTTCGCGGCTTACTGAACGTTATCAAACTCTGAATACCGGATAAATGCATATGGCAGTCAGACTACGTGAGATAAGTTTCGTAGTCGAAAGGGAAACAGCCCAGATCAACAGCTAAGGTCCCAAAATTCACGTTAAGTGGTAAAGGATGTGCAATTGCCTAGACAGCCAGGATGTTGGCTTAGAAGCAGCCACTCATTCAAAGAGTGCGTAATAGCTCACTGGTCGATGTGATTGTGCGCCGAAGATTTCCGGG
>WRBV01000007.1 GCA_009784375.1 Bacillota bacterium | reverse complement strand
GTTTGAGAGTAGTGTAATTTTTGATAAGTCTCAAACATGTCAATGGAATGCTATACTTGGTTAACTGTTTGAGAGTAGTGTAATTTTTGATAAGTCTCAAACTGAATGCACAGCAATTACTAAATGTGCAGAGTTTGAGAGTAGTGTAATTTTTGATAAGTCTCAAACGTGGAGTGATGTCGAACCATACCGGCTTCTGTTTGAGAGTAGTGTAATTTTTGATAAGTCTCAAACTCGGATGTGGCATATATACCACTTGTCCATGTTTGAGAGTAGTGTAATTTTTGATAAGTCTCAAACTAAATTAATGCGACAATTCGCCGACACAAGGTTTGAGAGTAGTGTAATTTTTGATAAGTCTCAAACATGCAGGTGTGCAAAGAGGAAGGCTTGAAAGTTTGAGAGTAGTGTAATTTTTGATAAGTCTCAAACACTTTCAACTCATGGTCAGGAATACCCGCAGTTTGAGAGTAGTGTAATTTTTGATAAGTCTCAAACTTTGCTCCTTTAACGACAAACGCTCCGCATCGTTTGAGAGTAGTGTAATTTTTGATAAGTCTCAAACTGGAAGAAGCAGAACGTAACGCCATACATTGTTTGAGAGTAGTGTAATTTTTGATAAGTCTCAAACCCAACAATACTCTTTGTACGCTAGTAACTCGTTTGAGAGTAGTGTAATTTTTGATTAAGCAAAATTGTTATTGGCGCGCCCGCAGGGACTCGAACCCCGAAAAGCAGTTCCGAAGACTGCTGTGATATCCATTTCACCACAGGCGCGTGAAGCGAAGGTCGCGCGACTTGACAGAGGAATGCGCATAGACCGAAGGTACAGGCACGTAAAAGAGCATATAAATTATACTCTTTAATTACATGTTTTGCAAGTTTCTATTTCAAATTTTCTGGGTTTAATCCTAATAATTCTTCTATCATAAATCGACCGTCTTTTCGGATTAGGATGTCGTCAAAATAAATTTCCCCGCCACCGAATTCTGGCTCGTGCGATTGAACGATATCCCAATGGACTTGGGACTTGTTTCCGTTACTTGCGTCCTCGTAACATGAGCCTAGTGCAAGGTGAATGCTTCCACGCATTTTTTCATCGAACAGCGTATCGTACATAGGTTTTGCAATAAATGGGTTGACACCAAATGCGAATTCACCTATATAACGTGCACCTTCGTCGGAATCAAGTTCATTTTCAAGTGCCTTTGTGTTGCTTGATGATGCATTGATGACTTTGCCATCTTTGAACTCAAGCGTAACATCATTATGTACAATGCCTTTACAAAGTGATGGAATATTAAATCGAATTTTGCCGTTGACCGAGTTCTTGATAGGACTTGTAAAGATTTCGCCGTCTGGGATGTTTTGGCGACCGCTGCAGATTACTGCTTTTTGTCCCTTAATCGAAAATGAGAGGTCTGTGTCGGTGGCAATGATACGAACGCGATCTGTGCGTTCGATAAGTTTTTTCAATGGCTTCATGGCCGCTTCCATCTTTGTATAATCAAGATTACAAACGTCAAAGAAAAAGTCAGAAAATGCCTCTAGTGAACTTTGTGCAAGTTGTGCCATAGATGGATTAGGATAGCGCAAAATAACCCACTTGGTTTTTTTGACACGAATGTCTTTATGGATTGGCTTTGCATAATATTTTGTGTAGATGTTTTTATTTTCGACTGGAACGTCTGATGTTTCGAAAACGTTGCTTGATGCACCGATACCTATGTATGCGCTTGCCTCTTCGAAAAGTGGTTTTGCATATTTGCATGAAAGCTTTGTTTGTTCTTCGGTTGTACCCATCAATAATTCACGTGAAATTTGTTCATGTGACAAACGTACAAAAGGCATTGCTCCGATTTCATAACAACGCTTGACAAGTGCGATTATTAAATCTTTTGATTCGTGGCTGCCTTCGATGATGACGGATTGACCTTTTTCAAGACGACAGCTATGTGACAGCAAGTTATGAGCAAGCTCGGTAATTCGTGGGTCTTTCATATAATTTCTCCTTAATAAAATGTAATAGTATAACTCTTAATTTGATTAATTACTAATGTTTAAATAGTAGAATTGCTAGACAAATTTTAATTTTCATGTATAATAGGCGTATTATGGCTACAAAAAAACAACAGGAAGAAGAAATCCTAAGACAAAAAGAACAACTTGAGAAACAACAACAAGAACTCGAGCGTGAACGAGAAAATGAAATAAAGCAAAAAAAGAGAAGAACGCGACGAATTATATATTGGTCGATTATTGGTTTTTTAATGATTATGCTTTTTGCGGCGGCTCCTATTGCGTCTGCGATTTGGCCTGCGACATATGATACTGCAACAAGCACATACAGATATTCTGGTTTTGTGAGATTCTTGCAAGAAAACACACTTGATATAACAAACATCGGTAATTTCTTCTCAGACAACATCGAGACGATTTTGCGCGGGATTGTTACAATATTTATTTTGGTCTTGGTATTAAAGGTTCTATGGATTGTTACAAGACTTCTTTCTCGTGGTAAGAGCAACCGTAGAAAAACAATTCTTGCACTTACATACAGCTTTCTTAAGTATGCATTGATTCTTGTTGGGTTCTTTACATTACTTGGTGTTCTTGGTGTTGATGCTGCTGCTTTGATTGCTGGTGCTGGTATTCTTGGTTTGGTTATTGCATTTGGTGCACAAAGCCTTTTATCTGATATTATCGCAGGATTGTTCATAGTATTTGAAAACAGCTTCGAGGTTGGGGACATAATCACATTCAACGGCAACCGTGGAGAGGTTGAACATATCGGAATCCGAACAACAAAGATTAAAGCGATTGATGGAAATATCATAGTAATTAACAACAGCGAAATGCGTGTGCTAATTAACATGACACAAGAAAAGAGTGTCGCAGTATGCGATGTTACCGTGAGCTATGACGAGAACCTTGAAAGAGTTGAAAAAGTTTTAAGAGACGCAATGCCAGAAATTGGAAAGAAATTGGATGCAGCCGTTGATGAGCCAAAATACATAGGTCCAGCCGAATTCAATGCAAGCGGTATAGTATTGCGAAATATTGCTTTTTGTCAAGAACCAAACAGAATGCAGCTTACTCGTGATTTCAACCGAGAACTTAAACTTTTATTTGATAAACACAAGATAAAGTTTGCTGTTCCGAATGTAGATGTAAAATCATCACTTCCGAGAAAATAATAATAAAAACAAAACGACCCAAGCGGGTCGTTTTTAAAAGCATGTCTTGCGGCTTCGCCTAGATACTTCACTTTGTTCAGGATGACATTGTAACTTGAAAGAATTGCAATTTTCCAACCTTGATTTTTAAATTATTATTAATCTCAAAGTCGGTTGTAATAATTTCATTTGTATCAAGATTGCGGATTGAATTTGATGTTAACAATCGTTTTAATTCACCTTTTGATTTGAATTTGTTACTTG
Organism: Bacillota bacterium; assembly: GCA_009784375.1. Lineage (GTDB taxonomy): Bacteria > Bacillota > Clostridia > Christensenellales > UBA1242 > WRAD01. The sequence goes on along the minus strand of WRBV01000007.1, from coordinate 48,329 downwards.
TCATTAATGCATCAAGTAGAGTGGTGCCAGACTTCACCTTTATAACTTGGAAGTCATCTGCGGTCAATTCTCGCTTTGAAAATTTTTGTTCGAACCGTTCGCGTTCTGATGCACCTGCTTTTAAATTTTTTGCCTCTATTGAAATAAAGTAACTTGCAAATTGTTTTTTTGCTTCCATTGGTTGAGACTTTATAAAATTCTCTAATTCCGATATTTCATTTTCGAAAAGGTATCCAAAACTTTGAAAGTATTGCATAATCAAGCTGTCTGGCATTGACATGAACTTGCCGAATTTTTCCTCGTATGAATCGTTGATGGCAACATAATTTTTGTACGATTTACTCATCTTTCGTCCATCGCCAGCAAGTCCCTCGAGGATTGGTGTTGTAACGATAACTTCGGGTGGTTGACCATGTATACGTTGGATTTCGCGACATTGTTGAAGATTAAGAAGCTGGTCAAGTCCACCGAGCTCGATAGTTGTGTTAAGTGCAACTGAATCATAGCCCATAAGTGATGCATATAAAATCTCGGCATTTGAAAGACCGCCCGCTTCTAGTCGTGTGCGGAAGTCCTCACGTTGCAACGTGGTTGCAAGGTTTAATTTTTGATGTAGACCAAGGAAGTCGGCTAATGAAATTTTTGCAAGCCATTCGCTGTTTTTACGTACGCTTAATTTTGAAACATCAAGAAATTTTCCCACCTGGTCAAGATATGTTTCAAAGTTCTTTGCGATTTGTTCGTCTGTTAAAATTGCACGTTCTGAAACTCGTCCGCTTGGATCACCGACCTTTGTTGTGAAATCACCAATCACAAGGTCAACATGATGTCCCGCTTTTATAAAGATATTCATGATTAAAAGAGGGCACAGGTGTCCGATATGAAGGTCTTGTCCCGTTGCGTCAATCCCGAGCTTTACTCGTTGTTGTTTTGAAAAATCAATATCATTTACCGATGGCAAAATTGTTTTTGATTTTACTTTTATAAGTGATTTAATTTGTTCATGTGAAAATTTATCCCAATTCTCGAAGAATCGGTTAAATAATAATTCGTCAAATCTTTTCATTTTTTCTCCTTGCAGCGTGACGCTGATAAATTCGTTATTTTATGTGCAGTTATAATTGTGTAGCTATATGCATTTACGGTAATTATCGAATTATTGACTGTAACATACCAATTCTTGCCTTTGCGAATGATGTTATTGGATTGCATAATTTGCTTTTTACACCAATTAACAACATCATCAATATCCAAAGAAAGGTTTCTTTTTATTCTCACTATACCCAATGCTGTAGTGTGGATCTTATCCAAGTTTAAGATTAGTTCGTTCATAGTCTAATAAGCCTTGCCCCAGATTACCATATACTTTGCTGGCTCTCCGCTTATTGCACACTTTATATCTGTGTTTTGTTTGAATTCATCGACAATACAACGGCTTGTTGTCGCAAATTTTTCTTTTAATAACTTCTCTGCCTTTGCACATCCACACCATGGTGCACGAATGAAACCAGGCTTTGTTTTGGCAATCTCGGTAATTTCATCAAGTGTTCGGGCGTCATAGGTCATTGATTCTTGTCTTGCTAGTGCTTTGCTATACATCGAGTCATGGATGGTCTGTAATATCTTTGGAAGTTCTTTTTTAAGGTTTGTAACAGCAACTACGGCTTTTTCGCCTGTGTCACGTCTTACAACTACGCAAGTTCCATTTTCTATGTCACGTGGTCCGTATTCAATTCGTACGGGTACTCCACGCATTTCCCATTCAGAATATTTCCAGCCAGGGGTATTATCAGAAGCATCGACATGAGTTCGTACAACTTTCGCAATTGATTTTTCTAATTTTTTTGCCGCATCCAAAATTCCTTGTTTGTGCATCATGATTGGAATAATTGCCGCTTGGATGGGTGCAACATGTGGAGGCAACACAAGTCCGCGGTCGTCTCCATGAACCATGACCAATGCACCAATCATACGAGTAGTAATGCCCCAGCTTGTATAATGGGGAAGTGCCTCGCGACCTTCGCGGTTTTGATATGTTATTCCAAATGCCTTTGCAAAGCCTGTGCCAAGGTAATGGCTTGTCCCTGTTTGCAAGGCCTGACCATCGTACATCATAACTTCGCGAGTATATGTTTCGACCGCACCCGCGAATTTTTCACTCTCGGTTTTTCTTCCCTCTACAAGTGGAAGTGCAAGGAAATCACGCAAGTAATCGTTATATAGATTTTGGATTTGCATGGTCATTTTTCGTGCTTCGGCCTCGGTTTCATGTAACGTATGACCTTCTTGCCAAAAGAACTCGGTTGTGCGAAGGAAAGGGCGTGTGTTTTTCTCGGCACGAAATATGTTCGCCCATTGATTGAGCTTCATTGGCAAGTCACGATAGCTTTGAATCGTATTTTTAAAGTACTCGCAAAATAGAACCTCGGATGTGGGGCGCAGGCAAAGTCGTTCTGCCAACTTTTCTTCGCCACTATGTGTTATCCAAAGAACTTCGGGTGCAAAGCCATCAATATGATCCTTTTCACGTTGTAACATTGATTCGGGAATCAAAAGGGGGAGAGTAACGTTCTTGGCTCCAACTTTTTTTATACGAGCATCAAGTTCGGCACGCATGTTCTCCCACAATTCGTTTCCATAAGGCGGCATAATCATACAGCCCTTTACAGTCGAATAGTTTGCAAGTCCAGTACGCGTAACCACATCGGTATACCAACGAGCAAAGTCCACATCGCGTGGAGTAATAGAGTCCAGTTGTTTCATGAAGTAATTATACATGTTTTATATAAAAGATGCAAATTTCTTTCGATAAGACCATCTTTACTCCACTCATTCCTCGTTCGGTCGCGATGATAATTTCGTTACTTTATTTGCTTAAGGTATAGACATGTGCTAATATATAGATTATGAAAATTGGTGTTGTTGGATTGCCTAATGTGGGCAAGAGTACATTGTTTAATGCACTAACACGTGCGGGTGCCCAGAGTGCAAATTATCCATTTTGTACCATTGAGCCTAATGTTGGGATTGTTACTGTGCCTGATGCACGTATTGATTTTTTGGTCGAGTATTACAAGCCAAAATCTGTTGTAAATGCAACCATTGAATTTGTGGATATTGCAGGTCTTGTTGCGGGTGCAAGTAAAGGTGAGGGGCTTGGTAACAAGTTTCTTTCACATATTCGCGAAGTTGATGCAATCGTTCATGTTGTACGGGCTTTCGAGAATTCGGACATAATCCACGTAGATGGCGAAGTCAACCCAAAACGTGATATTGATACAATTAATCTTGAACTTGTGTTATCTGATCTTGAATCGGTTAGCCGTCAAATAGAGAAGGTAGGAAAACAAGCAAGACAAGGATCAAATAAAGAAGCTGTGCGTGAACTTGAACTTTTAACAAAAATAAAAAATGTCCTTGATAACGAAAAGCCAGCATCATCGGTTGATTTAACAGATGAAGAGCGTGTTATTGCAAAATCTTTCGGACTTCTTACCACAAAGCCTGTAATTTATTGTGCCAACATGAATGAAGAAGATATTACAACAAATGGACAAAATAATAAATACTTTAAACAAATTGTGGACAGAGCAAATCAAGAGAACAATTCGGTAATATGTGTTTGCGCGAAAATCGAAGAAGAGCTTTCTCAAGTTGACGATGAATCTGAACGAAAAGAATTAATGGCAATGTATGGGCTTGATGGTGAGAGTGGTCTGGATAAGCTAATCGCAGCATCGTATAAATTGCTTGGGTTGATAAGTTTTCTTACTGCTGGCGAACCCGAGGTTCGTGCATGGACAATTCGTGATGGTACAAAAGCACCAGGGGCTGCTGGACGTATACATACTGATTTTGAACGTGGATTCATTCGTGCTGAAGTTTGTTCGTTTGACGATTTCAAGAGTCTTGGCGGAATTATAAAAGCACGTGAAGCTGGTCGAGTTCGTATTGAGGGCAAGGAATACATTGTAAAAGATGGGGATGTTGTACACTTTAGATTCAATGTATAGTTTCTTTATTATTTTGTTTTCTTTTAAAATTAAAAAAGCAAAGAAATAATGTTATCACAACAAGAACCGAAAACAACCACCACAAGTTCGGTGGATTTCGAAATCCGAAAAATATTTGATATTCGTTGCCACATGTTCGAAATGCGATGTGACCGACTTGGTTTGTTATGAAAAGGTCGTTTCTGTTTGAAAGATTACTTCGTATTCGATTAACCACAGTAGAATTTGGTAAAGTTGGGAATCGTGTCCCTACACTTATTGTCGCTGTTGTTGGGCTAAGGAATCTGAGAAAATCATTGCTTGAACTTCCGTTACTTCCGTGATGTCCGACATGGAGATGGACGACCCGATTTTCTATATTATGAATAAACATGTCACGTGCACTTTGTGCAAGCAAAAAATCATTTTCCACCATGAACCCAGCATCACCCGTCAATACAAAAATTTGATTACCAAATTCAACAGTTATAATAGGGGAGATTTCATTTGTGTTATGATGACGTAATGCCGACCAAATACCTTCTGTCGTTGGAGTGTGAAAGAAAACACGAAAGCCATAAGTTGTCATACAACCAAAGTAAAGTCCTGCTCTTGCGATAACCACGTTGTTTGCATAGCGGTAAGCATTGTTTATAAATTGCGTGTAAATTGGATTTATTGTTTCTGGTCCAAGATATACTTGTGTTGTGTTTAATAGATCATATGGGCTGTCGCTTTGGATTACTGGACGTATTACAGTATCCACGTTGAAGCTTTGTAATATTCTCGGCAATGTCCCAATGTGATCCATATGGGGGTGGGTGGCAATCATCCAGTCTATACGATTATTGCGTCCGACAACTCTTCGGCGAAGATAGTTTGATACCCTTGAATAATAAAAGGTATCGCCACCGTCAATGAGTGCAACCCGATTATCTGGAAATCGTATAGCGATTGCATCACCATGACCAACATCAATTGTATGTACAGACATCTCACCATTTCTATGACGAAACACATTGCTCTCGGGAAAATAGTGAACGCGGATTGCTTCACCGAAGATAGCAACCAAAATAAGAATAGCAAGCAACCCGCCACACAACACAGCTCTGTATACAGTAAAGGTGAAAAATTTCATTTGTATGAATTATTATAAAATATTTTTGACGTTTATCAAAGAAGTTTGCCTGGTTTTGGGGGTAAATAAGGGATATTAAATGCACGCATATGCCAAAACCTTTGTCAACCACTAAAATCGAATAATCCTTTTTTTGTACACAATACACAAAATATTGTGGTTTTGGTAAAAACACTTGCACAATATGTTGTGGTTTGGTATTGTAGAGCATACACATAAAACAGGTGACGCGAGACAAAGGTATGGATACAAATCAAAGATGTTCCGTACTGTTCGCGGTCACCGCGGGAGGAAATTCATGGTTAAAAGTGTCTTGAAGCGAGATGGAAGCCGACAAAAGTACGAGGGGCAGAAAATCGAGGATGCAATCTTTAAGGCGGTGGTTGCATGTGGAGGAAGTGACAGAACACGTGCAAAGAAAATCAGAGAAAAGGTAGAGGCAGAATTAAAGATTCGCTTTGTTGGAAAAGTGCCTACTGTTGAAGAGGTTCAAGACATTGTTGAAAGTACTCTTATAAAAGCGGGTCACGACCAAGTTGCAAAGGCATACATTTTGTATCGTGAAAAGCGTCGTGGGGCACGTGAGGAAAATGCACTTATTGGTGCGACTATTGCTACGTTTGACAGATACCTTGGTGGAGATGATTTTGCTGTTAAAGAAAATGCAAACCAACAACGTTCTGTTATGGGTCTTATGAACTATGTTCGTGAAGAGTTCACAAAGAGATATTGGCTTAACGAGATTTATCCGTTCGAGGTTGCCGAGGCTCACCGTAGTGGTTCATTCCACTTGCACGACCTTGGGTTCTATGGTGCGTACTGTGTTGGTTGGGATGTAAAGCAAATTCTTATGATGGGCTTTACAGGAGTTCCAGGAAAGGTGAGCTCGGCTCCTCCAAGACATTTCCGTACAGCACTTGGTCAACTTTGTAACGCAACATTTACATTCCAAGGTGAGACCGCAGGTGCACAAGCATGGTCAAGTTTCGATACTTACCTTGCACCATTTATTCGTTATGACAAACTTGAATATAAACAAGTAAAACAAGCAATCCAAGAATTCGTATACAACATGAACGTGGCAACAAGAGTAGGTTTCCAATGTCCATTCAGTAACGTAACACTTGATATTACATGCCCAAAGACATTGGCAGACGAATACGTTATTATCGGTGGAGAACCACAAGAAGAAACATACAAAGAATTCCAAGCCGAGATGGACATGTTCAACAAGGCGTTCTGTGAAGTCATGGTAGGCGGAGATGCGGCTGGTCGTGTGTTTTCTTTCCCAATTCCAACAATTAACGTTACTCCAAGTCTTGACTGGAACAGCGAAGTCATGGACAGCATTATGGAGATGACATGTAAATACGGTATCCCATATTTTGCTAACTTTATTAATAGTGACTTGTCGCCCGAAGATGCGGTTTCAATGTGTTGCAGACTTCGTCTTGATGTTACTGAACTTCGTAAACGTGGTGGTGGTCTGTTTGGTTCAAACCCGCTCACAGGAAGTGTCGGGGTAGTTACAATCAACCTTGGGCGTCTTGGTTACAAATCAAAGACAGAGGAAGAGTTCTTTGCAAATCTTGAGCAAATGTCTAATCTTGCAAAGACAAGCCTTGAATTAAAGCGTAAGGTTGTTGAAGAGCAAACAGTCAAGGGCTTGTATCCATACTCAAAATATTACCTTCAAGGCGTCAAAGATTCAAGCGGCGGATATTGGGCAAACCATTTCTCGACAATCGGTGTTGTTGGTATGCATGAATGTTTACTTAACTTCTTTGGCAAAGACCGTGGAATTGATTCAAAAGAAGGTAACGAGTTTGCTATAAAAGTTCTTAACTTCCTTCGTGGCAAAATGCAAGAGTACCAAAAGGAAACAGGGAACATTTATAACCTCGAGGCTACTCCAGCCGAGGGTGTATCTCCAAGACTTGCAATACTTGACAAGAAACGTTACCCAGACATTATCACAAGCGGTAACGGAACACCATATTACACAAACAGCACCCAGATGCCAGTAGAATTCACAGACGATGTATTCAAAGTTGTGAAAATGCAAGACGAACTGCAAAGCCTTTACACAGGTGGAACAGTACTTCACATTTACATGGGCGAACGTATTGAAGACAAAGAGACCGCGAAAAATCTTATCCAAAAAATCTTTAAATCAAGCAAGATGCCATATGTGAGTCTTACACCAACATTCAGCGTTTGTGACAACCACGGATACTTGCAAGGCGAACATTGGAATTGCCCAACATGTGATGGCGAAACCGAAACATGGTCAAGAGTTGTGGGATTCCTTCGTCCAGTACAAAATTACAACGAAGGTAAGAAAACCGAGTACAAAAATCGTGTCAAATTCAAGGTCGAGGGATAATTTAAAAGAGAGTCGTAAATGACTCTCTTTCTTGCAAGAAGATACAATATTTATATGTCATCCTGAAGACCCGTTCGCGAAGCGGACATTATATACCATCTATAATGTCCACGGAGTAGTGACCGAGATTGCAAGGGAGTCGAAGGATCTAGCGAAGCGTAAAATACAAACTTTATTAACAAGTTACGCATCATCCACTCGTTGCACTCGGGGTTCGCTAGATCCTTCGACTCGGCTATGCCTCGCTCAGGATGACGTGTTAAGGGGTGTTTATTATAAAAATCGCAGGCTTTCAAAATAATTCATTTATTGACTATCCAGGAAAAATTGCTTCGGTGGTTTTTCTTGGTGGTTGTAATATGCGGTGAGTGTACTGCCATAATTCGAGCATCCTTTGTAACTCATCAAATACGATGGATTTTGCCGAAGTATTGCCAAAAATCAAAGATCAAATTGGATTCACAGATGGGGTAGTAATAACAGGCGGCGAGCCAACGGTGCACCCAAATCTTATGGATATGATTAAGCAGATTAAGGAACTTGGATTGCTTGTAAAGCTTGACACAAATGGTACTAATCCAAAGTTATTAAAAGAACTTGTAAGTGAGAAATTAGTGGATTATGTTGCAATGGATGTAAAAGGATCATTTGAAAAATACAATGAAATTTGTGGAGTCAATATCGATACAAAAAAAATCCAAGAATCAATAGAATTTTTAATAGGACAAAATGACATTGATTATATGTTCCGTACGACATTATATCCAATACTGGATGAATCCGATTTCCAAGGTATGGCAGAATTATTAAAAGGTACAAAAACATTCCAATTACAACAATTCATACCAAACGATTTTTCAAATTCACAAAAAGTTGTTCATTTGCCATATCGTCCAGACCAAGCTGAAAAATTCATCCAAATAATAAAACCCCACGTAGGTGAAGTTTTATTGCGTGGGTTTTAGAGCTGGTTTTGTGGTTCATCTATTGACTGCCTTTGTAGGGCGGTTTTTTGTTTAACTTGTTGTATTATTGCATGTAAATCCACGGAAGATGTTTCTTCGATAAATATTTGTAAATCTTGTTGCGAGAACAGTAATTCATTAGGGTCATATCCATCTTGGATAGGATTATTTTCCCTGTATCTTGCAAGGTTGTCGGTCAAAGTGTTTTCAATTTCTGGTGAAGTCAGGGCGAATGAAGTCCCATATTGTTCTCTGATAAAGGAATCATGGGCATCCATTGTTTGTCCATGTTTGCCACGAAATTCCTGTAGAGTGGTATTTTGCATGTCTTGGTTTCGAAACATTTTTCTGTAATAAACTTCATCAGTATAAAGGTGTAAAAGATTACCCAAGTTGAAATCTTTTTCAAGTGGGTCATAGATAATAAACTTTTCTAAATCTGTTGGCTCTTTGATATACCTCATGGTATCTGACTGCCAAACTTTTCCATCAAGGTAATGTGTGAAATCCTTGTCCGATGTTAAGTCTGGTATGATGACCCCATCATAAAATTCTTGCAGATTTTTAACAAGTTCTGGATTTTTTCTTGTATATTCTTGGGCAATTGCCAAATGTGTTAAAGTGCTTGCCATATTACTTAAGTATACCATTATTTAGTCAAAATTCAAACTAGTACAAGAGTTGGGATTTAATTTGTTTTTTATTCTATGTATGCTATTCTCACAAAAAGAGGAGTGGAATATATGAGTGGTGATATAAGAATAATTTTGTTCTTTGTTGGAATTGGAGTGTTGATAATTGGTTTGATTGTATGGGTTGCAATTGCATCAAGTCGTGCGGGTAAACGTCGGATTGAACAGGCAAGGGCAGACGGTGTAATAAAACCTGGTGACATTGTAATGACAGGACAATTTATTTTACAGATGAGTCTTGGTAAATCGGTCATGAACGAGATGGGTGGTGCATTACTGGGTGTAAGTAAAGAGGGCAAGCACTTTGTAATGGCTTTGAATAAAAAATCGATTACATTCTTGGTGGAAAAAGAAGTCTGGGTAGTTGAGCGGAATATGGTCGAGAAAATTAATATCGGTCGTACAGTTGGAAGGGGACAAGCCTTTGAAATAATTTTAAAAGAAGAACATGGTGACCCAATATCGGCGGCAGCAAGAACTGTCGATAAAACACAAGACATTAACCAAGTTAAAAATCTTCTTGAATCATTTAATAAATCGGAGTTGCCAGAAGAGTTTCAATTTCACAATAATATTTCGACCAAGGATGATGAAACCGATTTCGAAGGATAAAAGCTTGTTGGTTGCATAATCTGCTTTGATGTGATATATTATTAATAATGATTTATTTTACCTGTTATCTATAAAGTAGCACTCGCGAAGCAAACTGCTTTGAAATTTTAGTATATTAAAATTTAAGGAGTGTTGATTATGTCAGGTAGAAGAAAGTTTTTTAAAGATTTTTCACGTGGATGGAATGCGTTTGAATTAACTATGTTGATAATTGGGGTAGTTGTACCAATTGTTCTTGGTATTGTTTTTAATTCAAGCCCACTTGAAATAGTTACAAGTATATTGTTTATAACCGCAATGTTGTTAATTGCAAAGGCAAAGATTGCAGGTTTTTTACTTGCCCTGGTCGCCTATGCCTTGTATGTAGTTGTGTCTTTTCAAAAGGGTTTGTTTGGTGAAGTTATTACAATCGGTTTATTTTCAATTCCAATTACCATTTGGACAATTTTTTCATGGTTAAGAAAATGTAAAGAGTGTAAGGACAAGGATAAAAAATCTACAGTCGAAATAGTGGGAATCCGACCAAAAGAATTAACTTTACTGGTATTATCTCAAATAGCTATGGGGGTTGGGTATTTTTTCCTTTTACGTGCGCTTGGTACAAATTTCTTGATTATATCAACGGCGGCACTTGCGGTTAATGTCATGGGAGATTATCTGTGTGCAAGGCGCAATGTACTTGGACCGTTTGCCTATGTTTTGTATGACATACTTACCATTACGTTATGGTTGATGGTTTTCATCAATGGCGGAACGGGGGCTATTGTTATTCTTGTGATGCAGATTGTTACATTTGTAAACGATACATATGGAATTGTAAATTGGATAAAATTGGTGAAGAAAAACAAATCAACGGAAAAAGAAAGCAATCCTATTGAAATGCCTATACATTCTTAATTTTTCTCTTTATTAAAATCAGATTTGGAAATGTTTTCATTTTTCGCAATCAATTGCTGGAAAGCCACCATGGATTGCCTTAGCTTCGGTTTCTTTGACTCGTAATAGGCTGGGGTATGTGTTTTCATGTCGGCTTGTTGTATTACCAACATATCTTGTATAAAGTCTTGTCCATATTGTTCCATTAATTCGGTCATTAATAAATGACCATGCTCATTTACAAGTGATGTGTCATGATATCTGACAAGAGCCAGAAATCTGTCCGCTTCTTTCGGATTCATGTGTTCGCCGAGTATTTCTTTTGCTATCCGTATACTCTCGGTCTCGTGTCCTGGGGTTTTTGAAACCTGTTTAGTTGGATCAGTCCAATGCGGAACTTTTATTTCTGTTACAAGCTTGCCAACATCATGGAATATAAGCACCAGTCGAAGATACACATCGTCAACCAACTCTGCCGCTTTAATCGAGTGATCCAGAACACCATATAAATGTGCTGGATGATAATAATCCATTTCGTCCAACTCTCGAAGAACGGGGACAAGACGCACAAGCGCCTCTTTATCAATCGGTGTCTGGTTTAGAACTTTATAAAGTTGTTCAACTAGGTTCATGATTACCTCGTAAGATTAAATCTTATTATTTTTTATTGATTAAGGCTTTTGATTAACATTGCTTTGATTTTCTCGCATTCGTTTTCTAATCTATTAAATTCATCATTGCTTATGTAGTTAGATTTATTTAATAAAACTAACCAATATTTTGTCTCATTTGCTTCTTTAAAGTGCAATGTGCAATTTAGCAATGAAGTCGGCTTTACTATTCCCATATTGTGCCTCGTGAATATTTGCGCCTATGCTCGTTGCGCTTCGACCGATTTGGTTAGATATAACGCTTTCTCGTTTTTCTTTCAAGTCTTTAACAAGGTTAATTATCTTAAACGGCGAACTCTATAGAAATGTCCGCTAGTATGTTTTAATTCACATTAAAATTTTAACATGTTAAACATTAAAAGTGAAACATTAAACATACAAACTTGGCAATGTCTGCAGAGCTTGTAACGACAGAAGTCGTTTAACGTTTCATGTTTTTCATTTCATGTTTGGCGAAGCCAAGCTTGGTGGAAGCGGCGGGTTTCGAGCCCGCGTCCGAATGAATATCTGTGTACTTTTCTACATGCTTAGTCGGCCTTTTGGTTTTACAAACTATGATTCATCGCCAACCACGAATTCATACTAGGTGCAAGATGTTTTAATACCAACCCCTCTTGCAATAGGGTAGGTATTGATGCACTTTGTTTGCCCCATCGTCGTGAAAAGTGCGAAAACGATGGTGGGGTTTACGGTAACATTGTCCTTACAACTTACGCAGCAAGAGCAAAGGTACCAGCAGGTTTTGTGTCTGCATTTAAAATTTAGTTGCACTATTTAAAGCCAGTCGCTTGGCTGCATGCTTGGCACACCCTTTTCCATCCGTCGAGACCAATTCGCCCCCATGGACATGGCATAAGGAACCATATTAATATTATATCATTAAACATGGAATTTTGCAAGTTAATCGAAAGAGTGGGATTTATGCCCCCTTGATCTTTGTATCGCGCCAATTAACATAATATCCAATTATTTCGTAAAGTCCTTGTACACCGTCTGTGATATTGTACTCGTCATAAATTATGGTTGCAAAATAGTCATGTTGTAATAACTTCCCAGTCTCTTCAATTAAATAGATTAATTTTTGAAATTGGCTCATGCCGTCGCTGGAGTAATGATGAGATAATGGAAGCTCGAATGTTTTACCAAAGAAATCATCGATACTTCGTCGGATATAATCTTTTATTTTTTCAAGGCTTTCTCTGTGGCTTGGTTGATAATCTTCACAAGGAAATAACCGTAAATTACGTTCGGTTACATAGTTATTCCATTGAGCCTCTAGCGGTTTTTCGTTTAAAGATATCATATCTCACCCCCAAAAAATGATTGAATTAATCATACTATACATGCTTTAAATGGATAATGCAACCGCAAATAGTCATACTTCTTGTCTTTTTTTGTCGAAAAGTGACATAAATATGACTAAAAAAGTCATATACATTTAATAAATATTTTGCTAAATTAATACATGCATATCCGTGAACGGCTTTTGGAGAGGTTAATAACCCTACGAAAACGGGCGGGTTTGTCGGCAAGAAATCTGAGTTTCAAAATCGGGCGGAGCGAGTACTATATCTCAAGAATTGAAAGCGGCAAGTACAATCCCTCGATACATGACTTGGAAAAGATTGTCGAGGCGTGTGATTCATCTTTGCAAGAATTATTTTCCGAGCAATTTGATTCATACCGAGTCGACAGGGACATTATCGACAAACTTCACGGGCTGAGTACAAAGGAAAAGGATGCTGTCTTGTCTCTTCTTGTTCTTGTCTTTAAACGAAAAGAAGATGAAGAAGACATCATTTGAAAAATAAAAATTTTATGGGGGTAAAATGAAAACAAAAAGGATAACGACTTTTACACTAGCGATGGTCTTTACGCTTTGTAGTGTAACGATGTTATTGATGCCGACGACCATGAACCCAACACGAATTAATGCCTCGGTCGATGAAGAAACCAGATACAAAGACTTTGTTGCATTCGGCGGAACCCCAGTACAAAATATTATCGAACATATACAATATTCGCGACGTGAAATTGTGATGAATACAATATTTCCAGGTCTACCAAATTACTCAGGAATAAATTGCGGTGTTACGGGTGCTGGAAACAAAATTGCTTTTTATAATATACAATTCCCTGAATTGATTCCAGGTCATAACCCAGGCTTTCAATTAGGAGCTAATTGGTTTTGGTCACCGACTACACCTCAAATACGTGCGATGATGGATGAACTTGATGTTCGTATGGGTGGACGTGGTCCTGGTGGGGTTACGTTTTGGGAATATGTTGCTGGATTTGCTAATTTTACCGTTTCCAGAGGTGTAACTCCAACACTCGACACAGTACGTGCTGGTAATAATGCTGTGTTACCTTCATTTTTTACCGCTATAGCAAATGGTGTACCAGTATCACTTTTTCTCAATGGATACAATACAACAAATGGACCATCTATACATTCCACGGGACATGATATTAGAGTATTAACACGACATTCTGGGGGACATATTATGATTGCATTTGGATATCAGCGTGTTTATTACTTTGACCATAACGATAATTTATTTAGACAAGATTTATACTTGCGTGTTTCTAGCGGCTTTGGCACCACAACATGGACAAGAATAAATACGCACAGTATTCTTGATCATGCAATCACATTACATATGACACGATAAAAGGAGTTACATGAGAACTAAGGACAAAGTATTATCTGATTATTTGGAAGCCGAGCTTGGCGAGAAACTAAATAAGAGAATGGTTAAAAGAACAAAAAGGGCAATTGATAGGGCAGACAAAGAAAGATATCAAGCACAAGAGTCTGCAAAATCCATATCCCAGCCAAACTTTCTTTTTAGATATGCAATCACGGCGATTGTTACCGCTGTGATTTGTCTTTCCATTGTGTTACCAATTACTTTGCCAAGGGGCACAACTTTTTTGACGCCACCATCACCTGAGCCAATGATTTACACAGATAATATCACAAGTATACCATTAATGGAATTACAGGTAAGAAGTATACCGGGTTTGCTACTTTTTAGTACATATCAAAAAACACTCTTTGGAACTATCCCTTGGTGGGGTGACTCATGGGTTGAGCTTGCCGATGATGCACCATTAATATTAAGCTATAAAATAGCTGAGAGTATGATAACTCTGGAAAATGGTAATATGTTTGTTGTTGACTATAGAATCCGTACTCACAGATATTATTATTTTTTTAACTATTATCCTGGTTTCTATTCGACACTTGAAATGGCACATATGCAGCATGTTAATGAAGTTACTGAACAAATACATGCATTTAATATTAATGAGCAAGAAGTTGACCGTGAAACAATTGTTAGTGGTTTTGCTGTAGATGGCATTGCAATCTTTGCTCATGCGAGATATACATTTGATATTGGATTAAATATAGTCCGAAACACCCTTGTGCATTTTACATTAGGCGGAAATTGTTATTTTATAAGATTTACCGAAATTTTTGGTGAAGAAGTTTCAACAAGTCTTGATAATATGATTGAAATTGTAAAAGATACTATCTTGCCAGCATTGTTTCAAAATCTTGACGATTAATTAGATCATCTATTACTTCAGCTATACGTGCGATGAATTCATAATTTGTTGGGCGCGCTTCAAAGAGCTTTGGAAACAAATGCCAAGATGCTTTGACAAAGTCCCTTATGCGTTTTTCAACCGTGCCTTTGTTTAATTTAAATTTATACTCGATTTCAGAGTACATGTCAATAGCACTTGGTATTTCCACGTCATTTAAATGCTTTTCTCGCAGATAAATTGCAACACATTCCTTTGCGCTGTGAAAACCGCGCATGGTAATAGGAAGTGATTGTAATTTTTGAAGAAAGCAGATATCAATAACTTTTTGAATATCAAAGCTCTTTTGTTGGGTTGCCGTTTTTGCCATCTAGCATGTATTTTACCTTGGTATAATTGATTAATACATCAATCTATTTACATTAAGTTTTATTAATGCAAGTGTACAATAGTTCGTCGCAAATAAATAATAAACTCATTGCAAGGTTGTCGAATTTTGATGTATACTACGTGATGAAAATTCGTAATATTGCAATAATTGCACACGTTGACCATGGTAAGACAAGCTTGGTTAATGAACTTTTGAAACAAGGGAATGTATTCCGCGAGAACCAAAAAGTGGATGATCGTGTGATGGACAGTAATGCGCTTGAACGCGAGCGTGGCATAACAATCATGGCAAAGAACGCCAGCTTTCAATATGGTGATATCAAGGTTAATGTCATAGATACCCCAGGTCACGCCGATTTCGGGGGAGAGGTTGAACGGGCTTTGTCCATGGCGGATGGCGTTTTGTTGGTGGTTGATTCTTTCGAGGGTCCAATGCCACAAACAAGATTTGTATTACAACGTGCGATCGAGCTTAATCATAAAATCATCATAGTAATCAATAAAATCGACAGACCAGACGCAAGGTTGGGCGAAGTCGAGGACGAAGTACTTGAATTACTGATGGATTTAAAGGCAACAGATGAACAGCTGGACAGTCCTATTGTCTATGCAAGTGCAAGACAGGGGATTGCTGGTTTAAATCCAAGTGACATTGCAACAAATATGAAGCCATTGTTTGAAGCGATTATTAAACACATTGACGAGCCAAAGGTTGATGCGGGTTCGCCTTTTAAAATGTTGGTGTCCGCCGCCGAGCATAGTGATTACCTTGGCAAAATGGCAATTGGAAAGCCTGTGAGTGGTTCGTTGAATGTTGGCGACCAAATAGTTGTTGTCGATTACAACAATCAGAACTTGAATAGCAAAGCAAAGGTTGCTGGGTTGTTTGAATTTTCGGGTATGTCGCACAAGCCAACCGAGTCTGTTAATGCGGGCGATATTGCCGTTGTTGCGCTTACATGTCCTGTGCAAATTGGGAATACAATTTGCTCACCTTTGGAGATAAGTCCAATAAAATTTGCAAAGATAAGCGAACCAAGTGTCGAGATGACATTTATGGTAAACGACAGCCCATTTGCAGGAAAAGAAGGAAAGTTCGTAACAAGCAGAAATTTGCGTGACAGGCTATACAAAGAAGCCGAGCGTGATGTTTCATTGCGTGTTCGAGACGGTGATACAAGTGAAAAATTCTTGGTCGCAGGTCGTGGCGAGATGCATCTTGCGATTTTGATTGAAAATATGCGCCGTGAAAATTACGAGCTTGCGGTATCTATGCCAAAGGTCTTGTACAAAGAAATCGATAGTGTGCGATGCGAGCCAATCGACAAATTCGTAGTAGACGTTCCTGAAAGTGCAGTTGGTGTTGTTATGGAGAAAATGGGATTACGTAAGGGTGAGCTTGTTCAGATGACTACTGTGGGTGATAGGACCAGAGTAGAATTCCTTGTACCGTCACGCGGATTGTTCGGTTACAAGAGCGAATTTTTGACCGATACACGCGGTGAGGGAATTATGTCTAGTGTCTTTCATTCGTATGAAAAGTATCGTGGTGACATCGCACGACGCCATACAGGAAGCCTTATTGCTCACGAAGCGGGTGAATCTAATGGTTATGGTCTCATGAATGCCGAGAGTCGTGGGACGTTGTTCATAGGTATAGGAGTCCCAGTCTATGCAGGCATGGTGGTCGGCGAAAACCCAAAGGGTGACGACATGGAAATAAACGTTTGCAAGAAAAAACAACTTACAAACATGCGTGCAAGTGGAAGTGATGAAAACGTGCGTCTTGCACCACCAAAACAACTAAGTTTGGAGGGATGTTTGGAATTCCTTGCCGATGATGAATTGTTGGAAGTAACCCCAAAGAGTGTGCGTATCCGCAAAAAGATTTTGGACAAGAACGCAAGACTTCGTGCGTCGAGATAGATTCATCCCGACTGGCTAAAGAATTGAATGACACGCTATTTTCCTAGTTGCAAATGTTATTAATTGTATCTTATAATCAATTATGGATTATTTTGAGAAGAAGAAAAATGAACTTAAAAGACGGATGAGGGTTTCGCTTGTTGCGATGTGTGTTGCTTTTATTATTTGTCTTGGTGTGATTATAGTGTTAGAAACAACAGGGAATGAAAATTTCCTCTGGCTGGTGTTAACTATAGCGATTTTAATTATCTCTCCGCTGAGTGGAAAATATTATTACTCTAAAGGCGAAATAAAGGGATTGAATCACGCCCAGGCGAGGTTTGATACGCTAGATCAAAGCGAGTATCAATCTGATGATGCCGACACCATTTAGTTGCAAATTTTGTCGAAAAATCGTATAGTTAGGTTATGAGAAGAAAAAGATTTTTTGCCGTGCGTCTTGTTGTTTTTCTTGTGATCGCGGCGGCAGTTGGGACAGGGTTCATTTGGAATAGCCAAATAGAAGATTTTGTAAACCACAATGTTCTTGGTAACGAGAGACCTCACGAAGTGGTGTCTTTTGATGGTGGTATGTATGTGCATTTCATCGACGTAGGGCAGGGTGACGCGATAGTAATGGAAATCCCAGTCGGCAATGAAATGCAACGTGTTTTAATTGATGCTGGACGTTGGAATTTAACACGAAGCCAATTCAGAAATTACCTGAGTACCTATATTTTCCCAAATAACCAACCGTGGGTATTTGATTGGATAATCGCAACTCACAGCCACGCCGACCATATCGGTGATATGGCATACATATTAAACAGAACGGGGACCCGTGTAAATAACATAGTTCGTCCAATGACATTTACTGTACAGGAATCTATTGACAATGTACCCGCATCATTTGGGATATTACCAGGCACACAATACACAGTCCACAGAACAAGTGACAATCCAAATGCATCGCCCGCAACATTTCAAAACTTTGTTGATGCCATGGACACATCGGTAGGGCAGGACGGTGTAACACCGACAAACATTGTATTGCCAGAACGAGGGCTAAGATTTGATGTAGGCGACGCAGAATTCACATTCTACAGCCCAACAAGGTTCAGCTATGGTCCAGCACCAACACACGGAAATGGTTTCAGAACAACTTCAGTCAATGTATACAGCACAATCTTCTGCGTCCAATTTGGTGGCTCAACAATGCTGTTTACTGGGGATGCGTATGTTGTAAACGAGTACAGAGTACTTGGTTTAGAATACCCAAGTGGTCTACCAGCAAGTCCAACTGCACTTTATCCAACTGTTGCCGTACTTCCAATACCAACAAACGTAGATATATTCGACCTTGGTCACCATGGCTCGACCACGAGTAACAGCCTGCGATTCTTAGAACACATCACACCATCTTTTGCAATAATCCAGGTTGGTACAAGAAGCACAGGAAATACCTTTAATCATCCACATAATGTTATCTTGAATAGATTGGCTGTACTAGCTATACCGCCAACTGTTGTACGTACAGATGAACTTGGCGATATCCTTGCAAGGCTGAGTACCGATGGTCAGGTCGAGGTTGCGGGCATAGTTCGTCCAAATACATGGTTCTCGTACTGGATGTTGGCGACCACCGTTCTTGTAATTGCATTTGGTGCGTTACTTGCTATGGATTTATTTGGAAAGAAAAATAATAATGCAAGAAATAACAATAGAAACAACAGGCAATCAACACCACGAGCAACAGCTCCAGCTACACCAAGATCGACTGCACAAAATACGCCACGTACAACAGCATCACGAACAACGACACCACGGAAACCAAGTGTTCCAAGAATACCAACACCACGCAGATAAAATCTGATGATGTGACTTTTGTCCTTGTGATATATTGACTTGATGTAACAGGTGGTGTTTCTTGTCACATAACACCATATGTTGTGTATTGTGTCATATATAAATGGTCATGATTTTAACTTTTGTTTGTTTTTAACTTTGAAAAAATCTTTCCATGGATCATGCTGGATATATTTTTCTATGTTATTTATGTCAACCGAGTTTGGTTTGAATTTATTAATCTCGTGCCAATCGATTGGAAATGAAATTGTGGGTGATTCTTTTGCTCGAAGTGAATAAGGTGCGATGCTTGTCGCACCTTTTGTGTTGCGAAGATAGTCAACAAAAATTTTGCCGCCACGTGCATCTTTGCGAATGTTTGTGGTGTATTTATCTTGCCATTTTGCTTCCATAAGTTCGGCTATCATTTTTGAAAATTCTTTAAAGCTTGACCAATCGCTTGCCTCTTTGAAGGGAACAACAATGTGATATCCTTTGCCGCCACTTGTTTTAAGAAAAGATACAAGTCCCAATTCATCCAAGATGCTCTTTAAATCAGTTGCACCTTTGCGAATTTGTTTAAGACTCATCGTTTCATCTGGGTCAAGATCAAACACCATTATATCAGGCAGGTCTATGTCATCGGATGGCGAACCCCAAAGATGAAATTCAATGGTATTCATTTGAACGTGAGATATCAATTCAGCTGTGTCCGATACAACAAAAAAGTTCTTTTCGAATTCAGGGGGATTCTTGGTATAAAAACATGATGTGACTCCACCAGGGCATCGTACAAGTGCAAGGTTGCGATTACTTATATACGGAAGCATCATCTTTTCAACAAAATTATAATAATCCACAACATCTTGTTTTGTGGTTTTGGTTTTTTGATAAACGATTTTATCGGGATTACTTATCTTCATATTTTCTAGTATAATTCGGGCATTTGTATTTTATCCAACTTCCGTTTCGATTTCCCGTATAATGCGAGTTTTTCAATTTACCGATTAGCCCCTCGTGTCCGCCATCGCAAACGGCTTTGAATAATTCATCTACGTTTCCAGATAAATATTGGCTTTGAATAATATTAGTTGGGGCATCCTTTATTAAATCGGCAAGAATTTGTTTTCGCACAACAAGGGGAGTCTGTCGCAGGTCGTTTCCGTCAAGAGACAATATATCAAATACAACGTATGCAAGATTTTTTAATTTTCGACCACGCAACGCATGAAAATCACAATGTCCGTCTTTATCCACAACAACCATCTCGCCATCCAGTATCACAGAACGAACTCCAAGCCAATTTTCAAGAATATGTGAAATGGGCGAAAACCGAGTGGTAGCATCATTTTTATTCCTAGTAACAAGTGTTGTCTGACCGTTATCCAAGAATGCAAGAATGCGCCAACCATCGTATTTAAGCTCCCAAAGCCATTCTTGTCCAGTCGGGGGAGAATCCACCAATTTTACAAGTTGTATATCAATTTTAAAAGGATCCATTAAAAGATTATTGACAAATCGCTATGCCGTCTTTGATTTGCTTTTTGCACTCTTCCTTGTCACGTTTGTATTTGCTTTTGTATTTTTCTTTGACCCCTCGACACTTGCCTTTAATGCGTCCATAAGATTAATTATCTTTGCAACCTGTGCCTTTTGGTTTGGTGCTTTTATTTGTCTGCCGTTGATTTTGGTTTGGATTGCGGATTCTAATTTTTCTCGATACTCGTCCTTGAATTCTTTTGGATTAAAATTTGTTGTCATGTTATCAATGATTTGCTTTGCAAGCTTTAACTCGGCGTCCGAGATTTTTTCTTCCGCTTTCTTTGTGGGATTGGCTGCAAGTTCGTCGTGAAAATGCATGGTATATAAAACCATGTTCCCATTAATTGCTCGAAGTGCAACTACTTGTTCTTTTGATCCAAGCACGGTCTTTGCAATCCCGACTTTGTTTTGGCTTTGGATTGCTTCCAGAATCAATTGAAAGGCTTTGTCTGCACCAGTTGGGTTTACGTAATAGCTCTTTTCAAAATAGATTGGGTCAATTTCGTCCAGTTTTACGAACTTTGCAATCTCAATGCTTTTGTCTTTGGGTGATTTAATTGCCTCGAATTCTTTGTCTGTTATCGTGACATATTTACCTTTTTCATATTGAAAACCTTTGACAATATCATCCCCTAGAATTGGTTGCTTGCAACTGTCGCATGTTTTTAAGTAACGAATGCGTTCGCCAGTATCCTTGTGTAGCATATTAAAACCAATGTCACGTGACCGCACCGTTAAATGCAGCGTTACGGGTACATATACAAGCCCAAAGGAAATTGCAGATTTATAACTGTAAGCCATGGGTCTAGTATGTGTTTCTGGGTCAAGAATTAATCATTACTAATTCCCGATGATTAACTCATATACATAGTTCATAATGAGTTTTGTTCGCTTTGATAATGTGGTAAAAAGTTTTAAAGCAGGAGGGCAAGAGGTTCGTGCCCTTGATGGCTTGACTTTTTCTATTGATGTGGGCGAGTTTGTGGTTATAGCAGGTCCAAGTGGGGCGGGCAAGACCACTCTTCTTAATTTACTTGGAGGGATGGATACATCGACTGGGGGAACCATTCATGTTAATGGATGCGATGTTCATAATTTTACCGAACGCCAATTAACTGAATACAGGCGTTGCGAGGTTGGTTTTGTTTTTCAATTTTATAATTTGATGCCAAATCTGACTGCTCTTGAAAATGTTGAACTTGCGGTGGAGATTTGTCGAGACCCGCTTTGTCCAAGAGAAATCCTAGACGAGGTTGGACTTGTCGATCGTATGAACAATTTTCCGTCCCAGCTGTCGGGTGGCGAGCAGCAGCGTGTTTCAATAGCACGTTCGGTTGCAAAGAATTCAAAGCTTATATTATGTGATGAACCAACGGGTGCGCTTGATTATTTGACTGGGAAAAAAATATTAAAGTTATTACACAGTATTTGTAAACACAAAGGAAAAACAGTCGTAATAGTCACGCACAACAGCGCACTTAAAGAGATGGCGGATAAAGTGATAACAATCAAAAATGGCAAGGTGGAAGAAGTCACTATGAACAAAAGACCAAAACCAATCGAAAGTATAGAATGGTAGTGTATTGTGTTGCGTAATACCATATCTTGTATAATTTGCCAGATATATAAGGAGGCATTTGAAAACTTATTTCAAAACAGTTAATAGGATGTTTCGTGCTAATTGGGCACGGCTTTTGATTATTGCTGTTTTAACAATGATAAGTGTTTCGATTGTTGGTGGCATAGGTTCACTTGGACCAAGGTTACATCGAATTAATGACATGTTAATCCAAAGTGGGTATACAGATATTTGGTATCATAAATTTCTTGCCGATGGGATAGAGCGTATAAGCTATATCTTTCCAACATTCTTTATCCTTGTAACATCGTTGGTTGTCTTTATGACAATAACAAGACTTGTTGAAACCGAGCGTGCTCAAATTGGATGCTATATAACTCTTGGTTATACAAGATTCCAGGTGATTATGAAATATGTTCTCTTTATTTGGGTGGCGGTTTTCATAGGGTGCGTTGCGGGTATATTGCTTGGACAATTTGTAATTTATCCAACATTGTTTGCATCGATTGCAAGCCTTTTAAACCTGCCAGGAACTGGTGCAACATTCCCAATGTTTGGGATAGTGGTTGCCTTGTTGACGCTTGGTTTTTCAATTATTGTTACAGTATTTACTGTGCTTACAACTGTGCGTGAACGTCCATCCAGACTTCTGCGTCAGAAACACCCAAAGTATGGCGGCAAAATTTTGCTAGAGCGTATGACGCCACTTTGGAGGCGATTTGCATTCAAATACAAATCATCGCTTCGAAATATCTTCCGTTATCGAATTCGGTTTTTTATGACTGTGTTCTCTATGATGTTCTCGACCGCTCTTGTGTTTTGTGGGATGAGTCTAAGCTTTGCACTTGAATACACAAATCCATATCTTATGGATACCATTCGTCCTATATCATCAACCATAGTTCTTGCCGCCGTATTGCTTAATGCTATGGTTATGTACAACATTACCAATATAAATATAGAAGAACGACGACGAGAAATCGCAACATTAAGAGTTCTGGGTTATCGTAATTCCGAGGTATGTGGTTACATATTTCGTGAAATCTTTATGCTTACAATAATGGGGGTAATTATAGGGCTTCCAGCAGGCTATTACCTTATGTCCTTTGTTTTCGAGTTCCTTCGATTTGGTGGCATGGATTTTGTTGGTTGGTATGTGTGGGTAATTACTGCCGTTCTTGCGTTTGCATCACTCGCGCTTGCAAATCTTTTACTTGCTCCAAAAATCCACAAAGTCGATATGAATGGCTCGCTTAAAACGGTGGAGTAGGTTAAAAAACCCCTTGCAAAAGTTTGGAATACGTTCTATAATAGTGAACGTGGTGTTCTCGGTTTAAGAACACACGCAAGTTGATAATAATCATGTCATGGAGAATTCGATGAAGCGACTCAAAAGATGTTTAACACTTGTTATGGTCACATTGTTTGTGGCTGCTTTTGCTATGGGTTGTGCATTGTTCGCACCAGACGTTGAATATAGCCGTAACCTTGTGGTTGCAAGGGTAGGAAACTCGATAGAAATTCGAAGACACCATCTTGAAACCGCTTTCCAGGCATGGGGACAACAATTCATACAACAAGGCGACAGCCCCGAGCGTGCACTTGACCGAACACTCGATATTCTTATTGAACGTGAAATAATGGTACACCTTGCGGGGACTGACCAATTTTTTGGTTCGCATGGTGAAGGGGCTCTTGGAACATTGACTGTGGCTGAGGCTAATAGAGCATTAAGAAACACATACGAAGCGATGGAGCGAAACATCAATCAAATAATGCAACAAATCCGTGACGAGCTTAATATGGGTGGACCAAATACACCCGAACAAGAAGTCCCAGGCGGAATTGTATTTACTCCATTTGAACACTACATAACAACCGAAGTTGTAAATAACACAAGAATTTTTAATCTTAACGTTGACCGATTCAAGGAATTTGACCCTATTGTCATGGAACCAAATGAAACTATGGATGAATTCATCGAACGTGCATTCGCACCACGTGGAACTACACAAGCAGAAATTGACCTTGCACGTGAAACGAAGAATCGCTTTGTTCGTTTCCTTCGTACCCGTGAAGAAGGCAGAGAATTCACAGCAAGTCAAAACACACCCGAAGCGGTAATCAAGCGTGAGATAGAACGTATCCAAATCGAAGAAGAAAAAAGCATGTTGTTGCAACGTTTCCGTGATACCTTCAGCCAAGGAACAATGCACGCAGGTCCAGAGTATTTCCAATTATTTGTTGACCGTCACAGAACAGAAAAAGTAGAAGTGGACGGAGAATACATTCTTCCGATGGATCTTTGGCTTGACAGAGTTTCATCACGAAGCCAAAGTTACGTTAATTCTATTGTAAATGGCGCGCGTACACACTATCAACATAATGTACGTATGGCAATCAACAGGTTCGAGCGTGGTCTTGACACAACACATTCTATTTCCCAGTCAATTATCGGTGGAATTGAAAATGTACGTTGGGCACCAGCATCAATTATTAATGATTTCTTTACAGTAAGTCACATCCTTGTTGGATTTACGGATGAAGAACGTGCCGAACTTGAAAGACAAGAAGCACGTATGAGAAACCGCGAAATTTCACAAGCCGACTTCATAGCTATACGTGATGGAATGCGTGCAAACCTTACTACCCGTGACCGTGATGAAGATGGACACCAGATTGGACCAGAGCTTTCTGTTAATCAAGTTCTTGGTATTGTTCAAAGAGAAGTCACAGGCTCGCACAACAAACAACTTACATTCCGTAATTTATTGTACAGATTTGGTTCAGACCCTGGAATGCAAAATCCACAATTTGAATACACAATGGGTCTTGATACAAGACCGACTGACCACAATGGTGATCGAATTGGTGAAGACCACAACAGTCGTATGGTTGAACCATTCACAATTGCCGCACGTAGCCTTCGTGAAAATGGTCAAGTGGGTGACATAAGTGGCGTTGTATGGTCTGACTTTGGTGCACATATAATTATGTACACACGTGATGTATCTGATTTCGTATTCTCGAATTCTGAGACTCGCCTTAGCCAAACTTACCAAAACTTTTTATTCCAAACACAAACAAGCTATGGTAACAAAACTTTCTTTGATGCTATAGTTGAACAACTTACAAGATCCGAGTACCAAGACGCAGAAAACGGGGTTCTTGCGACATTCAAAGGACAACACACAATTACAATCAACCCAAGAAATTTCCGTAACATGCTTTAAGTAGGTAGCTTATGCATTCACAAGAGGAACAACAAGATATATTAAAGCCGAACAAAGATTCGGCTTTTAAAAAGAAAGATTCGCCGTGGAAACAGCTTGCTGCACGGTTGTTTTTACCTTTTAACCTTTTGCTCGCGGGTGCTGTTGTATATTATGCAATGGCATATGGTGAAGTGGACCTGTCCCAAGTTTTAAGTGTAAGTCTGAATTGGTGGTGGCTCTTGCTTGCGCTTGGTATTGTTTTTTTGATTGTTGTGATAGACACATGTCGTTTGCAACTTGTGATGAGTGCAACAATTAAAAGAACTGACCCTCTGTTGTGTTTGCGTGTGACTTTGCTTGAACGGCATTATAATCTTTTGACTCCGTTTCATACGGGCGGAAAAGCATACCAAATGTATTATTATCACAAGCATGGATTTCGAGTTTCGGAAATTACTGCCGTTTCAATATCGAATTATATTTTAACAAGGCTTGGTTATCAAATTGTGACTGGTCTTGTAATCATAATATTTATATCGCGTATTGGAGACCTTGGCGGGGAAGCAGTAGTAAGCGCAAGCATTATTTCGGGTATTGTATGGACAGTTTTGACAACAGTTGGTGTAATATTACTTGCATTCGGGCGAGTCATCCCACAAAAACTAGGACAGCTTGGAGTATTTATTTTGTCCAAAGTGCGAATTATCAAAGACCGAGAAAACGCCCAGAGAAAAACAGACGAAACGCTTTGGCAATACCGAGTCAGCATGCGCAAGCTTCGAAAACGTCCGTGGACATTAACGGCTGGGATGATTATGGCTTGTTTTGCTTTCTTTTTGCATTATACACTTATCTTGTTTATATATGCATCGATTTGGGGATGGGATTGGTCGATTGCACCAATCTTGATGTTGGGTGTTGTGCTTGTTGATTATACCGCTTCGCTTATGCCTATACCTGGTGGTACGGGTGCAATGGAGCTTTTCTTTATTTCTATATTTTCAATCCTTATCGGAACCCCACAAGTTTTCATGGCGGTAGTATTATGGAAGATTTTCACTTATGTAATTCCAATATTAAACGGTGTGCCTGTTGTTATTTTTAATTCGATAATCACACGAAAACGTCGAAAAAGTATAGACTTATCTATAGAATAATGGTATAATACAAAGTACATAATCTATACATGGAGGTTGCCCAATGAACCGACGTGATGATATTTACGAAGTACTTATTGAAATAAATTCAAATCCAGAAATTAATTCGCTGCAAATTCTTTTTACAGATGGTAATAATGAACTTGTAGGAAGAGTTACAAAAACTGATGAAACATCTATTCTGAGACAAAAGATTAGGTTGTATGAAATATGCACAGAACCAGACGGTGAAGGTGATTTTGTTAAAAGAAAGATTATCTCGGATAAAAAATTCGATGAGACCTATGGGTTTTTGTTTGATGAGAATATAACCACTCATATCAGAGATGGTAAACGCTATAACGTCAAGAGAGTAGAGTTGTGTCCAGTTCAGAACAGGGCTAATGAGATGGATAAAGATAATAAAGCCAAAGAAGTTATAAGCATGCAAGAAGCGAGAGATGCTCGTTCCGAAAAAATTGCTTTGTTTATGGAGCAAACAGCAATGAATTATGCTTCTCCAGAACATGAGATAAGGGGTGATGACAAGGATGCACCAATTGAACTACTGTCCGAAAGATTTGCGATTAATGATTATGTGACTGCCACCAGGCGTAGAAACGCAAAGAATAATGAAAAAGAAGAAAGAAGTATGTAAAGATAATATCTTGCAAATACCATGTAATGGCAATCTTCAGAAAAATAATGATTATAATGACAAGCGTTTTGTTCACCGCTTGTCTTTTAGTAATTGAATGCGGTGCGGTGGCAATTGGAAGTTTTGTGTACAATGATGATGTAGTCGAATATAAACAAGAGACTGTAGAAACTTCGGCAACTATACAATCAAAGCGAATTGTAATCGATGCTGGGCATGGTGGTCGAGATGGCGGGGTTACAAGTTCAAAGGGCTTGCGTGAAAGTGATGTGGTGCTCGAGATTGCCCAAAATCTTGAATTTGAATTGGAAACAAGAGGGTACGAAGTAACGCTTACTCGTGGAAACGATGAAGGACTTTATGATGAGAAAGTCGGTAACCGAAAGCGTGACGATATGAACAAGAGACGAAAGGTAATCGATATAGTTGAACCCGACCTTGTTGTGTCCATTCATTTGAACAATTTCATACGTGACAAGTCTGTGCATGGGTTGCAATGCTTTTACCAAAAGGGTAGAGATAATGGAAAAGAATATGCAATCTCAATTCAAAACTATTTAAATAAAAGCGGAATTTTGGAGCGAGAGCGCAAAGCAATGCCAGCAGATTACTTTATCCTTGAAAGTGATTATCCGTCTGTGTTAATCGAATGTGGATTCTTATCCAATGTAGAAGAAGAGCAAAAGCTCTCAACCGAAGAATATCGAAAAGAACTTGCCAAGCATATCGCCGATGCAATAGTTGAAGTGCTGGAGAATAAACAACAATAATTCAAATTTCGTCAAATTTCCCCAACTTCAACCAAATATCATAGACGTCTGGATGTTATAAAACTATGTGGCGAAACAGAATACGTACAAGCAACTTACAACAGTATTCAAATACTTTGCATTCACAATTGTTGTCCTTGTTTTGTGGATGGCGAACATTGATGCAGGTATTTCACCATTTGCTATTGCTTTTTTATTTTC
Source organism: Bacillota bacterium (assembly GCA_009784375.1). Lineage (GTDB taxonomy): Bacteria > Bacillota > Clostridia > Christensenellales > UBA1242 > WRAD01. Next base: position 20,201 of record WRBV01000007.1, on the reverse strand, counting down.
CAGTATTTTTTTGCCGCTTAAAATTTATATAACCGCTCCGATTACTTTTGTTTTATCGTTCTTTGTGGATTTTTCACAAAGCGCGGTGATTGCAAATGCTTTTTCTGTTGTTGTTTTTGTAATATTCGCAATTGTATTTGAAAAGAAAATTTCTAAACTTAAACTCAAATTTCGTGCAGACATTTATGCAACAGTTGCGGCTTTTGTTATATCAAAGGTAATATATGTTACAAACGCATATATTGCATATGGATTCACCGAAGCATTTTTCCAAGCAATCATAAGTGTTTTGGTTGGTGCGATTTTTGTGTTCACGGCGATTATATTAATCCAAACGGCAAAGATTCGTCGTGGAAAAATTCCATGGACAATTGACCAGAAGATTTGTCTAAGTATTTTTGTAGTTGTATTTGCTTTGGGGTTAGGTGGGCTTGAAAACCCATATTTTTCAATTCACAAGTTTGTATCTATTCTTGTTATATTGTGTGGTGTATTTTGGTTCTCGCCAAAGGGTACATTGATGGTTGCGATTTGTCTTGGACTTGGACGAAGTTTTCTTGCATTGAATCTTAATTTTGTCGCTATATATGCGTTGTTATGTATTGTTGTAATTGGGTTTAAAACAAAGCATCCTTATTATTCGCTTGTCGCACTTGTGTTAACAGACATTGTTTTGGGAACATATTTTGGGGCTTATATAACTTATGACATTTATTCGATAATACCAATTCTGCTTGCAATCGCTATATTCGTGATTACGCCAAAGCGAGTTCTTTCGTTTATTAATTTTAACTTTTATATGCTTGACCAAAATCATGCGGCAAAAAATACAATTAATCAAAATCGTATAGGTACCTATCACAGGTTAACAAATCTGGGTTCGGTCTTTTCCGAGATGAGTAATATTTACAAAGGCATGATAACGCCAGATCTAAACACAACCGAGAGTGCTAATTTAATAACCCAAAATATAATCAGCAGCACATGTGAAAATTGTGCAGCAAAAGCAAATTGCAAAAACACAGTCCAAGAGGTTGAGGCCGTTCGTATAGGAATTTTCCAGATGACAAAAACTGGTCTTGAAAAGGGTGGTGTGAATTTTTTGGACACACCGCCTGTGTTATCGATGAAGTGTGGGCGGCTTAATACATTACTTTCAACGACTAATCAATTAATCGACAAGACAATTAAACTGAACAAAAAAAATGAACAGATGGCAAGCGGTAAAATTTTGATGAGTGGATTATTCGATGGGGTTGGAAAATTAATGAATAACTTTGCAGAAGAGCTTACACAAAATATTACGTTCGACCCAGAAAAGGCGGACAGAATTAAAGAAGATTTGCTTTGCCATTCTGTGGTAGTTTCCGATTGTCTAATTACTAATGATAGAGGAGATTACACAGTAAATATTTTGCTTCCGCGAAATGATGCCGAACATAAAGCGATAGAGAGTGTTACAAGTAAAATATGTGGTCACAAGATGATAGTGGAATCGACCGATTACGCCCAAACAGCAGGATATTGTGTAGTGATATTGCGTACTGCACCACGTTACAGCGTAATATTTGGTGTTGCCCAAGTAGGAAAGAATAACAATCCACAAAATGGTGATACATACTCGGTTTTAAAGATTACATCTAATCGAACAATGATGGCAATTTGTGACGGTATGGGTGCAGGAATTGAAGCACAAAAAGCAAGTACACTTGCGCTAAGCTTGGTTGAAAATTTTTACAAAGCACATTTTCCACACGAGGTTATCATGGCAAATGTTAATCAGTTATTGACTATTACTGGTGGTGAAACTTTCTCGGCACTTGACATAACTGTATTTGATCTTGCCCGTGGTGAAGTCGATTTCATAAAAATGGGTGCGGTCGACGGATTTATAAAAAGGGAAGACGAAGTCGAGGTGATAGAGGCAGGCTCATTGCCAATCGGAATTTTGGACGAGATGCAACCAAAAATTACACATGCGGTGTTACGAAAAGGTAATTACATCGTCATTGCAAGTGACGGGGTTCTTGACGCGTTTGCACTTGACCGATTTGGTCTTGCTAATTATATAAATAACCTAACACCCAAGACTCCGCAAGAACTTGCCGACGAAATTATGCAAGAGGTATTAAACCGCAGCGGAAAAAACCCATCAGACGACAGCACAATAATGGTGGCAAAATTGGTGGAGAGGTGAGCGAAGGAAAATGTGCAAAACTGAATTTTATTATCGTGCACAAGTCATTATATATGTCATCCTTCGACTTCCTCGTATACTCGGTCGCAACTCGACTTCGTCGAACCCTGACCAGGATGACATACTCTTAACAATTAGACAAATCAACCCAAATGTGGCAAAATAGCGTTATGAAAAACATAGATTGCATTGCGACGCTTATTAATCATTTTACAAAATTACAAGGGGTGGGATACAAAACCGCCGAGCGTTTTGCGTATCAAATTATTGAATCAGATATGGATTTTGTAAAGAGCTTTTCAAATGCGATGATATGTGCAAAGGAAAATGTGAAATTGTGTCGGACTTGTGGTAATTTCTCGGTTGAAGAAAATTGTGGGATATGTGAACGGCGTGCAGACAATAAGACAATTTGTGTTGTGCGTGATCCGCGTGATGCAATGGCAATTGAAAAGAGCGGGGCATTTGTGGGCAAGTATCATGTCTTGCATGGTGTCATAAGTCCGCTTAATAAAAAAGGTCCAAATGATTTGAACTTGAAATCACTTATTACTCGTGTACGTGATGAAAACATAGAAGAGGTTATAATCGCTACAAACCCTGATGTCGAGGGCGAGGCAACCGCAAGTTACATCGCGGCACTTATAAAACCGAGTGGGGTAAAAGTTACAAGACTTGCGCAAGGGTTGGCAATGGGTGCGTATATTGAATATGTTGACGAAGTAACAATCGGTGCCGCAATTTCCAATAGAGTCATAATTTAGGAGTGCTATGAAGAGTGTACACATTGCTCAATTACTAGGTGATATTGATAGTAGCGGTCGTTACTATATTAACGATGATATTGTTGGGGCTTTGAAATCTTTGCCAAAGGTTATCATTAACGATCCGAACAAAGTTAATGTTGGCAAGAATTATATTGAAATTCAAACGGCGGATACAAATCCAATCCGATTTCTTTTGGATGGTGACAAGTTATTTTTAAGAGAGAATGTTCACGAGATGTCTGGATTGATTGCGGTTACTTATTTAACCGAGATCGGACAGGGTATCCCCGAAATGTTTTCTATATACAAGAATGCAAGAATGGATGAAGATACGGGTTTATGGTACAGCGAAGACGATACATTGATTTGTCACTTTGGTCAAGCTCAAGAGAAAGTTAAAGGAAAACAAGCAACTCGTAGAGTATTGAACCAAAGAATTCAGCGCGAACATGAACGTCTTGCAAAACAGGTCATGCGTTACACAGCAAAGATGCCTGAAAGCGAAGAATCAAAGTTGTTATTGGGTGAACTTGAAATAATGAGAGACAACGCACGTGTTTTAACAAGGGTGGGGCATCGTGATTTTAATTCATTTCAGACTGATGCATTGAAGTTTCTTATTGATAAGTACGAGATGAAGGATAATCCGAATATTACCGAGCTTGTAACCAGATTAGGCATCATGGATTCAAAATTAGAATCATATGCACAAAAATTATATAAATCCGAAAGCAAGATAAAGGTTAAGGGTGACCAAGTCGAACAAGATTATCGCAGGCTTGAATTTAACCAAGAAACGAACAAAAGGCGAGAACAGTTTGAGCAAATATACAACGAACGTTCACCTATGGTTGCGAACTTGCAAAATTCGAATGTAGAAGCAGAGCAAGAGATTTGGACTCATCTAAGCGAACCAGTAAAGAATAATAGACAAGAAACACGAGTAGAGCAAAAATTAAAGACACAAGAAAAGGCAATAATTAATGAACAGCAAGTTGCGGTGGAGAGCGAAAATCGGATGACACAAACAACACCGCAGGATATAATAGAAAGGATAAATTAAAAATGCGTGACGTGAAACATATGCGGATTACTGAAGAATGATGTTCCGTACTGTTCGCGGTCACCGCGGGAGGAAAATGATATGGACAAAGCAACAATCAGAGACTTTGCAAATGTGAAAGGCAAGCGCGTGTTTTTACGAAGCGACCTTAATGTTTCTCAGGATAAAGATGGGAACATCACGGATGACACCCGTATACGGGCAAGTCTTGATACTATTCGTTATCTTGTGGACAAAGGTGCGCGTGTTATTTTGTGTTCTCATCTTGGGCGACCAAAAACAAAAGCGGATACACAATATACACTAAAACCAGTACACGAAAGATTATGTGAATTATTACCAAATGTAAAAGTTTTAATGGCACCAGATTGTATAGGTTCAGAAGTTGAAAAAATGGTATCTGAACTTGGGGACGGGCAAATTCTTTTACTTGAAAATATTCGTTTCTACGCAGAAGAACCCGAGAATGACCCTGCGTTTGCAAAGAAACTCAGCCAACTTGCCGATTATTATGTTAATGACGCATTTGGTGTTTCTCATCGTGCGCATGCGTCGCTTGAGGGTATTACCAAATACCTTCCGTCTGTTGCTGGGTTTTTGATGGAAAAAGAAATTAAAATACTTGGTGAAGCAATAAGCAATCCGCGTCGTCCGCTGACGGTCATAATTGGTGGGAAAAAAGTAAGTGACAAAATTGGTGTCATTGATGGTTTGTTAAAGGTTGCAAACACTATACTCATTGGTGGTGGATTGGGTTATACCTTTGCAAAAGCGGCTGGTGGTGAAGTAGGTGATTCAATAGTTGATGAAGAAAGTATCGAGTATTGTAAACAAGTTGTTAAGGAAGCAAAAAAGCTTGGGGTTACCCTTGTGACATCACTAGATAGTGTAATTGCAGATGGCTTTTCAAATGATGCACATACCATGATTGTACAAACAACAAAAATCCCAGCTGGTTGGGAAGGGTTAGACATAGGTGAAAAAACAATCGATGAATTTAAAAAACACATAGCAAAAAGCGGCACCATAATATGGTGTGGTCCACTAGGGGTTTTTGAAATGGAGAAATTTGCAAACGGAACAAAGCAAATAGCAAATGCAATCCTGGAGAGTGGTGCAGTAACAATTATAGGCGGAGGCGATTCAGTAGCCGCGGTTACAAAATTTGGTCTTGCTTCGAAATTTACACTTGTCTCTACGGGTGGTGGTGCAAGTCTTGAATTCTTGGAAGGGAAAAAATTTGCCAGCGTAGAAGCTTTGCTTGGTAAAAACGTAAAAATAAGTTAAAATATACAGATAGGAGAAACACCATGACACGTCGTACGATTTTCGTGATAAGCCACAAGGCAAATATGCCAAGCCTTGCCGAGGCAAAAAAATACTACCAAGAACTTATGACCCCAGCCGCATCTTTTATGCACGAGGTTATTATTTGCCCATCTTTTGTTCATCTTGAAACGGCAATGAATATGTCGCCATCTACTGTGCGACTTGGTGCACAAGATTGTTCGCAATATTCAAACGGACCATTTACTGGTGAAGTTACCGCAAGTGTTCTTGCCGATCTTGGTGTAAAATATTGTATAGTCGGACATATGGAGCGTCGTGCGCTTGGTGATACTGATCAAATAATCAATAAAAAAGTAAAACAATTACTTGCAAGTGGAATTACACCAGTCATTGTCGTCGGTGAAAACCTTGCCGAATATAACAACAATATGACAAGAGTAATAATTGAACGTCAAATGATGGATATTTTGTCTGGTGTCAAGGAATGGGACAGGTTGATATTCTGTTACCAGCCTGCTTGGTCTATTGGTACTGGACACTATACTTCGGGCGAATACACAGACCTTATCGTCGATTTTATGAGAAAAACCCTTCAAAAAATAAGCGGACTACCAGCAGCAGGTAACATCCCAGTCCTTTATGGTGGTGGTGTTACACTTTCAAATATAAAAGAATATCTTGAATGTCCACAAGTTGACGGTATTATGAGTGGACTTGGAACAATCAAAGCCGACATGGTTGCACAGATTGTTGGTACGAAATTTACTATGCGTGGGGGCTTTGGGCAACAGTAGCAAGATAATAAAAAGAAAAGAAACAGTCTGTGGGCTGTTTTTTCTTTTTATGAAATCAATAGACATGATATAATCATTTCATGACAAAAAATATAAATAAAACGGTGCTATGCATAATCGACGGACTTGGAATGAGTGACAAAACACATGGAAATGCGGTACATGCCGCAGGTATGAAAAATCTTTGGAATGCATATGAAAATTTCCTATCTACGAATCTTGTGGCAAGTGGTCCCGAGGTCGGGCTTGTATCGGAATCGGATGCAGGAAGTTCCGAGGTAGGACATAACGCAATCGGCGCTGGGCAAAGAATCAAACAAGGGCTTGCTCTTTTGGACGATGCATTCGAAACAGGTGAAGTATTCAAGAGTGAAACATGGAAAAAAATTGTTGCAAATTCACAAGGTAAAAAATTGCAAATTATCCATCTTTTAAGTAATGGAAGAACACATAGTGATATTAACCATTTATTCTATACATTAAAGCAATGTGTTAAAGATGATGTTACGGTTTCAATCCATGCTTTGGCGGATGGACGTGATGTTACCGCGCAAAGTGTTCTTCGATATATAAAGCAAACTAATGAGTTAATTAAAGAATATGGTGTCAATGCAAGAATAGCAACTGTGGCAGGTAGAGCGGTAGCATTTATGGATAGGTATGATTCAAATCCACAAGCTCTGACAACAGGCTTTGAAGTGATTGTAGAGGGCAAGGCACCAATTACAAATGATATAGAAAAATCGGTTGAATCCGAATATGAAAAAGCCCCAACTATGACGGATGAGAGATTAAGTCCGTTTGTATTGGAACCAGATTGGCTTGTTCAAAATGGTGAACCAGTATTGCTGTTAAATTATCGTGGGGATCGGGCGCTTCAAACATGTGCGTTGTTCAAGGACGGAAAATATATAACAAAAGACCAATTTAAAAAGATCGACAAATGTATGTTTGTTGGGTTGATGGAATATGATAGCGAATTAAAAATTCCAGATTTATATCTTTGTCCGCCACCTAATATTGACAACACATTGTCACATTGGCTATGTGAACATAGCTTAAGACAACTTACTGTTGCAGAAACCGTGAAATTTGGACACATAACATATTTCTTTAATGGTAATCGTGGCAAGCCAATTGATGATAAGTTAGAAAAATGGATTGAAATAGATGGGCACAAAGTGGGTGCAGCCTACGATACCGTACCACAGATGAGAGCAAAAGAAATAGCCGATACAGTAATAGGCGCAATAAAAAGTGGCGAATACGATTTTATAAAGTTTAATCTGGCAAATCCAGACATGGTTGGACATACGGGCAATTTTGATGCTACGGTAATTGCATGTAAAACCGTTGATGAATGTCTTGGAAAAATTATAAAACTTTGTTCGTCTGAAAAAATTAATTTTGTAATTACGTCTGATCACGGTAATGCCGAAGAGATGATAGACAAAAACGGCAAAATGGGTACAACACATACAAGCAACCAAGTTCCATTTATTGCAATGCCATTTGCGGGTGGAAAGTTTCAAGTCATGGATGGGCAATTTGGATTGACGAACATAGCGGCGACAATATGCGACCTTATGGGCATTGAGCCAAGTTTGCGTTTTAATGAGAGTATTATTAAGCGGTAGACCGCTTGCCCGAAAGACTTTTGTATGTTAATATATCCACTATGATTACAACACAAAATGTTTCACTTCAATATGGAAAGCGCGTACTTTTCAAGGATGTTAATTTGAAATTTCATCCAGGAGAATGTTACGGTATTATCGGCGCAAACGGTGCAGGAAAGAGTACCTTTTTAAAAATCCTTAGTGGCGAGATTTCACCAAACAAAGGTGAAGTTGTTATACCAAAAGGCAAGCGTTTGTCTGTGCTTTCACAAAACCAAAATGAATTCGACCATATGACCGCGGTGGATGCCGTGATTTCTGGACATGAAAAACTGTTCAAATTAAAGGTCGAACAAGACGCATTGTATGAACTTGGTGACCAACTTACTGATAAACAGGGTGAAAGATTGGCGGTTATTATGAACGAATACGCCGAACTTGATGGTTGGGAGGCTGATGCTAATGCGCGCATGATGTTATCCGAACTTGGAATTGATTCGGTACATCATGACATTATGATGAGCGATCTTGACGCGAAAATAAAGGTCAAAGTATTGCTTGCACGCGCATTATTTGGAAACCCAGACGTATTGATTATGGACGAGCCGACTAACAATCTTGACATCAAAAGTGTTCATTGGTTGGAAGATTTCTTGCTTGATTTTAAAAATACAACTATTATTGTTTCGCACAACCGACACTTTTTGAACAAGGTCTGTACTCATATTTGTGATGTGGATTTCTCGCAAATTTCTATGTTTATGGGGAATTATGACTTTTGGTACGCAACATCCCAGTTGATTTTGCGTCAACAAAAAGAAGCAAACAAAAAAGCAGAAACACGTGCCGAGGAATTAAAGGATTTCATCGCAAGGTTTAGTGCAAACGCATCGAAGAGTAGACAAGCAACAAGCCGTAAGAAAGAGCTTGCGAATCTAAAGATAGAAGACATCAAACCAAGTTCACGTAAGTACCCATATATCAATTTCGAGATGGAGCGTGAAGTTGGAAACGAGATATTGGTTGTCGAGAACCTGTCATTAAAAGGCTATTTCAAGAACGTATCTTTCCGTGTTAACAAGGGTGATAAGATTGGGTTCTTGTCACAGAAGAGTCTTATTATATCTAAACTATTCGATTGTATCATGGGTAAAATTCAACCAGATTCAGGCGAAGTGACAATGGGCAAGACAATTACCCCAAGTTATTTACCAGGAAATTATTCAGAATACTTTGACAAGGTCGACCTTAACCTTGTGGATTGGTTAAAACAATTCTCGACAGATACACACGAAACATTTGTGCGCAGTTGGCTTGGGCGGATGTTGTTTACTGGTGAAGAATCCCAGAAAGAGGCAAATGTTCTCTCGGGTGGGGAAAAGGTACGCTGTATGCTTGCAAAGACTATGTTAAATCGTGGAAATCTTTTGATACTTGACGAACCTACCAATCACCTTGATTTGGAATCAATAACCTCGCTTAACGAAGGCATGGTAAAGTACAAAGGTGTTATGTTGTTTGCAACCCATGACGAGGAGATTTTGTCTACCGTTGCTAATCGTATAATCGAAGTCAATGAAGACAAGTTCGTAGATAAATTGATGACGTACAAAGAATATATAAATAGATAATTCTTTTTTTGCTATCGCAAAACTACAAAAAAGAGGGCTTTGTCCTTTTTTTGAAAACACTAACCATGAGAATTTTTTTAAATGGATTCACACCTTGTTAAAAAGATCATTGCATAAAAAAGAAAAAAATATTTCGTCAAAGCGGCGGCATAAATTTCACCCCGCGTTTAGGGGGTTCGGGGGGAGTCGCAACCCCCCGATGGTTTTTGGTTCTTTTTGACACCCAAAAAGAACAATATTAGGTATTGACAAAATCCATATTTTAAGGTACAATATATAAGAATTTAATAAGGGGGTATGCGACATGGCAAGAAAACCAATAAATAAAATTCAATCAATTGCAAACACACAGCCAGAGGGTTTTTTCGACAAGCTTTCAAGAAAAATTCCTTTTAGCGGAAGAGACTTGGCTGTTGGTGGATTAATGTTTGTAGCGGGTGCTGGTATGATGATGGCGGTTTATAACAATGCCGCAACCACATATGCGCAAGAAGCACAAGGAAACCACGAGTCTGAAGTACCTGTGGTCGAAGTAGAAGACACACAAGCACCTGAGATAGTAGAACCAGGTGAAGAGAATGCAGGCACAGGTCGATCAGGATCAATGTTTTCAAGAATGTCAAGAATGACAAGTGTTGCGATGGGACAAGAGTTCGGTTCATTTATGCCAAACCTTGCAATTTCTCCACAAGAATTAAACGACCTTGAAGAAGCAGTATTCAGAATAAGTGCATACATCATGCGTGAAAGAAACCCAAGAAACACATCAGGTCTCTCAGACAGCTTTGTTGACCTTCGTGCATTTGCAAGAGCAGAAAGACGTGCAATACAGCACTTCAGCCACCCAAACAGAGGCGACTCATATAACGATATCTATACATTCTTTGTAGCTGCACTTCGTCACGAGGGTGTAAAAATCACGGAAAGGCAAGAAAAGAATTGGAGAAACAATGCTCCAGTACGAAATGTTGGAACACAAACCACAGCACCAGCTCCAGCAGAATGCCCACCAGCAGCATATGTGCCAGTTGTAGAGGATGAACAAGAAGAACCTGTGAATGATTTTGGTTTTTATACAAGAACCCAAGTATCGCGTCAGCAAGAACAACAAAATCTTACATTAACCATTAATCTTTTGGTGGAAGAACAACAACAACAAACTCAATCTCAAACAACCAATGTTACAAATGTGACTAATGTTACTAACAATGTGAGTGGTGGTGGTGGCGGATCAACAGGTGGCGGTAATAATAATCAAGGTAATAACGACTTAAATTCTGGCGGTCAGAACAATAACAACAACAACCAGGATAATAATGATTTGAACTCTGGCGGTGGCAATAATAACAATAACAATAACAATAACAATAACCAGAATGATAGTGACCTGGATTCAGAAAACTATGACAATCAGAACAATAATAATAACGGCAACGATATGAACTCAAACGGACAAGGCAACAATAACAACAATGGAAACGATGATTGTGACTTGGACTCAAATAACCAGAATAACAATAACCAAAACAATAGTGACTTGAATTCAAATGGACAGGAAAATAACAACAATAATAACAATGATTGTAACCTTGATTCAAACAACCAAAACAATGACAGTAATGACCAAGATAACAATGATGCGGATTCTAGTAACCAAGAAAACAATCAAGACAACAGCCAAGGAAATGATGATTTGAATTCAAGCGGATACAGAGAACCACAAGGATATACAGTCGAGTTTCTTGGTGAAACAATTTACGTTCCATATTCGCCAGAGCCTGGGAAATAACATTTCTAAAACGACCGACATGGTCGTTTTTCTTTGGATGTATATATTTTTATCTTTTGCAGATACTGGATTCCAAGGAGGTACAAATATGTACAACGAATTTGAAGGAAGCCATTCAATGAATCACACAAGAAATTCACATGGGGACGTAATTGATTTACGTGATCCAACTACACAAGAGATGAAAGAGATAGAAGAAATTGACAAACAATTCAAGCGTGAGCGTGCTGGGAAAATTGCGTTTTTTGCGCTTAGTGGATTGTCGCTTGCTATGGTTGTTACCGCAATCGCAGTTGGTGTTGGTACAAATAATAAAAACACAAATGCAGCAAATCCGCACAACCAAACCATTAACGAACGCAATATGCCTTATCACCAAAGATATGTTCACCCACGCACAGTAGGCGAGAACCCTTATCAACATCGAGGTATGGAAAATTACTATGGTATGCCACATCATAACCAGCATTTGCCACACCAAATCCAACAAAACATGCACAGATATTCAGGTCACGCAAATTTTGAAGTAAAAGAGGGCAGGGCAAATGTCGCCGCCGAATTGCAAGCACGAAGACGACAACAAGTTGAGCAACAAGAAAGAGCCGAACGCCAAGCAATTCGTGAAAGAGCAATGCAACAATCAATGGGAAGATAAAAACAAAAACGGTCGCTTATGACCGTTTTTTATGACCTCAGAAAAATCGCTCAACGATTTTTCATAAATACATTACATTAATGTCCAAAAAATGCATAGAGGGCATTCGAAGAATGCGACGAAGTCGCCTTTTTTAAATCAAGGCATTAGAAAGCGTTTTGCAAATTCTGCGGCAACAGTAACTCCGACTGAACATACCAAATTTTTCATTCCTGCAAGCATCCCTTTAATTATTGATTTGTCGGGTTTTTGTTTTTTGGTTTCTTGTTCCAATTCGGCAAGTTTGGTTGTGATTTGCTCTTTCTTTTCTGGGGTTTCGTTTTTAATCTCGGATTTTAAAAGCTCGATAAACTGGGTAACGTCATCAATATTAATTTTCCTGGTCTGGATAAAATCTTTGTTAAGTATTTGATTAAAATATTGTACTCCAATATCGCCACCAGCTACAGATCCATTAACTTGTCCGATATTGAAAATAATGTGAGTATCACCTTTTTTTCTGAACATATCGGTTTCATTCTCCTTTTGGTTTATTTTTGTATCAATTGTTTCGTTCTTTATTATATTATTTACTCGTGGTTGTTTTTGACGAGTCGGCTTTTCTTTTTCTTTCTGTTTGGCAGAAAGTTCATCTTGTATAACAGCCAACTGGGTCTCGATATCTGCCAGCTTAAATTTTTTTCTATCCAATTTAAAAGGATTGCCATAGTTAATTTCAAATTCAACCGTGATATCAAAGACGGGTCTTCTTTTCTTTTGTTTTATAAATAAAAAGTATTCATCATTCTTTAATTTGGACGGTATAAGATCGGAATCTTTATTATATAAAGTATTATATAGTTTGTCGTATTCTTGGATATATTTCTCATATAGTTCAAGATTTGATCTAGTATCTTTGATTGTCTTTTCCATTTGTTCTGTATTGTTTTTGGCAAATTCATTGATAAATTTATAGACACGTTTATCTCCGTATTTTTTCTCGTAATCTTGTTTAGAAGAAAACACTACTCTTACTTTGTAATAACTTTTTACTTGGAGGAACTGCGTTTCTCTGTTAAGGCGGCGTAGTTTAAGAATCGGCAGGCTGTTTTCTGTTAAGAATTTACTTTTTCTTATGGCTTTTATGACTATTGTAATTCCTGTTGCAAGCAAAATTCCTACGATAGCACTTGTAACAATACCGCCAACAAGTAAATCATGTTTAAAAAGGAAAGTAGCGCCAGAACCTAGTCCAGTAGGCAAGATCATAACAACAAAGTAAATTACACAGGCTTCCCATAGTGTATATGAATAGGATTCGAATTCAAGCTTGTCTTTCATCGACACAACAATACCGATAATAAGACATAAAAACAAAAATGCACCAATTACAATACCTGCAACCAATGGGAAAAAAGCGATCAGTACCCCGAGTCCAGCAAAAAAGCATAGATACAAAATCGATAAACCGAAAACAGTCATAATCTCATCAGTTTCGTGGTGCATACATCATTATAACATATCTTTTTTTAGATAAAAATGTTTTTATTCTTCAATTATGCGTAAAAATAAAACCGCCCAGAGGGCGGTTTTATATGACAGATGTTATCTAAAGCTCAATCTATTACTTCCATTGCTGCTTTGAATGTGGATTGGGTTTGGTCCCTCGCCTCGTGTGCCACTTGATATTCTGTTGCCGTTAAGTCTGTTTGAACCATTTCTTGTTGTCATAGTAATTGTAAAGTCTGCTTGATTTCCAACAATTTCAATTCGGTTCGATCCGTTGCTTGTTGTTGCGTGTACATTTTTGAATGCTCCGCGTTCTATTCTTGTGCTTCCATTATTTGTTCTTGTTATAACAGAGTAAGCTTCCGAATTAATTATACGAATTGAACCATTGTTCGAACGTGCTTCTATAAGTCCTTCCGAGCCAGTCACCGTAGCATTGCTGATTCTAATGGAACCGTTGTTTGAACGTGTATAGATTTGCTCTTCTGCGGTTAATCCAGATAATCGGATTGAACCGTTGTGATTAGTTGCTCTGAATTCCTGCAGTTCTAAATTTTGACCATATATACGCATTGAACCATTACGATTGTTAAGATGAAGAACGGTGTCAAAGTCTTGGGGAAGGGTGATGTACACACGATGTTGTACTGGTGTACCAAATCGTAATCCTCCAAACCAATTCCTTACTCTCCAGTCACGTTCCATGGTGAATGCAAGTTCATAATCTTCTATATCATAGCTTGAATCCGAATCGCTGCGAACCCAGTAAGATATTACAACTTCTTGGGTGTCTGCTGTTCTTACTACTAGACTTTCGTTACGCAGGTTGATTGTAATTTTGTCCTTGACATCATCTAATCCAAAACGTCTCTCGGTTTGGGTATAGCCTGGGATATTTGTCATGTCTGCCCAGACGCTGCTGAAATCAAAACGATATATGCTGAGCGCTACTATTCCACCGATTGCTCCGACAATAATAAAACCGATGAATATCCAATTAAATACTTTCATTTACACGTACCTCCTGTATCTGTCTTTTTTGTGTTCTTCCAAATAATTTTACGCACATCCATCTGATGAATCGGATTATAAGTCTTGTAAAGATTGCCCCGATTATTCCCATAATTCCAAGAACAACTAGCCCAGCCGACATATTAAGCACAACGAACGCAGCCGAATCACCATTGATTATCATCTGGATGCCACCGCCAATTAATGCAATCCCACCAAGTACACCTGCTGCAAAAAGTGAAAGAGCAGTAATAGCAAGAGAGAACACAACGGCAAGAAAAGCAATTCCAAGTGGGATTGTTACAGGCGTGCTGAATAACGCCAATATTACCACCCAGATTTTCCATCGCTTGTTACTTTTACTTACTTCTACAAGTTTTGTTTCCATAGCCTTGTATTCGTGTTCGCGCAGAACCCGATTTAAATCATAGGATGCCATTACCGTTTTTTCGTCTTCACCCGATTCTATACGGTCACTTATAAGTTCATCATAATAGGCGACAAGTTGGTCATCATTCGTCTGTTTCTTCAGATTGTCCAGAAATTTCTGCTTTGTCATTGTTTTCCTCCTTTTTCTGTGTTGCTGATTGTACAAAGCTGTAAATCCGCATCAATGTTTTTTGGTCTTGTTCGAACCCTTGTAATTTGTCAAGTCCCGAGCCAAGTATCTTGAAGTACTTTCGCAATCGTCCATTATGCGGTACTTCGTACGATTTAATCTGTCCACCCGTCTCCAGCCGTTTTAACACAGGGTAGAGCGTACTTTCCGAAATGGTAATGATGTTTTCAAGGTCTTTGATTATCTGCCACCCGTAGCTGTCACCCTTGGTGAGTACGGCAAGGACACAGATATCAATCAAGCCTTTTTTAATTTGACTATCCATTTATACTCCCTTATGCGTAATACTATACATTACATAGTATATGATGTCAAGAGGATTTTTTGTGCATAGTGCACAAAAAATCAGATGTACTTTAATCTGTCAACTATTGGTTGCCAAAAATCTTTTGGTGGCGTGGGTATGCATATGATATTATTGACAACATGGAAACAATAATTGAAGTTAAAGATTTGCGTAAATCGTTTAAATCAAGAAAATCGACCAACGAAGTTTTAAAAGGCGTAAATTTCCAGGTCAACAAGGGTCAAGTTTTCTCGTTACTTGGAAGTAATGGGGCAGGAAAGACCACAATAGTCCGCATACTTGCAACACTTTTAAAGTCGGATTCGGGTGAGATTAAAATATGTGGTCATGATTTAATCAAAGAGCCGAACAAGGTTCGAGAATGTATAAGCTTGACTGGGCAATATGCGGCGGTTGATGAAATGTTAACTGGGCGAGAAAATTTGCATCTTGTGGCAAGGCTTCGTCATCTTAAAGATTATAAGGTTCGAATTGATGAATTACTTGAAATGTTTGAACTTACAAAAGCCGCCGACAAACTAGTAAGAACATATTCGGGTGGAATGCGAAGAAAAACCGACATAGCAATGAGCTTGCTTGGAAGTCCGCAGATTATATTCCTTGATGAACCGACTACGGGACTTGACCCACAAAGTCGTTTAAGTCTTTGGAAGATAATTGAAGATTTAAAGGATGCGGGCACAACTATTTTCCTTACGACACAATATTTGGAAGAAGCAGAAAGACTTGCCGATTTTGTTGCCGTTTTGGATAAGGGTGTAATTGTTTCAAGCGGAACACCAAGGGAGTTGAAAGAGGGGTTGAAAAATCAAGCTTCTTATGAATATGAAAAAGACATGCCAACCTTGGAAGATGTATTTCTTTCCATTGTAAAGAAAAAGGAGGCAAAGAATGACTAGTACAAAGAAATATTTACGCGATTGCCATAACATGTATAAAAGATGTATGAAGCTTTCATGGAGAGATCCAAGTACTTTTATTATTGCTGTGATTTTGCCTGTTGTTTTGTTGGTTATGTTTACCTATATATTTGGTGGTGCCATGGACGAGGCTCACTTTGGGGTGTCTTATATTAACTTTTTATTTGTTGGTGTGATGGCGGTTGCAATCTGTCAAGGGTCAATGACCCAAGCGGCGGTCGTATGTAACGATTCTTTAAAAGGTGTTTTGGATAGATTCATTTCATTGCCAATATCAAGAACATCATTTATTGTGGGTCATGTTCTTGCCGCAACAACAAGGACTCTGATTGCAGTAGCCTTGTTATTCGCAGTAGGTTTCGCAATGGGTTTCAGACCCGATGCCAATGTCGGACAATGGTTTGGCGCGATAGGAATAATCATTGGTTTTGTTCTTGCTATGTCATGGCTTGGGGTATTATTTGGTCTTTTATGTAAGACTGTGGAATCTTCATCGGGGATGTCTGGTCTTGCACAAATACTTGTGTTTTTGTCAAGTGCGTTTGTTCCAACCGCAACTATGGTTGCCGCATTCCGTTATTTCGCAGAATATCAACCAGTAACACCCATTATAGATACCTTACGTTATTTATTCCTTGGAATAGGTGAGGCACGGACACTCGAGGCACTTTTATGGATTGGTGGCATTATTATACTTGGATTCGTTTTGTCATTCCTTGCCTTTAAAAGAAAAATTGCAAAATCGAAATAATAATAAAAAGACTCTTATGAGAGTCTTTTTTTATGACCTAGGAAAATCGTTCTAGATTTTTGTCCAATGAATCATTTCGAAAATGATTCAAGTTTTCGGCGTATTACATGAGTAACGTGTTCTCGTGCCGCGCCCAAGTATTGGCGAGGGTCAAAGTGTTCTGGGTTTTTGTGAAAGTGTTCACGAAGTTTTGCCGTAAATGCAAGGCGAATGTCGCTGTCTATATTTATTTTTCTTACCCCTAATGGAATTGTTTGGGCAAGAACCGATTCGCTTACACCATATGCTTTTTCTATTTTGCCGCCGAACTTGTTAATTGTTTCGACATCACTTGGGGTAACCGAGCTTGCGCCATGTAAAACAAGCGGGGTATTAGGAATTTGCTTTTGAATTTCGGCAAGTATATCAAGGCGCAGGGTAGGGTTAGGTGCCTTGTATTTAAACGCACCATGTGCCGTGCCGATTGAAATTGCAAGACTTGTAACACCTGTTCGTTTTACATATTCCGCAACAACGCTTGGGTCGGTGTAAAGACTGTATTCATTTTGTACATGTTCCTCTATTCCAGCAATTTGTCCAAGCTCGCCTTCGACCGATGCACCAGTTTTTTTTGCATATTCCACAACGCGTTTTGTCAATACTATGTTTTCCTCGAACGGCAAATGACTTCCATCAATCATCACACTTGTAAAACCAGCATCAAGGCATTCTTTGCAAATTTCGAAACTGTCCCCATGGTCAAGGTGCAATGCAACGGGAATTTTGATTGTAGACGTCGCGGCTTCCACAAGTTTCACCAAATAGGGCATGCTTGCATAATTTCGTGCGCCCTTTGAAATCTGTAATATAATAGGCAATCCCATTTTATCCGCGGTATTTACAACCGCTTGGATTAATTCCATGTTGTTTACGTTAAACGCACATACGGCACGATTATTTTTGGTAGCCCACGCAAGTAATTCAGATACAGTAGCAAGTTTCATATTGATTTTCTCCTATTATATAATATATAACATTTTCTTCGTAAAGGAAACAAAGTTATTTCAAGGTGGACAATAAAAAGGATAAGAAATTAATATGACAAAGAAAAGGGCGATATATATAGGGTTGGTGATTTGTTTGATAGTTTTAATTAAGAAGGAGCAAAGATTATTTTAATAATGATAAAAGCCTTTGACGAGTATATGTTTATGTTGATATAATTAATTATGCAAGAGCAACTCTTGTAATAAAGGAGATAACAATGAAGGGTGCGACAAGATTAATTGTACTAGCATTGATGCTTGTGGTAACAACAATTGTGTTGGTAGCATGTGGAAGTGGAAACGGCAATGGTTTAGATTCTGAATTAAGAAACAGAATAACTCAAGATTATTTTTATCAACTGATTAAGCCAATTGATGATAGCGTTAATATAAATGACTTGAAAATAGAGAGGGAATACGGTGTGTTTGAGGAGCATATTGTTGTAAAATTTAATTCTGTTATATCTTTCCCAGGTGGAATTGTGCCAATTTATATTGGTGGGGTCACGATTGATTGGGCGTTTGCAAATAGAATTGTTGTGTGGAGAGATGGTAGCGTATTTACGCTGGTTTACGCAGAAGAAAATAACCTGCTGTCACAACCAAATCTCAAAGCAATAGCAAGTATTGATAACACATTATTAAATTAAGGTAGGTTAAATGAAGTAACTTTATGACAAAAATTGTTGACGCGTATCTTTTTATTGATATACTAAATTTAAAGGGGGTTTATGAATAGAAAGGCAATTTTTGGTTTATGTTTGATTGCAAAAAGTATTTTAATTGGGATGCTCGTTTTTATTATACAAATTACACGGTCAGATAGGAGAGATTCAGGATTACCTCTAGAGCGAGGAGGTGAAGTATGGGATATTTTTTTTCCGCTTTTAATAGTCCTTTCCGTTTCGCTTTTTGTTATTGGCGCTTTATTTCTTTTTCTGGGGTATCGCAATAGAAAGAAAGGAAAAAAAAATCAAAGCAACAAGGGAAAAGTTGAATGAAAAAATTGGTTGTTATGGGAATTTCCTCATTATTATGTATGATTTTATTTATGCCAGTTTTTTATACACAAGAAATGGAACAAATAGAAGATTTAGATATAAATTTTAATTCACTCGCAATTGATGGTAACCATTCTCTAGAATATCAATGCGATTTTGGAATTGAACCATTTTCAAATACATCAATGACAGAAAATTGGGGAATAAGGAATATTCGTGCGAATGATGCATGGCAAATAACAACAGGTTCCCCATATATAAAGGTTGGTATTTTGGATACTGGGATTGATGCTACACATCCGTCGCTGAGAAATCTTATACATCCAGATCCAGATGGCGTGTTACATAGAGATTTTGTTTTATCACAACCACAAAATCCTTTAATAGATATAGAGGGTCATGGGACTCGGATGGCGGGATTAATTGCTTCAGATAATAATGGAAAAACAGGAGTCGCACAGAATATAAGATTGGTTTCTTTGAGAGTTGCTAATAATAATGGTCAATTTTGGATGAGTGATGTCTATGAAGCTGTTCGTCATGCCATTTATCATAATATACCTATCTTAAATGCCAGCTTGCAAAGTCTTAGCTTTTATTCTAATCTAGTCAATGCATTAAGAGATTTTGACGGTTTATTTGTAGCTGCGGCTGGAAATCGTAACAATAACAACGACAGCACAGCCAACTATCCGTCATCATATTCACATCCACGATACAATATTGGCGGAAATGTGATCTCTGTCGGTGCATCGGATGAAAATAATCGAAGAGTTCTTTATAGAAATTTTTTTGGGACTGGTAATTATGCTTTTTGGAGGGAGGCACGAGGTTCAAATTATGGAAGAACAACAGTAGATCTTTTCGCCCCAGGGATAAGTACGCTTACAACAAGGTCTGGTGGTGGTTATATCAATACAACCAATTGGATGAATATCACGGGTACCCCAATTTGGGGAACCTCGCTTGCCGCCCCCCATGTAGCAGGTACTGCAGCACTTATGTTATCGGTAAATCCTGATTTAGATGGTGCACAGCTTCGTAATAAAATTATGCGAACGGTGGATAGAAACTCTAATCTGCAAAACTATAGTGTCTCGGGCGGTCGATTGAATACGTATAGGGCGGTTAGCTTGGCTGTCGGTGGTACCTGGCACCAACCCCGTTTCACTTCAAATTCAAATGGTCATGGTGTGATAACGGCAAGTGGGTATTATGCTCCGCGCAGTCCGTTTGGTGCGTTTGATGGTTGGCGTGGAACGGTGGCGGAGGGT
>WRBV01000006.1 GCA_009784375.1 Bacillota bacterium | reverse complement strand
TCTTGTCCATGCATAAAACATTTGACAATTCGACAAAATAATACTAGATTGAGGTAAGATTGAATACAAAAGAAGAACGTCGGAGGTATTGAAATGCTGAATAATAGATATACGGGGGGGGGGCAAATCTTGTAACCCTTTCCAAGGTGGTGTGATATGAACGCACCAAACAAGAGAATCCAAAGATCCCGTATAGCCGCGCTTGCATTCGCAGGTGTTTTTGTAGTATGTGCCGTAGTTATAGGCATCGTCTTTTCGATGAATAGGGACACGACCGACCCATTGGCAGCAACGCCGACCAATACGCATGTACCGCTTACAATTCAAAATCATCATGTTCCAACAATTGGTGGTTCGACTGTAAACTCATCTGGGTTGGTAACCGTTGGCGATTCGGCAATGACCGTTGGACAGTTACATATAAGTGCACCAACGTCAACGGTCAGAGGGTTTACTCCAGTTAGTGGTAGAGGTCCTCATGCTCTGCCAGTTGATTACGGTGGCGGATCATTGTGGGAAACTACAAGAACTATAACTGTTCAATCAGGTATGTCGGCTTTCGCTAATAACTTACAAAGATCGGTTACATTAGATTTTGGTAATATTTTTGGTAGTATACCATATGGATGGTGGAGTAACACAGATGATTGGTGGAGTGCTGCTTCAAATAATAGCACAGCTCCTGTAACCAATATGAATAATTCTACAACTTCACAAGGTGCATACTGGTGGAGTTGGAGTAACGCAGCTGGTATTGAGAGCAGTTTGCAAAGATGGTCTGCATCAACAGTTGGAAGGTACACACAATTTACCGTTACAACGGTAGCATGGACTGGAAGTGTAGGGACTCAAATTGGAAATGGATATAGTACAGCCTGGCGCTGGGGAAACTTAACAACTATCGGTGGAACGAGAAATGGTGGTATAACTGGTAATATCATATACACCGCTCCTGTGGTTGCAAATACTACTCAAGCCAACCTACAATCGAACAGCGGACTTTTCAGGTTATGGCAAACCAACACACGTGTGCCTTTGGCTGGGAATGCAAATACAACGACATTTGCAAATCACACAAATTTCCCTGCTTGGGTGCAGACAAGATTGCATTCACAAAACGCAACTACATTGAATGTTGAAATAGCTTTGACAAGTGATGCACCATTTGGAATGTTTCTTAAAGGCGCGTTCCTTGTGCCTGCAACGACGGCTGCCCATCATAATAACTTTGCAATATCGACTGCACAAGTCTCTCAGCGAGCCACAAGTATAATTGTACCAATAAGCAAAGCGAATTGGCGTCCAGCTTGGACGACAAATACGGGGGATACCAGTTCCTTTAGGACCATACATGCATTCGTTGGTATGTATTACCACAACGCCAACAACGCAACACCAACCCGACCCATAACATTTAATTTACAAGGTGGTAACATAGGCGGTAATGGTGCGGACGTGGTTGTCCAAATACCAAATAATACCGCAGTTGCAATATTGACGCCCGAACCAACACGAACGAATTATACATTCCGTCATTGGTCAAACGCGGTGGGTGGTACACCATGGTTATTTAATACTTTGATTACCGCAGGCAACACAATTAACGCAACAAACACATTACATGCGGTATGGGGAAGAAACCCAGTAATAACATTTAATACGCATGGCGGAAGCAATGTTCCCGACCAAACAATTAATTGGGGAACATCAATTACAAGACCACCAGACCCAACACGTTTCGGATATCATTTCAGCCATTGGTCCAATGTCCAGGACGGTGTGACCCATTGGAACTTTAACAATCAAGTTACGGCTAATACGACGTTGCATGCTGTGTTTACCGAGGCGGCATGGCGGACTATGGAGCTTCGAATTGGTAATCCGTTAAATGATACGTCAATGACAATGACAAAGCGTTGGCCCGAGAACACCATTGTAACTATGGGTAACTTTATTCCAAGTCACATTGATTTAGGATTCCTTGGATGGGCTACAAGCGAACAAAACGCACGTAACAAAGTAGTTGCCTTTGCGCCTAATGCAAATGTGTTGATGGCGGTGAATTGGACTCTGTATGCAATTTGGGATATCGAATGGGAAAATTTCCCAGGCATCGATGGACATAACATAATAATATTTAATTTCAGCGGTGGTCTTAATCCAAATTCATTAATAGTAGAAGAAAGGCAATATTTTCATTGGGACCCAAGTTCACGTATATTGCCAACAAGCGAATACATGCACAATTTCGCAGCAAGCAACCCAGATTTCAATGGACTTACCTTTATTGGCTGGTACGATAACCCAAGCTTCATAGGGCAAAGACACTTTTCAATTCCAGGTACCTCAAATGGTCCGATGAGTTTCTATGCAAGATGGATAGAAGTATAATTAACACAGAAAAAAAGTTACCTTGATGGTAACTTTTTATTTTGTTCTTAAATCAATTCCGCCAAGCTTAATTTCGGCTGTTGTTTCTTTTGCAAAGACGCGGCTTGAAATTCGGTCACCGTAACGCTCGGTCATCATATCGCGGTCAAGATTAGTTGTAATAATAAACGATTTGCCGCGTGTATAGCGTTCGTTAATCAAATTATATAAATACTCGTCGGTGATATTTTTAATAACAGGCTCGGTCCCAAGGTCGTCAATAATTAACACATCACATTCAATCATGTCGTCGAATGCCAATTGGTCGCGTTCAAAGCAATAGCTCTTGAATCTGTTGATTAATTGAAATGCAGTAACGTAAAGAACACTTTGGCGGCTTTCAATTAATGAATTACCAAGGGTTTGCACGGCATATGTTTTTCCAGTTCCAGTCGGTCCCGAAATCACTCGATTAGGTTTTTTATTTTTAGGAAATTCACGAACAAATGTTTCAAGGTGATTGTACACATTTTCAAGCCCAATCGGTGGTTTTGAGAAATCTGTTTTAATTTTTGTAAGTCCACTTAAAAGAAACAATTTTGTCTTTAGTTCTTTTTCCAGATCTTTTATCTTGTAGGATTTTGCAAAAGCAATGTCACGTTTTGGTGTTGCATCTTTTAACTTCTTTGCAATTTCTGCTTCTTTTGTCTTTGTTGTTGCACGAGCCATATCAAGTGTAAGATTGCGGACTTCCAAATCAAGTTTTGCAAATGAATCGTTTAAAAGGGCGGTGGCGTACACAGCATCACGTCGTTGTCTTTCTTCTGCAATGATTTGGTCGTAAATCCGTTGTTTGTTCATATGTCCTCCTACTCGATGATTTCGGCAAAGACGCGGTTTAATTCACCGTCGCTGTAACTGTGTTTGATGAACTTTTGACTATTGGGTAAATTTGTTTCTTTTAATGAATGTTGCTTTGCCATTTCGACTGTGGTTACATTCTTTGCGTGCCAGTTCGCCAAAATCCGATTAAGGTAACCCATAGGCGATGTTTTATCATGTGAAAGGCTAGTACCATATTCAATAATCTTGGATGAAAAGTTCCACTCGGTTGTCCAGGTCGAATAAACATCTCGGTCAAAAGTTGTAACTTCGCGTGACAATCCAAGCTTGACCAAAATTTCCTTAATTTCTTTATCTTTGTTAACACGGCTTGCAACGAATTCGTCTACCGCATTTGTACTTGTGATTCCTTGTTTGAAAAATTTGTTCACGACCTTGTCCATACCGTCAAGAGTTCTAATTCCACTCTTGAAACAATATCCAGCAATTGCAACAAGTGTCTCGTTATCAAAGCCCTTTAATTGCCAATTGGTAATGTATTGTTCGATAACAGATTCGACATTTTCGTAATACACGCCAATCTTTTTGTTAATTTCACGGGCGAGCGATACAAGTGAACTTTTGCGTTCTTCGAAATTTATAATGTCATCCTTTTCAAAAAGCTTCATCTCGAAATATTTCAACAACATCGCATCAAGACGCATAACAGAACCCTTGACCTTTTTTGCGACGAACAATATAACGTCTTCGGAAAATCCAAGTCCGTTACGCCACTTCTTCCAAAGTTCGTAATCCTCGGGTTCGGGTGTTTTCTTTGACCCAAGTGCTTTTAATACTTTAAGAACACTTGCTTTGTCACCAGCCTCGGTTTCAAGTCGTTCACGTACTGCGTCCACCGTGCGAACACCCGCATAAGCCCAGTTCTTTGCAACCGTTTGCACATACGCACCGCCGACGTTATTACCACGCAGGTCGGCACAATATTTCGCAATTAAAACAAGCGCATCTGGTTCAATGTGTAATGACTCAATCAGCATGTAATAGTCAGAGAACTCGGTCGATGAAATCATACGTCCATCAAGCACCGCTTGGATTTGGGCGTTGAATTCGTCATATTTTCCGCTTTTGTATTTTTTTATTTTTGTGTAGCCACTTTTTAGCGGGAGATATTTAATTTCGATTGGGTGAAGCTTTAAAACCTGGACAAGTCCAAGATCTTCCAAATGGGCAAACACGCCAATAATATCGTCAACCGTTAATCCAAGAGTATTGGCAAAATGCTCGAGCGTATTATCGTAACGGGTGGCAGAAGAGCATAGGTAAAGCCCATACAAGTACACACGCACACATTCACCGCTTAAACTTGGCAAATATTCGTTCATAAAAACATTTGAAACCGTGGTCTTTGAATCGACCACATGTTGGCTTGAATAAGATACAAAAGGCATAAAATCAAGATAGCATGGATTTCCAATATTGACAAGTCGACGTTTATAAGATATTCTCATATAAAGTGAGGTATATATGGGTCTTTATAATGAATACAAAAAATTACTTGGGGCGCTTATAAAGCAGGAGAAGTATATTGATGAACAAAACAATCTAGCTGAAGCCGAGCGGATTGTGATGGATGCAAGAGAGAATGGATCGTATGATATTCTTAAACAAGAATTTCAAGAATTTAAAGATGATTCTCTTAAGACTATAAAAGAACAGCAAAGTCTGCGTGAAGATTTTAAAGCTGCTGGAAGAGTTGTGAAGAGAAGTACAGTAATATCCAACTTTGAAAAAAGAGAATTGCTCAATGAGCTTAGGGGCAAGATTACTGATATCACCTGTGAGCTCTCAACTTTTCATAGTTCTTAT
The DNA here is from genome assembly GCA_009784375.1 of Bacillota bacterium. Lineage (GTDB taxonomy): Bacteria > Bacillota > Clostridia > Christensenellales > UBA1242 > WRAD01. The sequence goes on along the minus strand of WRBV01000006.1, from coordinate 55,289 downwards.
ATGGTTGGTCGTAGGGAATATGAATCTCAAATAGAGGACTTTGAAAACCGTGGACATGGAAGAAATAACAACGGAATAAGTGTAGATGATTTGTTTCTTCTTCAAATTGACAGATAATTAACAAGACGACCGCAATGGTCGTTTTTATATGTCATCCTTCGACTACCGCTCAGGATGACGTGAAAATAGTTTATATCTCTTTCGCACTTATAATACCTTGCCTTCATAAATTGAAATATGAAAACATTGTTCAAAGGCATCGCGACCGCGCTTGTTACTCCGTTTAGGAATGGCGAGATTGATTTTAAATCGCTTGGAAAACTCATAGAATCGCAAATACGGGACGGTATTAATGCGTTGGTGGTTCTTGGAACAACGGGTGAGGCATCCACCATAGATGACGAAGAGCGCGAACAAATAGTCGAATTTGCTGTAATGCAAGTAAACGGTCGTATTCCAATTATCGTAGGCATTGGTGGTAACAACCCAAGGAAGATTATTGAATATGGATTACAGGCAAAACGTGCGGGTGCGGATGGTGTAATGATAAGTGCACCATATTATAACAAATGCACCCAAGACGGTGCTTATAAATTCTTTGCTGACATCACGAAATGCTTGCAAATACCGACCATTGTATATAACGTTCCAGGGCGTACTGGTATTAATATGGAAGCTGCGACCATGGTTAAAATTTCCAAATTAAAACACGTTGTTGGAATCAAAGAGGCAAGTGGCAACATCGTTCAAATAATGGAAACAATTCGTGACAGCAAGGTGCCTGTATATAGTGGTGACGATGCACTCAGTTTCCTTTGTTATATCTTGGGTGCGCGAGGAACAATATCGGTGGCGTCTAACCTTGTGCCACGTGAAGCCATCGAAATTTTTGACTTGGCATCCCAGAATAAAATTCGTCGCGCACGTGCTTTGTTTAATTCACAGCTACCACTTTATCATTCATTATTTGTCCAACCAAATCCGATACCAGTAAAGTATTATCTGAGTAAAAAGGGTATATGTCGTAATGAATTGCGATTGCCACTTACTCCTATGAAGGACTCATGAACTCGGTTGATGGAGATGGTTTTTAAATTTTGAATTTACTTCAAACTTGCTATATAAGCTGTCAGTTTTTTGTCAATACTTTATAATATTCCCTTGACGGTTGCATGGAAGTGGGGTATTATATTAAGATAGGACAAATTATGACAAAGAATAAAGCCATTGTAAAATTTTGTGTTATTTGTGTGCTGGTAGCGCTCGGCATTACTTTGACATTTGTAAGTTTTCGTATCCCATTCACAGAAACAAGATGGGTCGGTTCTATTGGTGCAATAGAAACTCGGCTTGGTATTGATTTGCGTGGTGGTGTTCTTGCAATATTCGACGCAGAAGAAAACGAAGAATCAGGGGCAACAGGCAGTTGGGCTCAACAAATGAATGCTACTGTACGCCGACTCGAGAACTCTCTTAATTCACGTGGATTTGTTGAAGCATCGGTCGTAAGACAAGGGGATAGCCAAATTCGTGTAGAGGTACCAGGTCTTCAAGACGCATCAGACCTTTTACAAGTTATTGGTGAACCTGCCGAGCTTGAATTCCGTGCGTCACGTGATGGCGAGCCGTTTATTACAGGAAGACATATTTCAGGCGTAAGTATCCACCAATCTCCAACATTTGAATGGGGTGTTCGTGTTAACTTTACAAACGAAGGTGGTATAGCATTCCGAAACGCGGTCAGCCAAGTAATGAATGACCCTGCGAACCAACATAACCAAATGTTTATCATGGCAAACGGGCGAGAAATTTCTGCCCCTTCGGTAAACGATCCAAACGTTGGTATGGATAATACTGCATTAATTTCGGGTGGACGTGGTGCAGATGGTCGTCCATGGACACGTAATGATGCCGAGAATTTGCGAACACAAATCGAAAGTGGACTTTTTGAACTTCGCCTTACAATAAGTGAATCGGGTACAATTCCACCAACACTTGGTCAAGGTGCACTAACCGCGGGTATTATTGCATTCATTGTCGGTCTTGCGTTTATATTTATCTTTATGTTCTTGCTTTATGGGCATGCTGGATTGTTATCTAACCTATCTATGCTTGTGTTCTCGATACTATTCTTGCTTGCACTTGGTGTGACAAGTATGGTTCAACTTACACTTCCAGGTATTGCTGGGATAATACTTGCCATGGCGATGGCGGTGGATGCGAATATAATTATATTCGAGCGGATAAAGGACGAATTCAGGCTTGGTAAAAAAATGTCCGTCGCAGTCGAGAGCGGTTTCAAAAAATCTTTCTGGACAATATTCGACGCAAACATAACAACAATTATCGCAGCAGTAATCTTGTACTTCCTTGGGACTGGACCAATTCAAGGTTTCGCAATTACATTGTTACTTGGTGTTGTGATTTCTATGTTCTGTAGCTTGTTCGTTCTTCGCCAATTTGCAAAGTTGTACTTGTACATAAATCCAAATAATCCAAAGCATCTTCGATTGAAGCAGAAAACAAATCTCACCGAAACTGAAACACCAACTATCCAAGTTAAAAAAGACCGAAAGTTAAAAGGTATATAAGACACTTATAAGGAGAATGCCGCAAGTGACCGAAAAGAAAAGTCTAATGGAAAAATTCCGCGATCCGAATTTCAAAATCGCGCGAAAAGGGAAATGGTATGCCATCGCCCCTCTTGTCCTTATTGTTGTTGGTCTTATTATCGTACTTACAATTAACTTTAACCTTGGGCTTGACTTTACTGGTGGTCGAACAATTCGTGTAAATGGTATAACTTCCGAGAACTATTCTGCAATCCGCGGTCAGATTAATTCGGTAATGAATGATAACAATGTACACGGTGGTACATTCAGAATTTGGCAAGAGGACAGCGACACAACAGGATTATCCATAGTTGTCCAGTTCCAAGACCTTCGTAATGCCGACATGGACGAGGTTTCGGCACTCATTATCGAGCGTATCGAAGCAATCGAAAATGTAACAGGAGCCGAGGAAGTTGGTATGATATCGGCATCTGCATCCCAAGATCATATTACACGTACATTTATCGCGGTTGCCGCAGCCTTGCTTGGAATTTTGGTTTATATGTTATTCCGATTCAAGTTCACAAGTGGTGTTGCCGCACTTATTGGTCTTATCCACGATGTTCTTGTTATGATGGCATTGGTTGCAATATTCCGTATTCAAATTAATGCCGCGTTTATTGCCGCATTGATTACTGTGATTGCGTACTCGGTTAATAACACACTTATCTTGTTTGACCGAATTCGTGGTATTGAAAAGAACAACGATAAAAATGAGGGTGTAGAAACGATGATTGACCGCGGTGTGAAAGAAACATTCCAACGTACAATGAACACAACCATTACAACACTTGTACCGATATTTATCCTTGTAATCTTTGGTGTACCGCTTATTCGTGAATTTGCAATTCCAATTTTGTTCGGTTTGATTGCGGGAACCTTCTCGACAATTTTCGTCACAACATCGCTTTATCTCCGATTTGAACGTGCACGTATTGCTGTACGAAAACGTAAAAAGGCAACTGCAACTACATAAACAACTTAAAGCGAGCCATCACGGCTCGTTTTAATTATTTACAAGACATATTAAAAATGTTATCATCAAGTAATGAAAAAAAGCACGATACCATTCAAAAAATTGGAAGACAATGAGAAAAATTTTTTCTTGGATGCACGAAAACAAATGATAGAGGCACAAAAGAAATTGAAGTCAGTCTGCAGAGTCTGGTGTGATGACGAAAAAAATATTATTCCATTGACAATCAACGGAAGTCAAGACTTGTTCGACAAATATTTAAAAGAATTCCAAGAAGCAAGAGAAAGATTTTTTCAAAACAGAAGGGAGCTTCAGTTGGCTTATGGAGATGATATTGTAAAAGGTATTTAATTACTATTCACCGTCATAATTTCATGTTATCATACCTCTATGAAACTTATTGCAATTGTTGGAAGACCGAATGTGGGCAAGTCCCTTCTTTTTAATACGCTTGTTGGAAAGCGTGTAAGCATCGTCGATGACGAGGCGGGGGTAACACGGGATAGGATTATCGAAACGGCAGAATGGCGTAATGTTAAATTTAACCTTGTCGATACAGGTGGTATTGATTTTGATGATAAAAATGCGTTTAATGTTCATATCCGTGAACAGGTAGACATTGCAATTGATTTGGCGGACGCGATTATTTTCTTGGTGGACGGAAAGGCGGGCGTTACCGCAAACGATCATGAGATTGCCACATTGTTGCGAAAAACTAAAAAGCCTGTGATACTTGCCGTAAATAAGCTGGATAATAATGAAAAGCGTGACAATGTCTTGTATGATTTTTATAAGTTAAAGATTGGGACCCCCATTGGTATAAGCTGTACCCAAAAACTTGGACTTGGTGATCTGTTGGATGCGGTGTTTAATCCGTTGACTGGCATGGAACCAAAAGACGGAGAAGATGAACAACGAACTCCACGTATTGCGATTGTTGGAAAACCTAACGCAGGCAAGTCAAGTATAATCAATAAACTTCTTGGCGAAAAACGCGTAATGGTAAGCGAAATCGCGGGAACCACACGCGATACGGTGGATTCCACATTACGGTTCGAAGGTCGTGATTATATACTTACCGACACCGCGGGAATTCGTCGTAAACGAAGTATCGAAGTTCAAACAATCGAACATTACAGCGTCATTCGCGCACTTGCATCTATTCGTAACAGCGACATTGTGGTTTTAGTGGTAGACGCGAGCGAGGGCTTGACCGAGCAAGACGTGCGGTTATTGGGCTACGCCGATGAGCAAGGTAAACCAAGTGTACTTTGTATTAACAAGTGGGACTTGATTGAAAAAGACACCCATACAATGAATGCATTTAAGAAAAAGTTAAATATTGATCTTGCGTTTATGATGTATTATAAATCTATTTTTATCTCGGCACTTACTGGACAGCGAATTGGCGAAATTATGAAAGCGGTCGAGTTCGTATTGGAACGTGCCCAAACACGTATAAGCACGGGACAATTAAACACATTGATAAGTGGGTTTGTTGCAACAACTCCACCGCCAATGCATGCGGGCAAGCGACCAAAGTTCTTGTATTCAACCCAAGTTGGGGTCGAGCCTCCGACGTTTGCGCTGTTTATTAATGACAAAACTCTTGTAAAATCTTCGTATTTGCGATATCTTGAGAACAATCTTAGGAAAAGTATCGACCTTACTGGAACACCAATACGATTCTTGCTGCGTGACCGTGACGAAAAGTGATAATTTGAACTTTTGTAGCAAAGCGGTACCTACTAGCATTCTGAGCAGAGCGAAGAATCTCTAGGCGAAGCCGCAATAAATTCATCCAAAAAAGGAAACCCTAATGGATCTTATCTGGCTTATATTATTTTGTACGGGTGCATATTTTATCGGAAATATAAATTTTTCGGTAATATTATCACGCAAATTTCGTAAAACAGACATCCGTAAAATGGGAAGTGGTAATGCGGGTGCCACAAATATGTTACGCCAATTTGGCACAAAGTGGGGAATAATGATTCTTACACTTGATGTTATAAAAGGTCTTGTCCCAGCACTCGTTGGATATTTGGTTTACGGTGTTGGTACTACTGATGGTTATATTGCATTGTATTCTATGGGACTTGCCGCCGTTTTTGGTCATTGTTTTCCTGTCTTGTTTAAATTCAAGGGCGGAAAGGGTGTTGCAACGATTGTCGGGGTATTCCTTGTCGCAAATCCAATCCTTGCATTAATCGTGTTCGCAGCGGCAGTAGGTTATGCAATGATATGGGAATACGGCGCAGTTTCAAGTTTCATATTTGTTACCACAATGGTGGTTTATCAATCAATAACCCAAGGCTCGTCGCTTACAATCACGTTACTGTTGTTCAGCTTTTATATTCTTGTCTGTATTACACACAGGAAAAATATCTATAGACTCCTTATTGGTGTAGAGAGCCGTGCAAGTATTCTAAAGAGCCTTAAAAAGAAAAAATTCGAAAAGAAAAAGCAAGCTTGGATTGAGGAAGAGGAGTCACAAGTTACGAATTAAATTTTTCGTCATATTTCGTAATCCCTTTTAATAAACATTAGGCAAAAGGGAGGCAATATGGCTAACACACAAAAACTGTTCTCGGACATCGCGACGAGGACTAATGGAGAAATCCACATCGGGGTGGTCGGACCCGTGCGGACAGGTAAATCAACCTTTATATCGCGGTTTATGCAATCGACAATTGTTCCACGCATTGATGACGAGAACGAACGATCACGCGTGGTTGATGAATTACCACAATCGGGTGATGGGGCGGCAATTATGACGACCCAGCCAAAGTTTGTGCCGTCACGCGCGGTGCAAATCCAAATGGGAAGTGCCGAAATGCGTGTTCGCATGATTGATTGTGTTGGATACATTGTCGAGGGTGCAAGTGGGCATATTGTCGATGGGCGTCCGCGTCTTGTGAAGACCCCGTGGAGTGAAACCGAAATGCCATTTGAAAAAGCGGCAGACATGGGAACAAAAAAGGTTATAAAAGACCACAGCACGATTGCGGTTGTGATGACCACGGATGGAACAATTGCGAATATTGCAAGAGAAAACTATGTCGAAGCCGAAGAGCGTGTTATTAATCAATTAAAAAAACTTGGCAAACCATTTATTATCGTCGTGAATTCAAAACAACCAAATGCGGAACCAGCACAAACATTGGTTACATCTATTACAAAAAAACATTCGGTCACAACACTTGCATTGGATGTTGCAAAGTTGTCAAGTGATGACATTTCAAACGTGTTTACGTCACTTCTTGCTGAATTTGGTGTTAATGGATTCAAAGTCAACATGCCAAAGTGGTTAACCGTACTTGACACAAGTCACGAGATTATTAACGAAGCGGTCGAAGCACTTAAAAAATATACAGCATCAATAAAGAAATTAAGCGACAATAAGCCAGAACGCGTCTTTGAAAAGAGCCAATTCTTTGTAAGACTGGAAACAACGCACATCGATGTTGCAACAGGTATTGTATCGTTCAACATAGTTCCACAACCTGACTTGTATACACGTGTTCTTTCAAGTATGAGCGGTGCAAACATCGCAAGTGACGCACATCTTGTTGCCTTCCTTCGTCACAGCGGTAACGTAATGCGCGAACACGACAAAATTCGCGAGGCGTTGAATGAGGCAACTCAGACAGGTTACGGCATTATGCAACCAACATTCGCCGATTTCGTGTTACATCAACCAGAACTTCACAGAAGCGGTCGCAGCTTTGGACTTAAGCTTCGTGCAACTGCACCATCGTTACATCTTGTCCGCGTTGACGTACATACAGATGTGTTACCAACAATCGGCACTCGTGAACAAAGTGAAGAAATGTTGAAATTAATGCGTGCAGAATTCGAACAGAACCGTGATGCATTGTGGCAAGTTCCAATCTTTGGTAAAAGTCTTGAAAGCATCGTCCGCGAAGGCATAGCATCAAAGGCAACCGCAATGAAGTCTGCAACCAAGATTAAGATGAAGCGCACAATAACCAAATTGGTTAATACAGGGCGGGCCGGGGTACTTGTATTGCTATAATCAATTAACAAAACTAAAAGCAAGTCATATGACTTGCTTTTTTTGTGTCATACTGTGCATGTCATCCTGAGCGGAACGAAGTGGAGTCGAAGGATCTAGCGAGCCCCGAGCAAAGCGAGTGGGCGATGCGTAAAAGAGTAATTCCAATAGTAATAGTTTGTTTTTAACGCTCCCGTTGGTCGCTAGATCCTTCGACTCCCTCGTAAACTCGGTCACTCAGGATGACATGTTAATTTTATCCAATTTCCGACAACTTTCGACAAATCTATACATATACATAGAACATGATATTCGAACCATTTATGACCTTTTTGTCAAAGGTTTTATTTTTCTCTGGGCTTGTTACCGAGAAATCATCTTTCCCAAAACCATTGTCAAAAGCCGACGAGGAAGACCACATCCGCCGTTTTCAAAATGAAAATTGCATGGCGTCAAAAGAAATTCTAATCAAGCACAACCTGCGTCTTGTTGCCCATGTCGTGAAAAAATATAATGGTGCCGCCGAAGCCGATGATCTTATATCATGTGGGACGATTGGGTTGATCAAGGCGATCAATAGTTTCAAGTTGGAAAAGGGTGTACAAATTTCAACATATGCCGCCCGTTGTATTGAGAACGAGATTTTGATGTTTCTTCGTGTTACAAAAAAACATCAACAAGTCGGCAGTTTAAATGAATCATTTGGTTCCGACCGTGATGGTAATGAATTGATCCTTGCCGACATAATCGCGGACGAATCGGATGACCCAAAAGATCAATTGACTCATCGCCAAATGATGTTGAAATTGGTATCCAAGATGAAAGAAAGATTGAGCGAACGCGAATTCAAAATTATCTCACTTCGATATGGGCTTGAAAACAATATAAGTCTTCCACAACGCGAGGTCGCAAAACAATTAAACATAAGCCGCAGTTACATAAGCCGTATCGAAAAACACGCAATCGAAGTCATCCGCGAAATAGTGAGCGACAAGGCGTTCAAAGGGTTTTATTAAAAAAGGGTTATACCCTTTTTGTTTTAAAAAAACCATTGCTTGCCGCTTGACTTCTTTTTGGCGTTTAGTGCGGCTGAATCTTTGTTACCATCTTTATCGGTGACCAATTTTATTGTGTTGCTCTTGACGACCTCGTCTTTTAATGCTTCGGATGAAGATACAATTTTGGATACAACAAAATATTCATTTGTGTTGCCTTTGGACGATGATTTGTCGAAATACAAATATTCGCCAGTATGACCTTTGATGACTTCTTGTAGTTTTTCGCCTTTGGCGTCACGTTTATAGATTTCATAGACCTGGCTTGGTCGTGCATCAAACCATAATAATGGAACACCTGTGTCCGAAATCTTGCCGTCAAGTGTAGGGGATGTTGGCTTCAAGAAATTTCCACTAATCTCGCGCGGGGCATAACGTCGTGAAAAGTAATCCGAAGCACGTTGGTCAGTTGGTGTTTGTTCACTTGCCAATCGTATCTTTCCAGCTTTTGCGTCCGCCAAATCAAATTCGAACTTTTCAACACACATTGGCTTTTCAAATTTTGATTCATTATTTGATTGGATTTTCTTCATAATATCGCGTGTCACAAACGCGGTAATGCCTCCACCTGTTGTGCCTTTTGCAAGGTCATTTTCGGGTTTCATACTTGCGTTTCCGTACCACACAATTAACGTGGTGTCGGGGGTATAGGCAACGCACACGGCATCTGTGTTGGTTGACGCGTTCCCACCACGTTCAGCCGTTCCCGTCTTTGCGGCAACATCAAATGGCAAATCCTTTAATTTTTTTGCGGTACCTTCTTTGGTTGTGTCAACCAACATATCGGTCATAAGGAAGGCTGTGTCTTCACCGATTACTTGTACGTTACTCTTGTGATGTGTCCAAACAACACGACCATTGCGGTCTTCGATCTTTCTGACAAGTGATGGGGATGTTTTAATACCACCATTTGCAAGTGTACAATAACCTGCGAGTAGTTCATCAAAAGTCGTCCCATCCGCAGTATTACCAAGTGCCATGCCAAGTCCTTCGGTATGGTTAAAATTCCATGCGTTATCGCGGAACAGCCCCATACGCTTTGCTACGTTGACTGCACGGTCTATTCTTGTGTAATTCAATACTTTGACCGCGGGAATGTTATGGCTGTGTATGACGCTTTCACGCACGGTTACAAGCCCTCGATGCTTGTTATCATAGTTCCTTGGATTGAATCCGTTTGCATTAAATTCTGCGTCCTCGACATAGGTTGACGGGCTTACGACACCTAGTTCAAGTGCAGGTGTATACACAACCAAAGGCTTCATGGTTGATGCGAAATTACGACGTGCACCAATCATAGTTGGTGTGGATGCGAAAAAACCATTAACTTCGCCGTGGGGCATCGCGGACACAATGACGCAATCAGCAAGATTGTCACTTGCATTTTTAATTTTATAATCAGACTCGCTCGCCGTTTTTACAATCGTTTCTTGTACCGATTGGTCATAGTACGTAAACACTCGGTATCCAAAGCTTGCAAGGTCGCTGTTGCTTAAATTTAAAATCTTTGCCGCTTGGATGCTCGCCGCTTGTTTATATGATTTTGATTGATTGAATTCGCGTTTGGTCTTTTCTGCGACAATTAATAGATTTTCTTCACGTGCAGAGTTAAGCTCGTCCCGTGTAATATGTCCCTGTTCACGCATTAATCGCATTACAAAATCTCCACGTGCCGAGAAGTTGTCGAGTTTTGTAATCGGGCAATAATACGCAGGGCTTCGCAACATTCCTGCAAGTGCGGCACTTTCACGAACAGTCAGCTCTGTCGCCGATTTACCAAAATAATAACGGCTTGCACCTTCGATTCCATAAATGCCATTACCGAAATAAATGGCATTAAGATACATTTCCAGAATCTCATTTTTTGAATATTTCTTTTCAAGCTTGTGCGCAAGGCTTGCCTCACGCAGTTTTCTTTGCATGGTTTTTTCATGACTCAGGTGCGTGTTTTTTATTAATTGTTGTGAAATTGTGCTTGCACCTTCTTTTGCTCGTCCTGCTTGGATATTTTTAACTGATGCTTTTGCTATGCGTCCCCAGCTTACGCCATTATGCTTTTGGAAATTCTTATCCTCGACCGCAACAAATGCAAGTGGAGTATATGTCGGCAGATTTTTTAGTTTTATCCCGCGATAGTCAATATCATCCTTGATGAGCTTTGAATCCTTGTCATAAATTAAAAGGCGAGTATTATGGTTTTCAAGTTTTTCAACTGAGAGATTTTGCGAGCTGTAGATAAATGCCAATGTACCAAACAAGGCAACAACACCAAAAAGTAATATAAGGGTAATGCTCAAAAATATCTTTCGTTTCATCGTGTCGTAGTATGTACCAGTTCCATCCATGTCATTCTGAACGTAGTGAAGAATCTGGCGGAGCGTAAAGAAATCTTGATACTTCAACAAAGTTATGTTAGAATATGCACGACATGAAAACTTTTTACATCAAGACATATGGTTGCCAAATGAATGTGCATGAATCACAAAAGATTCATAAGCTTCTTGAATCCGAGGGTTATATCCAAGCCGAGTCCGAAGACAAAACCGATATTATCATATTTAATACGTGCACAGTACGGAACACAGCCGAAGAAAAGATTACAAGCCACATAGGCAATGCTCACAAAGAAAAGCGTGATGGGCGTAATTTAATCTTGGCAATTGTTGGATGTTTAAGCCAGCGTGACGGTGTAAGCAAATCACTTATGAAAAAATTCCCACAGCTTGATATAATTCTTGGTACTCATAACATAAGCGAAATTGGAGCGGCAATAGAAAATGCAAGCCGCAAGCAAAAAACAATTGAAATTGTTAAAGAGCGGAAATTAAACCCAAGATTTGATAATCTTACCGCACCTGATGATCCAACCAAACCGAATACGCATTATATCAATATTACATATGGATGCGATAATTACTGTACTTATTGTATTGTTCCATATGTTCGAGGTCGAGTAGTAAATCGTGAAATAACCGAAATTGAATCCGAGTTTATAAAACTATTTAACTCTATAAAAGATAGGGAAGAGTCACAAATAATTTATCTTCTTGGTCAAAATGTGAATAGTTATATTTGTCCCAAGACCAATAAAAACTTTATAGGACTTCTTGAACAATTGTCGGGATATATCAAAAACTCGAATAGCAAGTTGAATTTTCTTTCATCTCATCCAAAGGACTTTTCCCGTGAGCTTGCCGACTTTATTGCATCTGCACCAGAAATTGAACGAAACATTCATCTTCCTATTCAAAACGGCTGTGATAAAATTTTAAAATTGATGAATCGTGGATATACGGTAGAAGATTACAAGTCAAAAATAAATTACTTGCGCAAAGTTTGCCCAGATGTAAAAATAACAACCGATATAATCTGCGGTTTCCCAGGCGAGAGCGAAGATGACTTTGCAGATACCATTAACATGGTCCGAGACATCAAATTTAATGCGGCATTCATATTTCCATACAGCCGCCGAAGTGGCACCGCCGCCGACAAAATGTCTAACCAGATTGACCATAAAACAAAAAAAGCAAGGACTACTGAATTAATAAAGATTCAGCGAGAGATATCAAACCAAATTACACTAGGAGAATAACCAATGACAACCGAACAAAAGCTTTCCCCTATGATGACGCACTATGTTCATTTAAAAGAAAGTTATGCAGACAGTTTGCTCTTTTATCGTCTGGGTGATTTTTATGAATTGTTTTTCGAAGATGCGATAATTGCAAGTCGTGAGCTTGGGTTGACACTCACAGGTCGTGGTAAAGATAATGAAGAGACTAATACCAAGCGTATAGACATGTGCGGTGTTCCACATCATGCGGTGGGAAATTATATTAAAAGACTTGTTGATCGTGGATATTCGGTCGCAATCTGTGAACAGTTGTCGTTACCACAAAAAGGTAAAAAAATGGTTGACCGTGACGTTGTCCGAGTCGTGACACCAGGAACATTTGATGATGAGGGCTTTCTTGACCAGACCAAGAATAATTTTGTGGCTGCTGTTTACTTTGTAAAAAAAGAAAAGCTGGGCAGCATATCTTGGGCAGACATCACAACAGGTGAGTTCTTTTCAATGGAAGTAGAGCCAGGTGAATTTATCGATGTACTTGCCATGATAAATCCGCGTGAAATTATATCAACAATTGACTTTAAAACCTTTCTTGGTGACCAGAATGAAAGCCATTTAATTCACTCGGTAGGTCGGGTGTCAAGTCACTATGATTATGCATTCAACCCAATGTCTGCACACGAAGCAATTTTAAGTTACTTTAAGATTAAAAGCACCACCGTGTTTGATTTTGATTTTGGCTCACAAATTACACCAAGTGCGGGTGCTTTACTTGAATACCTTATGCATACACAAAAACGAGCACTCAAGAACATTGCAAAAATCCAAGTAGTAAAAAATAATGACTTTATGATTTTAGACAAGGTTGCGCGTGACCATCTAGAACTTACTAATCAATACCGCGACCAAAATAACAAAGTGGGAAGTTTACTTTGGGTGCTTGATGATACCCAAACACCAATGGGTGCCCGTCTTTTGGTTTCAATGCTTGGAAAACCGTTGCAAGATGTTGCTCGTATAAATCAACGCCTTGATGCGGTTGAGCAACTTGCGAATGATAGCGTTTCAAGCGAGAAGATCAGAGACACTCTCTCAAAAATGAATGACCTAAGCCGTATGTGTGGAAAAATTGCTATGCGCTCAATTCTTCCGCGAGAAATGCAAGGACTTGCAAAGAGTCTTCGTAAAATAGAAGATTTAAAGCAAAGCCTTGGTGTTTTTCAAAAGGGATTATTGAAAAATTCTTATGATGCGTTGACCCCATTGCCAAATATCACGGACCTTGTCGACCGTGCAATTGCAGATAACTTGCCAACAAAATTGGAAGAGGGTGGTTATATACGAGATGGGTATGATGCAACACTTGATGAATTGCGTGATATAAGTAAACACGGCGAGAGTCTCATTTCAAATCTTGAATCAAGTGAGCGAAAAGCATGTGAGATGAAAGAAATTAAAATCGGCTACAACAGAATAACAGGATATTTTTTCGAGGTTCCAAAAAGGCTAAGTGCACAAGTTCCATATAGAATGAACAGAATTGCAACAACAAAAGACACCGAACGTTATACTACCGAGGAACTTAAAAACCTTGAGACCAAATTACTTGGTGCCCAAGATAGTGCAAAAGAGCTCGAAGCAAAAATATTGTCGGAAATCCGAGACCTATTGATTGAATATATACCTATTATTCAATCTAACTCTAACCAAGTTGCTATTATTGATGTCATTTCAACCTTTGCATCCGTTGCGGTTTCATCAAATTGGATTCGTCCCAAATTAAATAACGATGGCGAAATAAATATTAAATCAGTTCGTCATCCAGTAATCGAAAAAATAATCGGGTCAAATCGTTTTGTTGCAAATGATTGCTATTTAAAATCAGGCAAAACGACCACGAAAATTATAACAGGTCCAAATATGGCGGGGAAGTCAACCTATATGCGAAGTATAGCGCTCACCGTTCTTCTTTCGCATATCGGTTCATTCGTTCCTGCAAGTTCGGCAAACATCGCACTTACCGACCGTATTTTCACCAGAATAGGTGCAAGCGACAGCTTAATAACAGGACAATCTACATTCATGATCGAACTTAACCAGATTTGTACCCTGCTACACAACGCAACAAAAAGCAGCCTTTTGCTCATAGATGAACTTGGAAGGGGCACAGGTACTCAAGAGGGAAAGGCAATTGCATCCGCCACAATTTCGTATGTCACAGACAAGATAGGTTGCATGGCTATGTTCGCCACGCACTTCCACGAGTTGGCTGCGCTTGCAGAAGAGAATTCAAAAATAAAAAATTACAGAGCCACTACATCAGTAGTTGATGGTAACATAGTATTTTTGCATAAAATTCTTCCTGGAAAAGAAGAACACAGTTTCGGTATCGAAGTGGCGAAAATGGCGGGTCTGCCAAAAGAAGTTTTAGAAAATGCCAAAAAACTCTATGAGATTGACAAGGCAACTCAGCAACAATTATCTGGAAAGAATGTGGGGCCGCTCATTATGGAAAAGGAAGTTTTGATTGAGAACCCTGTGGTTTCTAAACTCCAGGAAATAAATATAAATAATTTGTCCCCAATGGAAGCATTGGTAATGCTTGGGGATTTAGTTAAGGAATCTAAAAATGATTGATGAGAATTTATGATATCAAAAAACTGAACTTGGAATTGAAGCAACGAAAAAAGCAGGCTTGCCAAAGGAAGTTATTAGCGAGGTGAGTAAGGTTTGCGACGTAATTATTTCTTAATTTGTTTTTTGTATTCTAGCGGACTCATGCCTACAACTGATTTGAAGTGTCTTGCATACATGCCATTATATTCCAGCCCGCAGGCTTTGAAAGCTTGTTCAACATTTAAGTTGGGATCGTCCAAAGTTTCTTTCAGTTTTTCGATTTTCAAACGTTGGTAATAAGCGAATGGCGTTTCTCCTGTATCGTTTTTGAATGTACGAGAAAGTTGTCGCGCACTCAGATTAGCAATATCTTCCAGTTTAGCGATATCAAATTCTTTTTTCCAATGTGTGGCTAAGTATTCTTGAACCTTAACTATTTCGCTTTTACCTTTGAATGCCATAGTAATATTTGAAACAATGACAACAAAGATAATTTCTTTATTATTGTCATAAATTGGAAATCCTGTTAGATTTTGACGTACAAATTCGTTTACAGAATGACCTTCTTTTGTATAGTTCATAAAACCATCGCTCGGTGTTTTTATGTTTTCAAGTTTGGAAACTTTGCCACTTAAAATATCGTTTAAAAATTGTTCCATCCCAGGCACAGCAAGTGCACAACCGTCTTTATAGATATTGTAGTTGTTTAAAAGATTTTCCCTGTTAGAAATATTCATATTTTCTATAAAGGCTTGATTTACAAAGATTGCTTTTCCATTTGGGTTCAAAACCATAACTAGATAAGGCATAGAATCAAAAAATTGAGATAATGAATTTTCATTGCCAAAATCTTTCCAAAAAGTATCCATAACTAATTATAGTCTATTTGAGTAAAGGTAACCAATGACATATGAAGTAAAATAACAGACACATAGACAAGAAAAGTAAAAAAGTGGTTAAATTCGCTTGTCGCTTTTTGCTGAATATGGTATATGCAAGTATGCGTTCTTGGGGGAATGATAAAATTTGCTTAGCAAAGTGGAAAAGTGTAGTTGCAATCTGCACTAGAAGAGTGCGTGGCACAAGTAATTTTGCATGTTTATATTAGGAAAAACTGCCTGGATTTGGGCGGTTTTTTAATTTTTGGAGGTAACAAATGAATAAAGAACGGATATTGTCGTTTGCGGTCATGGGTTTGTTGGCGCTTTGTATGACGGTGACTGGAATTGTACTTGCAGTTTGGCAGCCATGGGTGGCACAAGCGGATGGTGAAAATAATCCCATACTTTCCAGTTGGCAAGATATCGGAAACAGAAGTACAGCTTGGCTTGACCGAGGGGATGGTGATGGGACGGCGGGGAATCCATTTCTTATTGGTTCATCTCAAGAATTGGCGGGTGTTGCATACCGACTCAATGCCAATTTGAACCTCGCATCACATTTTAGACTTACAAGCAATATAAACTTGAGTGGAAATGTCTGGGAATCTATTTTAAATTTTACTGGTACATTTGATGGTGACTCTTTTGTTATAAACATGCCATCTGTGATTAGAAGTCCGAACCAAAATATCGGTTTGTTTGCATCGGTGACCGCCGCCAATATAATGAACTTGGGAATATCAGGAGAAATTGAACAAGTAATTAACACATCTGGGCAACCAGGACATGTTGGGGTTTTGGTTGGACAATTCAATGGAAATAACACAGCGAATGGGACAATACGCACAGTAAAAAATACAGCAAATATAACTGTGTCATCAACATCAAACGTAGCTGTTGGGGGAGTTGTTGGAAGATGGAATAGTCGAACCGCGAGGGCACAAGGAAATGTAACAGTACAAAATTTCAACCTTGCAAATACGGGTGATATTACGGTTACCGCCCCTAGTGCTGCGATTGGTGGTATTGTTGGTTTTGTTCATACTGGGAAAACTGGTGGAACCCAAAACGCCACTATTTTTACAGACACAAGAAGTTTTTTGAACGTATTCAATACTGGAAATATTTCGGCAAACCTCTCAGCCCCTATAAATGCGTCTGCGGCTAATGTGCTTGCCAGCGGGGTTGGCGGTATAATTGGTCACGCAAGAATCCAGAGAAACAGATATAATTCTCCTCACGGAGCGGCATCTGGAGTGTTGCGAGTTGAACACGCGTATAATATGGGGGAATTAACAATTAATGGTGCTACAAGTCACGCGCGAATGCGACAAATTGTTGGTTCAGCACATGGACAAGTTGGGGGAAGTGTTAATAGTGCACAGACTAATTTTCAAAGTACATTGGTAATCAATAATGCACTAGGGATTCGCAATGACATATTGGTAACAATGTCCAATGATAGGTACGGGTCTGCGCATCTAAATGCTGCAAGGACAATATTCTCCCCTTCAAGAATAGGTGTGGTAGATAATAACGGCGAAGTAATTGGAACTATTACTGCGCCAACCGAGCCCACCTTGCTAACACAACTCCAATCAATTCCTTTTAATACAACTTGGGAGGAACATGGCGGGATTGTTACTTTATATCCGTTTACTAATTTCAGATTTGGGTATAATGCGATTTTTAATGTGAATAGCCCCCTTTTCCAAATAACTGATAGTCGTAATACCTCTTATATGCTGGAAGACATCGAAAAAGGTGAATGGGACACCCAATACACAATAACAGTTGCAAATCAGCCAACCATTACTCCACCAACGGGAATTGAGTTTATGGGATGGGCGACATCACAGACCCGCGCAAACGCAGGTACTGTGGACAGACCGCCAGGGCAGAACATTGTACTTGAACCGAACGAGCCGAATCTCGCATTCTTCGCCGTATATCAATTCAGTCCGGCACGAACACTAACCGTGCAACGCGGTGACGGGATATTGGCATCGATGAGTTCGTTTACTTCTACTGTTCGTCGTCCGGGTCAATTTCTGTCACCTGCAGGCGTACCATCGACTGCACCATATTTTGCACCATTCTTACAAATTCCTGCGGTATCGGGCTCTGGAATCCAACATATCGGTTGGGCAGACAGTCTACAACAAGCAAGACTTGGTCAAGTTAATTCATCATGGCCGCTAAGTCCGTCGTCGGCTAACCAACCACACATATTTGAAAATACAAGAATATACGCGGTATGGCAAAGAACGGACGTTGCATCGTTGCAACTGCGGTTCAGCCACGACGCATTAACTGCGGGTTATGTGAACGAAACTTGGTTTGAAGCAACATTCCCAACAATAACCGAAACATTTACAACTGCACAGAGAACATTTGCATTATCTGTCTTTGCACCTATAACTATTGTCCCATACCATGTATTCGGCGGTTGGGCCACAACACTTGCAAGGGCTCAGGCAGGAATTGTCGACCACGCACCAAATGCAACGATAACAATTCCATATCCAAATCAAGCAGTAACGCCACTATATGCCGTGTTCCAACCAATTCGTTTGACGCTTTTTGTCAATAGTGTTTTCAACACGGGGATTTCGCCAACACCACAATTTACCTATAATGCAATCACGCCGAATAGAAGTTTGACCAATATCCATGTTACAGATTCTGGTAGTCTTCCCGTTCACCTTACTACCGATGGAATGACATTGGTTAGTCATGGTGGGGCAACATTTGAATTCCTTGGTTGGGCAAATAGCCTTGATCGTGCAATTAACGGACATGTTGACTTTCTTGGCGGTGGACCAACAATGGTAAATGTTAACGGCAATGTTGAATTACATGCCGTTTGGAATGTTTTGTCGGGAACACCACTTCCTCCAATCGAAGGAAATCCACCAATAGCGCCGCCAGTAGAAGGTATGAACAGACTTCCAGCCCCGCAAAATGTTAATGTAAACCAAGCAACAGGTATGTTGTCATGGGACATGGTTCCTGGTTCAATGGGATTCAGAGTCTATATTAACGGACACCCAACAATTTTCTTCCCTAATATCCCATTTGCAATCACCGAAGTAAACCTTTCACTATTTTATTTCCCATTACCGCCGACTGAAACATCATTTAATTTCCACATCCAGGTTCGTGCAATTGGAAACAACGTAGATTACACGCATTCGTTATTGAGTTCAATTACGGTATTCAATGTAAATAGCGGGAATTACAACCCAGGCGGGGAGGACCTTCCAAACGTTGACGATGACGAAGATATTTGGGACGAACCAGGCGATTGGGATGATGAACAATTATTTTCACAACTTGATGTCCCAACGAACTTGGTAATAAACAATAATATTTTGACTTGGACAGGTGTCGCAAACTCCGCTGGATACCGTATATATGTCGATGGTGTATTCCAGACAACAGCGACGGGCGGAAATACATTTGCATTGTCAACTCTGAATTTACCTGTTGGGACTTATTCTATTACACTCCGTGCAAATGGTTCTGGCGCGTTTGTGACCTCGAACCATTCGGATATCGAATCTTTTGAGGTCAAAGCAATTCCAGTCAACAAAGAAGCACTAATTGCGGAACGCAATAGAATCATTGCATATTTGACAGCACAAGTTAGAATAGGGTACACAACAGAGAGCCTAGGATTGGTTGACAAACAAATTGCAAATGCATTGGACATTATAAACAACACAGACGCAACACAAGGGCAAGTTGACATTGCTCTTACGCAATTGATAATTGCTTATAATGGACTTATGTCTATCGGTGGAACGCAGGTTCTTGATACGCCGACAAATCTTGAAATATGTGATAATAATATTTTGACATGGGATTCTGTAACAAATGCGGATGGATACAGAATTTATGTTGATGGTGTATTGTTTACAATAGTGCCAAGTACAGACAGAGAAGTTGACTTTAGCGCGCTTCCCGTACGTGTCCATTCAATCACAATAATCGCGTACAGTAATAATTTCGCAATAAATGACTCTGAATACGCTTTCATTCAATATGACAATCGTCCGCTATTTGACGACGATTGGCTGGACGACGAAGACTTTGACATAAACGATTATCTGCCAGAAGATTGGACGCCAGAAGATGGTTGGCCGTGTTACCCATTCCCATGGAGCCCACCAGCAGGCTTCGACCCAGAAAATCCAAACTTCCCTTGGTATCAAGGCGGTACAGACAATGGATACGATGACCCAACATTCTTTGAAAGAGTCAGAAATTGGTTACGCGACAATTGGTGGGTATACATTGTTCTTGCCGCGTTCCTTATATGGTTGTTGTTATTAATTATTGTATTAATGCGACGAGGGGCAAAGACAACAATTAATGTTGTTAATCCAACCGCTACCGTTGTTTGTACTCTTGAAGCCGATGCAAATGCAGCAATTGCAGAGGCACGTGCAAAATTACAGGTAGCTCTTCCAATAGTAATTTCACATGATGCACAACCACAAAATGCGGCTCTTGAGCAAACTGCAAGAACAGCAGTTATGTCGGCGGATCAAGCACTTGATAAAGCCGTGAACGCAGTTGCCAAATACAAACAGGCAAAGAATGATGGAGGTAAGAAGCAATGAGAATGACCGAAGAACAACGCAAAACAGAAATCAACAGGATTAGGAGAGTTCGTGCCAAACTAAACGCACAAATAGAGGCACAAATTCTTGAATTATCTAAAAAGAAGATGTCAGAAGAATTACGGAAGGCGGAGTTGAATGCTCTTGTTAAAAGCAGAGCCAAAAATAACGCCGATACAAAGGCGCAGTTAATTAGATTGGGTGTAAAGTATGCCCAAAGAACACCACCGCCAAGACCAGTATTGGAATGTGATTGTGCAGATTGTAACTGTGAAAATTGTACTTGTGAAGAAAAAACGGCGATTGTTGAAATAAAAGACCAAGCAAATGAAATGCTTGACCACATTGACAGAGTAGTTTCATATCAAGCACAACCACACATGAATCATCCTAGGAGCGAAATTGCTATTGCTGACAATGGAATGCCTGATTCAACCGAAATTGAAAAAGTGCGTTGTGAGGTGGCCGAAGTTCAAGGTACAATGAACATGCTTGCCCGTTTTCTTGCTACGCAAAATGTCAAAGTCGTCGATCCACAACCATATATACAAAAGCTCGCACATGTTGAGGCCGTTGCATGTTGTCAAGCCCGTACCCACTACGGTGCCGTCCCACACCAATACATACAAGCAACCCCTTATGTTGCACTACAGTCGAATGGACAACCAAAAAATTCCGAGATAGAAAAGGTCAAGACTGAAGTTGTAGAGGTAAAAGATGCTGTTAACAGTCTCGCAAAAGCGTTTGATTCATATAATATGGGAAAAATGCATGGGGCGATTGAATCATTTAAAAATAATCAACAACCCATCTACATGCAACAACCTCAACCACAAATCCAACCAGTCATTGTTCAAACGCCACATCAGCAAGTTCACGGACAACCTGTAATTGTAAACACAGTACCTACTTTCACACAACCAGAGCCTCATCAAGTTCCACCCGCTCATCACATGCCATCTGAATCAAAACAGCAAGGTCCAAGCGGACTTGCCGAAATGCTTGCAAAAATGGGAGAAAAGTTGGACGGTCTAGCAGAAGAAATGAAATGATAATACAAGTACATACATTATCTTCCAGAAGAAATTATTAACGAGGCAAGAAAGCTTGTATAACTAATTGGAACTTAAGTAAAAGGGGTGAAATAAAGACCTCTTTTTTTGCTAAGAAATGACCTGCTTTACTTGGCAATTTATAAATGCTAGAATGAATATATGAAAAAAATTAATATACTCCCGCCAAAAATTTTTAATTTACTTGCCGCTGGTGAAGTCGTCGAAAATCCATCAAGTGTAGTAAAAGAGTGTGTCGAGAATAGTATCGACGCAGATGCCACAGCAATAACAATTTCAATTACTAATGGTGGTTTTGACGAAATTTCTATTTCAGACAACGGACATGGAATACATGAATCGGAAGTTGAAAAAGTATTTTTACCGCATGCAACGTCAAAGATTGAAAAAGCGTCTGATCTTGAACAGATTGGTACACTTGGCTTCCGTGGTGAAGCCATGAGTTCTATTGCAAGTGTGTCGAAAATCAATGTGATTACCAAGACAAATAATGATTCAATTGCAACTCAACTATCTCTTGTAGCAGGCGAAGTTGTCTCCAAATCCAAAGTGAGTGCAAACAATGGTACAACTATAAATATAAAGAACTTGTTTTACAATACACCTGCACGAAAGAAATTTCTTTCAAGTCCGACTGTTGAACGTAACAAAGTAACAAACATAGTACAAAAACTTATGTTGGGTAACCCACATATCTCATGGAAATATATTGTTGATGGCGAAATTATTTACACGACAAGAGAGCAAGGGACCTTGGATAAAATTGTTGAACTTATCTATGGTCGCGAAACGGTAGATAATATTATCCCAGTTAGCTCTGGGAATCCATTGCTTGGTATAAATGGGTATATTTCAATCCCAAGCTTTTCAAAGCGTAATCGAACTTATCAAACCGTTATGATTAACTCGCGTACAGTCGAAGGTGGAACTATTGCTGATGCTGTGAATGCCGCTTTTTCAACCAACATGACGGTCGGCAATTTTCCATTCTTTGTATTAAACCTTTTGATTGACGAGTCAGTTGTTGATGTCAATGTTCATCCAAGAAAATTACAAGTCAAATTCGAACGTGAGAATGAAATATTTGATTTTGTAAAAGGGGTGATAGGTGATGCCCTTGACAAGTATTTTTACGAAAAAAATAAATCACTTGTAAAACACGAAGACAAAGAACAAATAACAATTGAACAGCAAGCTTTTACCGCTTCACATGATAAAAAGGTTTTAAAGACCATAAAATTTTTCTCGGCAGCATCGTCTACCGATGAAGAAGTTCGTGACCTATTAAATTTGGGAAAAGTTCTTGATGAAAAATATCATGCTGAAGAAAAAGAAAGACCAGAAAAGAAAAGTATAAAACAACAAAAAATTTTAATCGACGAAGGTCCTGTTGTTCAAATTCTGGGTACGGTTTTCGATTGTTATATTTTGCTTAGTCATGGTGACAAATTGGTTATTATTGACCAGCATGCTGCACATGAACGTATGCTATACGATGACTTAAAATCACAGATTGATTCGGGTTCTATCGCGACACAAACATTGGTTGAACCATTGTTACTCTATCCTAATCCAATTGAACTTAATCAAATTAGTGAGCTTATCCCAAGTTTTGAAAAATTCGGTTTCGAAATTAGCATATTCGGAAATAACTGTGTTCGCATAACCGAAGTTCCAATCATTATAGCATCAGAGGAATCAATAGGAACATTTATTGATTCAATGCTTGGTGAAGTACGTGGCAAAAAGATACGAACATTGTCGGCAATTATCGATGAGAAGATTATTGCAATATGTTGTAAGAATGCGATAAAAGCAGGCAGAAGCCTTACACACGACCAAATAAAATACTTCCTTGATCAATTCAAGAATAAAAAACAAGTCGCAACATGTCCACATGGAAGACCAGTAATCATAAGTTATACCAAGAAAGATATGGAAAAACTGTTTGCAAGAAAGTAACATACTTGCACAAATTAACTTGTGGTGAACATAGCGAAAGAACAAGAAGAAAATGTGGATACAAAGCCACAGAATTTGCATGGATTAACCACGGACCAGGTAAATGAACGAATAACAAAAGGTCAAGTAAACAAGGTTGATAATAAAACATCAAAGAGTACGATACAAATTCTTGTATCCAATATATTTACATTTTTTAATATCTTATCTTTTTCAGTAGTCATTGCACTTGTTATTATTGGTGCAACACTTGATTCAAGTGCGTTTTTAAACATCATGTTTTTTGGTGTTGTGTTGTTAAATATGATTATAGGCATTATACAAGAATTGCGTGCAAAGTATACGATAGATAAGCTTAGGCTACTATCAAATGCAAAAGTTATGGTAATACGTGACAAGGTACAGCAAGAGATATTGCCAGAGGAAATAGTTCTTGATGATATTTTAATATTAAAAAATGGCAATCAAATACCAACTGATTGCATTGTATTGGATGGCGAAGGTGAGGTTAATGAATCATTGCTAACGGGGGAGAGTGATGCAATTCAAAAGGCAAAGGATTCAAAGTTGTTGTCGGGAAGCTTTGTAACAAGTGGTATATTGACGACACAGGTAACCGCAGTTGGTGAAGATAACTATGCAAACAAGCTTAGCTCACATGCAAAGACATACGTTCGTCCAAAGAGCGAACTTTTAAAAAGTCTGCGTGTGATTATTCGCGGAGTGGGGTCAGTAATACTTGTTTTAACGGTTGTAATGTTGGCAAGACAATTTGCGGGTGGACTTATAACTGATGCCGAAAAAGCAGATGCGGTAACTCATACGGCGGGCGCAGTAGTCGGCATGATCCCAGCAGGCATGGTGCTTTTAACAAGCCTTGCATTGGCAAGTGGTGCGATAGCATTATCGCGAAAGAAAACTCTTGTCCAGGATTTATATTGTATAGAGATGCTTGCACGTGTGGATACGTTATGTCTTGATAAGACTGGGACAATTACTGATGGCACAATGAAAGTTATTAACATTGATACAAGAATTCCCGAGAAGAAATTACGTGACATAATGGCATCAATGGCGTTTGCATTGGGAGAAACCAATCAAACTGGAAAGGCATTGATAGACTATTTCGGAAGCAAAGATATTTTCAAAGCGGCAAGTACAACACAGTTTTCTTCGGCAAGAAAAGCGGTAAGTGTTACGTTCAAAGATGGCAAGACTTATCATCTTGGTGCTCCTGAGTTTATTAGCCAAAGCGGCGAAACTTTTGATATTGAAAAACATATCAAAGCAGGCTACAGAGTATTATTACTTGCCGAAGAAGATAACCCAATTGCGGTAATAGTGTTATCAGATACTATCCGTGAAGACGCGATTGAAACGATTGCATGGTTCAAAGAGAATGGTGTAGACATTAAAGTAATAAGCGGCGATAATGCACAGACCGTGTCTCACATAGCATCCCGAGTTGGAATAGAGAACGCAGATAAATTTATTTCAACGCATGAGCTTGATGAAAATCAATTACGTGTTGCTGTAAACGAATTTACCGTGTTCGGTCGTGTTTCTCCCGAGCAAAAAAAGATTCTTGTAAATGAACTTAAAACAGTTGGAAAGACTGTGGCAATGACGGGTGATGGCGTTAATGATATCCTTGCATTGCGCGAGTCCGATTGTTCAATAGCAATGGGAAATGGAAGTGATGCCGCACGTAATGCATCACATCTAATCTTGCTAGAAAACAATTTCTCGGCATTGCCAAGTGTAGTGGCACAAGGCAGGCGAGTCATCAACAATGTGCAAAAGTCATCGTCTCTGTTTATGTTCAAAGTAATGCTCAGCATATTTCTGTCATTATTTGCGGTGATTTTCTTGGGCGGGCGATATATCTTCGAGCCAAGAAATTTATATATCTTGGAAATATTTGTCATAGGGCTTCCGTCATTTTTTCTTGCGCTTGAATTTAATTCAAAACCCATAGAAGGTAAATTTATAAATAAGATTTTAAAAACATCGGCAATTGCAGCCGCACTTACGGTATTTAATATTGCACTTATTGCACTTGCACGTCATATTGATTTTTTTGCAATAGGCGAGGACGAATTTCTTACACTTTGTATATTAATGACAACAATTATTGGCTTGATGTTGCTTGTGAAAATTGCCAGACCGTTTAATCTTTACCGATTAATTGTTCTTTCATTTGTTGCGGTTGCGATTACTATGATGGCGATATTCTTGCCAAGTTTAATAGGGCTCGAGGGGCTTATCCTTGAACAATCGGTACTGTTGATTATGTTGTCTTTGGTGTCATTTTTCACACTTGATTATTTATTGAATAAAAGAAAAAAGTCTCCAACATAGGCATTATCTATCAAGCGTTTCGCATTTAATATAACATGACCTTTTTCGTGCATCAAAAGGAAGACAAGTCGGTTGTTGTGGGTGGTATACGCCTTTTATGTGAATTCACGCCCGAAGAGGTCGAAGTAAAGATACGTGGCGGTAACGTGAGAATAACGGGCGAACATTTAAAGATAGAACGATTTGATGTCAATGAAATCGAAATCAAAGGTAAGATTCAAAGTGTATGCACGGACCGAGCTGGCAGAGGTAGCAAATGAAAAAAATCAGAAACTTCTTCGCACCGCATGTGACATTTACAATTCAAGATTGCGATATAAATTTATTAAACCGATTACGCGAATTTCGCCCCAAGAGGATTTCTTTTGCGAATGGTACATTGTGCTTGAACGTACCATTACTCTATAAAAAACGGGTTCAACAAATTGTACGCAACATGACATATACAATTACCGAGCAAAAGTCCATTGTATCTACCTTTTCATTTTTGTATGTGAATATCGGTTTAATCGCATGCTTTGCCGTAATGATAGTCGCATTATCAATTTTTAACATGTTCGTGTTCCGAATTCAAATCCAAGGCATTGATGGACAAGAAAGTGCCGAACTGCGTGCGTTCCTTCGCGACAACAACGTGAACTCGTTCACACGCAAGGGGCGCGTCAATCAAGGCATATCAACCAAGATAACATCCAACTTTGACTTCATCGCACACACGTCAACATATATCCGCGGCAATACTATGGTTATATCGGTGCATCGCACACAAACACCGCCATTGCCGCCTATGACCGATTTGGTGTCGTCACATGATGCAATTATAACCGAGATATTGGTTCTCAGCGGTATTGCACAGGTCGACCTTGGTGATGCCGTAGTAGTTGGTCAAATCTTGGTATCCGCCGCACTTCAAATAGGTGTTGAACCAGGCGAACCAGACGATTGGGGCAGACCAACATTTACAAAGATAACTGTACCAGGTTACGCAACGGCACTCATCCGAGGACGTGTAAGTCACAGCCGCACAACAACAATCCAAGACCAATCGCAAAAGGATGCGGCATCGGCACAATTGTTGTCACAAATTAAATCCCAAACCAACGCAATCGAATTCGAATCGGTCAACACATTCATAAATCCATTGCCCGACGGAACATTCTCGGTCGAGGTTGTTGCATCCAAGATTATCGATCTGGTGAATAGTTTGAATACTTAATTTGCTAAACAATTTATATATGCTATCATCAACACATGAAACAACACGAAAAACTTATATCTTCTGTGTTTAATTGTGCATGTGAAATTCTTGGCATAGATGCCGATTCGGTTAATATTGGACTTACATTTGTTGATACGTGCGAAATCACGGCATTGAATATGGCGCACCGAAACAAGGGCAAAGTTACCGATGTTTTGTCCTTTCCGTTGCTTGAGATTACGGCGGGGCAGATTCCAAGTCGCGATGATTTTTTGCTTGATATCAATCCAGCAACTGGACGGGTCGAGCTTGGTGATATTATAATTTGTGAACAGGTCGCACGCGAACAAGCAGAAAGCTACGGGCACTCGTTAAATCGTGAAATTGCTTTTTTATACGTTCACGCCATGTTACACTTGGTTGGGTATACTCATGAAGACGAATTAAATGAAAAAAAGATGAATGAATTGACCGAAAAAATCTTACAAACCGCGGGGGTAACACGTTGAACAAAGAATTGATACAAAAATTAATTGAACACGCACGAATGGCAAGCGACAATGCCTTTTGTCCGACTACAGGCGTGCCAGAGGGCTGTAGCCTGCTTGTAGAAGGCAATGTGATATTCGGCGGATGCAACATCGAAAGCTCTAACCCACTTTGCAGTATAACCGCGGGCGCGGTCGCAATATCAAAAGCAATAAGCGAAGGTCTTACCAAAATGATGGCGATTTGTTTTTACTCGGATACGGTGATGCCTTATCCAAATGGGGCATTACTTGATTTAATTGCCGAGTTCAATTACGGTATCGACATCATCGTTGCATCACAAAAAGATTACAGCATCCACAAGTTACATGAATTACTTCCAATACGTCGAATCCATTCCGAGGAGGCGTAACATGGCATTTAAAATGGGACATGTGGTTTTAATAGGCGAACCCAACGTAGGTAAAAGCAGTATTGTAAACAAAATCGTCGGTGAACAAGTAAGTATTGTAACCGACATACCAGGAACAACGCGCGAGCAAATTCGGGGAATTAAAAATGGTCGTGACTATCAGATTATTTTCCTTGACACTCCTGGAATGCATAAATCGAAAACTACACTTGACAAGTTCATGTCAAAAAATATTTCGTTCTCGGTTAAGGAAGCCGACGTTATCTTATATATCTTGGACGCGACCGACATCCGAGATGAATATATTCAAAAAATAAAAAATTACCAAGATGCAGAAAAGCCATTAATTCTTGTAGTCAATAAAACTGATAGAATAAAAATGCAAAACCTTTATCCAAAGTTGGCAGAATTAAATGACCTTGGATTTGTAAAAGCTATAATTCCGACAAGCTGTACAAAGGGTGATAATATAGATGTTCTTGAACAAGAAATAGTAAAATATCTTCCCGAGGGTGAACCCGTATATGACAAGGAATTTTTTACAACCCAAGCCACACGAAAAATGGCGGAAGAAATTATCCGTGGCGAATTGTTAAAAGTTCTTCGCCAAGATCTTCCGCATGGCATTGCGGTAAAAATTGTTGAATGGAAGGAAGTGCGAAAAGAGTTGGATATCAAAGCCGAAATCTATTGCACCAAGCCATCGCACAAACCAATGATTATTGGAAAGAAGGGAGCTGTGTTGAAGACAATCGGTACTAGCGCACGAACACAAATCCAAGAATTAACGGGAAAACATGTTCGTTTATATACGCATGTTCTTGTTCGCGAAGATTGGAAGAACAAGGGCGATATGCTGGATAAACTTGGGTACATAAATTAAAGAGACTTGGTAAGAGTCTTTTTCATTCTATCTCGACCGAAGTGGAGAGATCTAGCGAATGCGCATATTAAAATACATGGAAAAAATCAAAGTTGCCATTTTTGGCATGGGGAATCTTGGTAATGCGTGCAAACAAATAATCGAAGAACGACATGACGAATTTGAATTAATTCAAACATTTAACCGTCAAAATGCGGATACGGTTGATGAATACAAGGATAAGGTTGATGTTATGTTGTTATGTGTCGGAAGTGCGGTGGATGCACCGATTATTGCCCCCAATCTTGCACGAGACTTTTCAACAGTAGATTCGTTTGATACACATGCAAAGCTGTTCGATTATATGGAATCAATTAAAAGGTCACAAGGTAAAAGTAGGGTGTCTATTGTGGGTGCTGGTTGGGATCCAGGGTTGATGTCGGTAATGCGATTGTATTTCAGGTCAGCACTCCCAAATGCGATGCACGAAAGTTATTGGGGTGTGGGGGTGAGCCTTGGACATACAAATGTATTGAAAAAAGTTAATGGAATAATAGATGCAATTCAATTTACAATCCCAAATAAAAAAACAATGAACAAGACAAGAAAAGGTGAGTCCGTTTGTTCAAACAAAAAACATATCAGGCATTGTTATATAGTTGCCGATAAGGCGGAACACAAACGAATCGAGCGAGAAATCAAAGGTATTCCGAATTACTTTGCACCATATAAAACAATTGTAAAGTTTGTGTCAATTGATGAGTTTAATAAAAAATACAAAAACCGACGCGAACATGCGGGTTGTGTAATTACATCAAGCGGTGATATAAATATTGAATTCAATGTATCTATGTTATCGAATCCACATTTCACGGCATCGGCTATGATTGCAAATACGGTGGCATGTTATAACATTCAAAAAGAGGGACAAAGTGGAGTATTCACGGTAGCTGACATTGCCCCAAAGTATTTATTCAGAAAAGATATACTAGGTTTAATCTAATTTAAAAAATTCCTTTGCTTTTGCAATTGCTTCTTTATGTAGTTTATCGAGCAGCTTCTTTGCACTTGCAACCGCCTCGATTATTGTACGTGTTCCAGTAACACAGTCTCCGATATAATGTGCGCCATCTATTTCGGGTTTGGTAATATCTTGACCAATAGCAATGATTGTTTTGTCCGAGCAAAAAGAAATTTCTTTTCCGTCTCTTTCAAATATGGCTTTACCTTTTTTGATTTGCGATGGTGATGCCCAGAACTCGAATTTGACTCCCATTTTTTCGGCATGTTCAATTTCTTTTGGATATGCTCGCAGATCTTGTTTGGATTTGCGATAACAAAGTGTTGTGTTTGCGCCATGATGTTTTGCGACAATGGCACAATCGACCGCAACATTGCCTCCGCCGACAATTACAATGTTTTGACCAGTCAAATCGCATGGGGATGTATTCATTTCTTTCAAAAATTCAAGTGCACCAATTGCGTGTTCCTTGCCATCTATGTCAAGTCTCTTACTTGAACCTACGCCCGTTGCAACTATGATTTCATCAAAATAATCTTTTGAAGATACAAATTCGGTATTTTTGTAAATTCTAATACCCATCCTGTTTACAAGTACATTTTCAAGTTTATCAATCAAACTTTTATCAAGTCGCATGTCTGGGATGCCGTATCGTAACATCCCACCAAGCTCAGATTCACGTTCAAATAATACAACATTATGTCCAGCAAGTATTGCATAAAATGCAAAAGCAATCCCAGCAGGTCCGCCACCAACAACAGCGAAATGTCTAGCGTGAAGATTGTCTTGAATGGCTATTCCTAATTCACCCGTAGCCAATTTTTCCAAGTACTGTTTTGAGATTTCTCGTTCTATGTTTGAAAAATTAACTGGGTTTCCTTTTCTTGAAAGTATACAAGATTTTGTGCAAAATTCATGACTTGGACAAATTGCACCTGTAATTGCACTTAATGGATTATTAAAAAAAAGCAATTGCCCAGCCTCATCCAAGTTGCCTGATTTGATTAATTG
This sequence comes from Bacillota bacterium, assembly GCA_009784375.1. Lineage (GTDB taxonomy): Bacteria > Bacillota > Clostridia > Christensenellales > UBA1242 > WRAD01. The sequence goes on along the minus strand of WRBV01000006.1, from coordinate 24,543 downwards.
AATGATATGTCCAACATCTGTACCACATGGGCAGCCATTGCAAAATGCAACCTTGCAACCAATACACTTGTCTAGTTCATTTTTCATATCTTAAAACATAGCATGCAAATACATAATCTTGCAAGGAGGAAATAATGATAAAAATAGCAATCGTCGGTGCGACTGGTATGGTTGGTGGCAAAATGCTTGAATTACTTTCAAATGAATATAAGGTCAAAAATAGCAAACTCTTTCTTTTTTCAAGTGAGAAGAGTGCTGGCAAAAAAATCAAAGTCAATAATGTCGAGTATGTTTGTATTACATTAAATCAAGAAAACCTTGAAATCATGCGCCCTAACTTTGTATTGTTTGCAGCAGGTGGAGACATTTCAAAACAATTTATACCAATAGTTAAAAAGCTTGGGGGCATTTCAATAGATAACTCAAGTGCGTTTCGTATGGATGAGAACACTCCACTTGTTGTTCCTGAAGTTAACAAATATGTTTTAGATGACCCTAGATACAACGTTCAAGGGGTACCTTTGGTGATTGCAAACCCCAACTGTTCTACTATTCAATCTGTTGTTGTTCTGAAACCACTTGAGGATGCCTTTTCTATCAAACGAGTAATTTTCTCGACATACCAGGCGGTAAGTGGTTCTGGCAAGGATGGTATAAAAGATTTTGAAATTACCAAGGAAGGGAAGATTAATGAATTCTACCCACATCCAATATATAATAATCTTATACCACATATAGATGTTTTTCTGGAGAACGGTTATACAAAAGAAGAAGAAAAAATGATAAACGAGACTCGCAAAATACTTGGGAAGCAAGATCTTGCAATTACCGCAACTACTGTTCGCGTGCCAATATTAAATTGTCATTCGGTCTCGATGAATATTGAATTTAAAAATGATATTACGATTGAGCAAGTAAAAAATGTCCTTGAAAACGCCGAAAAAGAAAACAAGGGCTTGGTTGTTGTGGACGACGTACAAAATAATGTTTATCCAATGCCAATGATTGCTGACAACAAAGATCCTGTATATGTTGGTAGAATCCGAATGGATTCAAGCAGGCAAAATACAATAAACCTTTTCTGTGTTGCAGATAATGTCCGCAAAGGTGCGGCAACAAATGCTGTGCAAATTATGCATCACATAATCAACAATGCGAATTCATAATAATTCATAAATGATAGATGTTTTTAATTTGCAATTTTTGCTTTTGTTTTTTATTGGTTTTATCTTACTTGCTGTTATATCTTGGTATCTTGAACTTTCGTTAAAGGTTTTTTATCTTGTTTCTATATTACTTGTATTGGTATTAATGGTTGTAAAAACCGTGATTTTTATTTTGTATTAATTCTTCATTTTTCGTCAATAACTTACATAACCTGTCAAAAATTATGACAGGTTATTTTCTACACTTATACAACTTTAAAAGGGGGAGTATCCGTGCATCTTAAAACACGACTTCATCAAAATGTCTTATATATATCACTTGATGGCGAACTTGATCATCACAGCGCCGAATATACGCGCCAACATCTTGATAATCTTATGGGGCAATCACGTGCTGCACAAATTATTATTGACCTTGCAAATTTGAAGTTTATGGATTCAACAGGCATAGGTGTTTTAATAGGTCGTTATAAGAAAATGAAAGACCGCAACGTTCCAATTTATATAAGTAACCCATCATCTCAGGCAGAGCGAATATTCAAAATGACAGGACTATATTCAATCATGCCAAAGATAAGTTAGTGGTAAAGGAGAAACTATGAGTACAAAATCAAAAATTGAAAAGCCAATCATTGCGGGTTGCATTAACAAAATGAAACTTGAACTGCCAGCTCATTCATTGAACGAGAGTTTTGCACGTTCCACGGTCGCGGCATTTGCATCAAGCATTAATCCGACTTTGGATGAAATTAATGACATAAAAACGGCAGTAAGCGAAGCGGTTACAAACTGTGTGGTACATGCCTATAACAATACAAAGCCACTTTCCCAAAGTATCGAGATCATAAAAATCGAATGTGAGTTATATGAAACACACATCAATATAAGTATATCTGACACCGGACGGGGAATAAAAGATATAGAAAATGCAATGCAACCGTTCGTTACAACTCGCGCCGACGAGGAAAGAAGTGGCATGGGATTCACCGTCATGCAATCCTTTATGGATTCGCTTAATGTGCAAAGTCGGGAAGGCTCTGGCACCACAATTACGATGCAGAAATTTTTTACAAAAGAGACTTCCAACAAGGTTAAACAGGCATAGGGGAGGGTTTCAAATATGCTCTCGGTAGAAGAAACTTCTCGTCTTTTAACATTGGCAAAAGATGGGTGTAATCAATCCAAGACTACTCTTATTGAATCAAATGCACCTTTGATTAAATCAATAATTAAACGCTATATTGGAAAAGGTGTTGACTATGATGATCTCTTCCAGCTTGGGTCACTTGGTTTTGTTAAAGCCATAAATAAATACGATAGTAATTATAATGTAAAATTCACAACATATGCTGTACCTTTAATAGCGGGCGAGGTTAAACGATTCTTGCGTGACGATGGTGCGATTAAGGTAAGTCGAAGCGTCAAAGCATTATATGTGCAAATAAAAAGATTAGTAGCATCGAAAAGTGGTGAAGAATATTCTCCAACAATTGATGATATTGCATCCGAACTTGGAAGTACTCGTGAAGAGGTAATTTACGCAATGGAAGCCGCCCAAATGCCATTGTCATTGTTTGACAAGAGTGACAAAAGTGGTGAGGGTGACGAAGGACTAAGTCTGTCCGAGCGAATTCCAATTGCCGAGAATACCAATCTTGATGACAAGATTATGATAAAAAATATGTTAGACTCGCTTGAACTTCGTGACAGAAAAATTATTATTCTTCGATACTTTAGAAATATGACACAATCCCAAGTAGCAGAAAAGCTTGGTATAAGCCAAGTCCAAGTAAGTCGTATTGAACAAAAAATCATCTCGCAATTCAGAGATGATTTTGGATCAGAAGTTATCTAAAGCTTTTTTCTCGTGGAAGTTCGGATACAGGTGGCATCTCTTTCAAAAGTTCCTCCATTTCGAGGAATTTTTCATATGTAATTGGCTCGAAACTTGTAATAGGGAAATCGCATTTTTTTACACCAGGAGTCTTTCTAACTTTTGCAAATACAATATTAAGATCTTGTCCAGAAACAGGAAAAGTTAAAACACCATGGTGTCCGCCGCCTGCATGATCCATCATTGCGGTTACCGACCAATATTTTCGTTCTTTCTTAAGTTGATTGCCCTCAAAGCTTGGTGATTTTTTTGATACTTTTTTCATGTCATAATATAACATATTGTTACAAAAATCGCAATAGCTATCAATCTATTAATTAATATAAAAGATACATATAGCTTTGCCATTGACAATTGGGTAGTTAAATCTGTAAACTTACACCAAGTGCGGGTAGAGAATCTGCCCATGCTTTGCTATATACATAGTTCCGAATACGTCAGAAGACAAATCTCAAAATATAAGAGGATTTAAATAATTATGATTAGAGCTTCAAAACGCATGATTGCGACACTTGTTGCCATGATTCTTATCGTACCGGTAATTGCTTTGCCAATGGTATTGCTTGCAGGTAATGATAATGATGGTCCAGGACCTGGTCCAGGACCAACTAATAATAACCGACAATTTAATATGTCTGGTTTAACAGTTAACGGTGGCGAGTTCGGTGAACTTGACCTTACCGAATTGTTGCGTGACGAACTTCGTCCTATTCTTTTGAACTTTTTGGTTAACGCAGAAACCGAAGATCTCCGTGAACTTCTTCAACCTCTTCTTGTTGGATTGGTTGAAAGTGGCATGGCAGGTGTCCAAGGTACAATAAAACAAGGTTTACTTGATATTCTGCAAAACGACCAAGTCGAAGGATTTGGTGAATTTCTCACAGAATTCCTTTTGGTTTTCTTGATTGAAAATGATGTTGCTAGCTTTGGTGAAATAATGACCGAAGCTGTGCTTAGATTTTTGCGTAGTGGTCAAATTGAAGAAGCTCAACAATTTATTCGCCAAGTTTTAATTGGATTCCTTCAGAACGATGTTCAAAACTTCCAAGACGACATCCGTCGAGTTATATTGCTCATTCTTGAAAGCGACCAACTTCGTGGTGTAGGACAAATCGTAAATGACTTACTTAACACTTACTTTACACGTGCACAAATCCAGTCAATTATGTTGCAACTTCTTACTCCTGATTTACTGCGTCAACTTGGGTTAGAAGAAATGTTGCTTGAACTTGTTCCAACCGAACTTCGTGGTGTAAGTCTTCGTGAACTTTTAATCGCAGAACTTCCAGCTGAATTTCGCAACATGACCCTTCGTGAACTTATGGAAGACCTTTTACCATCTGACCTCTCGAACATGGGCTTTAGCGATCTTGTAAATGACATGGGGCTTGATGTTGTTGGACTTCTTCGTGAATTTTTCCCAGACGACCTTGCTGATGTAGTAGCAGCAGCAAATGGTTGTCAAGACACTTTGTTTGCAACACTTATGATGGCGGTAATGGGTAACCTTATTGACCTTGAAGACGAACTTGAACCAAACATGCTCCCTGGTGTTGGACTTGGACAATTGCTTGAACTTATTCTTCCATCACTTGGAAACCCAGACATTTACAACCTTCAGGGTGAAGAGAGATTCCAAGAGTTAATGCGTCCATTGATGCACCTTATGCTTGGAATGCCAGCTATGTTTGAAATGTTTACCGACGAAGCGTTATTAAGGGCAGAAATCGCACCAGTTGTTAGAGACATGATGGTTGATATGCTGCAAGATGCTCTTGGTGGACTCGGGTTCCTTCTTGGAGTAGTTATGAATGCAATCATGGGACCTGGTATGGTTAATGACATTATTTCAGAGAAAAACCGTAATATAAATGCACATGTTCGTGACCCTGGGATGTTTGACGCATGGTTAGAATCACCAGAGTTCTTGGTATGGGAAGCCGAATACAATGCGTTTATCGCAACGCCGCAATTTAATACATATAATCTTAACAACCGTCAAGGAAGAACGCAATTCTTACAAGTTCTCGAACAAAACACATTCCTTGTATACGACAATGGTATGATAAGTTTCCCTGCGATGCTTGAGTTACAAGAAAGACATTCTGGTCTTGTGTTTGATTGGGCAACTCCAGTAATAGACCTTGTGGCTATTGAAGAAGCATTATTGTTTTATCCAGGCACAACAGATATCCGTGCAGATTACAACCCGTGGTTCCGTTACTTTGTATGGCACAACCCAACAAATGATGTGAATTCTATTCACACAAACTACCGTGATTACAGAAATTGGCTTGTAAATGGTGGCGGTACGCGTAACGCGGGTGCCAATGCGTTCCTTGTAGCGCAAGAAGTTCCGCATATTGTTCCAACACCAAACGAAACACATGGCATTATGCGTTGGAATCTTAATACTTCACGTATTATTGACGGTAGTGCGGGTCGTAATGTTCGTGATATGAGTCTTTATACACTTCCAACCTTTGCAACTCTTCAAGCAAGAGCAGTCACGGCAATCGACCAAATGATTGAACTTGCATGGGAAGATTACAATGCTGCGAACGTAAGCAATTGGGTTGGTACTCCTGACTATATGAACTGGCGTGTGTTTGCAAATAATACGGCAAGAATCGCTAATCGTGTAACAACAGGTGGTGGTGCCGAGAACGTTGCTACTGGTGCTGTTCGTAATGTTATCAACCCATGGAATCAATGGGTTGCACAAGCACCAACAAACCTTGCTGGATTTGAATACAGAATGCGTCCAGCAACAGACACGGTTCATGCAAGATGGACAACAAACCCTGGAACAAATGTTGCTGGTCATAATGCGTTCAGAGACATTGTCCTAAACACTATTACATGGGCAACATTAACAGACAGAGCCGAGTGGGAGCTTGACAATTCAATAGAGCTTCCAACAAACTTCTTTGAATTCACAGACTTGTTCCACACATTTGAATGTGGTCAAAGTCTTTGGGCAAGGGGAGTTCCTGATCTTATTGACAATGGTGTTATTGTTCTGAACGTTGTTATTCTTGGCGAGCAAAGAATGGAAATCTTCGGTGTCATTTTCGACATGATGATTCCTATGTTACTTGACGAACTTCCACTTGATGGACTTACACCAGAACTTCTTGTCGACCTTGTTGACATGGTGTTTGAATTATACGCAGAACTAAAAGGTCCACTATACACACTTGCAACACAGATGGTAAACGGAAATGTAACAATTTCTGATGCTGAGCTTCTTGTAAGATTGCTTGATGTATTGCTTCCTCACTTGGGTGGCGTACTTGAAATCGAATTTGTGGGCGACCTTATTGCTGACCTTCTTACTGGTCTTCTTCCTGAACCATTCAATAATCCAGCACTTGTTGCACACTTGATTGACACTCAACTTGACGCATTGCTTGAGCTTCTTCCAGTAATCATGGCGAGCGAAAACATGCACGCAACAGTAATGGACGAGATTTTCCCGCTTCTTCTTGAAATTCTTGATGATCAAGTACTTGTTGAGTTCGTTCTCGACATGGGGCTTATGATGTTGCCTGGTCTTGATGAAGCAACACGTACACACCTTGTTAACTTGCTTCTTAGCGATGTTAATGCACTTATTGCGATTATCACGGACGACGAAGTTGATTGCCTTGCCGTTGCACTTATTGACAAACTTCTTACTATTATGCCTACATTCTTGGCTGATGAAGTAATCCAGGCACTTGTTCCTGAATTACTCATACCAGTCCTTGCACCAGTTCTTCCAGAAGGATTTGATGATCCAGCGCTTGTTGCGGCATTGCTTGAAGAACTTCTTCCACTTCTTCCAGAATTAATTTTAAGTGAAGATATTGTTGGCGACCTTGTATTAGAACTTATTGATCTTCTTCCTATTCTTCTTGAAAACGAAGTAGTATTCAATTTCTTCTTTGACATATTGTTCCTTGATGTCGAGACATGGCTTGGTGACGAAGAACTACGCATTTGGTGGGAAGCTGTACTTGACGAGGCAATCGCTAACTTCCAAGACGACAATTGGTTTACAACAGAATTCGATAATTTAATTAATACACTTGTTGGGTTCCTAAACGACGAAATGATTGATGATGCATTTGATTGGGTAATTTCATTCCTTATTGATGCAATTGAATCAGTCGAAGGCGATTTCCATCATTATTTCGCGACAGTTGTTAACCAGATCATCCATTGGCTTGCTGAAGATCGCGTAATTGAAACTGCTTGGGACTTTATGCTTGGTCAACTTGTTTACGTTATCGAAAATGATTTTGATGCAATCTTTGATTCAATCGTTTCTTTCCTTGTCGAGGGTATCAATAATGACGAGATGATGGATACGGTAATCGAATTTGTTGTTCCACTTCTTATCGAGTTTGTAAATAATGAAGAAACATTTAACATGGTGTTCGACATGCTTGTTGGCACATTGCTTGGTGACATTGACCTTGGCGATATCCTCGGTGATATCATGCCAATTTTCGAAGGAATTTCAATAACACTTACAGAAGACGGCTATTTTGTTATCGGTATTGGTGAAGAACTTGAACAAATCCTTTACAACGAAGACCCAATGATTTTTGACATCGTGATTTCATTATTCTCATCAATCTTCTTTGTCGAAAGAACTGTTGGCGATGAAACACACTTTGACTTGATGGTATATCAATTCACATTCAACTTTAACGGTTCTGAAACATCAATTGGTAATGAAGAAGTTGCTCAGCCAGTTGTCAATATCCTTGGTGACGTACTTGGTATGGCTGGTGGTGCATTGCCGTTTGATGTTGCTATTATCGGCTTCTTGTTCAACATAATACTTGCTGATGTTATCTACGATGGCGAAAGCATTCTGCTTGATGTTCGCCTTGATCTTTCTCTTCTTGACCAACTTGAAGACTTTGAATTGCCATTCAACATGACAACACTTTACACAAGAATTGGACTAGGGCTTGAATTTCAATTGGCAGCATAATCTACAAACAAATTAAAAAAGCCCATACTGGGCTTTTTTTTACACAAAAATATCAATTTAAAGAACTTTGCTTATAAAGATTAAATCACTTGCCAAAGTCGTCACTTTCAGGTAATATAAAATTATGGAAGCATATATAAATCCCGTTTGCAGAATCGTTGTAATCGGAGTAGGCGGTGGCGGTAATAATGCCGTAAACAGAATGGTCGAGGCAGGTGTTCGTGGTTGCGAGTTCGTGTCTGTAAACACAGATAAACAGGTATTGAAACAGAGTAATAACTCTGTTGCTACTCTTGTCATAGGGGAAAAGTTAACCCGTGGTCTTGGTGCTGGAAGTAATCCAGAAATTGGACAAAAGGCAGCAGAAGAGAGTCGTGAGGAAATCGAAAAAATTCTTAAGGGTGCCGATCTTGTGTTTATAACCGCTGGTATGGGTGGTGGGACTGGAACTGGTGCTGCGCCTATTATTGCTCAAATTTCAAAACAAATGGGTATACTTACAATTGCTGTTGTAACCAAGCCATTCGAATTCGAAGGCGCTCATCGTATTTTAAATGCCGAAATTGGTATATCTAATTTGTCGAAATTTGTTGATACGACAATTGTTGTTCCAAATCAAAAGTTAATTGATTCAACTCCACAAAAGACTACAATGCTCGAAGCATTTTCAATCGCCGACGAAGTTCTTCGTCAGGGTATCCAAGGGTTAACTGATCTTATCGTTACGCCGATGTATATTAACCTTGACTTCGCAGACATCGAAAGCGTTATGCGAAACTCTGGAATTGCGCACATGGGTGTTGGTCGTGCAAAGGGCGAGGGTAGACTTCTTGCTGCAATTCGTCATGCGGTTCAAAGTCCATTGCTTGAAACTTCTATTAACGGTGCAACAAAAATAATTATGAGCATCAAAGGCGGACGCGATCTTGATATTCACGAGGTTTCAAATTGTGGTAATCTCATTCGCCAAGTTGTTGACCCAGGATGTAACATGATCTTCGGTGCCGACATAGACCCAACATTTACTGACGAGGTTCAAGTCATTATAATCGCGACTGGATTTCCTCATACAAGATATGAAAAGATTGGAAAGCCAGAACAACGATCTCAAACCATAACTCAATCTGTGACAAGCGAGACCACAACAACAACCGAAACTCGAATTCCATCTTATATAAGAAATGGGAACGGTGCATAGTTTTCGATTGACATATGACATTTAATATGCTATTATAAAAGTTAGTTGATAATACAAGGAGAAAATAATGTACGCAATTATTCAAACAGGCGGAAAACAGTACAAAGTAGAAAAAGGCACAGTACTACGTGTCGAATTACTTGATGCGCAACCAGATGCAATCGTTTCACTTGACCCAATTCTTTTGGTAAAAGAAGATGGTACGGTTTCAAATGAAAAAATTACTGTAAAGGCAAAAGTCATTGAACACGGTAAAGGCGAAAAACTAGACATTTTCAAGTACAAGCCAAAAAAGAACTACCGTAGAAGAATGGGTCACAGACAACCATTTACAAAAATCGAAATCACGGAAGTTGCATGATAAGAATATCATTAAATTACCGAACCAAGGGTGATAATCAAAGTGGACTAATTGGTTTCAGTATTCGTGGTCATGCCAACTTTGGTAATCACGGACAAGATGTAGTATGTGCAGCCATATCGGCAATAGCACAGACTGCGGTACTTGGATTAATCGAAGTTGCAAAGATAAGTCCAGATATTGATAAAAGTGATGGATGGTTATCGGTAGTTATATTCGAAAATGAACAAAGACTTGACATTCGCGCAATTCTTGATACAATGGTAACGGGAATACGGAATATTGCTACGCAATATCCAAAACACATAAAAATCGAGGAGAATTAGAAAATGAAAGACGTAATGGGACACAAATGCGGAGGCTGTGGCGGTTGTAATAAACCGAAACCAAAGCCAGAATTTATTATTGACCTTCAACTTTTTGCTACTAAAAAAGGTGGCGGAAGTTCAAAGAACGGTCGTGATTCAAATGCAAAGCGTTTGGGTGTAAAGGCTACTGGTGGCGAAACCGTAACTGCGGGTTCTATTATCGTGCGTCAACGTGGAACAAAGTTCCTTGCGGGTGACAATGTTGGGATTGGTCGTGACCACACACTTTTTGCACTTGAAAGCGGAACTGTTTGTTTTTCAACAACAAAAAATGACCGTAAAAAAGTAAGCATAAAAGCAAGCTAATTAGCATCACAAAAAATTAAAAACAAGTCCAAGCGACTTGTTTTTTATGACCTAGGAAAAATCGTTTGCGATTTTTCATAAATACATTGCATTTATGTCCAAAAAAGGCATAGAAGGCATTCGAAGAATGCGACGAAGTCGCCTTTTTTATGACCTAGGAATTATCGCGTTAGCGATAATGACGAGAATAGTCTAACCTTATGGAAGTTATTAAGTGTTCGCGTTGCGAACAGGTCATCGTCAGATAATTCATATAGTGTTTACAAAAAAACTTTCGACTGATATAATGCGTTATGATTCAAATTAACGATAATGGTAAAAACCCAGCAATGGATTGGGGATTTGCTTTTGAAGGCACAACATTAGTCATTAAACCCGTGTATAAAGAGAAACCTGAATTAACAGAATATGACAAGCTTGAAAATAAAGAGGCTCAAGACCAAGTCGAGGATTATTTAAACATAAGTGATCAGCTATTAACCGAGCAAAGAATTGGTTCAGTATATAATACAAGACCAGAAAGGCTGAAGAAAGCTGCAATAGTTATTGGATATTCTGTATTAAAGGACCATGCTCGTCAAGGAATAGATAATTTCAAATCAAGAGGGCATGAAATTAATGTTTGAGTCACAGAGAATTGAAGCAAGCTAAGAGGCTTGTTTTTTTGTAATATCTGGGGCTTTGCTTACATATCAATTAACATGAAAGAACATAAAAACTCCAAAATTCGACAAATTCTAAAAGGAACACTCTATGGTCTTGTTACCACTATGGTGCTTATACTATTCTTTGCAATATTTGTAAGGTTTGCAGGCATTGGTTCGACCACAATTGGAATAATCACTCAAGTAATAAAAGTTATAAGTATCTTTATTGCTGTGCGCATTGCATTGCGCGAGATAAAAAAGCGTGGGTACTTATTTGGCGGGATAATTGGTATTGTCTATACAGTTCTAACATTTTTTATCTTCAGCATCATAACTACAGAATTTTCAATCACAACTGGAATACTTTTTGAATTCTTGTTTGCTATAACTATTGGTGCGGCTTCAGCGTTGCTGTTAAAAATGGGAAGAAGAGAAGCCTAGTCACAAAAATAAACATTGTAATATAAAAGTCTTTCCTATATACTACAAGTATGGAAAGACTTTTACTTATTGATGGTAATTCATTGATCAACAGGGCATTTTATGCATTCGGTGCAGGCGGAGCGCATCTTTCACATAATGGTAATCCGACAAATGCGACATACGGTTTTTTGAATATGTTATTCAAAGGCATTGACGAAATCAAGCCAACACATCTTGCTGTTGCATTTGATGTAAAACGCAAAACTTTCCGTAATGACATTTATGCCGAATACAAGGCTCATAGAAAAACTACGCCAGACGAACTTCGCGTTCAATTAAAAGACCTTAAAGAAATTCTTAGAACAATGAATATTACTATTTTGGAAAAAGAAGGTTTCGAAGCAGACGATATTCTTGGTACCATGTCAAGAAACTGTGCGCAAGAATGTATTATATTGACGGCTGATCGAGATGCATTTCAACTTGTTTCAGATAAATGCAGCCTTTATTTAACAAAAACTGGTGTTTCTAATTTAGACACATGGAATATCGAAAGAATTAATAGTGAGTATAAAATTCACCCAACACAGTTTATTGATTTAAAAGCACTCATGGGGGACAAGTCTGATAATATCCCAGGTGCAAAAGGAGTGGGAGAAAAAACCGCACTTTTACTAATTCAAGAATTTGGTTCAATAGAAAATTTATACAATAACTTGGATACAGTAAAAGAAAAAACAAGAGCTTTGCTTGAACAAAGCCGAGAAAATGTATTGTTAAGTAAAACACTTGCAACGATTGATACCGCTGTCCCAATTAATTGTGAGTTTAATGCAACAAGTATCAAATTCCCACTTGACCAGAGCGTTTATCAAGCATTCTACGAGCGTGGTTTTAATAGTCTATTGAAACGTAAAAACCTTTGGGGAAGCGAAGTTCAGGAAACTATCCAGTCTGATAAGAAAACAGAAACTATAAAAATAAAGACAACAGAAGAATTAGTTCAGGTTGTAGAGCAGATTCTTTCAAAAAAGCAAGTCGCACTTGATTACGATGCTGATGGATTTTATCTTGTAACCCAGGCTGATGTTGAATATCAAATCCCATTTCGCAGGAGTTTAATCGATGATGGACTTGACATTGATGAAGTACTTGAAATATTGAAACCATTGTTCGAGAGTAACTTGGAAAAACTTGTATTTGATTCAAAGGTGTTTAAAACATTTCTTTACGAAAAAGACATGTCTTTGAACAATGTTATAATCGACGCAAAAATTGCTTATCATCTTTTGACATCGCGAACCAATGTCAAGTCCGTAGAAGATATTCTAAGCTTTTATAGAGTGAATTCCAATCTTAAAATTGCCCCTTTATTTGATTTAGATTTACCAAATAAACTAGGCAGTAATATGTTATTAGAGCTATACCAGGATGTCGAATTACCACTAGTCGACATTTTGTGTGATATGGAAAAAAATGGTGCTAAAATCGATTTTACGGCGTTACAGAGTGTGTCAGAAGAGTTTAATGCAGAGATTTTAAAAACATCAGAAGAAATTTACACAGCCGCAGGCGAACGCTTTAATATTAACTCTCCAAAAATTCTAAGTGAAATTTTGTTTAAGAAACTAGGGCTATCTACATTAACAAAAACAAAGACTGGATATTCTACTAATGAAGAGGTTCTTCAAAAACTCAGCAACAAACACCCTATAATTCCACTTGTTCTACGCTATCGAAAATATTCAAAACTATTGTCAACGTATATTAACGGATACAAAAACTTGATGACTCCGTCGTGCTTTGTTCATACAACATTTCATAATACTGCTACCGTTACTGGACGACTTTCATCAAGTGAACCGAATCTGCAGAATATTCCACAACGTTCAAACGAGGCTGGTAAAATTCGTTCACTTTTTATAAGTCGTTTTGAAGATGGAAATTTGCTTTGTGCCGACTATTCTCAAATTGAACTTCGGATATTGGCTCATTTTTCTGGTGATGAAGTTATGATTTCGGCATTCAATACAGGACGCGATATTCACAACGAAACGGCATGCAGAATCTTTGATGTTGAATGTGGTAAAGTTACGTCCGATATGCGACGTGTTGCAAAGGCAGTAAACTTTGGTATCGTATACGGAATTTCTGCATTCGGTCTAAGCCAATCACTTAATATTACAACGTCCGAGGCGGGCAAATTTATTGATCGTTATTTTGCTGAATTTCCGAAAATTAAATCATTCCTTGATTCTTGTACCGACTATGCAATGGCAAAAGGATATGCAAAAACAATAATGAACCGAAGAAGGTATCTTCCAGAACTTATGAATACAAATGCAAATATAGTAGGCTTTGGTACTCGTGCAGCGATGAACATGCCTATGCAGGGTAGTGCCGCCGATATCATGAAACTTGCTATGGTTAAAATATCCAAGCGGATGAAGAGTGATAATATAAAATCGCTTATGATTGCCCAGATTCATGATGAGCTTGTATTCGATGTATTGCCAAGTGAACTTGAGACAATGAAAAAAATTGTTAAACAAGAAATGGAGAATATAATTGAATTAAAGGTACCACTTCAAACAGATATACAAGTGAAAAAGAGTTTGTAGTATACATCACACTATGTTAAAATCCATGCATGGAAGAAATAAAAGAACAAGAACTAACCACCGATGTTGAAACAAGTGAATCAAGTCCAAAGAAAAATTATTTTGCGTGGTGGACAAATTCTACACTTGCAACCAAGGTAACTTTTGCACGCCTTGCAATGATACCGTTTATCATATTCTTTTACATTGGTGCAAATGAATTTACTGCATCGGATTTCTTTTTTTACTGGGGGAAGATTGTAGCATTAATTATTTTTATTGTTGCCGTGGCTACAGATTATCTTGATGGCTATCTAGCGCGAAAGCGTAATGAAGTTTCTGATGTTGGAAAATTACTTGATCCGATTGCAGACAAGTTGCTTGCATTTACTGCATTTGCACTTATTGTTACAGACACACGTTTACTTGCATCTGATCCTGATGGATTCTTGCCTGGATTCGCGGCGGCATTAATAATACTCATACCAATTTCACGTGACCTCATAGTTGGAATAATTCGTCAACTTGCGGCGACAAAGGGTATCGTGATGGCGGCTGACAAGATTGCAAAGGCAAAGACAATGCTTATGTTCTTGTCACTTACATTGTTCATGATTTATGCCGCAAACTTTAATTTCTCAAGCACAGCAACACATACTCCATTCCTCGGAACCGACCTGTTCTTTGATATGTTCCGATATATTGCTTGGTTCTTTATGATTGTGACTATGGCTCTTACAGTAATTTCTTGTGTCAACTACATTATCAAATATAACAAGGCACAAAAAGAATTAATTGAAACCCAAGCTGCTGAATAAAAACCCGTTTGACAACATTGGCATTTGTGCTATAATCAATACGTGAATATGAAGGAAGCAAATTCACAAGCTTCCTTTTATATAAAACAAAATATTACAACCATCAAAAGATGGTGAAGGAGGATGCAAATGGCATTAAACATGCTAAATGCTTCCACTTGGATGGTAATAGTTTTTCCAATTATCGGGATTTTGTTAGGGGCGGTCGCAGGATTTTTTGTGGCAAAGGTCATGGAACGCTCACAAAAGGACAAGAGTACACAATCTGCATCCAAAATAATTGAAAAAGCTCTGCAAGAGGCAGCTACCGTAAAGAAGGAAGCAATTCTAGAAGTAAAAGAAGAAACACACAAGCTAAGGACACAAATCGACGAGGAAAAGCGTGAATGGCACGGCGAGAGACAAAAAGCCGAGCAACGCTTTACAACTCGTGAAGAGCAAATTGTAAAGCGCGAGGAGATCCTTGCTAACAAAGAACTCTCAATTGAAAACACTCGTGCCGATATCGAGAATACAAAGAAACAAGTCACAAAAAATCTCGAGGACTCAAAGGCTAAACACGAAGCGGCTGTTGAAAAGCTTGAAAAAATTACTGGACTTACAAAGGCTCAAGCCAAGAAAGAGATTATGGACTCTCTTATTGATGATGCAAAAACCGAGGCAGCGGGAACAGTTCGTAAGATTATCCAAGATGCCGAGGAAGAAGGCGGCAAAAAAGCCCGCGAAGTTGTTTGTAACGCAATGCAACGTCTTGCCACAGATGTTGTTGGTGAAATTACCGTTTCAACAATTAACTTGCCGACTGATGAAGTCAAGGGCAGATTGATTGGTCGTGAGGGACGTAACATCCGTGCGCTCGAGGCGGCTACTGGCGTTGATCTTATTATTGACGATACACCAGAAGCAATTACCATAAGTTGCTTTGACCCATATCGCCGTGAGATTGCGAAACTTTCTATAGAAAAGTTAATTCAAGATGGACGTATCCACCCAGGACGTATTGAAGAAGTGGTAGAGCGTGCTAAGAAAGAAATCGACAACCAAATCAAGGAAATTGGTGAATCAACCGCATACGAATTAAAAGTTCACGGATTGTCACCAGAAATTATCCGTACACTTGGTAAATTAAAGTTCCGTACAAGTTATGGTCAGAACCAGTTAATACATTCAAAGGAAGTCGCATTCCTGAGCGGTATGATGGCGGCTGAACTTGGTGCAAACGAACAAATTGCAAAGCGTGGTGGATTGTTGCATGACCTTGGTAAAGCACTTGACCATGAACAAGATGGTACACACGTCCAAATCGGTGTCGAGATGGCAACCCGTGCAAAAGAAAGCAAAGAAGTCATTCATTGTATCGAAGCACACCATGGTGATGTTCCGTTCCAATCGCTTGAGGCTATTATCGTTCAAATCGCAGATGCACTAAGTTCTTCAAGACCTGGCGCGCGTCGTGAGAATCTTGAGAACTATATCAAGAGACTCAAAGACCTTGAAGAAATTGCAAACAACAAACCAGGTGTCGAGAAAACATTTGCGATATCTGCCGGTCGTGAGATCCGAGTAATCGTAAAGCCCGAACAAGTAACTGACGAACAGGCATTGTTCATGGCATCCGAAATCGCAAAAGAAATCGAAGAAAAATTAACATACCCTGGTCAAATCAAGGTTAATGTCATCCGCGAGACACGGGCAACCCAGCTTGCAAAATGACGGGACGAAGTCACGTCATCCTGAACGAAGTGAAGGATCTAGCAACATCGAGCGATGGAAGCGCTGTATGAGTATTGACAAATCACAACAAAAATGATATAGTTCGCTATATCATTTTTTGATGGGAGAGCAGAATAGATAGACATGATTATCAATTTTGAAAGAAGTTTAATTTGACAAAATAAAATCATATGCTATAATAGATGAACGTAAAACCTAGAAGGGGGTGAAGAATTAATGACACAAGTAATCGTAGGAGAAAACGAATCTTTAGAATCCGCCCTCAAGCGTTTCAAGCGCAAGGTACAAAAAGACGGCATCATCGGCGACATGCGTAAAAAAGAAGAATACGTAAAGCCATCCGTTGCAAAGAAAAAGAAATCCGAGGCTGCGCGTAAAAAGGCGAAAAAAGACGCACGTGGGTAAAATTGAAAAGACTCTGTTAAAGGAGTCTTTTTTCTTAAAAGTGATAAAAATTCTCTATACGTCATTCTGAACAACTGAATGTAACGAGGGCGTGAAGAATCTAGGCGAAGCCGCATTATATTAAGCCTAATAAGTCGAGATTGTGTCTGGCAAAACTTATTGCGGCTTTGCCTAGATTCTGGTTGACTTTGTCAATGCGCATTATGGAAAAGATGTACTGTTCGCTTCGCGAATGGGCGACCGTCGCTTTGCTCCTCAGAATGATGTGTAACTTTATTATTTTTCTTGCTTACAATCTTTATTAGCAAATGCTATAATATCTCCATGAAGCGATTTTTTGTAAGTCAAATACTTGGTAATGATTTCGAGCTAACGGGTTCGGAGCACCATCACTTGGCATTTGTTATGCGTGCAAAGCCAGGCGACAAAATCATATTATGTAACGGTGATAATTGTGATTACAAATATACTATTGTAAAAATTACTCGCGACGAAGCGACCCTTGCATTTGATTCAAAGTCAAAGAATAAACAAAATCCAAAGAACAAATTGGTTGTTTTTATTGGTCTTATAAAGCTTGATAACCTTGCCCTTATTGTTGAAAAATTGAATGAATTAGGTGCAAGTGAACTTGTTCCATTTACAAGTTCGAATTCTAACATTGCAGCCAAAAATGTTAACATCGAAAAATTGAACAGCATAGCAAAGCAAAGTTGCAAACAATGTGGCAGAAGCATTCCGCTTAAGGTTCATGAACCTATTACATTTAAAGAAATGCTAAATGAAATCACAAGTTTTGATAATACATTCTATGCCGACAGGGGTGAAAAACAAGATAGAATAACACGTGAAAAGACACAAGGGTCAAGTTACAATGCACTTGTTATCGGTCCCGAGGGTGGATTTACATTGGAAGAAAATCTTGTAATTACAGAAGTTGCGACACCAATAACACTTGGAAGTCGAACACTTCGAAGTGAAACGGCGGCAATTGCGGCAACAACATTGATTCTCAGCAAAATGGGGGAGATATGAGAATCAAGTTTATAACACTAGGATGTAAAACTAATCAAGCAGAGAGTAACAAGATGGCGCAAGAGCTTTGTAATAATGGATTACAAGTAACAGTCGGTGAAGCCGATTTGTATATAATTAATACATGTGCAGTCACAGGGGTGGCAGAGAGAAAGAGCAGGCATGAAGTTTCAAAAATAACTCGTAATAATCCAGACGCAAAGATTATCATCATGGGTTGTGCAAGCGAAAATGACAGTACCCAGTTCAATTCAGATAATGTAATCAAGACATTTGGTACAGATAAAAACGGGATAATAAAATATGTACTAGAGACGGCGGGGGCAACCGCTTTGCGCATAGCGCAAAGCACATCGGAGTCCATGGACTCCGATGTACACCGTACTTTGCACGGTGTTGTCGCCCCCGTCACCCGAACAAAAACCTATATCAAAATACAAGATGGCTGTGATAACTTTTGCACGTTTTGTATTGTCCCGCATCTCCGAGGACGTGCAACATCGCGACCGATTAATGACATCATTGCCGAAATTAAATCCATATCCCCGCATCAAATAGTTCTTACTGGTATTAACCTCACCGCCTATAAAGATGGTGACAAAAACCTCGCTAACCTTTGTGTCGAGGTAAATGAACTTGGCATCCCGTTTGAAATAAGCAGCCTATATGTAAATATAATCACCAGAACCTTTATTGAAAAGTTATCAAATTGTAAAAACTTTCAACCTAATTTTCATCTGAGCTTGCAAAGTGCATCAAATGCAATTCTTAAAAAAATGAACAGACACTATACGTCCGAGCAATTTGAAGATGCAGTAAATCGCATTCGCCAAGCCTTTCCAACATCAAAGATTTCGGTTGATATAATTGTTGGTTTTCCAACCGAAACAGACGATGATTTCATGCAGACATACGATTTTGCAAACAAAATGAAGTTTGACGCAATACACATATTTCCATACTCACCAAGAAAGGGAACAATTGCCGCAAGTATGAAGCAATTACATTCAAAAATAATAAAGGAAAGGGCAGACAAACTGAAAGAGTTAACAGTACATTGACAAACATATACTGCACATATTAAAATATATAAAGGAAAATCATGCTCGAACTAAAGAACGTATCAAAAGTTTATAATAACGAAAGTGGACAAGTTGTTACTGGTCTTTCTGATATTAATTTGAAATTTGCAAAATCTGGTTTTGTTTTTATAACAGGCTCATCTGGAAGCGGCAAGACAACATTGCTTAATATTCTTGGTGCCATTGACACAAAAACAAGCGGACATTTACTTGTAAATGGTGTTTATATTGAAAATTTTACCGAGTCAGCATTGGATGCATACAGAACAAACTTTGCTTCAACAATTTATCAAGACCTTGGGTTAATTGAACATCTCACCTTGGAAGAAAATGTTTCATTGGCAATAGAAATCCAAGGGCGAGAAGTATGCAAACAAGATATTACCGACTTGTTCAACAAACTTGATATTTCTGGTTTAGAAAAAAGATATCCTCATGAGGTAAGTGGAGGACAGCTTCAACGCGTTGCAATTGCTCGGGTTCTTATAAAGAAACCTAAAATAATACTTAGTGATGAACTAACAAGCAGTCTAGATGATAAAAATCGGGATGAAATTTATCAAATTCTAAAGGATGTATCAAAGGATACCTTGGTAGTTGCAACGACACATAATGTTGAAATGATTAAACGTCACGCAGATAGAATTATTAAACTTGAAAATGGGAATGTAGTTCACGATAATAACAAAGCTTCAATCATCGAAAAGGATGAGCAAAAGTTTTCATTCGAAGATTCCCGAATGTCTTCCAAGCAAACAGTTTCTCTTGCATGGGGTAATTTCCGAATTAACAAACTTCGAACGATATTCAGTATTGTTCTTTCAATACTTGCGATTACTTTTTTTGCAATTTCGCTTAATTTATCTACGCTTACACATAATCGTGCAATTATTTCAAGCTTTCTTCAAAGTGATTCACCGTACATAGTATTACGTGATAATACACGCATTTTTTCAAGTGCAGACCACGATAATTGGACAAGACAATCTGGATTTGCAAATACACAATCGGCACTTCTTTATCAAATAAGCCCACATATTACCACCACTTTCAACACACCAGCTTCTCATGAACATACACTTTTTAATATTCGATATCTTGCAATTATTGAGGGTAACGTAGATGCATCAAGTGCTAACAAATTCGGACAAACACTTATTCATGGGAATTGGTCAAGTACAAAAAATGATGTAGTGATATCCGATTTCATGGCGTATCAAATTGTTACTGCATACCATGCACATGGCTTGGTAAAAGAAATTGAAGATTTGATTAACTATAATCTTGTATTTGGCGAAGTTGAATATAACATAGCAGGAATCTATCAAACAGACTTTAACCAGTATTTCATCATGGGGCAAAATAATTCATTTGCAAGATTCTGGGGCAACAATCAAATGACCAATGCACCAGGAGACCACTTTATTGCAAACACAATGATGCGTTTACGCACCAATCTCTCGGATCAAGCAGTCTCGCGTGCATTGTATCTCATTCAAAATGATTGGGTAACGGCATTTACTTCGGTCTCAACTATTCAGGGAATTCAAAGCGGTTCAACTGGAAGCCTCCACATTGATAGTGGTGCCTTGAATGAAATTTCAATCGACCCAGGCTCTAATTTCTTTTTAAATGATCCAATAGGTTCTATGACAAGCCTTAATCAATCAATCAATGATCATGGTCTTGTGATAAGACGAGACCCAAGTATTCTAAGTGAAAGAACCATGTTTATCTCAAGTCACCTTGAAAACGATGCAGATATTATGAGTTCTTTGCCATTTGTTGTAATGCATAGTGTTTTTGATCAAACGCCTTGGTTTATTAATCTTTCGACAAGAATACAACCAAATGTAAACTCACCAATCCAACATATCCCAATAGCAAGGTTCGACGATCCTGAAACAGTCTTTGGCATAGAACCATTATCAACAATATCGACCGACAGTCTTACCGAGAACATTATCGTACTTTCATCTTCAGATTTTGCAAAATTTGTAAACATGTTGATAATTCCAAGCACATCAATGGCAGTTTCAAGAAACTATAGCCTTGATCGAATTACTGCAATAATTGATAATATGGGCGGCAATGTTGAAGTGATGTTCTCAGATTCATAT
The DNA here is from genome assembly GCA_009784375.1 of Bacillota bacterium. Taxonomy (GTDB): domain Bacteria; phylum Bacillota; class Clostridia; order Christensenellales; family UBA1242; genus WRAD01. The sequence goes on along the minus strand of WRBV01000006.1, from coordinate 3,396 downwards.
TCAATCAGCAATTTTATGAATTCATTTGATTCTGTGATTATTGCTATGCTGCCTGTATCAATTGTAATGGCAATTCTTGCAATCTTGATTATTGTAGGTTACATAGGGATGGGAATTCGTTCAAGACGTAAAATGATTGCAATATTGCGTTCGCTTGGGGCAAAAAGAAATGATACAAGAAAAATATTCATAGCAGAAGCTGGAATATTTACGGGTTTTATTGTACTGGGTTCTGCACTTTTAATTTTCCTGTTTATGTTGTTTGGTAATATAATAGCGCGGTCAATTTCTGGACATGCCTTATCAATTTTTGCACATTCATTTCTGTTCTATGCAATAGTTCTTGGAGCAACTTTGTTTGTTATCGTTGCAAGTTACATAATTTTTTTACGAACCTATTCAAATACAAAAAATGGTAGGGTAGCACACGCAATGAAAATAGTGTGCGAATAAGTTTCCAATATGATATAATGTCTCATGGAAAAGTATATTAAAGAATTTGAAGAGATTTATTCAAAACACATAAAACGAGAAGGTGCCGATAAAATGCTTGAGTATTTACGCAGTACTGATTTTTTTACTGCGCCCGCATCAACAAGGTTCCATGGTAATTTCAAGGGTGGACTTGTCGAGCATTGTGTACGGGTATATAATCGTTTTTACAAGATACTTGAAAATGAATATGGTGCCGAGTATTTCAAGAAAGAAGGAGTCCAGGAGAGCATAGCAATAATTGCACTTTTACATGATGTTTGTAAAATAAATTGCTACAAGACTGAACTTCGTAATGTCAAGGAAGATGGTAATTGGGTTCAAAAACCATACTTTGCTTATCAAGACCCACTTCCATATGGTCATGGGGAAAAGTCGGTATATATGATATCGGCATACATGCGCCTTACGCGTGACGAGGCAATGGCAATTAATTGGCACATGGGTGCATTTGATGCACGTGCAAAAGATTCAAATTCTACATTAAATGTTGCATATAAGCAATATCCGCTTGCTCTTTTATTTCATTCGGCAGACATGTTATCATCATATCTTGATGAAGAAACCGTTAAATAATTTCAGAATAACTTTACTTTATCGGCTGCTGCTCTTTTAATATCTTCACTCATCGAAGCATAATGTTTTTTTGTCGTATTTACATCTTTATGTCCAAGTACACTTGCGACTACATATATATCCCCAGTCTCTCTATAAAGATTGGTTCCAAAAGTACTTCTTAGTTTATGTGGTGATATGTTCTTGAGTGGTGTCACCAAACTTGTATATTTTTTAACAAGATTTTGAACCGAACGTACACAAATACGTCTGCTTCGATTACTTGGGAATAGCGGGCTTGTTTCATCAAGATTGTAAGCATCCAAGTAAGCTTCTATCTGGTTCACAAGTTCTCTTGGCATATATAGGATTTCTTGTTTGCCGCCTTTTCGTGTAACACGAAAGCTTGTATTCTTTAAATCAATGTCACACACATCAAGTCCAACAAGCTCGGAAACACGGATTCCTGTCATCAAAAACATCAAAAGAATTGTGCGGTCACGCATATTTTCAATTCTGTTAAACATTTCACGAATTTCATCTCGTTCAAGTCGAGCAATAGGTTTTTCTTGTAACTTTGGCATATCAATATTTGGAAGGATGTTTTTTGAAATTAATCCTACCTTGAAACAATATGCAAAAAATGAACGCAGCGTTGCAAGTTTACGCATTTTTGCTTTGTCTCCATTATTCGACCCGAGCCACTCCATATACATTTCAACATGCCAAACTTCAATACGTTCAAGGTCATGTTCGGTAAGATTTTCTATCTTTTCACCAAATTCCTCTGTCTGGGTTACAAGATAATTAAAGAATATCCCCAAATCGTACGAATAGTTTAAACGTGTAAGAGAGGATGTTCGCTGGGCGATTCCTGTGAAAAATCGATGCGAAAAAGGTGGTAATTCTTGTTTTTGAATTTCTAGTAATACAAGAGTTCTGTTTTCTCTTTCTTTAAAATAATTCATTCTATATAATTTTAACATTAATTACTAACTTCGCAAAAACAAATAATGGTGTACGCTAATTTGTTTTGCAAGTACTGCATGCCTATGCTATATTAATCTTAAATATGGGGGAGGGCATTATCATGCCATTTAACAACGAATTCATTTACAATGCATCTAAACAAGTTCGCGTTTCGAGTGTGGGCTCGGATTTTGAACAAGCAAAAAAACTTATCATGAGCGCACTTGAAATTGTGTCAAAACGCACTTATTATGTCAGCCCGACTGATGTAGATATATATATCCATGGAAGTTATGCGTTAGATACTAATATTTATTTTCCTTCGAATCTTGAAATTGTTGTTGAGCTTAAAAAGACGCCTTCGTATGACCCCGATGATTTACCGCATAAAAAATACCGCCTTTTTAATAATTATTTTGTTGAAACTTCGTTTGAGTTTAATCCTGTAGATTTTTCAAAAGCTTTATTTGATGCCCTCAAAGAACTTACTGGTGGAAATACTACACAGCGAGAAAAATTTATCCATGTGCCAAGACAAGGTAGTATCAAGCATAACTTGGAAATTACGCCGTGTTTCACATTTAATTATATTGAACAAGATATTCCAAGAAAGCTAAGTAAACAACCAGGCACGCCAGACTTTCAAAGCGACACACGTATTTTCCGTGGGGTTTTGCTGTACGACTACAAAGTCAAAAGACACATTTTTACATTCCCAAAATTGCATGCAAGAAATGGGAGTGCAAAAGATATAGCGACGCAAGGTAACTTTATAAAGATGGTTCGTCTCTTTAAAACTATTAACAAAATCGGCGAGCGTGAGGTTAACTTTGATCGTACGCGCGGATATTTTATTAACTGTCTTCTCTTTAATGTTCCGAACGAGCTTTTCATATTGGATGAGTCAAGCAAGTCAAAAAAGCATCCACTTGTTGCAACAGGGAAGGGTAGGTCAATCAAACAAATGCCAGGTGAAGACGAAGCAAAAATTTTCTTCCGAATTTTGAATTATCTAGTTAACAGCGATTTTGCATCCTATGTGTGCCAGAATCTTGTGTGGGAGCTTTTTGGTCTTGCAGACGAATTTTGGTCAATACGCGAGGCACACACGTTTGTACAAAACATTAAAAAATTCCACGATAACTTTCCAGCAGACAGAACAGTCCTTGCGTAATCCCGAGGTTATATCTAAGTTTTTTCTTGGATTCTCAGGGATTTTATAACTTCGCAAAACACAACTTTTACGCAAGAGTTGAACTATAGTTCTATAGTTCTATAGTTCTATAGTTCTATAGTTCTATAGTTCTATAGTTCTATAGTTCTATAGTTCTATAGTTCTATAGTTCTATAGTTCTATAGTTCTATAGTTCTATAGTTCTA
>WRBV01000005.1 GCA_009784375.1 Bacillota bacterium | reverse complement strand
GCAACAATCTAATTTTGGTCGTTCCCAAATCCAAGTAGACAATGTCCGTACCAATGTAATTCGGCTTAACGTAACTTCTTCTTGGGGGAATTGGATTGGGGCAAATGATATTGTTATTTGGGGAATGAGGGCTTGACCCGAAAATGATAGACAACTTTTTTTAATTCGTGTATCATCAAAATGATGAAAATATCTTTAATTCTTCCTATATATAACGAACAGGCAATTTTGGGCGAAGTTTTGGAAAAGTATATTTCCGAATTGAGATCCATTACAAAGGCAATTCCTGGTTCGTCTTATGAAATTGTTGCGGTAAATGATGGTTGTACCGATGCAAGCCCCGAGATTTTGATGAAAGAAGCAAAATTAAATCGAAGTCTTCGTATTGTGAATCTTACCCAGCGTTTTGGTAAAGAGGCTGCGGTAACCGCAGGGTTCGAAACGGTAAGCGGCGATGTTACAATCCTTGCCGATGTAACTTTGTTAAACCCACTTGGAATAATTGAAAGGGTAGTTGGCGAATATCAAAGTGGACATCCAATAGTATACGCATATCGCGAGGGCATAGGCTGGGAAAACACAAAACACAGTTTCAGTCATAGCCTTATCCGAATGGCTGCAAAAGTATTTTCTATCCCAGGCGAGTATACGGGGCGTGCCCACATTATGTTATATAGTAAAGAAGTGACCGACATCTTGAAAAAATTGCCCCATAAAAACAAGTTTATGAGAACTATGGATAACTGGACGGGATACGAAATTCATACAATAGGCTATACAAGCAGCTATTCAAAGGACGAAGTCCAAAGAAAAACACGGGTAGCAAGCAATAAAATGAGGCGCGATGGTTATCATCCACCGCACAGAAGTCGTGCGCGCGAACATACACCATCAATCGTTTATTCAATTACATCGTTTATTCTTGCACTTATGTTTCTTGGTGGTTGGATAGCACTTGAAATTTTCTTTGGAATAGATATTTGGTGGCATGTCGTAGCATTTATAACTTTTGCGGTTATAATCATGTGTGGGGTATTATTCTATGCAAGGGCAATCATGATAAAGCGTATAGGCACGGTACATCATCGTGACGATGAAATTCTGTACGAAGTCGAAAATGTAGTAAACTAGGTTTAAACAAAAAGGAGAATAATGTACTATGGTTAAAATTGGAATTAATGGATTTGGAAGGATAGGAAGACTTATCCTGCGTGACGCGGTCACAAGAAAAGATTGCCAGGTCGTGGCGATTAACGACCCGTTTGTAACACCCGATTATGCGGTGTATATGTTCAAATACGACACAATTCATGGTCGTTTTAATGGAACAGTTCATGCCGAAGATGATTTTCTTGTTGTGAATGGTAAAAAAATTCACTTTTTCCAAGAAAGAGACCCAAAGGACATTCCATGGGGCAAGGCAAAGGTTGACGTAGTTGCCGAGGCTACTGGTGTTTTCACAACAACTGAAAAGTGCCAGGCTCATATTGATGCGGGCGCAAGGAAAGTTGTAATCACGGCACCAGCAAAGGACAAAGAGACACCAACATATGTAGTCGGTGTTAATGAAGACAAGTACAAGTCATCTGAACTTATTATTTCTAATGCATCATGTACGACAAATTGTCTTGCACCAATTGCGAAGATTATTCACGACAAATTTACAATTACCGAAGGATTGATGACAACCGTACATGCGGTTACTGCAACACAAAAGACTGTTGACGGTCCATCTAACAAAGATTGGAGAGGCGGACGTGCTGCTGGTGGTAATATTATCCCATCATCAACGGGTGCGGCAAAAGCGGTTGGTCTTGTAATGCCAGATCTACAAGGAAAGTTAACAGGAATGTCTTTCCGCGTACCAACATTGAATGTTTCTGTTGTTGACCTTACTGTAAAAGTTCAAAAGAGCACAAGTTGGGAAGAAATTTGTGCCGAGGTAAAACGTGCATCAGAGAACGAGATGAAAGGTATCGTCGAATACACAACAGACGCAATTGTTTCATCCGATTTAATCGGAAATCCACACACCGCAATCTTTGATGCGACCGCGGGTATTATGTTAAATCCAAATTTTGTTAAGATTGTTGCATGGTACGACAACGAATGGGGTTACAGCGTAAAAACAGTCGACATGATGGTCAAAATGGCAAAGTAAATTTTCATAAATAAAATAAAAAGCCCTTCATTTCATTTGACGAAGGGCTTTTTCAAATGTAAAATTATAACAAGCGAAAGGGGGGAGCACGCTCTAAAGTTAATACCTATTTTTTGGTTGATTGGTGGTATGGGCGCAACTGGACTTGGTGCTCTTTTTGCACATGAATTGATGGTAAATGGTGCCCAAGATTTAGTTTCGAATGTTGCCTTTTCGATATCTCAATTTTTCAATTCGTTTCTTTTTAACATATGGTTAAGTATTGCTGTTGTTATCGACACTTTGGAAGCGGTGTTTATGATGCTTGCTGGTGTATCCGAGATATATCGTGCACCAATCGGTATTCCAATTGGTGAAGATGCAAGTTACGAAGATATAACCCAAGAACATTTCACAGGTGATTTAATAACATTTTTAATACAAAGTGATGCTGTACAGACAATTTTTGCATCTATGATTGCGGTTGCAACCGTATTACTTATTTTCTTTACTGTAATCCAATTGATACGTAACCAATACAAAGAAAAAGATGGTGGAAACCCATATGTAACCGTATTCCGAATGATAAAGGGTATGGTTTTATTCTTGTTCATAACGGCGGCAGTTGTTGTGGGTATTTCTTTGTCGGGTGTGGTTCTTGGGGTACTTAACCAGGCGACTACGCATGGTGTGCCAACTACGCTTTCTGGAACTCTGTTTCGCGCAAAGGCCTTTTCGGGTAATCGGGCACGGTCAACCCAGGGTGAAATTGATGGTTTTGATGCGGCAAATCTAGAATTGAATAACAGGATAATGGATCAAACCAGAATTATGGAAGACGGTAGTGTTGGTAAGCAGATGTTCCATGTTGTTGATGCAAATCACTTATTTGAATTCGGTGCAGCACCAGGCTTGGGTAATAACCTTGTACAGCTTCCGAGAAGTGAGGTTCGTACTACGGCGGGTGGTGCAGATAATGAAGGTATAGTAGAAGATTTTCAACTATATGATATGTGGGATATTACATTCGAAAGAACATATGATATTCAATATCATCAAAGCTGGTTTTATCAGTATGAAGTTTGGTATGATGAGGAAACTGGTCTTCGTTGGTGGATAGAGAATCACCATCTTGGTGGACCCTATAGAAACGAATTTGCAAAAGGGGAGTATCAATACTCTATAGATCCTGTGGCACTCGACGATTCGCTTGGATTACCACCTTTCTTTGTGCGACCACCAACTAATATTCCTTCACCTCCACGAACCGTTTTTGATGTTTTAAATGCACCATTTTCGCCACAACCACATCCTTTCGCGAATGAACTTCAAATGAGGGAAGCGCTTCAAGGAAGTTGGCGGGCAAATGTTGGTAATGTAGATGATCCTACTTACTCTCCTGGTACTCACAATAGTGTTTTGACACAATGGACTGCTTTTAATAATCGACTAACGAGTTCGAGCCAGACAACAAGAAACGCAACCGCTAGAGATGTATTAAATGCACTTGGAAGACCATGGCAAACTGGTGAATCATCATCACTTGGTGGTCATCAATATTTCACCCCACTAGGTGTTCAAGTGAATTTGAATCAACCATTGCGTCCAGGAATTGACCCTTGGGGAGATGGTGCCGATGTTGTAATTGAAAGAAGGGTAACAAGCACACAAACACGATCCCAAGTATATACAGCAAGGTTGCCACTTTTACGTGGAAGTTTAGGAGAAATTACTGGTTCGGCTGGTTCTAGTGGTGATCATAGATTAAGAAATTTGTTTAATAGAGTCATTGAACAAGGCTTGACTGGCGGTGGACTTGGTCAAATGAGAGACCAGATTTTACTTGCCAATGGGATACCATTAATTGTTGTGGCGCTCGAGGGTGTTGAAAATGCAACAAACGAGCATGTTGCGTATTGGATTGATACACAAATGATTAATAATGGTACAGATGAAGAAATGCCACAATATCTTATTTTCCTTGCAAGAACGGGTGCGGGTAATAATCGTGTAGACCGATTTATGGGTGCATTGTCATTTACAAATGCTGCGGCAGTTGTGAATTTGTATTCGGTATCGAATATGTCGGGGATGCTTGGTTGGCTTGGCGCGTTTATAATCATTGGGGTACTGTTGAATTTTACATTTGGACTTGTACAACGCCTTGTTGAAATGTTGATTTTATACATGTTGTCACCATTGACGCTTGCGTTCTATCCATTTGATGATGGTTCTTCATTTAACAGCAACTTTGTCAAGCCATTCTATAAAAAGACGATTGCGATATTTGCTCCGCTTCTTGCAATGAACTTGTTCTTTGTAATATATCCAGCAATAAGTCAAATTCAATTTTTCCCAAGTTATCCAGAATTCTTCTTTCATAACTTGATTGCAAATACCATTGTTATGTTGGCACTTTTCACTATGCTTCCAGCAATTCGTGGACAAATCCAAACTATGCTTGGTGCAGACAGTCTGCAAGAAAAGAAAATGAGTTCAGTATGGAAAGACTCGGCGACTGCGGTTCTTGGTGGAGCTGCTGGTGGTTGGGTTGTTAAGAATGCATCTATGGCTGGGGCGAAAAGGGCAGCAACAACTACTGGTAAATATGGTAAGCGTGCTGCGGCATATACAAAAGCGGACGAAGCGAATAAAATGGCTCTTAGCGAAAGAATTAATGAAAAAGGAGAGTTGTATAAAGAACAACAAAAGTACGATGGGCTGTGGAGAAAAAAAATGACAGGGAAGCTCAGCGATGATGAACAGAAAACATTGGATACAATGCAAGAAAAATATAAACTTGATGGTGAGATAATTGGTGGGGCTGCGTTTAATGATGTATTAAAAAAGCAAGATGAAGAAATAAAGCGTGCAGAGAATGCCGTAATGGGTGCAGGCGGTATTGTAGGGGCATCTATCTTTGGTGCAGGGTCACATTGGAATACAAAGGGTCTTGGTGCGGTAAAGCGTGAATATTTCTCTGCGGCTGGTGTTGAAAAAGAGATGAAAGATATTGAAAAATTGCAAACTGAACAGCGTGCGGCTGATGATGATGCGACTGGAGAAGCAAGGAAAATTTTAACACGTACAGAAGAAACATTGTATGGGTATGAAGATGGAATGAATACCGAAAAGAAAAGACTTGAAGAGTTGGAAAAACAAAGAGACAAAGGTGGAAATGACGAGCTTGTCAAGAGTCTACGAGGCATGTTGCAAAATAATCATGGAATTAACACAAAAAATATGACAAATGAGCAAGTTTTGGATTTGGCTAAAGAATGGGCTGATGATGATGATAAGATCAAAGCAAAGCTTGATGGCTTTAAAGCAACTATTGATGCCGAGATAAATATATCCGAGGCAACTATTGCTGCTGCAGAAAAAGAAATCCAGAAACGAGACAAGACACAAATACAAGGTTACGGTTGGGAATATAATGATGAATCAAAGCAAAAGCTTGATGATCTTAAAAAATTGATAAGAGGCAAGGACTTTGCTGGAATTGACCAATTTATCGAAGAAAAAGTTGGTAAAGGTGCGTTCTGGGCAGACAAGAGTGGAAAGATGGCAGAAAGATTACAAGGTGCGCCAGTCGACGAATACGGATATGAGTTCTTTAAAAATATGAGATCGGCGATTGAATCGAACCCACGAATTAACGAAGCTTTGAACAACAGCGAAGCGTTTCATACACTTCGAAAGAAACACAAAGGAAATGTTAAAAAGATATACGAAGAACTTTTTAAAGGATTCGAAGATGCATACAAGACTGGAAGCAAGACTTTGAAGTTGGGTAGTGTAGGGACGGTTAAAACAGATGACAGACTTGGTAAACTGGTTGCGGGTGGTGGAGAAGATCTTCGAGCTGCGGTTAACCTTACAAGAAAAGTATCCGAGCAATTGGGTGATTCATCAAAGTCAAAGTTCATGCAAGGCAATAGTTTGGAGGCATCAAAAAATGCCGCGGCAAAAATGTGGGATATGACATATGCAGAAGAAACCGCAAAGTATATGACTAATGCAATCAACATTTCAGGAAGGGCTGAGGAGAGTTCTCTTAACCGTATGGATACACTTGCTGCAAAGATTACAGCGCTTGGAGAAAGCAAGGACAAAGCCGTACTAGAAGCGGTTAGTCAGTTAAATGAGAAATATGCACACTTGAACATGAACTTGGGTCAAGTAACCAAGGATTGGTCTTTAGGAGACGATGCAAATCAAAAAGCGTTCTTGGCAGATATGGCATCAATATTTAATGATGTAGCGGATAATTCGGCACATATAAAAGATGCAAACCATGCACAAATGTTACGTGGCTTTGCAAGCTATTCAACAGACATGGAGTCTGAGGGTGTCATTGCAAATAGAGAAAGTGATAACCAACGTAGATACGGTGTTATCAGGGAAGAGACATTGGAGCCATTTGCAGTTCTTCTCGAGCGTGCTAAGTCTCATGGTGGAGGCGGTAAATAAAGAACAAGATAAAAATTGGGGAAATAACAAGTGGAAAATAGCAACTTTCGACCGTCGATACGATATATACCAAGAAAAACTCGGGTAAAAACCGAGTTTGCAAAGGGCATTACTGGTGCTGACCTTTTTTATGCGGCTGTTGCATCTGGTGTGGCTTTTGCCGTTTGGTATGCTGACTTCTTTGATTCGATGGTTGGTAATCTTGCACTTGTCATTGTTGTTCTTGTTATATTTGGTGTTGGTTTTATACCAGTCGAGCAAGGACTTCGTGGTTATGGTACGCTTTGGCGATATTTCAAATTCATGGCATACGCAAAACGATACGCAAAAGTCCATGGTGGTGGGTATCGCGACATAAAAGAACTTGTGCCATACAGAGGAATAATTGATGACAAGTTCATTGACTTTGGTGAGTATTTCGGAATGGTTCTTGAATTAAAACCTATTGAGTTCGGACTTCTTGATGCGCAAAAGCAAGAAATGGTTGTTCAAAATTTTGCAAATGCTATACGTCGAATTACTTCTCGTCAAAATGCATCTTTGATAAGGCTTGAACGAGGGATGGTTCTTGATAAATATATCGATTACGAGGTTACCAAGTATAAAGACACGTTAAAGGCTATGGAAATGGGTTCGTTATCCGAGTCCGAGCTTTCTGCACGTGAGATTATCTTTAATGAACGCGGGTTATTGCTCGAATTCATGAATAACGAGGAAAAGGTTTTCAAGAGCTGTTATTACTTTGTTGTTTATGATGCGGACAAGACATTGCTTGAGAATACTATAAATGGTATGAGAGGAACGCTGGGAAGCTCATCGGTTGCAATAGAGAGTGAGATTGTTCGTGGTAAGGACCTTGTTGTTTTCCTTCGCGCAAATTATAACAAAGATTTTGATGAGCGTGAGCTTAACCTTATGCCTGAAGAAAAATGGATGAATTGGGTTACACCAAATAAAATTACGTTTGGTGCTGGAAGTGCATCGATTAATGGTCTTAAACGTGCGGGATTGGCGGTAACCGATTATCCGTTAGAGGTTGGTAATGCTTGGGGGTATGGGATATTTAACTTGCCTGGAACAAGAACAGTATTAAATTTTCACCAAGTCCCAAAGGCAAGTGCCGAAAAGATGATTGACAAGGCAATTTTGGAGATGAAAACCCAAATGGGGCAAAGTCACAAATCTTCGCACCAAATTGATAGAAATGCCCAGCTCAGTACTATTACAGACTTGCTTGTCCAAATTAAACAAAATAATGAACAGATGTTAGATTGTTCTATTCATTTGACTCCCGATTTTGTAATGAAAAAAGAAGTGGAAAGCCGACTTTATCAGGACGGTTTCAAATTCTCTCGGATTACTGGTCGTCATGTGGACAGCTTTATCGCAACAAATATTTCACGTCTTGAAACATTCCCAGAATATTCACGTGGTATTCCGACTACCACCGTTGCTGCAACATTCCCGTTTATTTCGGATATGTTGCAAGACGACCGCGGAATTTGTATAGGAAGTAACTCTTATCCAGTATTTATTGATTTCTTCAAAAGAAATAACGTTCGAGTCAATTCAAATATGATTATAATCGGTAAGTCTGGTTCGGGTAAGTCGTTTGCTGCCAAGTCGATTTTGGCACACCTTGCAGCAGACAATACGAAAATTTTCATATGTGACCCAGAAAAAGAATATGTTGCTATGGCGGAAAAATTGCATGGTGCCGTAATTGACGTAGGTAATGCGGGAAAGGGTAGATTTAATCCATTCCACATATATCCAGCCATGCTAGATGATGAAGACGGAGTAGAATTCGATGACACGTTCGAGAGTCATCTTCGATTCCTTGAGAGTTTCTTTAAAATAGTTATGGAAGGTATTCGTGCCGATGCGTTGGAGGTATTAAACGGTCTTGTTGCCGCACTTTACAAGTCAAAGGGAATTGACAAGCACACCGACTTTTCCAAATTACAACCAAACCAATTTCCAGTATTTGAAGAGTTGTTTATACTTGCAAAACGTTATCTTGATGCGGCAACCGACGATTTCTCGCGTGTGAATTACCGTACTCTTGTTACTTATCTTGAAAAGTTTGCGGAAGGTGGTCGTTATAGTGGACTTTGGAATGGTCCAGCATCTATTACATCAAAAGAAAATTTCTTTGTATTTAACTTTCTTACACTTCTTGCAAACAAGAACTCGGTTGTTGCAAATGCCCAGATGTTGCTTGTGTTTAAATATCTTGACGGTGAAATTATCAAAAACCGTGAATATAACATGAAGCACAAGGTAAAAAGAAAAATCGTCATTGTTGTTGATGAGGCACACGTATTCATTGATGAGAAAAAGCCCATTGCCCTTGATTTCATGTTCAATATGGCAAAACGTATTCGAAAGTATGACGGTATGCAGGTTATCATTACCCAGAACATCAAGGACTTTGTTGGGTCTCCAGTAATTGCTAAAAAGTCCGCTGCTATCATCAACGCAAGTCAATATTCCATGATTTTCTCGTTGGCACCGAACGATATGACCGACCTTATTACTTTGTATAAAAATGCTGGTGGTATTAACAAGTCCGAGCAAGAACAAATCGTATCCAACCAACGGGGTACCGCGTTCTTTGTTACTGGTCCGATGAATAGAACTATTGTATCTATCGAAACAAGTCAAGCTATGATGGAGCTTTTTGAATAATTTGTTTTTCTATATTAATATGGTAAAATAGCGTTATGGATGAATTTAAAGACATACCGATTCTTGATGGATTTTATGAGTGTATCCCATTTCTGACGCCAGAAAAAGCAATTGGTGACAAAGAAGGGAAGCAAGCAAATGCAAAGAAAAGAATAAGAGAACTTGGCATTACGACAGTCGTTATGAATTGGCTGTCGGCTTGTAAGGTGCATCACTATAAAGATTTATTATCAAAATGTGAGCTTATTCTAGAAAGCACACTAGGCAAGCTTTTCATCTATAACAATAAAGCCTTACTACTTTTCTTACCAATAGGTGCGCCTAATGCAGCGGCAAGTGTCGAAGAATTAAGGTGGATGGGTGTAACTAAGTTTGTGGGAATGGGTTCGGCAGGATGCATAGATCAGAATTTTGATGCAAACAAGGTTCTTGTTGTCGACAAAGCGATTAGGGATGAGGGGACAAGTTATCATTACCTGTCGCCCAGCCTTTATATTGAGACAAGCAAAGATATGACTGGGCGACTTTCTAATTTTTTACAAAGTAAAAATATTGGCTTTGCGAATGGGATAACATGGACAACAGATGCGTTTTATCGTGAAACAAAGAGCAGAATAGAAAAACGAATTTCACAAGGTGCAGTATGTGTTGAAATGGAATCTTCGGCAATTGCTTCTGTTTGTAAATTTTATGAAATGGAATTTTGCCAATTTCTATACTTTTCTGATATAGTCAAGCAAGATAGCTGGAGTTGGCAAGGTTCAAATGAAAATAGGCTTGATATGCGTGATAAAATGCTGCGACTTGCTCTTGAGTTTGCAATTTGTGAATAAAAAAAATGGACAATGCGTCCATTTTTAAAGACAATTTTTATTTATCTTGCATTTGTGCTTTGACCTTCATCACTCGGACAAGTTGACTTCTTTCGTTTTCGGCAAGTTTCATGCGAATGAATTTAATTGTACTTTGAATTTGTGGCATAAGGATAAATTCAAGTGCATTAATTCTACGTTTGATTTTAACAATTTCTGCCGCAAGCATATCACAAGTTTTTTCAACTTCGGCAAGTGTGAGTAATTTTTCCATCAATTTGCCAAGTATACGAATAGATTCATCGAACGTGCTTGATGTGTTGATAAGGCTATTGGCTTTAGCATTTTCGTCAATATCAAGAACAAGCTTAGGAACAACAAGACCCATAATATTTGCATTAGAAGGGGAGATAGAAATCGTTGCAGTAGATGCCATCACAGCCGCCTCGATTTCTTGTGATGTCATTTGAATTCTTGCCTGGGTGAATAATCGGAGTGCATTTGCGATTTCGCCATCTACTTGTTCACGTAGTCGTTTGTTTTCTTTTGCGATTTGGATGAAATGACGAATCATCTCGTCACTCTTATCTTTTAATAATTTGTGTCCACGCGTTGCGGTTCGGAGTCTTGACTTTTGGCGGGCAAGCTCCATTCGCGTTGGGTTGACATTTAATCTTTCCGCCATATAAGGTCCTCCTCCTTTTTGATTAATATGTATAACACAATATACAATATGTTGTAGCTTATATCACATAGTGATACTATTTCACTTCTTCTTTAACGGTATAGAACTCGTCGAGGTTAGATTGTCTGATTCTCTTGAGTTCAGTTCTTGGAAGAATTCGAAGCAACTCCCATCCAAGATCAAGTGTTTCGATAATTGTTCGGTTTGTATAAAAGCCTTGGTTTATAAATTTCTTTTCGAATTCATCAGCAAAATGTGCGTATAGCTTGTCGACTGGGGATAGTGCCGATTCTCCAAGAATTTGGGCAAGCTCTTTTGCATCTTTACCTGTTGCGTATGCCGCGAATAATTGGTTTAAAACATCAGAATGATCATGGCGAGTTTTGCCTTTACCGATACCTTTATCTTTAAGACGTGAAAGTGACGGCAAAATATCAACGGGCGGTGTTAATGCCTTTTTATCTAAATCACGTGACAATGCAATCTGTCCCTCGGTTATATAACCAGTAAGGTCGGGGATAGGATGGGTCTTGTCGTCCTCGGGCATTGTAAGGATTGGGATTTGTGTGATTGTGCCTTTCTTGCCTTTGATGCAACCAGCACGTTCATATAATGTTGCAAGGTCGGTATAAAGATAACCAGGATATCCACGACGACCAGGAACTTCTTTACGTGCGGCTGAAACTTCACGAAGAGCTTCTGCGTAAAGGGTGATGTCTGTCATAATTACAAGGACATGCATGTCAAGTTCAAAAGCAAGATATTCGGCAGCAGTAAGTGCCATACGTGGGGTAGCAATACGTTCAAGAGTAGGATCAGATGCCAAGTTTATGAAAACAACCGAATGGGCAAGTGCGCCAGTTCGTTCGAATTCTTTTATGAAAAAGTCTGCCTCGTCATTTGTAATACCCATTGCAGCAAAAACAACCGCGAATTTTTCACCGTCTCCAACACTTGCTTGACGTGCGATCTGAGTTGCAAGTCGTGCATGCGGAAGTCCAGACATAGAAAAAATAGGTAATTTTTGACCACGGACAAGAGTATTTAATCCATCAATTGTAGAAATACCTGTTTGAATAAATGCAGAAGGATAGTGACGGGCAGTAGGGTTCAATGGTGTCCCATTAATATCCATACGCTTTTCAGGAATGATAGAAGGTCCATTATCACGTGGACGTCCCATTCCATCAAAGAAGCGACCGACGATGTCGGGAGAAACGCCGAATTCAAGTCCGCGACCAAGGAACTTTGCCTTGCTCTCGGATATTTTTAAACCTTGTGCCGATGCGAATAATTGGACAAGGGCAGTATCGTCGCGTACTTCCAATACTTTTCCATGTCTTGTTTCACCGTTTTTTTGTTCAATTTCTACTGTTTCATTGTATGTAACGCCCTCGACATCACGTACAAGCATGAGTGGTCCGACGACAGATTCAATGGTTTTATAACTTTTTTGCATTTTATCCTCCAGTATCCTAGTTAAATGGTTGTTTTGTATGACATAGTATCCAACATATTGTGGTGTATGTCACATAGTAATACTATTTTTCTTAAGAGAGCTTTCTTGCAATCTCTTTAGCTATATCGTCAATCTTGTCAAGATCTTTATCTTCAAGGTCACGGAAACGTGCGATTTGTTCTTTGATTTCTGGGAATTGGGTTCGTACAAAGTCTTTACCGTTTGCAATAGCACGCGTTCCAAGTGTGTGATAGTCAAGGATTGTTTTAAGAATCTTGAATTGCTTGTTTGGTGAAGTATAGCTGTCGATATCGCTGAATGCGTTTTGGTAAAGGAAATCTTCTCGAATATGTTTAGCAGTTTCCATTAACAAGCGGTCAGAATCAGATAATGAATCAACACCGACAAGACGAACAATTTCCTCGAGGTTAGCATTTTCTTGCATTATCTTGATTGACATTTGACGCATGTTGAGGAAGTTTTTGTCAATATTCTTTGAATACCATTCGCCCATGTTGTCGGCGTAAAGTGAGTAACTTATCAACCAGTCAATAGCAGGGAAGTGTCGTTTATAAGCAAGAGAAGAGCTCAGCCCCCAGAACACTTTGACAATTCGAAGTGTTGCCTGGGACACGGGTTCACTCATGTCACCACCAGGAGGCGATACCGCACCGATAGCTGTGACAGAGCCTGTTCGCTCTTCAGAACCCAAGATGCTTGCCATGCCCGCCCGCTCGTAAAAGTCTGCAAGTCTGCTTGCAAGATATGCTGGATAACCTTCTTCACCTGGAAGTTGTTCAAGACGTCCGCTCATCTCACGAAGTGCTTCCGCCCAACGTGAGGTTGAATCCGCCATTACCGCGACATTATAACCCATGTCACGGAAATACTCGGCAATTGTGATGCCTGTGTAAATACTTGCCTCACGTGCAGCAACAGGCATGTCAGATGTGTTAGCAATTAATATAGTTCTCTTCATAAGAGGGAAACCAGTACGAATATCTTGAAGGTGTGGGAATTCGCTAAGAACGTCGGTCATTTCATTACCACGTTCACCACAGCCTATGTAAACAACAATCTCTGCATCTGACCATTTTGCAATTTGGTGTTGAACAACGGTTTTTCCAGAACCAAAAGGTCCAGGAATTGCCGCAACACCACCGCGTGCAATAGGGAAGAATGTATCAATAACACGTTGACCAGTAAGAAGTGGAGTAGAAGGTGGTAGTTTTTCACGAATAGGACGCGGAATACGAACAGGCCATTTTTGCAACATTTGAATGTTTACTTTACCTTTGTCTGTTTGAATTTCGGCAACGTTATCAATAATTGTAAAATTCCCGTTAGAGATTTTTGTTATTTTTCCGCCACAGCCTTGAGGAACCATAATTCTGTGTTCGACGACTTCGTTCTCTTGAACAACACCGATTACATCACCGACAATAACCATATCGCCGACTTTTTTGGTTGCTTTGAATTCCCACTTTTTCTCTCTGTTGACACCTGGAACATTGACACCACGAGAAATTCTGTCTCCTGTTTGCTCACGGATAATGTCAAGTGGACGACCGATACCATCATAAATCCCACCCATCATACCAGGTGCAAGTTCAACGCTAAGAGGCATTTCAGTAGAAACAACAACATCGCCAACACCAATTCCACCAGTTTCTTCGTAAACCTGGATAGATGCACGGTCGCCACGAAGTTCAAGTATTTCTCCGATAAGACCTTCGCTTGAAACACGTACAACGTCAAACATTTTAACATCTGCCATACCATCAGCAACGATAAGAGGTCCAGAAACCTTTATAATACGTCCTGCAATCTTTGAACTTTCTGTTTCTGCTTTCCCAGTTGAAGATACCTTTGTAGCTGGTTTAGTTGTTTTTTTCTCTGCCATGTTATTTCTCCTTGATATTATTTAAGTGCTGTCGAACTTCCGACCGCACGTTCCATATTTTTGACTATCTTTGTGATTGAATAGTTTTCTTTGCTTCGCCCGTCTGGTATAGACAATATAATAGGGTAGGGCTTTGCATCAAATGTTCGAAGATATTCATCTGCCGCACCCGCTTCGGTGTCGGTTATAAATATAACTTTATAATCATCTCGTTCAAGTTGGGCAATGGTCTCGCGGATTTCGTCGCACTTGGTTGCATAAAATACATCCATACCAAGTGCCTTGAAGGCAAGCATAGTATCTTTATCACCAATTGCCGCAATTTTTCCTGTTGCTTCCATTATCCTCCAAATTCTATGATGCCGCGAAGATCTTCACGTAGTTCATCTCGGCTCTTTCCAAACTTTTTACCAATTAATATAGTTTTAACGATACGCAATTCTTCCATCTTTGCAATAAACCATCCGAATAACATGCTGAGCGAGAATATATCGTCCGAACCTTCTTTACTTAGTTCAATCAGAAAGTTATTGGATGTGTTTTCGAATCTAACCAAATTTGCATTCTCCAGACCAATCATAAGTTCAGCGATAACAGCGTCGTAGTTCAAACCCATGAATGCGACTTTTGAATTACGCAAGTTCTTTTCAAAAATTGTGTTGAGTGATTCTTCCGAAATCTCGCCACCTTCGATATATATATCGGATGGAATGTTACCTGCAAATCGCAATTTTGCATAGGTTCGCAAGTTCAATAGGTCAATTTCGGCACGGAAATATTGTTTGATATGGCGGTTTTTTATTGGTTTAAGCTTTGTGAATATATCCGCATAAAGTGCTCGATTAAATTCAAGGTCCACCATAAATGGGGAAGGGGACGCAATATCATCCAATTTTCTAAGGGTCAAAGCCATAGCGTCTGGTAAATTTATGTAACTCTTCCTATAGATTGCACTACGTAACATTACTGGTTCAAGGTAATCATTACCGAATGGGTATACCGAATCAACCGTTGAACTTGCCTTTGCGTCATCGGGATTACGAAGTCGTGCGTTATAAAATGCTGCCGCATTATGATAATAAAAACGTCCAAGCACAACATAAAGCAAATCATCAGAAGGGCACAGCTCACCGAATTCTTTTACAAAACGTTTAAGTTCATTTGTAATGATAGCATCCGATGGATTGATAATGTCATCTTCGGAAAGGTCATAATCCATTTCAAACAAAATTTTTGTTGTATCTTCGATTGTGTTGGCATGTATCATTCGGCGAATTCGGTCAGCATCAAGCATCTTAGAACTTCTGGCACTTATGACAGAATTTGTGAACAATATACTCATAAATGCACCTCCTGTATGCTTAGTTAAACAAGATTTTTGAAACCTCGAGTTCGATTTCACTTCGAAGAGAATTCAATAACTCTGTGTAGGTCAAGCTAAGTTCATAATTTTGGTTTTCCAAAATAATACCACCATCAAATTTGTCAGAAACAACTCGGACTAGATTTTTAACAGGCAAGCCTTTAACAAATTCGGCTGTGATTTTCTTTTCATCATTTTTGGAAATATAAATAGTGTCACCAGTCTTTGCATGCTTTTTAACAAGAGCGGTTACAAGTTTTTGTGTATCTTTACTTGATGCCGATGCAAGTGATTGCCTTGTATTTGCAAAAACTTCATCAATTAATTTTTGACGCATTAAAAGGACTTCACGTTGTGCCTTTGATTGAGCGATAATTGCCTCTTGCTTTGCACGTTCTTCTCCCGCCTTTTTTGCACGGAGCAGGGCAGAATCCGCATTCTTTTCGGCTTCTTTTTTTGCATCTTGAATACGAGAAGAACCCGCCGCTTTAGCAAGTTCAAGTTCACGTTTAGCCATATCCTTTGCATCGTTTATAATTTTATCAACTATGTAATGTTGCATCATGAAACTCCTTCCGAATTAATTCGGTATTTTGTAAATTAACCGCCGACCGAGAAAACAGTAAGCACAGAAACGATAAGTGCGAACAATGTGAAAAGCTCGATAAACACCGACATAGTTATAGCACGACCAGTAAGTTCAACACGCTTTCCGACGATACGTACACCGGCAACACAGACTTTTGCTTGACCAAGTGTTGCAAACAAACCAACACCAGCAATAGGCAAACACGCAACAAGTATGATTAACCCTTCGCTAAAAGTGTAACCAGCACCGTCACCAAGAACAGCCTGCATCATAACAAGGAACGCTACAACGAAACCATAAAGTGCCGCAGATGATGGAATCAACTGTAGAATAAGTGTTTTACCAAACTTTTCTGGTTGTTCCGCGGTAAGTCCTGCCGCCGCTTGTTGTACCCAGGACATACCAATAGCACTCCCAGTTCCTGTCAGGATGACCGCAAGTGCTGCTCCTAACATAGCAAATACATTGCCAAGTTCTTCAATCATTATTTTTTCCTCCTAAAGATTAAAATATATTTAGAAATCGCAGACTTAGCTGCGAGATTTCTCGTCCTAGTGCGCCATAGACGCAATTTTTATATTCGGCATCTGGGATAATTCGGTTTCAATTACTTGAACGGTGTCAAGATTTGAACGAATTTTTACAAAGCGAAGATTGCTTCCTGCGGGCTTAAATACCGTACCGTCACCATCATAGAACTTTGAAAAGAATTCGATGAACTGAAGACGTGCGTTGTGAATATAAGCGGACAAGATACAAAGACCAAGGTTAAATGTATGGAAGAGTACAGCGATAAGAAGACCAATTGGAATTGTCCAAATACTTCCCATGAACATACCACCCATTGTGTTAGCAACAACAGCAATAACCGCACCGACAAGAGAAAGACCGAACAAACGTGCGTAACTTAGGATGTCTGTGAAGTAATTAATAAATCCGTAAACACCACCAAAACCACCAGATACTTTTCCGAAACCTTTTGCCTTTCGACCCGCAGTAATTGCAACAAGACCGATACCACCAACGGCAACCCAAATACCAATTTGCATAAGAAGGTTAATGTCGAAAACAAATCCAGGAATTGCAAGTAACACACCAGTAAAGAAAATCAAACGGAAACCCGCATCACAGACCGCGTCCATAGGACGACCAAGTCTTATCATATTTGCAAATTTTAAAACGATACCAGTAACAA
The DNA here is from genome assembly GCA_009784375.1 of Bacillota bacterium. Classification (GTDB taxonomy): domain Bacteria; phylum Bacillota; class Clostridia; order Christensenellales; family UBA1242; genus WRAD01. The sequence goes on along the minus strand of WRBV01000005.1, from coordinate 64,664 downwards.
CATGCAACACACCAAGAGCCATTGCAAGCATCAACAGGTTCATAGCATCATCAATTGGACTCATAACAGGGGATGGGATAAGTCGAAAGTCTTCGTTTCCGAACCCAAAAAACCCTCCAAAGAATAATCCCCAAAGGACGGCAGAAACACCACCCATAAGAACAATAAGAATAAGATTTTTTGCACCACCACGGGGCTTTTTCCAAAGCAGAACAGCAGTTGTAAGTGCAATCATAACAAGACCATAGCCAATGTCACCAATCATAAGCCCGAAAAACAAAAAGTAGAAAAATGCAACAAACGGGTTAGGGTCAAGGTCATGCTTGCCTGGTGCACCATACATGTTTGTAACTTCTTGATATGGCGCGATTACTCGTGTATTAACAATATGAGAAGGTGGGGTATCAAGTGTAACCGTACGTCCAAATTTTATCCTTGTTCTTGGATTAATCGCCAGTATTAACGCTATTATTTTTTTTTTTGCAGAATCAAGTACCCAACCATTTAAAACATAATAGTCTCGGGTTTTGATTGTTCCATTAAGGATGCTTTCGGTATCAATTTCATTTTTTATGTAATCATAGAATTGCTTAAGCAATACAATCTCTTCGGCAGAAAGTGGGGCAGACAATAATATCTGGACAAGTTCTTTTTCAGTTGTGTAGTTCTTTTCATTCAAGAACTTTGTTTGGTCTTTTGCAGTCCTATCGAAATCAAAGTTAAATTGTGTAAATTGATAGTTTGAAATAACTTCAATCATTTCAAGGTCATGTTTGTGTCCAATTATAACAACACCAAGTTCTGATCCACCAGTTGCGAATTCAGATATAACAAAATTATCAAGATCAAAGTCTTCTTTAAATTTTTCAAGTTGAAGCGTAGGGATAGTTCCATACTTTACAAAAGTAGAGGTGGTACCAGTAAGGTCAGAAAATGGAACATCCAAGTTCAAGAAAGGTTCAAGTTCCTTTATGGTTTGTTTATTCTTTTCAATCAAAGCCTTAATCTCGAAATGACGAGCAGAAGCCGTTTCCATACGCTCGATAATTGCCATGACTTCGTCTTTACGTTTTTCAAGTGCCTTTAGCTCATCAAAGCCGAGGTCCTCGATGCTGTTGTATAGTGATTTGTTTGAAATTTGTTTTGCGGCATCAAACGTTGTATCGGCTGGATGATTTTTCTTGAACTTTTTCAATACATCGGCAAAGTCAACTTCGGATTGCCTTGAAAATTCTAACACGGCATTTATTCTTGCAAGAAGAGTAGAGTAGTCTTCAATAAGCGAACTTTCTACATCATCGTTTTTGTCACGCTTGAAAGATGAAACCTCGAAGGCTTGGGTTTTTTTAAGTTCTTCTATGATAGTACGGAGTTCGTCCAGGCTTCCTTGTACCGATATCTTACGCATTTTATTTTTCATTCTGCCCACCTCGCATTGAATGATTTCATCACAAAAGCATTCGCTTTGGTCATTGTTGCTTTGTCAACCTTGACAGGTTCAACTTTTGTCTCTGTTGCCAGAGTCTTGGCATTTTTATTAATATCAGATGAATCGGATTGCAATTTAGCAATCTGTTCACCAATATCTTTGTTCACAACTGAAACGTCTTGTGCCGATTTCTGCTGGATATCTTCAGCATTGCACTCTGCTTTCCTGATTTCTTCGATGACTTCTTTTATATTCATTACAAAGGACATTATATCACCGCCTTTTAACGAAATCAAGTAGATTTTTACATAACTACTATAAATATGCAGATTATGATGAGGCAATTCAAGTTGTTTAACGCATGATACACAACATGAAGTATGGTATGCGACACACAACACAATACACAGGTTTTTATAGTCGACACGATTTTAATAACTGTGGTAAAATGGGGATTATGTTAGTATCGCTAAAGATTCAAAACATCGCACTTATACCCGAGGTTGAAATTGAATTCGGTCCGAATTTTAATGTGTTGTCAGGAGAAACGGGTGCGGGAAAGAGTATCATCTTGGGAAGTCTGAATTTTATCTTGGGCGACAAATTAAACAAGAATATGATAAGAACGGGCACGGCAAAGGCTTCTGTAGATGCGGTGTTTTCGGTGGATGAAAATCTTGGAAGTAGAATTAACGAAATATGCGGAATAGATATAGATGATGGCACGGTAATAATCTCGCGAACGCTAAAGGCGGATGGTAAAACCGAATGCCGTATTAATTCATCCCCAGTAACTACGTCTGTATTAAAAGAAGTTGCAAATTCTCTTATCCATATACATGGTCAACATGATACAGAAACCGTGCTGCGAGTAAAAAATCATCTTAATATCCTTGATATGTATGGTGGTGGCAGGATATCTGCACTTGCTTCTATATATCGCGGTGAATACGATAATTGGAAGTCACTTGAAGCCCAGTTAAAAAGTCTTGGCGGCGATGAGTCCGAGCGAGCGCGTCAAATTGATCTTTATACTTTTCAAATTAGCGAAATAGAAAATGCCAACTTGCAAATTGGTGAAGACGAAGAATTACAAGAAAAGAAAACAAAGTTTCAAAACTTTGAAAAGATTGCAAATGGACTGTCAATGTCAATTGCAAATTTATCGGGCGACGAGGGTGGAGCAACATCATTATTAAAAAACGCATTAAGTGGTCTTGGCGGTATTTCAAACTTTGATACAAAGCTGGAAAAGCTGTATGATGAATTATCCAATGTACAATATGCACTTGCTGATGTAGAGGGCGAGCTTTCATCTTATTTCGATTCGATGGAAATGGACGCCGAGGAATTTGCGTACGTAGACTCTCGACTTGATGAAATCAAAGCATTAAAAAGAAAATACGGCAACAGCATCGAGGCAATTCACGAATACCTTGAAAAAACTAAATCAGATTTAAATAAACTTGTCTCGAACGAACAAGAAGTTGAAAAGACTAAAACAGGAATAAGCAAGTCGCTTGTATTATTGAAAGAACATGGAACCAATTTATCGAATGCACGAAGAGAAGTTGCAACCGATTTAGAAACCAAGATTATCGAACAATTAACTGACCTTGAAATGAAGTCAACAAAGTTCAAAGTTGAATTTAAAGAATCGTCATTCAAACCAGATGGCATCGACGACATAGAATTTTTGTTCAGCGCAAACATTGGCGAACCATTGCGACCACTTGCAAGTATTATAAGTGGGGGAGAAATGAGCCGATTTATGCTTGCCCTGAAAACCTTGATTGCCGAAAATGATAAAATCGGCACAATGATATTTGATGAAATAGATACTGGTATCGGTGGAAATATGGGGACGAAAATTGGGAATAAAATGGCACATCTTTCGCGTCATTCTCAAATTATATGTGTGACTCATCTTGCCCAAGTTGCTGCCCAAGCAAATACACATTTCCTTATTAAGAAGATGGAACAAAATGATCGCACAGCAACCACGGTATATCCATTAAATAAAGAAGCTCGGCTTGCCGAAATTGCTCGCATGATTGGCGGCGAAGAAAAAAATGCACTCGAATTTGCACGTAGTTTGGTGATGTCATCCTGAACGCGAAGCGCACGAAGTTGTGACCAAGTTTACGAGGGAGTCGAAGGACTGGCGAAGCGGATTAAACATTGTGGTGCACTTTACAAGTGGCACAAGTTCAAAAACCTTGTAAAAAACGTTTGACATAGAATTTTTAATATAGTAAATATAGAGTATAATATTTTGCATAAAATCCCACGATTTGCAAAAAATAAAAAAACAAAGGAGGAAATTCTTTGATGGGGAATTTAATGGCTAGATTGGGTCAATGGTTGATAAATAGTGAAGCACCTGGACGTCCGCCTGGAGATGTGGCGAACGACTTAGCAGGGGCAATTCGAGGTATTGTTAACCCAATTCTTATTGTTGTTGGATCGCTTGCGGCGTTGCTTGCAATTTGGCTTGGTGTACGTCTTGCGACTGCACAGGACGAGTCAAAGCGTAAAGAAGCAAAGGCACAACTTATTTGGGCAATTATTGCGGTTATCGTGGTATTTGCTATGGTATCTGTCTTCTATATTGTGTTCCCAGCACAAACAGATTGATAAATATCGTAAACTTGGGGACAAAAGATGATAAATTTGCTTAATAATGATGATATCCCAGAGCGGTATGGACCAATCCAGGCAATTGCCGAATGGATTGGTGATCATGCTTGGGATATGGTTGGAATTGCATTGATCATTGTTGGTGCGTTGGCTGTGGTATATGCGATATATTTGGGTGTCAAATTGGCAACCGCTACAGACGAGAATTCGCGTAAACAAGCAAAATTACGAATCGTTTGGGCAATCATGGCGGTTATTATAACATTCTCGTTAATCATGGTGTTCACGCAACTTGATGGAATGATTGAATGGGGTGGCGGATCAGACGGTCCACCAGGTCCACCTGATAACAGCGGCGGCACAGGCGAAATTTGGTAGCACATCAACCAATACAAAAGAAAAACAAAACCTCGGAAACGGGGTTTTTGTTTGCGTTATCCCGAAGTGGCGAATGTCGAGCTAACCCCTTCCTGTCATCCCGATCAATCGAGAAAAATTTAACCAACCCATCTCGACCGAAGCGTGAACATCACAGCAGAAAGCAAGCGCAATGACGGGTATAAGCTCCTTGCTTCGGTACTTCGTGTACTTCAGTCGGGATGACGTGACCAGGTTGTCTTTTGAGAGTAGTTCTCGCAATTACGAGTGTAAGTTAGGATGACTGATAGGGAGTAGTCACTTAATGACTAGCTGACAGGAGGGTTAGAGAATTTATACTACCTGTCTTTAAAGTGGTCTTCTTAAAAAATCCACAAAAACCACTTGCGCATTGTTTAAAATCTGTTATAATATCTGCATATGCATAAGTCGACAAAATTCAGCAAATTTTTCAAAGGGCTTTCGTTAAAGAAATCAAAGGGCCTATTTATTTTATTCGCATGTATTATTGGTGCGTTGACATTAATTATTGTCCCAACAATTGGATCAAACGCAAATAATGTTCCAGTTGGTGGAGGGGGTGTTGCGTCTAATCCTGGACCAGATTTTGGTGATTCGTCAAACAATCACCGCGAGCCTGAGACCCGACCAGACGGAACATTGCCGACTGGGCTTGGAAGTACGACGGTGTTTCAAGTACTTTCTCTTCCAGAAATTGTCAGGGCAGGGGCAACAATCACAAATGTTATTAATATAGATACCGAGGACGCCATTGTTAATTGGACAATCAATGACCAAGATGCCGCACGGATTACTTTTTTTCCATTTACAATACATACTCAAAGTGAAGCGGTACTCGAAATAACAATCACCGTTCGTCGAACAAGTGGCAGCCTCTTTACGCGAACAATTGCATTTTCAATATATGAACCGATTGCTTGGGATTGTGATAACGATGGTGGGATAATTATTGCTTGAATTTTAGAAAGTGCAACGCTTGGTTGCATTTTAATTTTTAATCATGGTTGACCATATTTATATACTCGTGTAATATATATACCTATGTGAATAATTGTCATACAAGGATGGTCTAAATTTTTTTAAGGGGTGTTTTGTGTTCAAGCTTTTTACTATGTTTTCGGTTCGTGATTGGATCTTGATTGTCATTGCGATTATATTTATCGTGGGTGGGGTATATCTTGATTTGATTGTGCCTGAATATTTTGGAACAGTAACTAACATGGTTATTGATGGAACTGGGTCTTCTGGTGAGATTTGGTTGAATGGTCTTTGGATGTTGTTGTTTTCGTTGGGAAGTATGGCGTCCGCGATTGTAGTCGCATGGATTGGTGCGGTAGTTGCGGCAAGCCATGCGGCAAGGGTACGAAGACGTATCTTTGGGCGTGTTGGTGAATTTTCAACCGCCGAGATGAAAAAATTCTCGGTCGCAAGTTTAATTACACGAAGCACCAACGATGTGACCCAGGTTCAGATGTTTACCGTGCTTGCGATACAGATTCTTGTACGTGCGCCTATTATTGCGATATGGGCGATTATAAAGATGTTGGATGTAAGTGCCGAGTTATCTATTGTTGCCGCAGTTGCCGTGGTTGCACTTGTGACACTTATTGCCGTGCTTATTGTTATTGTCATGCCAAGGTTTAACAAGATACAAACTTTGACCGACAGGTTGAACCAAGTGTCACGAGAAAACCTTACTGGACTTCGTGTTGTGCGTGCATATAATGCAAGTGAATATGAACAAGAAAAATTTGAATGTGCCAATACCAATCTTGCAAAGACCAACCTTGTTGTGAACCGTGCATTCGGAATATTTTGGCCTTTTATGATGTTGCTTTTAAGTGGTCTAAGTGTGGCAATTTATTGGGTCGGAAGTTGGATGTTCACAACGGGAAGAGAAACGGATCCCGAGTTCTTTGGTGCAATGACCGAGTTTTCTAACTATGCAACTCAAGTGATTTTTGCGTTCATGATGTTGATTATGGTGCTTGCATTGTTGCCAAGAAGTTTGGTGTCTGGTAAAAGAATTATGGAGGTCTTGAATACAAACCCATCGGTTGCTGCAAACGAGGATAGTACGTTCTGTGGCAATTTAAAGAGCAACGATATTACGTTCGAGAATGTAAGCTTTCGATACCCAGGTGCCGAAGAGAGTGTTCTTTCTAGTGTTAATTTGAAAATACCTGCTGGTAAGACTGTTGCGTTCATAGGCGGCACAGGAAGCGGTAAGAGCACGCTTGTGAATTTGTTGCCGCGAATTTATGATGCAACCGATGGCAGAATTACAATAGGCGATGTGTGTGTTCGTGACATGGCATTAAGTGACCTTAACGACGTTGTTGGATACATCCCGCAAACGGCGACCATATTCAATGGTACAATCCGCAGTAACGTTGCGTTCGGTGAAACGGGCGAGCGAGAGGATGGTTCTGAACGGCTTGTGCGTGAAGTTAGCGACGAAGATGTCGAGATTGCACTTCGCACGGCACAGGCATGGGAGTTCGTTTCAAAGTTAGAGAAAGGTATTGATTCCGAAGTTTCACAAAGTGGAAAAAATCTGAGCGGTGGTCAAAAGCAACGTCTTGCTATTGCCCGTGTTATGGTACGTCGTCCAAAGATTTATATATTTGATGATACGTTCTCGGCTCTTGACTATAATACCGACCGAAAACTTCGTACTGCACTTAAAAAAGAAACTAAGGGTGCTACCGTTTTAATCGTTGCCCAGCGTATTGGTACAATCAAAGATGCGGACATAATCTATGTTCTTGATAAGGGTCAAATTGTAGGAAGCGGTACGCATGACCAGCTTATGAAGAATAACGAAGTCTATAAAGAAATCGCATTGTCCCAGTTATCAAAGGAGGAGCTTGCATAATGGAAGATAAGAGAAGCATAGTCGAAGACGAAGTCCCGAGCGAGGCGGTAAATAAAGAAAGCGAATCCACAAAAGAACCAGAACCAAAGACCCCCAAGGGCGGTTTAAAGAAATTGATGAAGTTTTGTCGTCCATGGCTTGGGCTTATAATACTTGCCATTGTGTTTGCATCTATCGCCGCTTTGCTGCGATTATTTGGTGCGGACCTGCTTGGTGATATGGCGGATTATATAATTGCGATGATGCATCTTGGTGCCGATACACATGACTCGGTTGTACGTCTTGGAATTATCCTTACTCTTATGTATGTGGGTATGTTTGTGTTGTCCTATGCTAACGAATTCATCATGGCATCGGTGGCACAAGTAGTTTCAAAACGATTGCGAAGAAAGTTGTCAAAAAAGATTAATAACCTTCCGCTTTCTTATCATGACAAGCATCCAGTAGGTGACGTTCTTTCGCGTATTACCAATGATGCTACCACTCTTGCAACTGCACTTGATTTTGGTTTATCAACAATCATAGCCGCGGTGACCATGGTCATAGGTTCGATTGTATTCATGTTTATATCGAACTGGATGCTTGCACTTGTTGTCATAGGGGCAAGCTTAATTGGCTTTGTGTTCATGGGTCTTATTATGGCGAAGAGCCAGAAATTCTATGATGCCCAACAGAAAGAGCTTGGTGACGTTAATACGCATATCGAGGAGTATTATGGCGGTCACACGGTTATGAAGGTTAGTAACGCTGGTGGCGTTGCTATGGGCAAGTTCGACGAGTTGAACAACAAACTTTATACAAGCACATGGAAGAGCCAGTTTTACGGCGGACTTATAATTCCTATAATGGGTTTTGTTGCAAGTCTTGGAACACTTGCCGTGTTTATTGTAGGAAGTATATTCGTAGCTAATGGAACACTAGCTGACTTTGGTGTGATTATATCCTTTATGGTCTTTGCACGTTTGTTTACATGGCCACTTTCAGATATAGCCCAAGCGGCACAAAACCTTATGAGTGCCTCTGCTGCAAGTTCACGTGTTTTCGAGTTCCTTGGGCAAGATGAAATGGAAGACGAGAACAGTATTACCGCGACAACTGACAATGTAAAAGGCGCGGTAAAATTCGATAATGTAGTATTCGAATATGAAGAGGGCAAGCCTGTTATAAAGGGTTTTAATGCGGATATTCCTGCTGGTTCAAAGGTTGCAATTGTAGGACCTACTGGGGCGGGTAAGACGACACTTGTTAATTTGCTTATGAAATTTTACAAGGCAAGCTCGGGTGATATAACAATTGATGGTGTAAGTATTAATGACCTCCGACGTGGTAATGTTGCCGATATGTTTGGAATGGTGTTGCAAGACACATGGTTATTCGAGGGTACTGTGCGCCAAAACCTTTTATATAATATGAAAGTCGATCCAGAGCGCGAGCAGGAGATTCTGGATTCGGCGACAACTGCTGCTGGTATTAATCATTTTATTAAAACATTACCAAATGGTTATGACACCGTTCTTAACGAAAGTGCGAATGTGTCGGCTGGTCAAAAGCAGCTTCTTACAATAGTGCGGTCTATGATAAAGGATGCACCGTTGTTAATACTTGACGAGGCAACAAGTTCGGTTGATACAAGGACAGAAGTATTAATCCAAGACGCTATGGACAGCCTTACTAAAGGGCGAACAAGCTTTGTAATTGCACATAGATTGTCGACGATTAAAAACGCGGATATAATCCTTGTGATGAACCATGGTGACATAATAGAAAAGGGTAGGCATGAAGAGCTATTGAAAAGCGGCGGGTTTTATGCCGAGCTATATAATTCTCAATTTTCAGAAGAGTAGTTGATATGACAGAGTCATCACCTTAAATAAATTGCCAAGGGGTGGATGGTTATGCTAGTATACCAAATAGGAATATAATTACAAAGGGCGGGTAAATGGACGAGAATAAAGAAAAAAAATATGGACCGCAAATGGGTGACATCCCTCAAATAGGTGACCAAGTTGACGAGGTCGAGTTTCGTCGTCGCTGGACCGCTGTGCGTAAAAAAAAGGCGTTGCGTATAACGTTGGTTCTTTTTATACTTGCTGGTTTTACAATTGGTATGTATTTTGTTTTCTATGCATTTGGTTTTGACCTTAACCCATTTTTAAGTAGAGAGGCGCGCGAGGCACAAGCCACCGATTGGCAGGGTGGTGTTGCGATATTGGCACTTGCGTTTATTGGGATTTATATTGCTCAATCATTGACCTTGAATCTTATACCAGGTACGACTACATTCTTTATTGCCATAGTCGCTAGAATGTCTATGTTCCCAGACCAGAACTTTTTCTTGGTTTATGGAATTTCTGTTATTGCCGTACTTGTAGCTTCTGTTTGTCTTTATGCTTTTGGAAGATACGGTGGTCGAAGACTTTTATATTTTCTTTTTGATAAAGAATCACTTGATAAACGACTTGACTGGTTCGCCCGAAATGGTTCACGCGGTGTGCCGTGGTTATTCCTTGTTCCATTTTTCCCGACCGACCTTTTGTGTGTGACTTGTGGTGCGGCAAAAATGAAGTTTTGGCACTTTATTCTTATTGTCGTAGTGTTCCGTCCGATTGAGGTTGCATTGTTGCTCAGTTATCCTATTATTCTTGAATCGGGCTTTGTCCAAGAAACCGATCCAATGTTGCTTATACTCTTTGTTAATGTGATGATTATAAATGCCATTTTGCTTGTTATTTATCACAAAGCACTTCTTGGCATATTCAATAAAACGTTCAGAGTAAGAAAGTACCAAGATGACCTTGCGGCTGCAAAAGCTACAATCGCGGCAATGCAGGCAAAGCAAAAAGAGCAAGAGCAGGTTATTGATATAGATTCTGGCGAAGAAATACCAAATGACATAATACCAATCAAAAAGACAAGGACAAAAAAGCCAAAATCAATTTAAACAAAAAGCCGAGTTACTCGGCTTTTTAAATCTAATAATCATTGTCGAAATTTGTCATGATAAAAGTTTTAATGTTTGCAAACAATAATTTACCAGTTGACAAAGCACCCAGATTTGTTTTATTATAGGAAATAGAGTTTTGTTTAATAAGGAGATTCTTGTCCAAATGAAAAAATTAATAGTTCTTAGTTTAACCGTTGTGCTCGCGTTGGGTGCACTTTTTGGTGTATTCCTCAGTCCATTTCACGCATCAGCATTACGTTTAATGCCATTTAGCACGCCAGACCACGAGGTAATCGCGTATTATTCGGTTACCAACCTTCCAAGACGTAATGCTTATGTAGGGGATGCAATTATAATCCCACAAAAAAGCACGGGTGGACCAAATGCGTACTTTAAGCTTGTACGTACAAGTGGTGCACGTGACGTCGTAATCGGAAGATCGGATGATATGGCAAACATGCCAACACATTGGGAAAATCCAGGTGATTTTGAATACCGTTTCTTTATGAATTCGGCTCTTACAGGCGAACACTTTCACTATTTTGGTATAAGTGTTACACAAAATGAATTTTCATTTGCACTTCCAACTAATTCTGAAGACATTCTTCCAAATGTATCCGTTCCTGGTCTTCCAATAACTCTTCCACTTCCAAGTTCTTTTGTTGACCGTCATGGTCGTGACCTTTTCGAGGTTCGTCGTAACCGTGAAAGACAATTATACGTTCCTAATCTTACATATCTTGAAAGACTTTACCCAAATGTAACATCTCACGCAGATTACCTTGCACTTGATAATGACTTTGACCGTCTTCACATGTTGCAGATGGCTGTGTTTGCCGATACTCGTGTTCACTTCTTCGGTAACGCAGAACTCCAAAATGCTAATAACGCAACTGGCGAAACACTTGCTGCGAACTGGCAAGCGGCTATTGCAGACCCAGCACGTCGTACATTCACACCTGATAGTGCTGGTTCAAACTTTTATGCAGAATTTATCTACGAAAATAGCCAAGACGATATCACAGTAGCATCTTTCCGTACTCACAATATTTTGGTTGATAACGTTGGTGCAAATTGGCAAAACATTATCGGTGAGGCGGGTACACCACGAAACGAACAAATTCGTTTTGAATTTAACCCAAGTGTTGATTTCGTTCCAACAAACCTTCGTTTAAATGTGGAATCAACTCTTCCACATCCTAGTGTTTCACTTTCACGTGCGACCGAAGGTGTTGCTTATAACCCTGTTCACCTTAACGCAGACACAGTAACAAACTTTACATTCGTTCGTGTTGAAATAATGCCAGACGAGGGTCCACGTGTATGGAGACCTGCAAGAACTCCTGAGTGGCAAGATGGTCATACTCTCGCATCACATCCAGACTCATTCTTTCACAACATTACTGACTTTAACTTTATTCCAACCGAGCGTGGTGAATACCGTTTCTGGTATTACACAACAACAATCTTTGGTGCAGGTTACGACCATGCTGGCGACCAAATCGTGACAGTTAACGGACAAAGATTCATCCGATACAACCCATTTGGTCCAGACCCACGTTTCTTTATTCGTTTCTCTACTGTTGCTCCTGAGATGCGTTGGACAGATGCATTCGCTTATGACGATGTTGGTAATGCAACAACAATCCCAAACATCATTGGTCCAAGTGACCCAGGAAATTACTATGGAACACCAATCCAGTTTGAATTTGCAAACGACCGTTCAAGATACCTTCCAGGTCGTGGTGCAAATGCAAGAACACAAATTTCTCAAGAAGTAATATTGCAAGACCTTGGCGACCAAGACTCGCATCGTAATGAACACTTGCTAAGAATTCCTGCACTTCTTGGTGATACATCAGGTGGGGAGAGATCAGGAAACCTTATCTATACTCTTACTATCCAACGTTTCTTACTTGACCAACCAAGTCCGAACTCTGTGACATTCTCGTCCGAAGTTCGTACCGCACAAGCAAACGGTGCTCAATTCCATTGGGATAACACAACTCCACTTGTTATTAATTTTGCAACTATGGCATTCAGTAATGGTTACATCCATGATGGTTCTAATACTACTGCAAACACAGGGGTGTTGACTGGTTCTGAATCTCTTGCTCCGAACGGAGATAACCGTATTGCTCGTTACCAGATTACTGTTATTGTTCGTGATACAAGTTTCGGTGACGAATGGCAAGGTCTTTCAACACAAGAAAGATTTTCATTCAACGTTGTTGCAAGAACTAACTATCGTATGCATGCCGACAGACCAGAATTCCACGGCGGCATCCAACTTCGTCAGGCAAACTATTACCAAAATGACACAATCGCATTTAGACAAGTTAACGTAAGTGACCACTTTACGGATACTGTGAATATTGATGTTCAATACTTTATTCATTATGAAAGTGACACAAGTGCAGCAGTTACAGCAACAACTGGAATTGCAAACGGTCCTCAATTTATAGACATCACCGACAAAGTTGAAATAGTTGGTGGGGAAGTACGTTTGCCGCTTGTTCGTGATGGTTCACTTGTTGCACTTGACATGCTTGAATCTATCCCAGCATCTGGAATATTGCGTGCGACAATCATCGCGGTTGCAAGAAACTATTTTGCTCTTAAAAATGATTTCCAATTTGTGACTGCTGGATTCCCGACCGCTGACCAGCCATACGGTATTGGTGTAGAAACAGTAGAAATCCGTATCTTCAGCGAAGAATACGGTAGTGCTGTTAACATCTTTGGTGCACAAGGTGCATGGATGTCAGTTGACGGCGATGACCAATCTCCAACATACCAACAACAAATTGATAACGGAAATTGGGACTTGATGGTTAATGAAGTAAATGATCCTATAAATGGCGGAGAAAACCCAACATTCCTTCAAAACCGTAAAGTGTTCCTTCCACAATTCTTCCTTAACTACACAGTCGGTACACACCGTTCATCTATTTCTTTCTCTGTTACTCAACCAAACAGCAGTAACCCACTTCAAACAAACCAGGGTGGTCCACAGCTTACAATTCCTACAACAACATACCCAACAAACCCAATGAACCCAGATCCAAGTGAAAACGCATTCGAAGTAATAAGCACAATGCGCGGTACATACGATAACCCAATTGATGACAGAATTTACTTCCTTCCACGTGAGTCAGGTATCCACACAATCACAATGCTTGTAACAAACAACGGTGGAAACATTAGTGTGTTTGTTGCTACAATTCTTATCCGTGCGATTGCTCATCCAAATGTTGAAATCGTTGGTGGAACTGAAACAATGCGTGTAGGTCAAGCATTCCCGCTTCCAACAATCTCTGTTTCTGTGAATGGTGAAGAATTCACATCAAATGACAACCAACAAGTAATGGGGCATGATGGTACAAACCCAGTTGTTATCGCATCATACAGAATTACTCCAAGACAAACAGTACATTGGGAAGGTAACAACTTTGCTCCAAGAACTGCTGGACGATTTGTATTTGATTACGAAATTACAATCTTCGTTGACAGATTGGCTGATGTAGGTCTCACAGTTGCAGGAGATGATATCGTCCTTCGTCGTGAACACGTTATCATCGTTAACCAGTTAACAAGTACTGACTTCCACGTCAACCTTATGAGAGCGGATTACGTGAACTTGCGTAACCGTACAATGGGAACAGGCACATACGTTGACCGTCCATATATCAACTCAACAGGTGGCATCAGCTATGCAAACGAACTTGTCGAGATTTACAACATGCCATTGCAATTTGCATCTCCTGGAATTACTGGTGGAACTACAAGGTTTCCAATAAGTGATGATGACCTTCGAAATGGTCTAAGAGAGGTCCCAGGTGTAACAGGTCAATGGGAATACGGATTTATCTTCCTTCCTGACTGGCAGACTGTTATGACTGGAAGCCTTAACCGACCATTGTGGTTCTCAAGCCAAGTTGAATCTTACATCACAGTAAGAGGTCCAGAGCGTACAGGTCAAGAAATCCTTCTTGACACAAGTGATGATAACTTTGCACTTCAATATGTTATTGACCCAGTAACTGGTCAACAGCTTCACTTCTTCCAACCTGTTGGTCGTCTTGACAATAATGATGGTACTGGTCAACGTGTCAACCGTGACATCTTTGTTGACGGAGAATACACAGTTCGTTACACCGCGATTTACCAAGGTATCGAAACACATCTTGAATTTGTTATCAGTATCGGTGACATTGCACAGGCAAGAATATACTTTACAACTGTGAGACAAGAGCAAGTATTCGGCAGAGTTTACACAATCGGTGAAGAAGTTATTATTGACTCTAACGACATCATGATAGATCCAAATGGTTCAAGAACAAACTTTACACGTGCATTCGTTGCGATTAATACACAATTCTCACTTCAAGTAGGTAACAACGTTATTACAGAGGGAACTGGTGACAACCAATGGCAACGTGATCACCAGACCGAGGCTGATATTCGTGCTGCTGGTGATGGCAGTCCAACGGGAGGACGTCAGATTTGGAGGTTTGTACCTAGGGTAGATGGAGAGTTTACTGTTACGCTTCAAATTACATCCGAGGCTGGTGTAACTACATCACGAAACTTTAGAATAAATGTCGAAGCTCCAGAGCCATCAACAACTATTACTCCAACCGAGATATGGGGATGGGTATTAATTGTACTTTCAAGTGGTGTATTACTTGCTGTGATTATATACTTTATCAAGACTGGTCGTGACACCAAGTTTGCTGGAAACAATAAAAAAGCAAAAGGTAAAGAAACCGAAAAGATTGAAAAGCCAGACCAAGTTTAATTCCTAATTTTATAAAAAAGACTCAGAATACCTGGGTCTTTTTTCTTTATATTTGTTTGAACATTTGGTATACTATTGTATGCTAGATAAACGTTCATATAAATTGCTGGATTCATTGCTTCATATTTGTGGTGAAGATGGGTCATATAAAATTATTGAATATGCGGATATTGCTCGTGCTGTTTTACCAAGATATAAAATTGATAACGAGAATATTTTGCAAATTATAAAGTTCTTGGCTGCGGCTGAGCTTGTAGACGTTAAATACACGGATGAATCGGTTGTTTGTGTCGCAATTCTTCCGAAAGGTCGAATATACGAAGAAGAGAGAATGGCTCGTAATCAAAACAAAGTAATGGGCAAGGGCATGGCTTTTCTTATAATCTTCGGCAGCTTTTTTGCCGCAATTATTGGTGCTATTGTAGGTGGGTTGCTTGGCTCTTTTATGACCTAGGAAAAATATCCGCCCACGGCGTTTGACACTAAGGATAGCATATATGTATGTTCGCTTTGCGAACAGGTCATACTTCGTGGACATTATGGAAGTTATTAAGTGTTCGCTTTGCGAACAGGTCATCGTTAGATAATTCGTAAATCATTTATTAATGTCCAAAAAATGCATAGAAAGCGATGCGAAGCAGCGCAACGAAGTTGCCTTTTTATGACCTAAGTGTCCAAGAAAACGTTTAAAAAATGCTTTCTTATAGATTAACCGTCATTTCCCTTTGCAAATAAGGCTTTTTAGCGTATAATATATTTATGCTTAATCGTATCGAAGCCAAGATTATGGATTACTTATTTGAAAAGTGTCATGGCAAAAAGACTGTTCTTATTACGCCTAAAGAGGTTTTGCATTTTCTTATGCCAAAGCATGAGTTGACTGCAAAGCAGCTTGATGGACATATGAAAAATTTGGCTCTTGATGGATACATAGATATTTTTAACAGCGATAATAAAGGTCAGCTTGTATATGTTGTGACATTGAAATTACGAGGTGAGGCTTGGCGGCGTGAGCGTCAAGAAATTCGCAAAAAGCGAATGCGATCTGTTGGGTGGAAGGTTGCACTTACATTACTTGGTTTTGCGATAACGTTTACTCTTTGGCAAATTTTTGGATAATATTAAGATATGAAAGACAAATTCCAACTTGTTTCGAAATATTCACCCGCGGGTTCCCAGCCCGAGGCTATTTCGAATTTGGTCAATAATCTTGAGAATGATAAAAAAGACCAAGTGCTTCTTGGGGTGACTGGTTCGGGTAAAACTTTTACTATGGCAAATGTTATTGCTACTGTGAATAGACCAGCACTTGTAATAGCACATAACAAGACACTTGCAGCACAGCTATGTAACGAATTCCGCCAATTCTTTCCGAATAATAGGGTAGAGTATTTTGTAAGTTATTATGATTACTATCAACCCGAAGCATATATTCCAGCAAGTGACACGTTTATTGAAAAAGATATGAGCATCAATGACGAGATTGACAAGCTTCGTCATAGTGCAACAAGTGCATTAGTTGAACGCAGAGATGTGATAATTGTTGCATCTGTGTCATGCATTTACGGTCTTGGTGCACCTAAGGAGTATTTTGATTTATCCATTTCGCTGCGTCCTGGGATGGAGTTCGGTCGCTCTAATCTTATACGAAAGTTGACCGAAATTCAATATAAACGTGCTGGTGATGATGTTATGGATCGTTCGACCTTTCGTGCAAAGGGAGAGGTAATTGATATAATGCCTGCACATAGCTCTGCCATTGCAATTCGCGTTATGTTCTGGGGTGATTCGATTGAAAAGATTTTTGAAATTGATGCATTGACTGGAACAACTATATCGACTTTGAACCATGTGGCAATTTTCCCAGCATCCCATTATGCGGTCGGTGGGGACAAGTTGAAAAGTGCTATTTTTAATATAAAAACGGATTTGTCGACCCAGCTTGAGAAGTTTGAAAACGCGGGTCATCAAATCGAGCATCATCGTTTAAAGCAAAGAACCAATTATGACATCGAAATGATGAACGAGATGGGATATTGTAACGGAATCGAAAATTACAGCCGTTATTTTGATGGGCGCGTGGCAGGCGAGCCTCCGTATACATTGATGTCATATTTTCCGCGTGATTTTATAACCTTCATTGATGAGAGTCACATTACTATCCCGCAAATTCGAGGC
This sequence comes from Bacillota bacterium, assembly GCA_009784375.1. Lineage (GTDB taxonomy): Bacteria > Bacillota > Clostridia > Christensenellales > UBA1242 > WRAD01. The sequence continues at coordinate 47,395 of WRBV01000005.1, read as the reverse complement.
ATGTACAATGGTGACCGTGCAAGAAAGACCAACCTTGTGGATTTCGGGTTCAGATTGCCAAGTGCATATGATAACCGTCCTCTTAACTTTGATGAATTTAATCAAAGACTTGGGCAAACCGTATATGTGTCTGCGACTCCAGCCGAATATGAAATAGAGCGAAGTAAGGGTGAAGTGGTCGAGCAAATTATTCGACCAACAGGTCTTCTTGATCCAGTTATTGAAATACGTTCACAAGAGACCCAGGTCAAGGATTTACTTGTTGAAATTAAGAAAACTGTTGCGACAAAAGACAAACAAACTAAGGTAGGTGGCAAGGTTCTTGTTACTACGCTTACTAAAAAAATGTCAGAGGATTTAACAGCATACCTTACGGGTGAGGGTGTACGAGTTCGTTATTTACACAGCGAGATTGATACACTTGAACGTGTTGAATTAATTGCAGCACTTCGGCGGGATGAATTTGATGTGATTGTCGGGATTAATCTTTTGCGTGAGGGTCTGGATATTCCCGAGGTTGTATTGGTCGCCATTTTGGATGCCGATAAGGAAGGATTGTTCCGTTCGAAGAGGGCGCTCATCCAAACAATTGGTCGGGCGGCACGAAATTCCGAGGCACGGGTAATTTTATATGCTAACAAAATGACCGACAGTATGCAATACGCTATTGATGAGACCAACCGCCGCCGCGAATTACAGCATGCATATAATATAAAACACAACATTACTCCAAAGACGGTATATTCAGAAGTTCAAAATACACTCTATGTGTCCGAGAAGGATACAAAAGTTGGAAAGAAATTATCGAAAACACAAGTACGTGAAGAAATTGAAAAGATTACCGCACTTATGCATATTGCAAGTCGAAGCCTTGATTTCGAATCGGCAATCAAGTTCCGTGAAGAAATTGCAAGGTTGAAAAAGGGGTAGGAGGAAGGAATGAAGTTACATGTATTGGGAACGGGAAGTGCAGGTGTGACCGAGTGTTATAATACTTGTTTCACTATCGAAAATAACGGAATGCATTCATATTGATCATGTCTTGGGTATAATTTGGGTTATTCGATTTACGGCGGAGAAAATGCATACTGGAAAGATTAAAGATCACAGTCTGAATATCTACGGATGCGAACATGTGATAGATATAATTAAGCAACTTTGCAAGCTCTTGCTAAGTGCAAAACGCTTTGAACAGGTCTTTGACAAATTTAAATTTATTTCTGTAAAGAATGGTGATGTAAAAACAATCCAGGGGATGGATGTACGATTTTTTGATGTAATTGCGAAAGAGCCCCATTTTGGTTTTGATATAAATAATAATTTTCTTGTATTTGCAAGTGACAGACCGTTGCACACGGACAATTATGAAAAGTTTAAAAATTGTAATTGGCTATTGCACGAAGCTTATTGCATTGATGGTGAAAAGGATACGTTCAAACCACATGACAAGAATCATTGTACAGTAAAGGAAGCTTCAATAGTTGCGAAGACTTTAAATGCAAAGAATTTGGTAATGTGGCATACCGAGGATAGTTCTCTAGGAACTAGAAAAGGAAGATACACAAAAGAAGCTAAAGAGCATTTCGATGGAAACATATTTGTGCCAAGCGACTTGGATGTTATAACGGTTATGTAAACCCATGGTTGCTCTGGCTTGTTTTTTGTTGAGTAATATGCTATAATACAAGTTATGCTACAAAACATTGTTATTAAGGGTGCAAGTGAAAATAACTTGAAAAACCTTGACGTTACTATTCCACGAAATAAACTCGTGGTTTTTACTGGTGTGTCGGGAAGCGGGAAATCGAGTCTTGCATTTGGAACTATTTTTGCCGAGGGACAAAGACGTTTTATGGAAAGCCTTTCCAGCTATGCTCGCCAATTTCTGGGGCAGAGTAGCAAACCAAATGTCGAATACATAGAGGGTTTGTCGCCTGCAATTTCTATTGACCAAAAGACTACTAACCATAACCCACGTTCTACCGTTGGTACGGTGACTGAAATTTATGACTATTTAAGATTGTTATACGCGCGTGTTGGTGAACCGCATTGTCCAAAGTGCGACAAGCCGATTACTCGTCAAAGTGTTGACCAAATCGTCGACCAAGTTTTTAAAGCTCACAAAGATGGCATGATAATGGTTGAAGCGCCGATGGTTAGAGGGCAGAAGGGTCGATTCGAAAAAGAAATTGAATCATGGAAGCGAAGTGGTTATGTCCGTGTAAAGGTTGACGGCAGTATTTTCACACTAGACGAGCCAATTGAATTGGACAAAAATATCCGCCATACCATTTCGATAGTTGTTGATAGGATAACAGTATCGGACGAAGAGCGTACAAGATTAAACGAAGCAATTGAAACAGCACTTCGATTGACAGATGGGTTGGTTGCCGTAACATCGGGTGAGAATCAAAAGACTTTTTCTAACAAATATGCATGTATTGGATGTGATATAAATATCGAGGAACTTGAGCCACGGTCATTTTCGTTTAACTCACCATTTGGTGCTTGTCCGAATTGTCTTGGGCTTGGATTCACTATGGAAATTGATGAGAATAAGATTATTCCGAACAAAGAACTTACATTAAACCAGGGTGCAATTGTGGCGAGTGGTTGGAATATGGATAATGGCAAGATTGCTCAGGTGATGTTATCTGCATTTGCTCAGACTTTTGGAATAAGTCTTGACCACAAGATAATGGATATGTCGGAAGACGTAGTACACAAGTTGTTGCATGGTTGCGAGGAAAAGCTAAAATACGAATATTCTCGTGGCATTTATGATGTACCGTTTCATGGTAATTGGGAAGGGGTTATTGGAAACTTAAAGCGTCGTTATAAAGAAACACAAAGTGATTGGATGAAGCAAGAAATTGGCAAGTTAATGGTTCATAGTACCTGTTCACTTTGCCATGGCAAGAGACTAAAGAAAGAGGCGCTTGCTGTCCGAGTTGGCGGGCTTAATATAGCCGAATTAACCGCACTTCCAATAAAGAAATCTTTTGAATTTTTTGAAGATTTAAAGCTTGGGAAGAATAAAACTGAAATAGCGGCTCCTATTATTAAGGAGGTTCGTGCTAGGTGTAAGTTTTTGATTGATGTTGGTTTGCATTATCTTACGCTTGCAAGAAATTCAGATAGTCTAAGTGGTGGAGAGAGTCAACGTATTCGCCTTGCGACTCAAATTGGGAGTGGGCTTGTGGGTGTGTTATATATTCTTGACGAGCCAAGTATCGGTTTACATCAGCGCGACAATGAAAAGTTGCTTGGAACTCTTTTCAAGTTGCGTGATCTAGGGAATACCTTGGTTGTTGTTGAGCATGATGAAGAAACAATATCAAGTGCTGATTTTATCGTTGATATTGGACCAAAGGCAGGAAAGCAGGGTGGCGAGCTTGTAATTGCTGGTACCGTTGACGAAGTTAAGAATTGTGCAAAAAGTTTGACAGGACAATATCTAAGTGGCAAACGTAAAATCGAAATGCCAAAAGAATATAGAATTTCAACAGAAAAATATATTGAAATAATAGGTGCATGCGAGAATAACCTTAAAAATATTGATGTCAAGATTCCAGTTGGGCTTTTGACATCGGTGACTGGGGTTTCGGGAAGTGGGAAGAGTAGTCTTGTAAATAAAATTTTGTATCCAGCACTTCACAACGTTATCTATAAAGGTGTAAAGAAAACAGGTAAGTATACAGAAATTAAGGGTTTCGAGCATTTTGACAAGGTGATAAATATTGACCAATCGCCAATCGGAAGGACTCCACGAAGTAATCCAGCTACGTATACAGGTGTGTTTACTCCGATCCGTGAACTTTTTGCACAGACAAGAGATGCCAAAGAGCGCGGGTATGAAATAGGTCGATTTTCATTTAATGTCCGTGGCGGTCGTTGTGATCATTGTGAGGGTGACGGTGTTCGCAAAATTGAAATGCATTTTTTGCCAGATATCTTTGTTCAATGTGAAGTTTGTCTTGGGGCGCGCTTTAATAAAGAAACTTTGGAAGTTAAATTCAAAGACAAAAATATATATGATGTTCTGCAGATGACTGTTGATGAGGCGGTTGAATTTTTCAAGAACATTCCTAACATCTATAAAAAAATCAAGACACTCAAGGATGTTGGGCTTGGTTACATAAGGCTAGGTCAATCTGCAACAACGCTAAGTGGTGGAGAAGCACAACGGGTGAAGTTGGCAACCGAGCTTGCAAGGGTGGCAACAGGAAGAACAATTTATATATTGGACGAGCCAACTACAGGGCTTCACACATATGACACAGAAAAACTTATAGGAATTTTGCAAAGGCTTGTGGATTCAGGCAACACGGTTGTCGTCATTGAACATAATCTTGATGTTATAAAAGTTTGTGACCATATAATAGACCTTGGTCCAGAAGGCGGGGATGAAGGCGGTAAGATAGTGGCGGTTGGTACGCCGCAGCAAATCTCCAATATAAAAGAAAGTGAAACTGGGAGATTTCTTAAGAAAATGTTGTGACAAAATACATTATATGGTATATTATGCGACATATAATACCACATGTAGTATTAAATAACGTTTTGGATGCTTGTGCCTATATTGAATGAATGTGTTTTTATAAGATATCTGATTTTAAGAAGTCCTACCATTGCTTCTTCTTCGATATTGAATGCGATGAAGTTTTTTGCGTAGATGAGTGAATCGCTAACTTGAGCCAGGTCAAAATGTCTTGCTAGCATACTTAATTGTCGTTCTTTTTTAAGCCACCAATTATACATGTCGGTTACATGTTTAATGTTGTCTTCGGTGTCTATATCTTCGTTGTTGTCGATTTGTTTTTGGATAATTGCGATTAATGCCTCATTTTTTTCTTCGAGTTTTGCATATGATCCTTGAATAAAGTGTTGTTCGAAAATAGCCATACCTATGAGGGCGGCGGCAATTACAAGAACAATGGTGAGTCGTATCATTTTACACCTCGTAATTTTTTATTTGCAAGCCTTGATTCGTCTAGTGGTGATAATTCATTTTCATCTGGCTGCGGTTCTTGTGGAAGCTTGATTTTAAAGCTTTCGATTGAGCCGCCCTTTTTTTGTGCATAGATATCGCCGCTGGAGCTTAGGTGTGCGAATATGAGCTCTTCTCTTGTACACAACATATTGTGTATTATGTCGTGCATGATACCCTCTATTTTGTGTCCGATGTTTAATTCTTTAAAATTACGTTTAATTATTTTACCATTTTCGACTATGCAATAGAATATATCGGTTTCTGCTGTTTTAATTTTCAAGTCCTCGCGAGTTGTTGGTAGAGAGTCTGTTTTTGGAATGACGGTGATTTTTCCGCTTCTTTCTACGATTGCATAGTTTATATCGCCAATGTCGAAATAATCCAGGTTTCGGAGTTGTTCGGTAAGCTCCTCACAGCTCATGTTAAGATTTTTTAATTCTTTTAGGTCGATTTTTCCTTGGTCTACTACGATAACTGGCTTTCCGCTTATGATATCTCGCATGACTGTACTCTTGTTGGTTATAAAGCTTATGATAAAATGCACTATTGCTATGGCGAAAAGTGGGACAATTCCGTACCAAATAGGAATTGTTTGTTCTGCCATTGGTATGGTTGCCAAGTCTGCAATTATAAGTGTGATTACCAATTCAAAAGGTTCCATCTCTCCGATTTGGCGCTTTCCCATAAGTCTCATAAGAAATATGACGATTAAGTATATAATGATGACTCGCAATATGATATTTGTCATGTGTGTAGTGTGGGAAAAATGAATGTTTTTATACAGTAATTAGTAGAAATAAATTAAATATTGTGGTGTGTATGACATAATACACTATATCTAGTGGATAAATATCTTTATTTCTGTATTTTTAGACAGAATTGTATGGCAAATTGACGGATTTGTGGGCGTGGTTTTTCTGTAGTAAGTTATATGGAAAATACAACATATTGTGTGTTTGATGTGTATAACTGCAACATATTGTGGAAAACCATCAGATATATGTGGATAACTGGTAAGTAATGTGGAAAAAGAGGTGAAGGTCAGGTCATCCCATATAGAAAATACCTATATAGCAATCCTCTGTGAATAATTCAACATTATAGAAAGTTATTATGGTAAGGGTTTTTGCAAGTTACTCCAAGCGAAATAAGCTAGCCAATCTTAAGTAAATTCACGTATAATTACTTAGGAAAATTTATGAATATATACGAAACAGAAAGACTTTTAATTCGACGATGGCATGAAAAAGATGCCCATGACCTTTATGAATATGCATCCGATAATGAAGTGACCAGGTTTCTGCGGTTTCCTGCGTATATGTCTTTAGATGATGCCGTTTCAAGAATTAAATCTATGAATGAATCGTATTCTCAATTTGCTAATGGAGATTTGCAAACAGAGATAGATTTTGCGATTGAGCAAAAGATTACTGGCAAAGTAATTGGATCAATCGGTTTTGTTGGTTACAAGGAAAACGCTGGGCGTTCTATCGAGATTGGCTATATCATGAATCCGCAACACCAAGGCAAAGGTTTTATGACCGAGGCACTTGTAGGTATGTTTAAGTATGTAGTAGGTAATGATTTGGCGCTACGAATTGAGGCAAAACATGATATAGAAAACAAAGCAAGTGGGCGCGTAATGCAAAAAGCTGGAATGACTTTTGAGGGGATAAGGCGTAAAGGTACATCTAATAACACAAATTCTCGTGCAGATTGTGCCACGTATGCAATACTTTGCGAGGAGGTAAAATGAAACTAACTTTTGTCGGAACTGGTGCGGCACAGACCGAGCGTAGGCTTTCATCGTATGTAATTGATGACCAGATACTTTTTGATATCGGTTATGGAACGGTGAATGTTTTAAAGGAATATGGACTTGTCGACAAAATTCGCACAATTATCATAAGCCACTTTCACAATGATCATGTGGGAGATTTGGCGCTGTTTCTTTATAGGCGTTCTGAAATGAAAGATAAATTACCACTTACAATTATAGGTCCGAAAGGTTTGTGGCGTTTTTTAGAAGAGTTATACAAGCTTGTAACTTTTGAAGATGACGTATTGTATGATGGCAAGATGCGTTATTTTGCATTGGATACAATTAAAATTGTCGAGCTAGATAATAATGAGGCTTATAAAGATGAGTATTTGTCTGTGAAGGCATTTAACGCCTGGCATGGGCATAGCAAATATGCAAAGGGATATGTGCTTGAAACTGGTGGTAAAAAGTTTGGATGTACTGGAGATACTGCGCTTTGTGATGCTTTGGTCGAGAATTTACCACTTGCTGATGCTTGGATTGTTGATTGTGCCCATGTTGTGGCAAAAGACGAACGTAGACATCTTGGGCTTGACCAAATTAAAGTATTTGCAAGTACATATCCAGAAAAGAATTTTTTCTGTGTACATAGAAAAGAATGGGAGCCACCAACAGACTTAAAAAACGTTTTCTTTCCAATGGATGGCGAGATTGTGGAGGTATAAAATAGTATGAAAGAAACAATGAAGGTTAAACTTTATGGAACTGGTGCGCTTGTATCTAAGAGCTTTAGTGCATGTGCAATGATAGACGACCGCATTTTGTTTGATTGTCCAAATGGTCTTGTCAGAAAACTGAGGCAAGATAATATAGACTTTGGAAAAATTGCTACGATAATCATATCGCATTATCACGCCGATCATGATTATGACATGTTTGTCTTACTTTGGGAGTTCAATAGAGTTAAACGTAAACAGCAATTAAATATTATTGCACCAAAAGGTTTCGAGGAAAGGTACAAACCACTTGTCGATATGGCATGGCCAGGCATGTTCTTTTTTACTAATGTAATGAAGAATGTAAACCTGAATATTTTGGAAGCGGTCGATGCCGAGACTTTTGAACTAGGAGAATATAATATAACGGCGTATAAGATGAATCACGCGAATTGTGATGCATATGGTTATCGAATAAAAAAGGGCGAGAGGGTTGTTGCGTTTACTGGTGATGCCACTATGAGTGATAATATTAACCGACTTGTAAAGGGGGCTGACATTGCATTTATTGACGTGACTGGTGCGCCGCCTCGGAATTCTGGTCTTGACCCAGTCCATTTTGATATACCAATGTTTATAGAATTAAAAAACAACCACAAAGATGTCCGCATTATGCCTATCCACATGGGTGACGAAGTATATGAAGAGTTAAAAGAAAAAGGATACAATGTACCAAGCGATAACGATGTGATAGAAATTTGATTTGATGAAAGATTTTTTATAAAGTACAATGATAATATATCATAAGGAGGAAAAACTATTGGAAACATTAAAGTACAGAACAAAAATTGATTGGTGGCTTGGATTGTTGTTGGTTGGGCTTGCTGTTGTGCCTGTTTTACTTGTATTGGCGATTGTGTTGAATTGGTCCGAGGCTGTTGTGCCTTTGGCGGTTTCGGCTGGATTGATACTTATGCTGTTTGCTGTTTTTATATTACCTGGGCTTGTTAGGCCGATTTACATCTTGGACGAACGTGGACTTACAATTATGTATGGATTTGCATTTGATGTGACAATACCATATGAGAGGATTGTTTCTATCGAAGAATCTCGTAACGCACTTTCCTCTATGTCATTCTCGCTTGATCGTATCAAAGTAAGATACAAGGATAAAAAAGGAAGATGCGGTTGGACTACAATCTCGCCAAAAAATAAACAAGAATTCATGCAAGTATTACAAGATAGAATCTCGGGCAATTAGAATACAAAAAACAAGCCACCAAGTAAGGGCGATCCCCACTTGGTGGCTTGTCTAGTATGGTATGTGTATTATTTCGGAGTAATATACAAAAATAATTATTTAATTTGAAATAGCGGTCTCTTGCGTTTTTGTGCGCCGTTTTCTTGATAAGTTTGCCCGTATTACATTAAAATCTACTATGTTAAACACATATGCAAGTGTCAGTAATGTTATAAATGCCATACCTCCACCAAATGTAAGAGAGAAGAAAAGTGGTATTACATGGTCAATTGTATTAAAGATAAAATGACCAACGAATGCAGATGGAATGGTAATAAAGATAAGCCCAAATAACAATCGTAGAATCTTTGTATCCGATTTTGTAAGTCGTGTTATCAAGATTATATTAAGGACACTTGCGATACTCATACATATTCCAATACCGACTATGAGTGCGCCGACTCCGATAAATTGTGGCATAAACCATACACAAAGGAACAAGAATACACTTCCGATAATGTAATGAACCATAGCCCGTGTTTCAGCGCCGAGAGAGTTAAGAATAGCATTAGTAATAAGCGAAATAGACATTGGAACCATTATCCAGGCACTTTGTGTAAGATAGACCCCCGCCATTTCATTTGCAAACAGAAACCGACCAATCCCAGGACCAACAGCCATAAACGGTGCAATCAAGAGGAAATTTATAAACAATGTAATCTTTATACAGTTAGCAATTTGATGGTTAATAAGTGCATAGTCACGTCTTTGCATAGCACCAGATAGCTCGGGAACAAGAGCCGTTGACATTGAACTTATTACCGCTTGTGGAATGCTTAACAAGGGAAGCGTCATACCAACCGCAATACCAAAATGAGAAATTGCATCGGTCGACGACCATCCAGCACTTACAAGTCGAAGTGGAATGATAACCGCGATAATTGGGAAAGCAATGCTCATGATTACACGAACGGCAGTTATTGGTGATGCAGATCGAAGTTGAGATTTAAGATAATCACGAGTATGACTCTTGTAAGTTTCGCGGTCTATGGATAGAGTATTTAGCTCACGCTTTTCTTTCTTTGATCGAATCCAATACAGTATTACAACTATTAATGCACTTATTACACATGCGATTGTGAATGAAAGCGCCGCCATACTTGCAAGGTCTGTGAAAATGAACGCGAAGCTTAGCATTATGAAGAATATTAAACATCGTGCAACTACTTCGCTAAGTTCGGTTACACCAAGCAAGAAGAACTTTTTTTGACCCCACCAAATTGCACGGAGGACGGTATATATGCTTGTTGCTATTATTGCTGGGATGAAGATAAATAATATTCGCAGGCTGCGCGTGTCTGTGAAGATGTTATATAAGACATTTTGCAATGAAAAGACCAGAGTAATAATTACAACAGACAGTACCAAGCTTATAACAAGCCCCGAACTTATAATACCACGGATTTTATTACGTTTATTGCTGTCATCAAGTGATGAAACTTGGCGCGAGATTATTAACGGAAGACCACTTGCAATCATCGTCATGAAAACCATAAAAAAAGAAAAAGCAATTTGATAAACACCAAGCATTTCGGCACCAAGAATTCGTGAAAGTAAAATTCTGAACAAAAAGCCAAGCCCACGCGTGGCAACAGTAAACCCAGTAATAAGCGCGACCGCGTGAGAAAACTTCATAGTATAATAGATGAATGTGTGTATGCGAAAAATGACGAAATATGAAAATCTTTCATTTTAATATACGGGTTTTCATTTAATATGTTATGTATGTAAAAATCAAATTTCAAAAAACGGGCGAGCTTGTAAACATTGCAAAGTTTTCGGGCATGGCACCATGCCAAATCTTGAACTTGAACAAAGCAACAATAGAAGAGGACCTTGTAGGTCAAGAAATATTGGTAAAGATGAATAGTATTGCGCTTAGGAGAGAAGTTGGTTGGTATTGGCAATTAAAAGACGGAAAAATAAACAGGGTAGCGAATTAGCGTGAAAAGTAGAAAACCCATTGGTTTTGGTCTTCGAAACGAATTCGGCGACCGCCATTTGATGTTCGATATGTATGTGTATTACTGGTGAAATTGTTTAAATTTTGTACAAGTACACCCGAGCTGTTTAGCATCCATGCATCAACATATGTGAATGTTATATTGCTGCCGATTCTGTTCCATGTTCCAAAGCCAGAAAAATGAACGTCGTCACCTGTTTTAATTTTAATGTTAAAAGCACCGCTTGGATGTAGTTGCAGTAGACTTGCCGACATATTATTTATGCTAAGTGGGTTTGGATTGCCTAGTGCAACTAGTTGGTGGTCAGTTGTATTTCGTCCCCAAATCCACCAACCTCCAAATGCAAGTCCACCAAGTATAACCAATACAAGCACCAATGTTATAAGACGTCTTGTTCCTCTTTTCATGCAGCCACCTCCGATGTAAGAGATGCCATAAGCGGTACAAGGGTCCTTGAGAATCTTAGAACCTCGTCATTTCGTCGAATAACTATGTCGAATTCGCCATCACGGTCTGCCGTTTCTATTCGAACATCATAATCAATTGCCGATCTTATTACAATGTTACTTTCATCAGCGCGTAGTTCAAAGCGCATAAGATTACCGCCAACAATACCTACCATGTCTGCGTAAAAGACTCTTCGTCGTGTGCGTGAATCGGTGATTTGAAAAACGAAATTATCACCGCTGGAGAAGTGTACAGTCATTGTAGTAAAATTATTATTAAAAACAGCATGGCTTGAATCATTTTGTTCAAGGTCTATTCGTCCACCCGAACCAATGAAAAAGTTCGGTCGAAGTCTTTGGATATAATAATGACGTCCAGCTTCGAGAGTATGACCCCCAGTAGTGGTTACAAGCCACCATATGCCAAAACCTATAAGCACGAAAAGTGCTATGAAGAAAAATATAATCGCCAAACGTCGTCTTGTCATTATGTCTTAGTATAAAACGAAAAATCAAAAATACCAATCAAATAATCCAGTCACTTCCATTATAAATTTAAATATGATATACTTGCCTAAAGTGAGGTACAAATGATAACTGTAGTTGAAGAGGAATTTTCAGAACTGGATAATAATTACACAACTAGCAAGAAAAATTTTACCCCAGGTTCACATAAAAAGGGGAGGCTTGGAAAATTTCCTGTCCATGTTGAAATGAACAAATCAATGGCAATTAAAATGTTCAATATTACTGAAGAGATTGTTGAACAAGAATTAGAGCATGCTTAAAAAAAGCCGATTATAAGTCGGCTTTGTTATGACCTAAGAAAAATCGTTTTGATTTTTCATAAATACAAATGTCCAAAAGAGGCATAAAAGCGTGCGAAGCAACGCAACGAAGTTGCCTTTTTTATAATCAATTTTATTGTTCTGTGTTGTCGGATGGTGTTGGCATTGGTTCGGCGATTTCAGTCTTTTTTACTTTTTTTGCTTTGATTTCTTCGGCACCAGCTACACCAGCATCATCTTTTGCATAAGTTGTGTGTTTTCTGCCGATATGCAGGTTGAATTTTGAACGACGAAGAAGGAAAGCGGCAAGTGCAAGTATAATAGCAACAGCCATAATGATTGATGGAACAATAAGGAAATCAAGTTGTCCTCGTTCACGTGGAGTTGTTTCGGTTGGTTCGCGGAATGTTGATTCCGTGATTATACCAAAGTTTGAACGCTCGTCATTTCTTAGTCTGTCTCTGTGGGTATTTCTTGCGTTATTCCATTGTGGTTCGTCAATTTGAGTAAGTGTTATCTCGCGAATTTCTACCGAACCCCATACAGCACGGTGTGCAAGGTCATGGTATCCGCCGTCACCAAAGTTTATAACAAGGCTAAGGCTTGCTGCCGCTTCGGTACGGATGAAGAATCTGTATGTGACGAAACCGTCTGCTGCAAACGAACCACCAGGCATACTTGAAAAGTATTCTGGCTTGATGTTAAAGAATCCACCGTCAAAGCCTTCGATGTACATGCTTATACCATAGTCGACGTTATTTGGCTCGGCAATAATATTTTGTTCGTCGTCAAGGTGTGGAATTCTTTGGTATCTTGCCGCCGTTGATTCGAAGTTAATTCGTGCGGTAACGGTATATTCAAAGAATGCACCGCCTTCTAGTTCTTCGGCAAGGTTGTTTACTATTGAACCATTTTGGTGTCCGTCGGATTGAATTAAAAGTACGTTATTGTTGAAGGTTGTTGTAAATTGATCATCGGCAGAGCGGAAGAATAGGCTGTTACCGTATCTGTCCACAAGGCTGAGTGGACATGACAAGTCAGCAAATGCATCAACAGATACACCAGTATTACGTGACAATCCATTTCTTGTTATTGAGTTTGCTTGTCTTATTCTTACATCATCAATGAACAAAGTCCCTGCACGTGTTTCAAGATTGTTTGAGCCCAGGTGGAATGAAATTGTGACCTCGTGCCCTGTGAATTCACTTGCACGAATTCCGAATGAGTATTCTGTCCATACTGGGTCAAGTGATACTGTTGTTGGAAAGTTAATTCTTGCAATCTCTATGCCGTTTGTTTCGATAGTTGCAAATGCAATCATATTTGCGTGTATGGTGTGACGTGCAAGTTGGAATGAAATAACATTATATGTTCCACGGTGAAGTGGGAAAGAATTACTTGTAAGAGTTTGGTGAGTGGTTGACAAATTTTGCATCATAAATACGTTGTTATTTGCATCATTGTTATCAATTGCACCAGGATTACGTGTATAACCGTAATTTCCGTTTAACTGGTTTGCTGCAAAGTGGGTTGGGTCGGTGTTTACAATTCCACTTACAACAGCATTTTCAGATCCAGCGGTAAGTTCCCAGTCTGTTGCAACAAGTGGGAAAGCATTTTGTGCACTTCGTACATTTCCTACGTTAAAGTTTGAATTAAGGATACCTTCACCAGGAAGCGATTCAAAAATGCGGAGGGTAGTTGTGTTTTCATCATTTTGGGTTGCCGCAAAGTATTCGTTTGAAACACGAACGATAGAGAACTCGTCCACAAGTAACCATCCAGTCGCATTTGCATTCTCGGTACCAACCCAAAATTCGATTTCAACGGCGGTGTCTACAAGGGCGTCACCAGTAATATAAAGAGTATTAAGAGTCCAGTTGTTTCTTGATTCGCTTGCATCGGTTGCCGTACTTTGTATAGGCACAAATCCAGAATCAAAATGGTCAATAAGATCATTTTCAATTGGGTCATGAATACGAATACTTGCATTTCCATTGTGAAGGGAATAAAAAGATATTTTGTAAAGTGTGTTGCGGTCGATTGTTAGGGTATCATTCATTCTCATGGACACGTTGTTGTCAACCGTTGATAAAATCATTACGTCGCGTTGTTGTCCTGTGAATGAATGTACGTATCTTACTTCTTCAAAGTTTAAAATAGCGGCAACCGCAGAAGTTGTATCATGTGTAATATTAGAATTACTTGGAATACCAGAAGTAGCAGCAAAATCCATTACGCCAAAATCAAATTCTTGGTCACATCCGAATTCATCATGTTGTCTGAGATCGATTTCCTGGATAAAGTCGGCAAACCTTGGGTCGACCGATCTGTTTGTCATCATTCTGTGATATTCGGAATGTGACAAGCTTGTTGCTTGTGCGTTATCGAAATATATTACTCCGCCTGTTGGAACTTTTTGTGTACCAAGGAAAAGACCAAGGTTAAAGCTTGTTGCTTGTCTTGCGTCTGTTCTTACGAAGAATGTCGCTGTTCTCCACATACTTTGGTTGTCCTCACGAACACCGTGGATATTGTTAAATGAAATTTGTGTTAATTCAATGCTTGTTTGGATGTCTTCAGAAATTTCTGTTGTAGGTGTAAGATAAACGTGGCTTGTTCCGACAATCGCGTAAAAGCAAACCGAGACCATAAAGTATCCATCAGCATGGAAATCAAGACCAGAACTTGTAAAACCAACGGTGGCTGTACCTCCGCTTGTACGGTTGGCAAGTGCAAGGATATTGTCATCTCTGTTGTTGTTGCCAGGGTTATAGCTCATAAAGTCAAGGTTTTGCAGGTTGTGATAATCACGGAAGCTGTGGAAGTCACGTGTATTGATAATTGCCGAAACTGCGGCTTGAGTATTACGTTCTTCTATCCAACCAGTAATTGTAGAAGAAAATGCGGCGACATTCGGTTCATCAAAGTCGGGGTTGGAAATGGTAATTGATCTGTTTTCGAATGCGTCATCAGTTTGACGGACTGGGGTATGGTGAAAACCACCGTTGCTTGATGCACTAATAAAAGGGACAAAACCAAGAAGTGGCAAAGACCCTACTATAAAAGCCGCGACAACGACAAGTGTTAAAAATTTAAAATACATTTTCTTGCGCATAATTTTCCCTTGAGTTCACAATGGTGACTTAGTGTATCACACTATCCGAAAACTATAGCACATTGTTTGATAAAATGCAACAAGATTAATTTTAGATTTAGCCTTCCTTTTTTGTTTCATCCTTGCAATATTGTGTTGGATTGTTATCTATTGGTCTGGATAATCTTTTAAAAATTTGGTCGCCACCAGTTGCGGCAAGACCAGAAACAGCACCAGCCACCACAGCATTTGGAAGTTCTTTGGATAAAACATATTCGGGAAAAACAAAATAAAAGGCTATTCCCAACCCGAGTCCCAGGACAATAGATATAAGAGGTATGAAGCTGTGCCATTTGTTTTTGCCGCACGGAATAAATGCTTTGTATATTTCTATGATTGAATAAACCATAACGGCAATGAATGGCATGAAAAATGTGTCGATGTTTTAAAATTCTCCTTGTGATGATGTCATCTATTCCAGACTATGCAAAACAAAGATGAGCAGTCACAGAGTTGTAATCATAAATAATGATATGAAATATTTTGGAACAGACGGCATCCGTGGACGGGTGGGTGGACTTTTAACGGAAGAATTTTTACAAAAGATTGCGTCTGCAATAGCGACCGAATCAAAAATTAAAAGATGTGTTATTGGGGGCGACACGCGTGCGTCTACACAATGGATAACAGAAATAATGGGCAAGACATTCTCATTATATAAAATTCAAATAATGAATATCGATGTAGTGTCGACTGCGGCTTTGGCATATATGACCGAACGGCTTGGTGGATGTGTTGGTATTATGGTTACAGCATCACACAATCCACATGATTGGAATGGTGTAAAGCTGTTTGATAAGAATGGTGAAAAGATGGGTGAGGATCGGCTTTTGCAGATTGAACAATTAATAGATACCCAAATTGAAGCTACAGGCTCGGAATCGGGTGAAATTAAAGTAAATATTTCCGCGATTGACAAATGGATTGATTTCCTTATGTTAAAGTTTTCTCACCTAAAAAATTATAAAGACAAGCCCAAGATTTTTCTTGATTGCGCGAATGGAAGTGGCGGTGATGTTGCAATAAAGATTCTTGGTAATCTTGGTTTCGAATTAGATATATTGAATAATTCTCCCGACGGATATAACATTAACGAAAAGTGTGGAGCAACAGATACAGGATTGCTTGAAAAACGGATCAAAGCATTTAAAGACGAAAAATTTATAGGCTTTGCATTTGATGGTGATGCAGATCGATGTGTTGCCGTTAATCATTATGGGGATGAAATTGCTGGAGACGCGTTACTTGCATCACTTGCGGTTCATTTGGATGTTGATAAAATGGCGTCTACTATACTTTTTAACCTTGGTGCAGAAGAATATTTAAAAGCAAAAGGCATTGAAGTTATTAAAACAAAGGTGGGTGATAAATATGTTTTGCGTGCCGTTAAAGAAAAGTCATTGATGTTAGGTGGCGAGCCTAATGGTCATATCGTATTTCCATCAATATATAAGAATGGAGATGGACTGATAACGCTTTTAATGACATTGGAAATGGTTTTAAAAAGTGGCAAATGTTTACATGAAATAACAAAAGACATTCCAATATATCCAAGCAAAAACCTTAACGTCGTGGCATCACGAAACCAGAAAGAAAAGATACAAAAGCCCGAGTTTGTTGCATTTATAAAGTCACTTGAAGCATCGAACCCAAATTACAAAATAATAACACGACCAAGCGGTACCGAAGATATTATCCGAATTACAGTCGAAGGTAAAAACAAGAAAAAATGTGAACAAATCGCCGACATAATTGCAAAATGTTTGTAAAAAATTATAATTTAGTGATATACTAGACATTAATCAGAGTAGATACAAAGGAGAAAATTATGGCGAAGTTAAAACGTGAATATGAAAATCTTGGAGAAGAGATTGGGGAGGTTCAAGAAAAGCTAAAGACATCTGTTCCTTATGAGACCTATAGGGATATTGCAAGGGAATTTTTTGGTGGACGTCCAGAGGACAGTCCTGAGTTAAGGGATACAGAACAGTATATTGACGCCTTTAAAACATTATTGGACGAGCATAGCAGAATTAATAATAAACTAAGTTATAAAATTCAAGTTCTTCAGAAAAATGAAGCTGACTTAGTCCATGATCAAGCGGTTATTGATGAAGTACAAATCTTAATTGAAGAGTTCTACGTTACAAACACAGTTATTATGGATAAGATCAAGTATCTTCAAGATAACAGCATCGGAACATCAATTGATGGGTTCCAGAGAATATTAGATAGGTATGGCTCGATTGCAAGGAATATTTTGGTGAATATAAGTGAATCTACTCCAACGCCTGGAGGAGGAACACGAATCCAATTAGACCCTACATTAACGAGTGGAGAATTATTACATGAGTTAAATGACCACCACAAAAAATATGAAGACAGAGAACAAAGATTCCAAGCAATATTACCCGAAGTAAGAGCGTTAAAAGGTCAAGAACATAACGCAAAAAAAGCTGAATTTAAAAAAATACTAGAAAAACATATCAAGGATGCCGACACAGTAAAATTGATAATGGATCAGGTTCAATCTGGGATGCCAGAGTCTGGGGATACATATGGTGATTATCTTCTAGATACACTCAGCATGTTTGAAAAAGAAGACATGGAAGATGCCGTTATAAACGGTATCCTTACTGGATATACTGGTACAGATTATTGTAAATCAGGCAAATGTGTAAAGCCACAAGACAGAAATGTAAAAAGCCAAATCGATCCGAATGAATTATTCAAACTCATGCAAAAGATGAATGAGATTGACCGACTATTTTGTACCGATGAAGAGTTAGAAGAGCTTTCTGGGTTTTTTGAATCGGACTATGTGAAAGACGAGTTGCAAGGTTATTTCGGAACAAAAGCAGAATTTTTTAAATCGTTAGACAAGGATAAAATTGAATTTCTTAGATCGGTTAATAGTGATGAAAACATGGGCAAGTATGTTAAGTCCGTTTTTACGTCGCTTGATAGGTCAAAGAAAGTTGACCTGCAAAAAGATGGTTATGGTATAGCCGAATTTCGTGATTCAAGAATAGATCCAGAGGCATTTGCAAGGCGTCGAGAAATTCTCGAAGACCGTATGAAAAAACTTAATAACAATGAAATTTCTATGGCTGATCGAAGTTATATTATTCACAAAGACAACAAGTACAACAAGGGCAGTCTGAGGAAGGATATGCTTGAACTTCAGAATATGGCAGCTTCTTCAGTATTCGAAATTGCAAAAGCACTTGAAGGAGAGTTGGGTTTTGATACCACAATAACTCGAGAAGTGGTAAATGCCATGGCTGAGGTTGCACGTGAACAGGCTGCAGATATGTTCTTTGGCGGTCTTAGGCAGTATGATTATGTTCCAAAGACAACAAAAAGAAATGAGAAAACTGATAAAGAAGAGCTTGTATGTGAATATTCAGAACTTGATGGTGATAAAGATGATGTCAAGTTTGAAACTTTTGCCGCACATCGTTTAGGCATAGCAACCCAAAAGAGTGGACCTATGTCTCCTGCACAAAAAAAGTTGAATGACCTTTTCGTTGGAAGTAAAGAAAGAGAAGGTATAGACGGTAAATATGGTCTTGTAGATAAGAACAGAGAATTTATTGAAGAGCTTGATAAAATCATAACTGGAAAAGATTGCAGCCCACAAGATTTATATAACAGAGTACGTGATTTGACTGGTAAATATGAAAAGTACGGAAGCCTGACAAAAAAAGAAACAACAAAAGTCAGAGAGAACCTTGACATGCTTCAGGCTGGTGTTGACGGCGGAAAGATTACCGATCGTGCTGGTGCTGTTAAATTATTTGATTTGAATGATTTAGAATTGGGTTGTGTAAGACGAAATGGATTTTTGAAAGAGGATGTGCCAAATAACCTGCTTAAGCAGTTTAAAAATGAAAAAGAAGGTTCAGTAACTTTCAGCAGATTCCTTGGTCTTGATTATGATGGCTCTGATAAAACATTGTCACCAATCATAACGGATATGAAGAGAATCAACTTGGACATCTTGATGATTGACATCATCGCGGATGAAAAAGAAAATAAAAGTGCCGAGAAAACAAAAAAAGTTCAACGGCTTTTTGATAAAGATGTACTATTCGATGAACAACGATTAAAAGATCTTGAAAAGAATGGAATTACTTCTCATAAGGGGGCAATTAAAAACCCAGAGAAAGAAGCAGAAAAAAAGAAAGCAAGTCGTAGTGAGCTTGATTCACCATATGGCGGATTTCCGATTAGAAGATGTAAAAAATCATACAAACTTGCAAAAGAAGTGGTTGCTAAGATGTTTGCCAACATTCAAAGTGCTGGATATGGTGCATCGATGGATAGAATTTTTAATTCCAATAAAAAGGAATCTGGTTTCGAGCTTTGGAAGAAAGAATATTGTACAGCCAGTTATAATAAAGAAAGGCATGAAAAAGTAAGGGAAGAGGATCTTAAGAGAGACAGGGATGGAAATCCATTAGAAAAATATTCCTATTTTGAAGAATGGAAAGGCTTCGACCAAAAAAAGACAACGGACAATACAACCGATGAAGGCAAGTGGCAGGATATGAAAGTCATGGCACTTGGTCAAAGAGTGTTAAAGGCCGAGCTTATGATAGAGCTTGGGAAGATTGATGCCGAAATCTTGGCAGAAACAGATGAAGCAAGGAAAGAAGAATTGCTGTATGAACGCTATCAAGTTTTTGACAGCATTGGATTAACCGCCAAAAGAATGACAAAATATGTAGACATTAATGCAGGTATAGCAAATAAGAAATATGATGATAAAGTTAGCACGTATGAAAATGCTGTGGAGAGTGCGACTACTGATAGTGGATATACAAAGGCATACGGTCAGAAGGGTATTCAAAGAATTACCAAAAAATTCAAGGGTGGTGCGATTGACCTTCATGATGTTGCAAATATAAACCAGGGAAAAGGTATGCAAATAATCGAAGAGATTGCAGGTGGATATTTTGCCAACATAGATTCAGATGAATCAAAAATGTTCTTTAAAAATCTTTTTGGGGATGCATACCAGGAACAGATTGATAAACTGAAAGAAAACAAGGGTGTATTTACAAGTGTTGAAGGGCTGCTTGCGTTCCTTGAAAATCCAAGTTGGGGTTGGGAAGATTTAAAACGAAAAAAGGTAGATGTGCTGGTGGAGAAACCTTTGACATCTGAACAGAAGCAGCAATTGTTGGCACAACAAAGACAACAACTTCAAGGGGCAATACAAAAACAACAAGAAATTATTCAAGCCGCGATGAGAGGGCAGACGGTAAATGGCATTTCAATTACTACTCAAGAAGCACAAAATAGAATCGCAGAAGCACAAAGGCAAATAGCTGTGTTAAATGAGAGAGATTTGGGAAAGTAAATTAAAACCGCCGAGTGGCGGTTTTTTTATGACCTAAGAAAAATCGTTTGCGATTTTTCATAAATACATTACATTAATGTCCAAAAAAGGCATAGAAGGCATTCGAAGAATGCAACGAAGTCGTCTTTTTTATTTTGACCGAAGTGGTGGAATCAAAACGATTGGTGGTGTCCGCATGAACATTTTGTAATTTTGTCCAGTTGTTGTTCTACGCGGCGTTCAAATGGGCGAAGGCGTTCTTCGACCTCGTCTGCAACTTCGTCTGCGATTTTGTCGATACGTTCGTGTTTTTTGCGTCTGTGTTTGTGGTGATGTCCGTGGTGATGTCTTCCGTGGCGATGACCATCGTGGCAACCACAGCCACAATCGTCGTGGCAACCACAGCCACAATCGTCGTGGCATCCGCAACCATCATCAAAGCGGGCTCTGTAAAGTTCTGGGCAACCACAGCCATTATGGTGACATCCGCATCCATTATTTCGTCGTCTTTGATTGCATCCACATCCATCGTTACATCCACAACCACCGCCGTAATAGTAGCCGTCATTAATTATCTCTATTCCGCGACCAACACTTCTTCCAACGCGATATCCAGCACGAGCTCCGCGTAATGCGATAATGCCATCGCCGTCATAATGTCCGTCATCTTTGTTGCATTCTTTGAGAAGTAAAAATAGTATCAAAAGTATGCTTGTGTTATTTGCAAGATTCATCTCGGAATTTTGAGCAAAAATCCCAAGTCCCATAAGTGCGGGTACAAGTAGGTCTTTTCCGATCATAATATGTTCTCCTTGGCGGGCTATGTTTCCCGCACCCCAGTACGTTTGTGATTTCGCTGTTATGGCGTTCGTACTCGGTTATATTCTATTTTCCCATTGGGTAAAGCGGAAGTTCGAAAAACTCTTTACATACATCCTCCTTGAATGTTATTGCGTTACCTGGTGGCGCGTGACCGAAAACAGGGACAAGCAGGTCACTCTCGGTTACGACTTTTATAACAGCAGTTGAACAAATGGTAGCATATATAAGCCCGCGTGTAAGGTCCACATCACCGACTGGGGCTGAGGCAGATGTTTGGGCTACCACCTCGAATGGAAAGATGCTGTCTTGTTCGGGGACATATAACACAATATCGTGGTGACAGCTGACTTGACTTGTTCCTGTGTAGCGTACACCTTGTTCACATTCAAAACACACACTAAGCGGTGTTATTACATCGCATGACACACGTGCAAAGGCTGGGCGTTCCTTTATGCGAGATATTGCAATATTTGAAATAGGTGCCGCTGTTTGTGTTGTAGTTGCACTTATAAAACGTACTGGTGGCGGCAGAGTTCGTTCATTGATTACAAGCGGCACATCCTCGAGTGTTTCTTTGCGAATGGCGCTGTCAAGAATTCGCCTTGCTTCGATTGCCACACGATGATGCAGTCCACATGCATGCAATGGATTGCATGGAATAGGACCTGGACGTGGATGCCTTCTGTCTGCGTAAAAGGACATATATGTTCCTCCTTATGGACAATTATAATAAATGTCCCAAGATGGAATTACTTATGATAGTGGATGTGATTTTGTGCGGGATAAACTATAAAAATAAGGATAACGTAATTGGCAATATTGTTAAATTTAAATATTGGGTATTGACAAATTCGATGGGGGGGGGGTACAATATAGTAACTTCTTAAATGCAAGGGAGAAACATAGTATGAAAAAACTCAGCAAATGTGTGGCAACAGCAGCACTTATGGGGACGTTGCTTCTTAGTTCTGGATGTGTTTCTGAACAATCTGCGGGCGTTCAAAATGTTGACAGTTGTACATATACTGTGGAACAAAGTTCAGATCAAACAGGAAGTGGCGATGTTGGTAGGAGGAGGGTCCGTGGTACGGGATTGGCGTTATTTATGTTACTATTGGCGGGTGCATCAGAAAGAGAGAAATAATTAAGAAGTCAGACGGCTTCTTTTTTTTATTGCATGAAACTCATTTGTTTGCAAATAACTAGGGACATGGGAAAAGTTAAAAGTAAACGAAGACAAAAGATGACCAAAATTGCGCTTGCCGTGATTGCCGTTTTAATGGTGGCAACATTTGTAGCGGGAACAGCAATGACAAGCCGTGGATATGCCGCACGAATGGCAACGGGAAGACCTGGGGCTGTTGGGGCTGCAATTCATGCACAAACATCGGCACGTGCCATGTGTACAATAGAGGTCTCAAGCGGACGTATCTTGTATGAAAAGAATGCTTATGCAAAGTTGCCAATGGCATCGACCACAAAGGTGGTTACCGCGATAACCGTGCTTGAAAATGTCAAAAGCATTGACGAAGTTGTAAACATACATCCAAAGGCAATCGGTGTCGAAGGGACAAGTATATATCTTCAAAAAGGCGAGCAATTAACAGTCCGTGAATTATTGCTTGGAATGATGTTGCGGAGCGGTAACGATGCAAGTAATGCACTTGCACTTCATATTTCAAAGTCATTGGATGAATTCTCCGAGTTGATGAACCAAACCGCACTAAAAGCAGGTGCAAAGAATTCGTCATTCAGAAACCCGCATGGACTTGATCAGGATGGGCATTATACAACCGCACATGACCTTGCGTTAATATCCGCATATGCTATGAAAAATCCAACCTTTGCCGAAATCGTTGCAACAAAGGATACACGTATAAGTGGCAAGGATTATCCAAGAATGTTGCAGAATAAAAACAGATTGCTTCGTTCTAATAAAAATGTCATAGGCATTAAAACGGGCTTTACAAGCAAGGCGGGGCGTTGTTTCGTAGGGGCATTAGAACGCAATGACATGCAAGTAGTATGCGTAGTATTAAATTGCGGTCCAATGTTTGAAGAATCCGAGACACTTATGCAACGCGGTACAAATGAATTTTTCATGCACAAAGTGCTTGCCGCCGAGACATTAATTACGCCGACTCATCCCGACCGATTTGACCGTGTTGGTATGGTTGCCGAAGACCACTTTTACCCATTAACCGAAGCCGAGATTAAACGACTTGAAATACAATTAAACGACCACGATGCATGTGTGTTCCTTGATGACAAATTATTGATTGCCGTTCCGTTAATACCGATGGAGGAGTAAATCGAAAGAACAACTTCAAAAGCGACACACCCCATAGTGCGTCATTCGGACGAAGAATCTAGGCGAAGCCGCAATAAATTCATCCAAATAAAAAAGTGACTTTGAAAGAGGAGTTGCTTTTTTTGTGCGGCTTCGCCTAGATTCTTCGCTCCCTCGTTCCTCGGTCACTCTGAATGACGTGATAGGTGTTTTCACGCAAACCCAAATATTGGGTATTGACAAATTCGATGGGGGGGGGGGTATAATTTCTTATCTTTTAAAATTCAAAGGAGTTTTACAATGGATAAGAAAACTATGAATATGTTGTATGTTTATTCTCTCAACTACAAGGGACATCGTGTTAACGACGTAATAGATGAATAGACGGTAGCCGATGAAATTTTCAATCAATTCCAAGAGGATGCAGGTACATGTAATTTGGACTTTCTTGGAATAGAGGCGGCGGGTACTATGCCAAGAGAAAAAGTTGATAATTCAGGATGGACACGGCGACGTGATAGTGGATACGATTTGTCCAATGTTTTTGATAAGATTGAAAAAATGGGGCTTGAAAACATTCATTCTGTTGCGATTGCGCCAGATTGGAATGAAAGTAACATAGGTGATTTTGGCAATTTTCAAAGCCGTGACATTGATTCAAAGTTGGAAGTAATTAAAGGAATCTTAGAAGAGTATCCAGAACTTACAGGAAGATTCATGGTTTTTGCAAACGGTATTATTGGGAACAAAGAAATGCAAAACGAAGGAATTGAAGTATTTGGACGCGAGCATTGGAATAAGCCAGGACAAACAGGAATTGAATGGTTTGCCCCGTACATTTACGGCGAAGGAACTTGGGCAAAAATGATTCAATATATGTCTGCAGTAAGAGGAAGTCTTGAAAAAGAACAAGGTGGAACAAAGTTAAGAACACAAAATGTTGGCGGACAAACATTTGATAACACAGACAGAATGTAATATATGAAACAGGGCAAGGCCCTTTTTTCTTTTTCAAATTTACGTTTTGATTTTTTTAATTTCGGTACTATACTTGGATTATGAACATTTTGATTGCAACAGCAAATAATAAAAGTCGCAATAGTGTGGGGATGTTGGCGCGTGCTTTGTCCAAAAAGCACAAGGTGACCGTGGCAAGTATGTCGAGTGATTCTGGACATCGTGCCCAGGCATTTTCTTTTGTCAATGCACCAACGCGAGTTAACAAGATAACGACTGTATCGGCACCAGCAAAAAAATCGGCAAAAAATAAAGAGGAAACAAGCCTTGTTGCGAACATGGATGGAATTGCCATTTACGAATTTTATTCAAATCCTGCCGATGCAATGTCGATTATGTTGGGTGAAATTATGTTGAATCGTCCGCCCGATCTTGTTATTTGTGGGATTTCTAATGGTACTAATTTGGGTCCAGATATTTATTCGTCAAGTCACGTTGGTATGGCTATGGAGGCGGTATACTTTGGTAAAAAGGCTATTGTCGTTGCGACCGAGTTCGAGATGGGTGACAATTCACCAGAGACACTAAAGCCTGTTATCCAATTCGTTGAAAAGAACATTGAAAAGTTTGCCAAACTTGATTTGGGACCACAGACATTTCTTAATATGAATTTGCCTAAGGTTGATGATTACAAAGACTTCAAAGGCGTTAAATTTACCCAAATGGGAAAGACCAACACAAAATACATTTTTGAACCAGGCGTGGATCCAAAGGGCGGAAAATATTTCTGGGCAAGACGTGCCGAGCGTGAGGCAAGTGGTGACGACGATGATATGGGTGCATATAATGCGGGTTATATTTCGGTGACCCCTATATCCTATGATAGTACAGAATTTGACATGATTGATGGGCTTGGCAAAGCTTTGAAAAAACTGGGCAAGGCGTAAGGGGGAAATATGAGACCATTAAAGATATTATTGGTTAATGAGCAAGGATGTTTTCATCCAGGAATTGTTGCACTTGCAAAGGAGTTATCGGGCAAGCACCAAGTTTGCATAGTCGGACCATTGCAATCAAACGAAGGTATGGGACATGCCCTTACAACAGGTTGTCCGCTTCGTGCAGAACAATTCTTTGTTTTGAACAAAGTTAAAATTTTCGGTATCAATGGAACTCCGTGCGATTGTGTGAACCTTGCGATTGATAAATTATTAAAAAGTAAACCTGACCTTATTATAAGTGGTATTGACAACAAGACAAACCGAGGCGAAACAATTTATTCAAGCGGGGTTGTGTCTGCGGCGATTGCTGGAACCATCCAGGGTATTAAATCTATTGCGATATCCGCGGTAATTGAAAACACAAAGCGTGAAAGTTCATATGTTCCTGTTGCGCGTGTTATATCAAAAGAATTAAAGACAATCTTTGAAAATATAAGGGATGAAGTCACATTAAATATTAACTTTCCTGCAAAGTTCACATTTAAAAAGGTCCAGGCAGCAAGACTTACAACTGGTATTGTGCATAATGAATACACCGAAGAAACCAATCCATTTGGAAAGACTTTTTATTGGTTGAAGAGTCCTGTGACTGCATACAACCTTGAATGTTTAGAGCAGTTCGGTGATATTTATTGGTTGAAAAAGAATTTTATCACGGTGACACCGCTTAAGTACGATTTGACTGATGCATCGGTTTTTGCGACTTTGGAAAAGTCTGGGATAAAATTATGATAGGTTCAGACATTTTTCATATTGCAATTGACGGTCCAGTTGCAAGTGGCAAGGGAACGGTTGCGCGTGAGCTCGGGGAACGGTTGGGAATTGCGGCACTTGATACAGGTGCCTTGTATCGTGCGGTTGGATATTATCTTAAACAAAGATTTGACAATATTGAATATAACTTAAAAGTTAAACAGGCGCTTGATGAATTAGATATAAAAGCCGAAATTATTGGTAGCAATACCCATGTTTTCATTAATGGGGTTGATATTACCGACAAAATTCGCACACCCGAAATGTCAAAGGTTTCATCAATGGTTGCAACGAGACCAGATGTCCGTGACAAAGTTAACATAACAATACGGGAACTTTGCAAGTTAACAAGTTTAATTGTTGATGGCCGAGATATTGCAAGTGTGGTTTTACCCGATGCAAAGTATAAGTTTTTCCTAACAGCCAAACCAAAAGTTCGGGCAGAGCGACGCTTGGAACAATATTCGGGCAAGATGACGCTAAAGGAAATGGTTCGTGAAATCAAAGAGCGTGACAAGCGTGACTCAAGTCGTGATATTGCACCATTAAAAAAAGTAAAAGATGCAATAGTAATTGACAATTCGGACATTGATCTTGAAAAAACCATTGAACTTATGTTGCATAAAATGAAAAAGGTATGATATCATTAATTTTAATGGGTATAGACGAAACAAAAGTATTAAAGATTGCAATTGACGGACCAGCTGCATCAGGAAAAGGCACGGTCGCAAAGATGTTGGCGCAAAGGCTTGGAATTATTTGTTTAGATACAGGAGCCTTGTATCGCGGTATTACAGTTCACTTTATGAATTCAAAAGTTAATCTTGGTCATGAATCCGAGGTTAATTCGGCACTTGAAAATTTAAATCTGAGGGTATGTCACCAAGGTGGCAGCACCCTCGTTTTTTTGAACGACAAGGATATAACCGAACATCTTCATGATATCGAAGTAAGTGCTACCGCATACAAAGTGGCGGTAATCCCAGCCGTCCGTAAAAAAGTACGTTCTATTCAACACGAAATAGCGTGTTGCCAAGACCTTGTGTGTGAGGGGCGAGATATTACAAGTGTGGTTCTTCCCGATGCCCAGTTCAAGTTTTATTTGACCGCAAGCCTTGAAGAGCGTGCAAGAAGAAGGTTGAACCAAGAACGTATTCAAAACCCAGGTATTACCTTGGAGCAAGTCAAACAAGGCATACATGAACGAGACGTTGCCGACATGACGCGAGAAATAAGTCCTCTTGTGCATGTGTCGGACGCAGTTTTAATTGATGCAAGTCATATAAGTGCGGTTGAAGTTGTGCAAAGAATGCTGGATATTATAAATGACAAATTGAAAAATTTGTGATATTTTCATCTTATGTTTAGAGTTTTATTTAAAATACTGGTGTGGCTTCCGTACCACATGATTTGGTGGACGCGAGTCCAAAACAAAAAAGAATTAAAAAAGTATCGCAAACAAGGAGTTGTCCTTGTATGTAATCATTTATCTAACGCAGACATCCCAGCGATGTTTTGCGGCATGCCGCGCGAGATATTCTTTATCTCAAAGCCCGAGCTTTTCAAAAAGAAAATCCCAGCCTGGTTTTTCCGAAATCTTAATGGATTTCCAATTGAACGTGGTAAAGACCTTGCACTTATGAAGCATTGTTTGGGCGTACTTAAACGTGACAAGGCACTTTTAATATTCCCAGAAGGTATGCGAACATTTAACCCAGAAGATGCACTTGCGCTGCGAAATGGTGCAAGTGTGATTGCAATCAAGGGTAACGTACCAATTATTCCTATGGTAATGAACCGACCACCAAGACCGTTCAGGCTAACCAAGATAAAAGTTGGTACTGCAATATCTACCGAAGAATTACAAGGAAGAAAACTTGAGAAAGATGAAATTACTGCGTTCTCGGACAAAGTCGCGGACATTATGGCAGAAATGTTGAACGAGCCTGGGTTCCAAGTTGTTGCCAAGCGTAAAAAATGGGATATGGCAAAAGTTGATACTGCACGTGCTATATGTTTCCGTAACATTGACGGTGTTGATCATATCTTGTTGCATAAACGTAACAGACCTCATTACAAAGATGGTGCCGATTATTACAATACGCCTGGTGGTCATCTTGAACCCGAGGAAACACCAAAAGAAGCGGTCATTCGTGAAGTGTTGGAGGAGACTGGAATACATGTTAACCCACTTCGGGTATTATACAAACGTGTTCGTGCCGATGCATCGTGCAGACCAGGGTGTGCTTCCGAGATGGAGGCATTCCTTGTATGCGAATACAAAAGTGGTGAAATAATAATGAATCCAGAATCTGAAGAATACTCGGAAGAATTAAAAACAATGTGTGATAAGAGTGGAAGATTAATAGGGACATACCAACCAATGTGGATACCTCTTGCCCAAATATTTGAGCCTGATTTTGAATTAAAACCAAAACAATTCCATGACCAACTAAAAAAAGATATACAGAAAAAAGGTACGCGAATTGTAAAGAAGACTGAATTATTAAAAACCTGAAAAGTTGTAATTAATTAGATTGGGGGAATCTAACAGATGACAAAACAAGCATTTATAAAAGCAGTAGAGCGTGAACGTGATGGCGGTTCGGTTCTTTGTGCTTTGCAAATTGCACAAGAGGCATATGGATATATAAATGAATTCGCAATACAAACCGTTGCCGATGTTTTTAGTGTATCGCAAAGTCATGTGTATGGGGTGGCAACGTTTTATCATCAATTTACATTTGCAAAGCGTGGTAAATACAATATACAAGTTTGTATGGGAACCGCATGTTATGTCTTGGGTGCTGAAGAAATTATACGTGCAATAGAAGATGAGCTTGGTATAAAGGCGGGAGGAAAAACCGAGGACGGGCTTTTTTCACTTGAACACAATACACGTTGTGTAGGCGATTGTTCGATTGCTCCAATTGTAATTATTGGTGACAAGTGGCTTGCAAAAACTACGATAAGGAAAACATTGAACGAAATCCGCAAAATTAAAAGACAAGAGGAGGTGCGGTTGCCATGAACAAGAAAAAGCTTGAACAAATCAAGGAACAATATAAACCAATAATCGAGGAAAAACGTGCAAAATGGCAAGAAGAACATGACACACCCTTCTATACACGCCAGACACGTCTTGTGTTGCGAAATGTTGAAATTATCGAACCGACGTCAGTACATGAATACATTGCGACCGATGGTTATTTTGGTTTTGCAAAAGCATTGACCATGCAACCACAAGAAATCATTGATATTGTTAAAGAAAGTGGTATGCGCGGGCGGGGTGGGGCTGGGTTCTCTACTGGTAAAAAGTGGCAATTTGTTCATGACGCACAAAGCGAAACGAAATACATAGTATGTAACGCAGACGAAGGTGACCCAGGTGCATTTATGGACAGGGCTATTTTGGAAAATGATCCGTATAGTGTGCTTGAATCCATGACAATCGCGGGTTATGCACTTGGTGCACAAAAGGGATACATTTATTGCCGTGCCGAATATCCACAAGCGGTTAAGAATTGTAAAGCGGCAATTATTGCGGCAAGAAAGAATAGATTGCTTGGGGATAATCTTTTTGGAACGAACTTTTCATTTAATATAGAACTTCGACTAGGAGCTGGTGCTTTTGTATGTGGCGAGGAAACGGCACTTATTGCATCTATCGAGGGTAAACGCGGAGAACCAAGACCAAGACCACCGTTCCCAGCGGTTTCGGGATTATACGGTAAACCAACACTTATCAATAACGTAGAAACATTGTCTGCCATTCCAATGATAATTTTTGAGGGAGCCGAGAGATGGAATAAAATCGGCTCGCCAAATAATGCGGGAACAAAAGTTTTTGCACTTGCGGGTAACATCACTAACGGTGGATTAATCGAAGTTCCAATGGGAATTACAATCAAAGAAATTATCTATGAAATTGGTGGTGGATACGCCGAAGGAAGTAAGGTAAAGGCGGTTCAAGCGGGCGGTCCAAGTGGCGGTTGTATTCCCGCATCCATGTTTGATTTGCCAATTGATTTTGACAGTCTGCAGAGTGTTGGTAGTATCTTGGGTTCGGGCGGGCTTGTTGTAATGTGCGATAAAGTTTGTATGATTGATGTGGCAAAATTTTTTATAAAGTTCAGCGTAGATGAAAGTTGTGGAAAATGCGTCCCATGTCGTATTGGTAATATCAAACTGTTGAATATACTTGAAAAGATTACAAGTGGTCGTGGCGAAGAAAGTGACCTTTGCGAACTTGAGAAATTATCAAAAACTATTATCGAAACTTCGTTATGTGGACTTGGGCAAAGTTCACCTAATCCTGTGTTATCTACTTTGACGCATTTCCGTGAAGAGTATCTTGACCATATTCACAACAGGCGTTGTGGTGCTGGAATTTGTCGTGAGTTAACGACATATGAAATTAATGAAAAGTGCATCATGTGTACGGCATGTATAAAGGTCTGTCCAGTAGATGCAATAACAGGCGAGTTAAAAAAACCACATTACTTGTCCAAGGAAAAATGTATTAAATGTAACAAGTGTGTACCGATTTGTCCAGTAGACGCCATTGTAAGAGTGTAAGTAGGAGTCGCGATGAAAATAAAAATAGATGGAAAAGAATATAAGGTCAAGGGTGAGAAGACTATTCTCGAGGTTTGTGCCGATGTTGGAATTAACATTCCGAATCTTTGTTATTCGAAAAATCTTGGGCTTTTATCTTCTTGTCGTGTCTGTGTTGTAGAGGTCGAAGGGCGTTGGAATTTGGTTCCTGCGTGTGGGGAAATAGTTCGGGCAGGCATGGTAATAAACACCAATTCCCCACGTGTTATTAATGCACGAAAGACTATATTAGAACTTCTTTTAAGTGACCATGAATTAAAGTGTATATCATGTTCTCGTACCACCGATTGCAGGTTGAAATTGGCATCAGAAGCCGCACAATGCGATGCAGAGCGTTTCCAGTCTAATCCTCATCGTATTGATGGGGCAACGCATGGCTCGCCGCCGCATACAGCAAAGTCTGCTGATGTTGGTCGATTAGACAAGGCTAATAATTATGTTCGACGTAATCCGAACAAGTGTATTTTGTGTGGCCGATGTGTGAAGGTTTGTGCCGAACATCAAGAGGTTGGTGTACTTGCCGTTAATGGTCGTGGCTTTGATGCACATATCGGTGTGGCATGGGGTAATGAACTTGGGTCAGTACCTTGTATCACATGCGGTCAATGTGTTGTGAATTGTCCGACCGCGGCTTTGGAAGAAACATCGGCTCCGCGTGAATTAGAGGGGCAAGAGCGTAATACAAATGTCGAGGAAATAAAATTCCTGCGTGAAAAACTTGGCGACAAAGGCACACATGTCATAGTCGCAACCGCACCAAGTACACGTGTTGCAATAGGCGAAGCATTTGGCTTGCCAAGCGGTACGAATGCCGAGGGCAAGATGGTTGCCGTATTAAAAAGACTTGGCTTTGACCGTGTATTTGATTTGAACCTTGCCGCAGATTTTACAATCATGGAAGAGGGTACCGAACTTTTAAAACGCTTGCACAAGATGACTAATTATGATTTAAAGACAAGGACTTTTATAAATACCCAGTTCACGTCATGTTGTCCTGCTTGGATTAATTATGTCCAAATGATGCATCCAGAACTTTTGCCGAATGTAAGCACAACCAAAAGTCCGCAACAAATTTTCGGTGCATTGGCAAAAACTTATTACGCCCAGAAAATGGGAATTGATCCAAAAAACATATTCGTAGTCATGTTAATGCCATGTATCGCAAAGTCAAGTGAAGCAAACCGCGAGGGCATAGATCATTCAAAAGAATTTAAAGATGTAGATATGTCAATCACCGTTCGACAATTATCGCGAATGGTGCGCGAAGCTGGGATTGATTTTGCAAAGTTAAAAAATGAAAAATATGATGATCCGCTTGGGTTGTCAAGTGGGGCTGGGTTAATTTTTGGGACTACGGGCGGTGTGTCCGAGGCGGCATTACGAACAATATCCGAAAAGATGCTTTGCAAGCGTTTAAACAATGTGAACTTTGAAAACATCCGTGGTGAACAAGGCATAAAAGTGGCAGAGATCGATACAATCCAAGATTCGCACGGCAATCCTATAAGAGTGGCTGTGGTAAGTGGTATTGCTAATGCCGAGCGTGTTATCAAAGACATCAAGTCTGGGCGAGAAAATTATCATTTTGTCGAGGTAATGGCATGTCCAGGTGGTTGCGTTAATGGTGGTGGAATGCCCGTTCATAATGATATTATCCAAGATAATTTTGCAAATGCACGAAGGCGCGCCTCGACTATGTATAATATGGACCAATATAATAATCTTCGTCGCGCCCATGATAATCCAGTAGTAAAACAAATATACAAAGAATTCCTTGGCGAGCCGAATGGGGAGATTGCGTACAAGTTATTACACACAACCTACAAACCACGGAAGAAGTACGACTAATACAAAAACAAAACCATCTCTTCGCTTCACTTCGCTCCAGTCGAAATGATTTATAAAAAAGTTGTTCGGTTGAATTTGTTCTAACACAAAATAAATACAAATTACACGAATACTATCCGCAAAAACACACATACCATAACCAGCACCACCCGGGGATCACCCTTTGGGTGGTGTTTTGCTTTGTCATCCTTCGACTCGGCTTTGTCTCGCTCAGGATGACTTTAAAATTAAATATTGACTATTGACAAAACACCCCATTTAACGATAATATATACTTATGAAAGTAAGATTTCTAGTCGACGTTGACGGCGTCCTTATAAAAAGCACAGTTGGAATCCCAGGTGCAGGTGAAGCGGTGAGAAACCTGCGTGATTGTGGAGATGTATCGTTTGTTACCAATATTTCCACAGTTTCGCCCCAGATGCTTTCTGAGAAGTTGAATGGCTTTGATATCGACAGCGATCCAAGTGAATTCAGCACAGCAGGAAGCGTAGCAATAGACCATCTTCTAAGAAATTATGACGGGGCAAAAATTCTGGTCGATGGCACTAAAGAGTTCAAGCGTCAAGCCCAAGAAGCAGGAGTACAAGTCGTTAAGCAAAATCCCGATATTGTTCTTATGGCATTTAACAGGGATGGTAACAACCTTGTGCTAGGTGGAAATACATATGACGCAATAAAGAAGCACACCCCTTTTTTTGCAACGCACGATAATATCGACTGTCCTACACGGAATGGTTTTATGGGTGATACTGGTTTATTCTTAAAAGGTTTGAAACATGGGCATAATCTAACGCCAGAGCTAATATTCGGTAAACCAGAGCAACCAATGTACGACTATATCGCAAGAAAGTACGGCTTAACAGGTGCCGAGACAATAGTAATGATCGGAGACGGAACAAGTGATATGAAGTTCGCAAAAGGACCGATTGCAGAAAAGCACCCATCATCGTTCGGAGCATTCGTCAAAACAGGAGGGGTAACGCACGAGCGAATGATAAGAGAAGGATGCGCACCCGACTTTG
Organism: Bacillota bacterium; assembly: GCA_009784375.1. Classification (GTDB taxonomy): domain Bacteria; phylum Bacillota; class Clostridia; order Christensenellales; family UBA1242; genus WRAD01. The sequence continues at coordinate 13,609 of WRBV01000005.1, read as the reverse complement.
TTAATGACTCGATAGGCGATTTTGCGAAGTTGGTTAAGTCTTTACAAGACACAGATCCAGCAGCGCTTAGTAATCTGTCTTCAAGTCTAGAGAGGCAATAGTCAGGAAAGAAGTATTTCATAAGTAAAAAGAAGCCTAAGGCTTCTTTTTACTATATAGCTTGTCGATTTTCGTATTTTTCGGTTAACTCTTTATCGCGTTGTGCATTGAGTTCTTTATGTTCATCGGTTAGCAATTTTTCACCAGTATCTTTTAAAACTTTTTCTGCCGAGTTAACTATTCTATAATTAACAAATCGCTTACCTACATCTCTGGAATGGAGTGCGTCTTGTATTAGCTTTTTTTGTTCTTCGGTCATTGTCCATCTCCTTTGTTTTTTACAAAATATAGCATTATTTGTAGTACTTTGTCAATCATGGTTAAACTCAAGAGCCAGATTTGTTACGCTTACAAAACGTGGACGTTTTTCGATTCGTTCGCCACAAATTGCTTCGTATAAAAGGTCGGATTTTTCGTCGATGGCACGAAGTGCTTTATAATATGGGGTTGCTTTTGGTCGTATCTTGTTGCCGCGAACCACAAGTGGTGTTTTTGTATTTAAACAAAGTGCCGAGAAGAAAGATTCGGCGGCTATGTTTATGGCAAGTAAATTGGTGTATGGTAACCATTCGTTATCGTATAAATATTGGACGTCGCGTTTGGTAACATCAAGCGCACAATGCAAAGCAAGCCGTGCAATCCGAGACACCGAAAACCGTTTTGTTGGGGCATCGCGCTTAAGTGATGTGTATGATATTGGGTGAAGATTTTTGATAAGATTCACAAGTTCTTCATTGGAATTATAAATCTCGGTCGTTAACTTTGTCATGATTGCAAACAACATGCTTGACCCAAAAACATCAAAGTTATATTTCGACAGAAACTGACTTTTTTCGGGGTTGCGATATGGCGAGGTTTCAACAATATCATGGCGAATATCGGTAGCAGATTTTGTTTTAATACGAGTAATACCAATTGGAACAACAGGCGATTTAAGCCGTGTAAGTTCCTTTAGATATTCAATCCCCAAAATATTATTCGGAGTGTTCATGGTGCGTTCTATGACGTCTGCTGGAATTTTCGGAAGCAGTTTTTTAATAACTTCACATCGTGCTTTATCGAAACTTATCCCTTTTTTTAAATGACCTTGCATGTATTTTTCGAAATCTTTTTCGCGTTTGACCTGGATGGTTGCGATTTTTTTTATTATTGAAATATCTTGGCTCTCGATACCGAATACAAGATTGGTTACATGCGGAAAGCTTGTTGCTATTTTTATCCCTGCCTTTGCAAAGACCTCGGCATTACCTGTTGAATATGCCGATGGAATCTCGACTACCGCGTCTGCTCCCGCACGGATTGCGGCCTCGGCACGTTCATGTTTGCTTTGGATGGAGGGTTCGGCACGTTGGCAAAAGTTACTACTTTGAATTACCAAAATATGTGTGGCACCCGTGACTTCGCGTGCATTACGGATTATATATTTATGCCCAGGATGCAAAGGGTTGAATTCGGCTATGATTGCGGTTATCCGTACTTTTTCCATTTGGGTAAGTATAACACATTTTGTAAGACAAACAACTTCTTAGCACGTCATTGCGAGGAGTTTTGCGACGAAGCAATCCAGCGGTACAAGGTGTAGGAAGAAATATAGATTTATTCGGGACGGAAAAACAAGGAAGAGTTGTACTTTTCTAAATTCTCGGCATGAAGAATTCTTGTTCACATTCCACACCTCGCGCCTCGCTGGATTGCTTCGTTCCTCGCAATGACGTGTAAATATTGGGTATTGACAAATTCGATGGGGGGGGGGTATAATTTCTTACTTTTTAAAGGAGGTTTGCACAAATGCAAAACAATAATGAATTATTAAAGGAAGTAATGAAACTTGGAGCAGAATTTATGCACAGCACTTACATCCAAGACCCGTTGGAGGCACAACACGAGGCAGGATTTGAGGATATCATACGTGACGGTATCGTACAGGAAGACGAATATTGTTGCGAAAAACAATGTGAGCAAATTGGCTTTAGCGTTGGTTTTGATGCCAAAAAAATTGAACCAAAGAAAAGACAGTTGATAATGGATGAAAATGGATTTGTTAAAAAAGATGGCATATATGGCGACAAAAACGTGCTTGACGTTCATGAGATTATGGAAACAGTTGGGCGTGAAAGAATGTTCAAAGAAGTGAAAAACGAATTATTGGAAGAAATGGGAATTTAGAATACCAAGGAAGGGACTTCGGTCTCTTTTTTGTTGTATTAGGGTATTCTATATGTTACTATTGGAACAATTAAAAAGGAGATTAACACATGAAAGTTCTTGTATTAAATTGTGGGTCGTCAAGTTTAAAGTTTCAATTAATTAACATGGCGGATGAATCGGTTACGTCAAAGGGCACATTTGAAGAGGTGGGTCAGTCCCATTCGTTTTACGAGGTTGTAATTCGTGGGAACGAGGTCAAAGAAAAATTTGCAATGCCAACACACACGGTTGCGGTGAAGAAGTTGTTTGAGTTGCTTGGCGATGATGTAAAAAAGGTTGGTGCAATTGGTCATCGAGTCGTCCATGGTGGTGAGAAGTATAAAGAGAGCATTATTGCAACAAGCGAGGTTCTTGCTGGTGTCGAGAGTGTATCGCATTTTGCACCATTACATAATCCAGCGAATTTGAGTGGTGTTCGTGCATGCATGGAAGTTCTTCCAAATGTTCCGAATGTGTTGGTTTTTGATACATCATTCCATTCAGGCATGCCTGCAAAGTCGTTTTTGTATGCCATCCCAACCGAGGACTATGAAAAACACGGTATCCGTCGTTATGGGTTCCATGGGACAAGTTATTCCTTTGTGTCTAAAAAAGTTGCCGAGATGATGGGCAAAGATATAAAGAATTTAAAGATGGTTGTGGCACATATTGGTAACGGTGCAAGTATTTGTGCAATAGACGGCGGCAAGAGTATCGACACAAGTATGGGGTTGACTCCGCTTGAAGGGCTTGTAATGGGTTCGCGAAGTGGTGATATTGACCCAGGGGCTGTTGCACAAATTGCAAAGATTAAGGGATTTTCGATTGAAGAGACAATTAAATACTTGAACGGGTCGTCTGGTCTTAAAGGAATGGGTGGCACAGGTTCAAGCGATATGCGTACCGTAGTCGCAAAGAAAGACGAATGTCAAAATGCACGTAATGCAATTGATGTATTTGTTCATCGTGTCAAAAAGTACATTGGTGCATATACCGCAATCCTTGGTGGGGTAGATGCTCTTGTTCTGACGGGTGGTGTTGGTACAAATGATAACTATGTCCGTGGCGAGATTTTAAGCGGTCTTGAATTCATGGGTGTTCAAATTGATTGGACGACAAATACTGAACTTGGAAAAGGTAAGACCGCCGAATTGTCAGCAAAAGAATCAAAAGTACGTACATTCGTTGTAAATACTAACGAAGAACTTGAAATTGCCAAACAAGCCGTGAAATTAGTGAAGTAAGGAAATAATAAATCTATGAAGAAAACTAATGAATTCAAGTACTATCCATTCCCAGCACAACAAGCTGAACAGCTTGAACGTGTCAAGAGTAGTATAAGAACGGCAATCGACCGTTATATGATGCGTGAGAATAAACATATCGCGTCTATCCATGAATTACCAAAGCACAAGTTGGAAGAAGCAATTATAGAAGGTATTTACACGCATTTTTTAAGCCAGCATTCGGATGATATCGGAATAAATGAAGTTGTACGCGACAAGGAAATGATGGAAACGCTTATCAAACGTATCAAGAGTGACAAAGAATGGAAACACGGGCGGGAGGTCGGTGTTGACAGGTCAAAGGTTTCAAAGTCCGAGAAGATTCTTGACGAAGTGGAAATGTATGCCTTGTATTTCACCGATGAAAAGGAATCAAAGAATGTAAAGAACATGGATGGATATGAACAATTCTTGAAAGTAAAACTTGGTGATGAAAAATTCGCGAAATCAAAACAAGGCTATATGGCACATGCAATCCAAAAGCAAATGTCTGAACAAAAACAAGAATTCATAGAACAAAATCAAGACAAGTATGTTGAATATTTGAAAACAATATTTTCGCCCGAAAAAAGATATGCACATACCGCACTAGATGTCAAAATAGCAGCCGAAGGTTTGCAATTATCTGGGCTTGAGCTTGGTATTCGTTTAGAGCGTGATGAAAAAGAAAAACCTGGTGTCATAATATTTCAAGTAAGGGGAAAACAAATAGGTGAATGGACAGAACTTGGACGCATAGAAACAAAGGATAAAATCCCAGTCGGAAGGGTCGACCAACGCGAGTTTAAGCAACTCCGAAACAAACACGCACAGGCAACTGGAAACATAAAAGAACAAAATGTAAATGCAAAGGCAATTGCGGGTGTTAATCGTACAAGTGAAAACCAAGTTATGGCAATTGCGACAAAATTGGTGCAACGCGAAAAAGGTGAGAAGTGGAAGTTCGATCACAATTACCCACCGCTGAGTGCCGAAATGCGTGAAGTGTTTTGCCAAGCGCTGTTTGCATCACGTGATATTCTAAGTGTAAAAGAAAAAGATACATCAATCGAACAAGACAAGCAAAAATAATACTTAAACAAAAAAACGGCGTAACAGCCGTTTTAATTTCGATAGCAATAAAAACAAGAAACTAGTCTTTCTTTTCTTCTTTGATTTCAATACGCTTTGCGCCGTCGTAATAACCGCAAGCTTTGCAAACACAATGCGGACGAACGACCGCGTGACATTGTGGGCAATTTGTGATTGATGCTGCACGTGCTTTGAAATTAGCCGCGTTGCGCATATTTTTTCTTGATTTTGATACCTTGGTCTTTGGAACTGCCATTTGATTATACCTCGTCTTTTATAAGATTAACTTTGCTATAGTATCATCCCGATGTCATCTTGTCAACAAGTTTTGAATGAAGTCTGAATTTCGGGATATACCCAGCCATATTGGGTGAATACCTTGTATAGAGGATTAGTCTAAGTCGGATATTGACAAATACATCATTTCCAGAGTATAATCCTGTTAACCTAGCATGGACAATTTTGTCCAAATAAAATGGGGAGGAGAACAAAATGAGAAAGATGCAGATTGTTACTCTTGTGATTGGTCTGAGCCTTGTTACAATGTTCGCAATCATGGGAGCAACCGGTGTATTCGCAGGTACACCAACACCACCACCAGGTCCAGGAACGCCACCAACACCAGTAACAACGCCAGTTGAATCATTCCGTTCACGTGTACAAGGTACAGGAAACCAGGTGATTACACAATTTACACTAAATTCAAACTTTACTTTCGGCGAGCGTGTTAACATTACTGACGAAGCTACATGGGCATCACATCACAATGCACTTCGTGAACTTGCACTTGGGAGTGCGGTAACAACAGCATTGAACAACGACGTCGTGTTCTTTACAATGGTTGACGACCAATTGTTTTCAGGAGTACGAAGCGGTTACTGGGCAGGATTCCTTAACATCCAAGGCGAGCCTGAAGCACGTACTGGAGCAATGGTTACTCCAGTCCCAGGTATGACTCTTGAAATTCTTGAAAATGGTTATGTATTTGAAAACTCTGGCGGTCTTGCGGCTGGTGCAACAGCGATTACCGCAGGAACAGAGTGGAGATCTATTCTTATGGTCATCCAAAATGGTAACGTATTCCGTCATGTTGTGGAGGGAGATACAGTTGGTGGAACATGGGCATCATGGGCTTCACCAGTAAACAACCAAGGTCTTGCATTGCTTGACTTGAACCAAATTACAACAGGTGCTCCAGCGGCTGTTCAAATTGATGCGACTGAGGGTACTGTTAACTTTGCTGACTTTGGTTCATTCTTTATTGCAAGCGACTATACAACAATCCAATTTAATCTTGATGTCGAAATGACAAATGGTGATTACTTTATGTTCTCGCTAAACACAGGGACAGAGCAATTGACTTCGGCAAACACACCATACTATGTCATGTCTTCATTCTTCGGAGTAAGAATGCAAAATGGACACTTGTATGTTGCATTTGCTTCAAGAGATAGCAGATTTGCATTAAACACAACACCAGACAGATGGGAACAAGCTGGGGCACAGGTTCGTCGTGTTGCTAACCTTAACAACATCCGTATTACATTTAGTGCGGATTACGGCACCGTTTCTATTAATTCTCCAACAATGATTACCCCAATGAGTGGTACACACTTGGTTTCAAATTGTGACCTTCGTCCAGAACAGTACGAAGATACATTGGGAAGATGGTTTGAAGGTTACCAAGAATTCCGTACAGCATCTGTTCTTCGTTCATTCTGGTTATCAGATTTCAACGTTGCTGACATTCTTGTTTCAAACATTCGTGTAGCTTAAATATTAAATTAAACTAAAGATTAAAACCGCCTCTGCGAAGGGCGGTTTTTATATGGATTACTTGACATATTTTGATATTTATTATATAATTATATTATGGATAAAAAAGAAATTTACATGCCGTATTTGCCAGTAGACAAATTGGATGAACTTCTTGATTTTGCGGAAACTGGGGATTTTAAAAATTCTGTATACAAAGGTGGTACCGCTATGTATCTGCCTTTTGATGATAATTTTGGAGTTTTGTACTCATTACTTTTCCAAACGAACAAAGGGGATAACAACTTTGTTACCACCGAAGAATTTAAAAAGACTATTGAAGAGGTATGGCAAATTTATACAAGAGGCGGAAAGGTTGCACCAGTACTTGGCTATGCAAAAGGTCCAGAAGGCGAAGGTATAAGAAATATAGGTTATAATGGCAAAGATGATGGTGGGAACAGAGATGTTGTTTTTGTTGCAAGGGCGCCTGGGCAAACATTAAACGATACAACATACAGCAAAAGATGGTACCGAAAAACAAGAGAAAGGTTGCAAGGTCCAGATTCTCATTACGACGAGGTTGTAGACACTTTTCTTCAAATACTTGACTCGCAAATCAGACCGGACATAACTGGGAATAACATATTACATCACCCAGTCGCTGGTTTTAATTTCATAGATTTTAACAAACCGCATGACTCGTATTATCAAAATGACACACAATTACAAACGCACAGATTCCTTAAATCTTTCATCTTGCAAAAAGGTTTTCCAAACGAGAGCTTGAAACAAGAATACAGAAAGGATGCGGCAAAAGAGCAAAAAATTCTTGTTAATAAACTTTATAACAGCGGTGTAATAAAAGAAGAATATCTCGAAGCTGCGATAAGTCACATACCAGTACTTGGTGTTACAAAAATTGACGAACTTGATTATGTATAAAGTAAAAGATGGTTATTCACCATCTTTTTTTTCTTCTTCGGTAATTGTATTTCTTGCAATTGCCTTTTCAATATTTTCGGTCATATCGCTCTGCATTGCACGATTCGCCAAGTGTATTGCATTTGCAAATGCATGAGCCTCGCTTGATCCATGAGCCTTTACAACGGTCTTTTTTGCACCTATGAATATTGCACCGCCTGCGGCTTCTTCACCAAGTTCGGCACTCATCTTTTTTAATTTACCCTTTACAAGCAATGCGCCGAGTATCGAGATTGGACCACTCTTTAAAGCACCTTTAAGACGAGCACCCACCAGTTTCATTGCACCCTCGGCGGTTTTAAGTAGTACATTTCCAACAAAACCATCACATACAAGCACATCATAATCACCGCTGAAGGCATCGCGTGCTTCCATATTTCCAACAAAATTAAGGTCAGATTGTTTTAATAATTGGAACGCTCCCGCCGTTAATTCGTTGCCTTTTTTATCTTCGACACCAACGTTCACAAGTGCAACGCGTGGGTTAGGTATGCCCATAGATTTCATGTATTCACTTCCCATAATTGCAAAGTGGAAGAGATGTTCGGGACGGCAGTCAACGTTTGCGCCAACGTCAACAACAATGACATTCTTGCCTGGGGTTTTGGTCGGAAACAAAGGGCATAGCGCAGGTCGGGAAACACCAGGAATACGTCCAACGCGAAGCACAGAGCCCGCCAGGACGGCTCCAGTAGACCCCGCGCTTACAAATGCGCCACAGTCTTCACGTTTACGAAGATTTTCAACCGCAAGTGCGATTGATGAATTTGTCTTGACGCGTACATTTGTTGGGGGTTCATTGTTTGAAATACTCTCGGTTGTGTGAATGATTTCGACTCTGTCGACGAAACCTTCTTTTGTTGCACGTTCCTTGATTTGGGTCTCGTCACCAATCAAAAGGAATTGCAGCTGCTTGTCCTTTTTGGCTGCCATGACAACACCGTCAAGGATTGCATGTGGTGCATTGTCACCACCCAAAATATCAATAATTATTTTTTTCATAACAATATTATATGTGAAGTTCTCAATAGAAGCAATGGAAATTATTACACTTCCTACCACGTCATTGCGAGGAACGAAGCAATCCAGCGGTACATGATGTAGAGAGAAGTATAGATTTATTCGGGATAAAAACTAAGAAGGGTTGTTCTTTGGAAATCTATGTCCGAAGAATTATTTGTCGCTTTCCACATCTCGCCCCGCTGGATTGCTTCGTCGTTTCACTCCTCGCAACGACGGTGGAACTTGGTTTCCCACACAAACCCAAATATTAAGTATTGACAAATTCGATGGGGGGGGGGTATAATATTTAAAACTAATCGGAGGATTTATGTCAAAACTTGATATGACGATTGAGGAGTTAGAGTTTACTACACGTACTGAGAACGTTCTTGTAAGAGCTGGTAAGAGAACTTTGGGCGATTTAGTTATAATGAGCGAAAAAGATTTGATGAGAGTGCGCAACTTGGGTGCAAGAAGTTTCAACGAAATTGTTAATAGAGCCCGTTGGCTTGGCTATGACATTGGGATGACAAAAGAAGATATAGAAAAAATCGAGAACCCACCAGAAGTCGAACGTGTTTCGTTTCAAGATTGTCATGAAGGGGCTGAACAAATTGCAACAATCGGAGTTACTTCACAAGACATGTACGGTGGAGATTTGCAGAAACTATCAAAACTTGTTTTACTGGCGGGTGACTACCAAAAAGCATATAACACAATGACCGACGAGCAATCAGAAAAGTCCGAGAATCGTGCAAGCAAGATCCAAGAAATGAAAGAAGCAGAATTAATTTGAAACAGGGCAAAGTCCTGTTTTTATTTGAACTCTTTACAAGAAAGGGTTTGGACATCGCCGAACAAAATGGTACTCTTGTATCATCATGTTTAAAAAGATTGAAGTTGTAGGGTTTAAGAGTTTCGCCGATAGGTTAGAGGTTGATTTTTCAAGTGGAATTACCTGTATCGTTGGACCTAATGGGTGTGGAAAATCTAATGTTTCGGATGCCATTCGTTGGGTGTTGGGTGAACAATCGTCAAAGGCATTGCGTGGAACAAACATGCAAGACGTTATTTTCAAAGGAACCGAAAATCGTAAGCAGCTTAGTTATTGTGAAGTATCCTTGTTCTTTGATAACGAAAACAAAATATTCCCAGTCGACTATTCCGAAGTTGTATTAAGTCGTAAATTATATCGAAGTGGGGAAAGTGAATATTATGTGAACCGCAACCTTGCAAGGCTTAAGGATATTACAACACTATTGCATGACAGCGGTATTGACCGTGATGGTCTTACAATTATTGGTCAGGGACAAGTTACTGACCTCATCCATGCAAAGCCTGAGGCAAGGCGAGGTATCTTTGAAGAGGCGGCAGGTATTGCAAAATTCAAGGCAAGAAAGACCGAAGCAGAGCGAAAACTTGAACGCGTACAGACCGAACTTACCCGTGTTCGTGATGTTATTACCGAGATTGAAAGAACTCTTGGTCCATTGTTAAAACAAGCCGAGACAGCACGCAAATACATAGAACTTCGTGATCATTTAAAATCACTTGAGATTAATAATTATATCCACACGTACGACAACGTGTCGTCGGTAAAACAAAGATTGACCGAACATCTTGAACAAGTCTCAAGTGAATTGCAGGCAAGACAAGAAGAAATCGAAGAATTCTCGAAAGGCTCAACACGTGCGATGGAACAATTAACGTCTATTGACGCACGTGCAGAAATCCTGCGTGAACAAGTTTTGAATCTAAGCCTTGGTTTGGAAAGACACAAGAGCGACAGCCGTCTTGTCGAAGAAAAAGTAAAAATCTTGCGTGAACAACAAATCAAGTTAATCCAGGAAATTGCTGACTTAAAAGAACGTATCGAATTCGAACAAAAGAACTTGGAATCGGGACAACAATTATACCAATCACTTATCAACGAACGTGAACGAGTGGCTCAGGGTCTTCGCAACGCGACCGAGGATTACACAAATAAGAGCGAGCTTGCAACTACGTTTAATAACCTTCAGACCAAGCGTGAAAAATTACTTTCACGTCGCGAAACAATCCAAAGCCTTATACAAAGCGGCGAGGGTTTCAAATACACCGTACGCAAAATCATCGATGCAACAACAAAAAATAGCGTCGTTGCAAACAATATAGTAGGTGTGGTTGCAAAGGAATTGACCGTGCCGACAAACCTTGAAATTGCAATCGAAGTCGCATTAGGAGCAGCGGCCCAGAACATAATTACCGCAACCGAAGATAACGCAAAAAACATGATAGAACTTCTGCAGCGTGAAAATTGGGGGCGTGCTACGTTCTTGCCTATTTCTAGTGTAAAGCCAAGAATTGTAAGTCAAGAAGAACGTAACCTTTTTAAACAAAGTGGCGCACTTGGTATAGCAAGTGAACTTGTTGAATATAATCCAAAGCTTGAACCAGTCATTGGCTCTTTACTTGGGCGAGTAATTATTGTAGACAAAATTGACAGGGCGATTAATTTGGCAAAGAGTTCTCGCTACGCGTTCAAGATTGTAACACTTGATGGTGATGTTATTGAAACACGTGGAAGTATTACAGGCGGTTCGAAATCCGCGATTAATAATAATTTATGGCATACCCAGAACCTTGCGACAATTGAAACCGAGCTTAAACAAATTGAAGACCAAATTGCAAAAATTGGAAAAGATGCGGATGAGCGTGGGGCAGCCGAAGAGGTTACAAAATTACGAATTCGTGCAAGTGCACTTGAGAGTGAAATAACCGCAGTTCGCACAAGTATCGAACGGGGCGAGGAAACGCTTGCATTGTTGAATGGTACCCACGCGGACAAGGCATATACGCTTGATTCTATCAACCGTAATATTTCAAATGTACAGCCTGTGGTTGACGAAGGCGAAGCGGACGAGCAAATGGTCGAAGAAATCATGAAACGTCTCGACATGGCACGACAAGAATTATCAAATTTCGACACACGAAAAGAAGAGCTTCGAACTTATATTGCCGATGCCGAAGAGCGACGAAACCAAGCTCAGGATAGTGCAACCAAATTGCATGAGCAATACTATAAAACAAGTGCCCAGTTGGAAAAAGTCGACACCGACCTTGCAACCATGGGTGAGGAAATTTACGAAAAATACGGTGTAAATTATTCATCATGTTATGAATTCAAATCAACCGAGTTTGATGCCGAGAACGCAAAGCAAGAAATCACCGAATACCGTCGTGCGATCTCAAGGCTTGGTCCCGTTAACCTTGATGCGATTGAACAAAGCAAAGAAAGCGGCGAAAGATATGAATCGTACACAACCCAAGTTAATGATTTGGAGAGTGCAAAGACTGACCTTGAAAAAGTCATTGGCGACCTTGCTGGCGAGATGGATGGATTGTTTAAAACGACATTCGACACGATTAATGCAAACTTTGCGGTCACATTCAAAGAATTGTTTGGCGGTGGACGTGCCAGACTTGAACTTACCAATCCGAACGACTATTTGAACAGCGGTATTGACATCGTTGCCGAGCCGCCTGGGAAAAAATTACAAAACCTTTCACTTTTATCGGGTGGGGAAAAAGCATTGACTGCGATTGCAATATTGTTTGCGATATTGAAATTAAAGCCTATGCCGTTTTGCTTGCTTGACGAGATCGAGGCAGCACTTGATGAGGCGAACGTAGGACGTTTTGCAAACTACCTGCATAATTTCAGCCGTTCGACCCAATTCATTGTAATTACTCACCGTAAGCCAACTATGGAACTTGCAGACCACTTATACGGGGTCACTATGGAAGAAAAAGGTGTATCCAAGTTAGTCAGCGTGAAGTTAGAGGCGTACGCTTAAAAAAAAGGAGGAGCCTATATGGGTTTTCTTGGATTTGGAAAAAAGAAAGAAAAAAAATTGGCAGAAGAGCCAGTTATAGAACAATCAATAGAAGATGTTAAAATTACAGAAGAAGAGGTGGTCGCAGAAGAAATTGTCGAGATACATCAAGAACCAGAACAACCTGAAGAAGTTTATGTTTGCTTTGAAGAAGAAAAACCCGAACCAAAACCTAGGGTCGAGAAACCAAAAAAAGAAGTCAAGCCAAAGGAAGAGAAAGGTGGCTTTTTCAAAAAGATCTTCCGCGGGCTTGGAAAGACTGCATCGGCAATAGGGGATGGAATTGCATCTATATTTACATCAAGCGAACTTGATGATGATTTTTATGAAGATTTGCTTGCCGTTTTGGTTCAAACCGACATGGGTATTGAGGCAGCCGAAGATGTTATCGACGACATCAAACGTGTTGCAAGAAAGTCGGGAATTAAAACAACGACCGAATTAAAAGAGGCGCTTGCAAATTCGATTTCCGAAATCCTCGGGCAGTATGACGTTAACGAAGAACAAACATATCCGCAAATAACAATGATCGTAGGTGTTAACGGAGTTGGGAAGACAACAAGTATTGGTAAAATTGCGGCATTGTACAAATCACAAAAGAAACAAGTTCTTGTCGCGGCGGCAGACACGTTCAGAGCGGCAGCAACCGAGCAATTAAACGAATGGACAAATCGTGCAGGAGTTCGAATAGTAAAACATGGCGAAGGCGCGGACCCAGCGGCAGTTGTATTCGACGCATTATCGAGTGCAAAAGCAAAAAAAGACGACGTGATTATTGTTGATACGGCTGGACGACTTCATAACAAGGCACATCTTATCGAAGAATTGAAAAAAATCGACCGTGTTGTTGAGCGTAACTATCCCGAGGCAAGTTACAGAAAATTGCTTGTTCTTGATGCAACTACTGGGCAGAATGCACTTGCACAAGTAGAGATATTTAACGATGCCATTGACCTTGATGGAGTAATCCTTACAAAACTTGACGGTACGGCAAAGGGTGGTGTTGTTATCGCTATTAAGCGTAAATTTAACCTGCCTGTGTTGTATGTTGGTGTGGGCGAACAAATTGATGATTTATTACCATTTGATTCACGTGCATTTGCAAGGGCAATTGTTGGGTTGGAGTGAGTTAGTTGAGTTTCCTAGATATAACCTAAGGATTTAGTAAAGGACCAACATCGTTACCGTCATTGCGAGGAAGTCGCGAAAGCGACGACGAAGCAATCTAGCGGAATTGGTTAGTAGGAAGAGAAATAGAAGTACTCGAATTGTAGAAGGTGGAAAGAATAGTTCTTTCCATTTTTTCTTACCGAACAAACCCATATCACTTACGACACCTCGCCCCGCTGG
>WRBV01000004.1 GCA_009784375.1 Bacillota bacterium | reverse complement strand
GTAGGAAGAGAAATAGAAGTACTCGAATTGTAGAAGGTGGAAAGAATAGTTCTTTCCATTTTTTCTTACCGAACAAACCCATATCACTTACGACACCTCGCCCCGCTGGATTGCTTCGTCGCCTTGCTCCTCGCAATGACGGCATGCGGAGTTACTCTGGCTACCATGCATAATTTGTTTGACTGTTTCGCAAAATATAGATACAATTGGACATAGAATTGAATACAAAAGAAGAACGTCGGAGGTATCGAAATGTTAAATAATAGATATACGGGGGGGGGGGCAATTTTCTTGTAATCCTTTCCAAGGTGGTGTGATATGACCACACCAAGAAGATTCCACCATTCCCGTATAGCCGCGCTTGCATTCGCAGGTGTTTTTGTAGTTTGTGCCGTGGTTATGGGTGTTGTATTTTCGATGAGTAGATCGGATGATATAGATGCATCCACATTTCAGTCTAACACGGATGGTTTCGTTACCGATATGGCTGCTGGTTTAACACGGACTGTTAGTGGTGTTGGTGCTCACTTCTGGCCACAACCAATTAACAGTTTTACGACATCTTTTAACCAAGAACAAATAAGATTCGCAAGATTTGATCATTTGACAAACACGGTTCAACCATTGGTTGGACAGGTTTTTACAAGAGTTCAAGATACAATTGGACATGCCGATTGGGGTCCAGCTAGTAATAGACTAAGGATTAATGCAACTTTTCCTGGAAATTATAGGATTGAAAGACATCCAATGATTTCTATGAATGCACCTTTGCCTGGTGGTGGTGTTAATGTTCTTGCTAATACTGGTGGTGCTACTGGTGGTACTTCAACAGTAACTGTGTTGACGCAAACTTGGAGAAATGGGGGGCAGATGTCAGGTGAAGACGGATTTTGGGCGTGGTGGCTTGGTAGTGTAAGCGTATCAGGTATGTTTGGTGATTTTACAAACACAGGACAAAATGTAACTTCAGCAAGTTTTACTTTGATTGGTGGTACATATGTTTTAGTTCCAGTTACTAATACAGTAACATTCGATTCACAAGGTGGATCAGGAGTTCCACCACAAAATGTCAGATTGAATCAGCCAGTCGTACGCCCATCAAATCCATTTCTTTCAAATTTTACATTCGCACATTGGTCAGCGACAATAAATGGTCCAGAATGGAATTTCAATACTCCAATAGCTGCGCACAACACAATCAATGCAACAAACACATTATTTGCTGTATGGCGAGCAAATTCGGTTGTGTCGTTTAATACACACGGTGGAGGTTTTGTTCCACAACAAACTATTGCATATCGTGGTACAGTCACACGACCAGCTGACCCATCGCTTGCAAATCACACATTTCGTCATTGGTCGGCAACACAAAATGGCACAACAGCGTTTAATTTCGCAACTTTAATCACAAGTGAAACAACAATTAACGCAACAAACACATTGCATGCAGTATGGTGGGTTAACCCAACAATAACGTTCAATACTCATGGTGGATCACCAACGCCACCACAACAGCGTCCTGCACATGGTGGGTTGATAACCGAACCTGCTCAACCGACACGTTCGGGTTGGCACTTCCGTCATTGGTCCGCGACTCTGGATGGTGCCGTACCATGGAACTTTGCCACACAAACGGTAACGGCAAATCAAACATTGCACGCGGTATGGGATGAAATGGTTTGGCGTACCATTACTATGCATGTTGGTAACCCATTAATTGATTCGTCTTTGACTATGACATTGTTCAAGCATCAAGGCTTTGAAATGGATTTCCGAAACTATATTCCTGGGCATGTTGATCTTGTGTTCCGTGGTTGGGCTTTAAGTGCAACACAAGCTCGTAACCATGATATTCAATTTTATCCGACCGATGTTATGACCGTGCCTTCTTGGAATATGAATTTGCATGCGGTGTGGGATATTGATTGGGATTCATTAAACCCAGGCGATTCGGGACACAACAGATTAGTATTCCATTTCAGCGGTGGTGCCAACCCAAATTCACAAATAGTCGAGGAACGTCCGTTCTTTGCATGGAATTCAACGTCTCTTATCTTGCCGACACATGAATATATGCACGCATTTGCAACGGGTAATCCAGACTTTAATGGTCTTACGTTTATCGGTTGGTTTGATAGCCCAAGCCTTAACGGTCAACCAATCTTCCGAATTCCAAATACGTCAGAAGGGCGAATGTATTTTTATGCAAAATGGATAGACATAAATGGAATTACCGTGATTCAACATAATTAAGTTGACAAGTTTTCTAAATTTGTCTATAATCAATTCATACTAGCATAAAGTTGAGGATTCCCATTTGGCATTTTCCAGTCTTTCCGAAAAAATGAAACATGTATTCAGCAAACTTACCAGATCTGGTAAGTTGACTGAAGTCGAAATAAAAGCCGCAATGCGCGAAGTCCGCCTTGCATTACTCGAGGCGGATGTCAATTTCGCAGTCGTAAAAGATTTTGTTAATAAAACCACAGAAAAATGCATGGGCGAAGAGGTCATGCAATCTTTGACGCCTGGGCAACAGGTTATTAAAATTGTTCACGAACAATTGACCGAGTTGCTTGGTAAAACTAATGAAAAGCTCAGCATTTCACCAAAACCTCCAACCGTATATATGATGGTCGGACTGCAGGGTGCGGGTAAGACCACATTTTGTGGAAAGCTTGGCGCGATGTTAAAAGGTCAAGGCAAGAAAGTATTGTTGGTTGCGTGTGACGTTTATCGTCCAGCCGCAATACAACAATTAAAAGTTGTTGGAAAGAACGCGGGTGTTGAGGTCTTTGAAGAAGGGCAAGGCGATCCAGTCAAAATTGCAAAGAACGCATTAAAGTTCGCCGAGAAGGGTGCGTTTGATACAATCATTGTTGACACCGCGGGTCGTTTACATATTAACGAAGAATTAATGACCGAGCTTGTGTTGGTCAAAGAAGTTGTAAAACCTATTGAGATACTATTAACCGTTGATGCTATGACTGGTCAAGATGCGGTGAATGTTGCGCGCGAATTCAATGACAAATTGGATATATCGGGTGTGTTGCTGACAAAGCTTGACGGTGATACTCGTGGTGGTGCCGCACTTTCAATTCGTCATATTACGGGCAAGCCAATCAAGTTCGCGGGTATTGGTGAAAAAATCGGAGATATCGAGGCATTTCATCCAGAACGGATCTCAAGTCGTATTCTTGGTATGGGTGATGTTCTTACAATTATTGAAAAAGCACAAGCCGCGGTAAGTGAAGAAGAAATGAAAACAATCGAGAAACGTATGCGCGAAAACGTGTTTACTCTCGAGGATTTTTTGGTGCAATTTGACAATGTCAAAAAGATGGGTAACCTTGACCAAATAATGGAGAGTTTTGGTGGCATGATGGGAAACAAGGCAAAGGCTCTTGGGCGAATTGATGAAGACCAAATGAAACGTAACAAGGCAATTATTCAATCCATGACGGTCAAAGAACGACGAAATCCAGAAATATTAAAAGCATCACGTAAACAACGAATTGCCGCAGGAAGCGGGACAAGCATCCAGGAAATAAACGCATTATTAAAACAATTCGAACAATCAAAGTTAATGATGAAACAGTTCAGTACTATGGGTAAAAAAGGCAAAGGTAAACTTGGCGGACTTGGGTTCTAGGAAACACGTATTCAAACACTAGGAGAAGAAATTCGAGAAGTGGCTAGGATAAATCTTAAATTAAAAGGAGGAAATAATGCTTAAAATAAGACTTACCAGACTTGGCGACAAAAAAAGTCCGTTCTACAGAGTAGTCGTTGCTGAATCACGTTCACCGCGTGACGGAAAATTTATCGAAGTTCTTGGCACGTTCGACCCATTGGTCACAGAAAATGCCTATAAAATCGATAAAGACAAAACTCTTGAATGGATTTCAAAAGGCGCAATTCCAACCGACACGGCACGTGCAACATTGGTAAAGGCAGGTATATTGGAACCAATTCCATACAAGCCAAAGGCTAATGCAACTGCACCAAAACCAAAAGAAAAGAAAAAGAAGTAACAAACGAAAAGTACAAAGTACTAATCGACTTCATCAAATTCGGTACTAGGTACTTTGTACTTCGTACATAAAAACAACCGAGTACGAACGCTTGGATAAAGCGAAATCACATACGTACCGGAAACGGGAAAATCCCGCAAAAAGGAAAAATTATGATTCAGGTAATCGAACACATCATCAAATGTCTTGTAGAAAACAAAGACGCAGTTAAATTAACAGAGCAAACAGATGGCGACAACGTAACAGTAACAGTCCACGTAGGCGAAGGCGACATGGGTCGTGTTATCGGTAAGCAAGGTTCAACAGTAACCGCTATCCGTACAATTTTGAAAAACGCAAACGCACCAGACGGCAAGCGTTACTTCATCCAAATCGGCGACCGTAAAGAAGGCGGCGCTCCACGTCAATATTAATTAAAAATAAAGACTAATAAAAACCGTACAACTTGTGCGGTTTTTTGTTTGTGTAAATTCTACAATCTGTTATCATTTATTATGAATGATCGAGATAAGACCGTTTATAATGAAGATATAACTTTTTATCGAACTCTTGCAATTATACTGTGTTTCACTATTGTATTGATACCAATAGGATTACTGTGGTTTATATATCTTAGTCCTCCAGATGATAAAATCAATGGGTTTGTTGGAGCAAAATGGTCAGGAAGAAAGACCCTAAGTACTGTTAGAGGAAGTACAGTAAGACATACTTTTTATGTGAGTATTGGAATGGAAGAGTTCGAGGTTTCTGGTGATATGTACAGAAGTCTTGAGGTAGGAGACTATATCATGGCGGGATATCGCAAACAAGTAATGTATTCTTTTACGAAAAAAGTCTAAGGCGAATAATCTTAATTAGGCTATAATCAAATCAGATGGATACCCGCGTAATCTTGCATTGTGATTTGAATAATTTTTTTGCCTCGGTCGAGGTTATGTTGAATCCAGAATTGTTGGGTAATCCTGTTGCCGTCTGTGGTGACCCAGAGGAACGTAAAGGTATTGTTCTTGCTAAATGTGAAATGGCAAAAAAGGCAGGGGTTAAAACGGGCGACACCGTATGGATGGCAGAACAAAAATGTCCAGGCATTCAAATAGTCAAACCAAAACATAACCGATATGGCGAATTCTCAAGAAAAGTTCGTGATGTGTATTATAAATTCACCGACAAGATTGAATCATTTGGCATCGACGAATGTTGGCTTGATGTGACCGACAGCATGACATTGTTTGGTACGGGTGAGGAAATAGCATACAAAATAAAGTCTGCGGTCAAGGAAGAGCTTGGATTGACGATTTCTGTTGGCGTTTCATGGAACAAGACCTTTGCAAAGCTTGGGTCTGATATTAAAAAACCAGATGCGGTAACAGTAGTTAGTCGTGAAAATTATCATAGAGTTGTATGGAAACTACCCGTGCAAGACATGTTGTTTGTAGGGCGGAAGACTGCGCGAATGATGGAAAAGTTAAGTATAAAAACTATTGGGGACTTGGCGAATTTTAACCCAGATTTATTGGCGGCAAGGATCGGCATAACCGCATACAGGTTGGTAGAAGCCGCACAAGGCGAATGTGACAGCGAGGTCAAGGAATTTCACTACAAGAGTGATGTAAAGAGCGTAGGCAATGGAACGACATTGCCAAAGGACTTGTTTACATTAAAAGAGGTGGAACAAGTCATATACATTTTATCCGAGGAAGTTGGAACACGTATGCGTCGAAAATGTGTACGTGGATATACGATCAATGTAAGTGTGCGTGACGAGAATTTGAAATGGATTGGCGCACAAGAGAGTATCAAAACACCGACAGATAACGCTCGAACGATTACCGATGCCGCAATCAATATATTTTGCAAATTGACAAGAATTGACAGAAAACGACAAGAGCTTGCATACCCTGTTCATTCCATTCGGGTCGCTGTTTCAAACTTGACACAAGATAAGTGTGCGCAACTTGATTTGTTTAACGATGGTTCGGGTGAAGATGCCGAGACCGAATTAACAAATATATTCGACAAAATTCGCAAGAAACACGGTTCGAAAAGTTTGGCATATGGGGTGGCGCTCGGCGGGCAGATGGAATTAGATTTCGAAGTCTTGGATGAATAAAGTCTTTAAATATTGGGTATTGACAAATTCAATGGGGGGGGGGTATAATATATTAACTTTTTATAAGTTAAAAGGATTAAACATTATGAGTAAATTGAAGGAAAATTTAATTTGTTTGGGGATTGCAACTGCCATTCTTGCTGGGACAACTGCTTGCTCAATTTCTATTATTGACGAGAGAGCACGTAATCGGGCATTAGAAAATGATCTACAAGCGAAAAATCAATTGCACCACGAAGTAATGATGGAATGTGTAACAAATAATTGTGAAAGCCCGTTGGAGTGTGCGGATAACGCGGTAGAGTTCTTTGTCGGTAAGAAACAATTTTTAAGAGAGCATATTATAGGTTTTGACGTCAGACGTGATACGGCATTGGAAATGACATGGGATAAGTACCGAGATGGAAAGGGAGTTGAATAATGATCTAAAAAGTGACCAAAGTCACTTTTTAAATGCCTTGCAAATATGCCTGAAAGAAAAGCCCAAGCCGCAGACCGCTTGTACGTTCGAATACTTCGATTAATGAGCATTCACGTGCGATACCGAACATATTTTCATACGAGAATTTTCGAAGGGCTGTAATCATATTGGCACGCCCAATCAATCGTTCAAGATCGGAAAACAATAACATTCCGCGAACATATGTCATGAACACGTATTCGTATGTATTGGCAAAATCGTGGAGCTTGCGATTCATATTTTGGTTGACCTCGCCACCTATACCGTGGACAAGGCTCATATAATTTGCGAGGTTTGAACGAAACAGGTTGATGTATGCGTCACGTGGTTTGTTTAAAAATTCTGGGTTTTCATCAAAAAATAAAAGGGTAGAATACTCGGCAAGTCCCTCGTCAATCCATGCCGTTCTTACCTGGTCATTTCCTACAATTCCATACCACCATTGATGGGCGATTTCATGAATGATTACTTGATCAATTTCCTCGCGGTCGGTTATGTTTGTGCTTATGAAAACTATTTCACCGTACTCCATTCCACCATGCAGGAAGTCAGTTTGAACTACGCTGAGCTGTCTGAATGGATACCGTACAAACAGCCGTGAAAACGTCTGTAATGACCGCACAGACACGTCAAGGCTTCGATTTGGGTTTGGGTCATCAAGGAAGTAATAACTTACCGTTACTCGGTTGGTTGTTCTTGAAACTGTTTGGAAGTAAGGGGACAACACGGCAGCCCAGTCACGAATTGCAAACGACCGAACCAATGTTGTCCGCATTCCATTATTAACTCGTGAACGTATAACCATGCCGCTTGACGCCATGATATATTTCTCGGGTTTTGTAAGTGTCACGTTGAAATTATGTACGTCGTTAAAGAATGGGTCGCCATTATAACTGTAGGTATTGTACATCCAAATGCCGTCCTCGAACATCACGGGTACAGGATAAAAATTTCCAAGATTAACAACGCGGTCGGTGTACCCAAGGCGATGCGCTATATTTGCCAGATACACAACATAGTTAATTTCTATATTAACAATTTGTCTAGGGAATAATATATGGTCAAGTTCGACTATTAGTAAATTATAATCTTCGCCGCAAATTATTGTTTCAACTAGGCTATTATTTACATAAACTCGTCCAACATCAATACGCCCAAAGCTTTTGCCGTTTGGAAATGCCGTCTCGATCTCGTATTGTGATATTACTGGAAAAGCCGCGTCCTCACGATATGCGTTGGCAAAGATGTGGAATTTGACTTCGCTCTTTTCGTTCATACTGCGATTACGATAATTTATCGTTTGACGCGCGGTAAGGGTTTTTGTTTTGTTGCAATAGGTGGCATTGATTGTCATCGTATCTGCATTTCGGGCGGCACGTTCCAATCTATCATCTGAGCGCAAAAGAAGAACAAGCGACAAAGTCAAGAGCACAGTCAATACACCAGTTACCGACATATACAAAATTCGTTTCTTGTGAGTCATGATTATGTCTATTAATGGTAGTTGAACTTTTAGACACAAACCGCGAAATTCCATCAAGTAAAGACAAAATCGATACCAACCAGATATGCCAAAATACGAATATGAAAAAAACAGTCTATCTTGCGGTAGTGAGCTTTCTTGTAATTGTTCTTAGTATTGTTGTCTTGGTAGGATGTTCAATCAGGGAGTCTTCGCCATCTAATTTTAATCGAATGGATATAACGCTTGATAATCATTGGGAATTTTTAAATATAAGTATTGTCCAGGTAAACCAGGTAAAAGGGTATAGGTTACATATCTTCCCAGAAAGTGAAAATATAATTTTTGAAAATGTTTTAATAATGTATTCGGCTTATATAGACAATACATTAATCTCGCAAACAAGAGTCATACAATTATCATCTACGGGTGTTGGGCAAACAATGGTATGTATCCGAGTCTTTCCAATTATTACTGGGATAAGTGGAACCATTCGCATTGGGTAATCAACCTGTTGCCGTATCGGTATTTTGGCAATATAATGATAATATGGGTAACGAAATATATCTGGATAACGCGGCGACCACGCGCATGCATGATGAAGTGATGCAGACTATTATTGATGTCGAGCGATATACCTTTCACAATTCTGCCGCACAATATCGCGGTTCAGTTGACGTGTCGGAAGCAATAAACGATGCACGACAAGTTGTTTTATCCCGCCTTACAAAAGGTAAGCGTGGCGACCTTATATTCACAAGTGGTGCAACAGAAGGTAATAACATTGTAATCTTTGGAAAAATTACAAATCCAAGAAATCATTTAATAGTGCTTGCAGGTGAACACAGTTCAAGTTACGCCCCAAGTGTACATTTACGCAATAATAATTTTGATGTAGATTACATTCCATTGAAACGTGATGGAAGTGCCGATTTGGAAGCATTAAAAAATCTTGTAAAACCAAATACAGCATTAGTTGTTTTCAGCTCGGTCAATAGTGATACAGGTGTAATTCAACCTATTTATGAAATTGTTGATATTGTTCGTGCCAAAAATCCAAAGGCACATATTCATTGTGATGCGGTACAATCATTTTGTAAATATGACATGGATGTCGAGAAGTTGGGTTTAGATTCATGTGTGATTTCGGCTCACAAAATTTATGGACCAAAGGGTATCGGTGCACTTTGGGTAAAAAAGGGTACAAGTTTAAAACCAATTATGTATGGTGGTGCTCAACAAGATTATCGACCAGGAACCGAGAATAATTCAGGTATCATAGGTCTTGCAAAAGCGGTAGGGCTGTTTGATATAAAGGCGACCTTTGATCATGTGAGTGGATTGTACAAGATACTGATTGAAAAACTTCCAAGTAATTGTGTTTTGACTGTGGAGCCTTCTCGCGAGATGGTCAATCCATATATTATAAATATTATGCTTCCTAACATCTATGGTCAAACGGTAATGAATGCATTATCAAGCCGTGGGATTTATGTAGGTTTGGGAAGCGCATGTAATAAAACTGCGTCAAAGAATCGAACTTTGATTGCAATGGGTATTCCTGATGAAAAGACTAAGAATGTATTAAGGATAAGTTTTGGCACCCATAATACACCAAAAGACGTGGATGTGTTTTGTTTTGAACTTGGAAAAATACTTGACGAACTTGGATAATGCCTGTATTATGTATTAATTGAATGGGCCGCAAGTGCCCATTTTTAGTAAGGAGACAATATTATGATTAAGAGCAAAGAATTCTTCGCGGCATTCGATCAAATCATGCAAGAGCGTGGATTAAAACAAGAAGAAATTATCTCGGACATGCAAGAAGCTATGATCCCAGCATTAAAAAAAGTATTGGGTGAAGGTGCACAAATCCGTCTTGAACTTAACTTTGATAAAACTACCATTCGTGCTTTTATGTTCAAAGAGGTTGTAGAGGACGTCGAAGATTGGGACAGACAAATATCATTAGAAGAAGCAAACGATGAAGAAATCGCAGATCCTGAATTTTTCATGGAAAAGGCAAAAGCAAAAAAGGCATTCAAGGTTGGCGATATCGTGGAGAATGAATTAAACCTTAAAAACTTTGGACGTGTTTTTGCAATTACAATGAAGCAGGTTCTTTCACAAAAGACAAAAGAACGTGCTCGTGCTCATGCGCTTGAAGAAATTAATGCCCGTGCCGACCAAATAATTACCGCACGTATTACAAAGATTGAACGCGATACTTGTTATCTTGAAATCCCAGGTTCTAACCTTGAAGGAATTCTTAACGTACGCGGTCAAATCCCAGGTCAGGTTCACAAAGAAGGTGATTTCCTTAAGGTATATGTTAACCCAGTATCTGATGACCGCCGTGGTGAAATTTACGTAACACGAAGCACACCGCAATTTGTGCGTGCATTGTTTGACTTGGAAGTTCCCGAAATTGGACGTGAGGAAGTCATCGTAAAAGCAATCGCACGTGAAGCAGGTTACAGAACGAAACTTTGCGTGTATTCCGAAACACAGGGAATCGACCCAATTGGTTCATGTGTTGGAAACAAGGGAAGCCGTATCCAGAATGTTCTTGCCGAGATTGGACCAGAAAAGGTTGACCTTATACCATGGAGTGAAGACCCACTTGAATTTATAGCGGCGGCATTGTCACCGTCTCCAGTTATTCGTGTAGAAGCAGACGAAGCCGAGCATCGTGCAAGAGTTATCGTTCCAAACGACAAGTTGTCACTTGCAATTGGTAAGGGCGGTATGAACGTTCGTCTTGCGGCAAAGTTGACTGGTTGGAAAATTGATGTAAAGAGTGAAGACAAGGCGGCAGAAGAAGACGCATCATTCAGCGAAGAGTTTACACTTGGAGGGTAATATGCCAACCAATCAAAAAGAACCAAACCATCTCGATCGAAACGAAGCGAAGCGGAGAGATCTAGCGCATGCGCATAAACCTCAAAAAGAACGAATTTGTTGCGTATGTCGTGCGAAAGATTTGGCAACAACACGCATACGTATCGCTCGTATCAAAAGTGCGGATGGTTCGTACAATTATTCAATCGATAAATCGGGTAATGCAAATGGTCGCGGTGCATATGTGTGTCCAACTTGCATTGATCAATGTATTAAAAAGCGTGCGTTGAATCGAACATTCAAGGGTAATGTGCCACAAGAGATTTATAGCGAACTATTGAATTTTGTAAAACAATAATGTATAATAAAAATACAATGAAACCTGAGTTCAGACTTGCGGCTGTGTGTAATATTCGTCGTGACGGTGAAATTTTGCTTGCACGGAAAAAAGGTGGCTTTGGCGCGGGTAAGCTTGTTCCACCAAGTGGCAAGATAGAGCAAGGTGAAACAATAAAATCAGGTGCAGTTCGTGAAATTTTAGAAGAAACAAAGTTAAAGGTAAAAGAAAGCGATCTCCGAAAACTTGCGATTATTAATTTGACATATTTCTTTAAAGGGACAAAAGTAAAGAGTCCTGTACACATTTTTGAAACAGACAAATTCGAAGGAATTCCACAAGAAACGGAAGACTTGATTTGCCACAATGGTATAACGAGCAATGTATACCATACGATGAAATATTAATGCAGGACTTTAAATTGTGGCTGCCATATGTTCTTGATGGAAATAAAGTTTGGGGCAAGATGGAGCTTGATGAAAATCAAAACCTGATTGACTATACATTCAAGATATTTGGTGCGGACGGAATGCATGAAATTTCACATGAAAAAGCGTAAGCTCTAAAATCCTTGCAAATGATAATACATTTATGTATACTATAAGGATAAGGAGTAAAATTGACCCAGAAACCGACACCAGCCGCAGGCAAGTTAGAGAATATTAAAAATTTAAAAGAGCAGCTTCCTACTGTAGCCGCTCTTTTGTCGAAGTGTAAGGATGCACGTATCAAGTTGGAGAATTCGCTTAACACTTTGCGTAGCACCAATCGCGAGATTGCAAGTAACCGTGAAGAAGCTGTACGCCGTGCAGAAAAACAACAACAATATGCTGATTTAATCAAGCAACGTGAGGACGAACGTCGTGCGGCAGAAGCCCGTGTGGACGAAAAGGCAGAAGCCCTTCGTGCAAAACAAGCGGCGAAAGTTGAGGAATCAAAACCAGTAGAAGTTGCACGACCGACCGAGCAACCAACATATCAACGTCCAGAAAGACCCGAGCGTCCGCAATTTAATCGCGAACAATCACCACAACAACAAGGACAATATAATCGCGACCGTGGCGGGTATCAAGGACAGCGTCAAGATCGTCCACCATATGGGCAACAACGTCCACCGTACCAAGGTCAACAGCCACGTCCACCATATGGACAGCAAGGTCAGGGTGGTCAAAGGCAACAAAACCCATCACGAACATGGACACCTAATCAATCTACTGGGGCTTATGGCCGTGGTATTTCACGTGATGGACAACCAGGTGGACAAGGTGGATACCAACCAAGACCGTTTGACCCAAACCGTCCACGTCCGCATACACCAGGTGGATTTGGACCAAGACCTGCGGGTCCAGGAGGCGCACGAACACCGCTTGCAGGAATCAAGCCGACCGAGCGTTTTGTCCCAAAAGAAAATACACATGCAGGCAAGAAAAAAGGCAAGGGCTCATCATACGCGGGCGAGAAAACGGGAATGGACCGCCGCAGCCTTTTACGCCGTGGAATTATAGAAGAACAAGACATCGAGGAAAGAATGCTTACTCGAATTTTCCGTACAAAAAAATCAAAGGAAAATGCGGATAGAGAACCAAAAGAAAAAAGCAATATTATCCAAATTACAACACCGATGCTTACGGTAAAAACATTGTCCGAGAAAATTGGTAAGACAGCGACCGAGATTATCAAACAACTTATCGTTCTTGGCGAGATGTGTACAATAAATTCTACAATATCGTTTGAGATGGCGGAACTTGTCGCAGGCGAGTTCGGACTTGTTCTTGAATTACATGCCGACAAGACATTCGAAGAGAAGATGAGTGATGTTCACTCGGTCGATAAAGATGAAGATTTAAAAGAACGTCCGCCTGTTGTTACAGTAATGGGGCACGTTGACCATGGTAAGACTTCGCTTCTTGATGCGTTACGTAAAACAAAAGTCACAACAACCGAGAGCGGTGGTATCACACAACATATTGGTGCATACCAAGTATCGGTCAAAGCAAAAAAGATTACATTCATTGACACCCCAGGTCACGCGGCATTTGACAAGATGCGTGCGCGTGGTGCAAAGATCACAGACGTTGCAATATTGATTGTGGCAGCAGACGACGGTGTTATGCCACAAACCGTTGAGGCAATTAAACATATCCAAGGTCAAGATCTTCCTATGATTGTTGCGATTAACAAAATCGACAAGAAAGAAGCAGACATAGAACGTGTAAAACAACAATTATCCGAACATAATGTAATCCCAGAAGAATGGGGTGGTAATGCAATTATTGCGCCTATTTCTGCGGTTGCGGGAACGGGCTTGGATAAATTACTCGAGATGATTTTACTTGTTGCCGAGATGAACAATTACAAAGCAAATCCAAACAAAGAGGCAAGCGGTTCAATCATTGAATCTCGTCTTGACAAGCAACGTGGACCTGTGGTTACTGTGCTTGTTCAAAATGGAACACTTCGTGTTGGCGATACATTGCTTGCGGGTACAACATACGGAAAGGTCAAATCCATGACCGATGAAAATGGCAAGGCACTTCGCAAGGCAACGCCATCAACACCAGTCCAAGTTCTTGGATTCCACGAAGTCCCAAATGCAGGCGACACAGTTTACGTGGTTGATGAAAAGTTGACAAAACAGGTTGCACGTGAGCGTCTTGATAAAGAAAAAATTAAACGTGCGGGAATGCTTTCTACAACCGATTCCGAGCATGCATTTGATGTTATGCACGAAGCCGAGAAGACTCATCTTAACATCATCGTCAAGGGTGATGTTGCAGGCTCTGTCGAGGCGATTATCCAAACGCTTGAAACAATTACAAGTGACGAGGTCTCGGTACACGTCATAAGTCACGGCGTTGGTAACGTTAATGACAATGATGTGTCACTTGCCGAAGTTACTGGTGCAAAACTTGTTGCATTCCATACAAAAATCACGGCAACTGCGAAACAGCTTGCAAAACGTCAAAAGATACAAATCCACGAATTCAAAGTCATATACGAAATATTCGATTTTGTTACAACCGAGATGGTTAAATTATTCAAACCAAAATTCATCGAAAAATATCACGGTCGTGCCGAAGTATTGCAATTATTTAAATCAAGTGCAATTGGAATTATCGCGGGTTGTCGCGTAACCGATGGAAAAATATTGCGTAATACAAAAATTAAATTATTACGTGGTGGCGAATTAATCGGCGAGTACAAAATGGATTCACTTAAGATTAAAACCAATGACGCAAAGGAAGTTGGTAATGGTCATGAATGTGGTATAAAGTTAGTAGATGCAACCGTGAATGTTGGTGACATCCTTGAATCATATGGTCAAGAACAATTGCCGATTATGTTCAATGGGCGTAAATATGAATTCTAAGAAATTGTCGCTAGCTGTCTTGGTTGTCTTGGTTGTTGTATCGTCTTCACTTTTTTTGACTGGCTGTGAGTGGAGACTTCTTACAAGAATGTTGAACCGAACCCCAGTACTTACGTTGGATGGTTATACATTGTCCTGGACAGGCTGGGCTAACAATACCTTTACAATCGAGCGTAGAGTTTATCAGGATGATGAACTTGTATGTGAAATGACAACAGGTGGACCTAGGACAAGTGGGTTTACAACTCGTTCTCTTATGCGCGTTGAGATTAATAACGAGACATATTTTCCAGACCAGCCAGAAGGCAAGCATGTATTCAGAGTACGTCAAACGGGCAGAACCAATCGCGGCGAGCCAGTAGTAAGTGGCTGGAGTAATACGGTGCAAATTATCATTTTGTGACTCAACTCCTTTACTTTATTCTGTGATAAATGATATAGTATGTAAACATATAAAAGGGGATATTATGAAACAACCAAATGTAAAAATTCAAAGAGCTAACGCGGATATACTCCGTGTGTTGACGGTAACATTGCGTGAAAAAATGCAGAATGAACACTTTGCGGGTGTTACGATTTTAAACGTAGAAACAAGTGCAGATTACGCATTTACAAAAGTCTTTGTTGAAATTGACGGTAACGATGCCGAGAAAACAAAGGCAATGTCAGAATTGGAAAAGTCCGCTGGATTCCTTCGGTCCGAGCTTGCATCACGTGTGAAGATGCGTCAAACTCCGCAACTTCGTTTTCACCTTGACCGCGGTCGTGAAAACGCGAACAGAGTGGAAGAGTTACTAGCTCAAATTAATGGAAATACAACAAAATAATAAACTATGAAAAACAATCAAACCGATTTTAAAGATATGCGTACCCTTTTAAGGGATGCTCAGAAAATAGCGATTACAATGCACCTTCGTCCAGACGGTGATTGTTTGGGTACTGCCGCCGCACTTCGGTTGGCACTTTTACGCATGAAAAAAGATGTTGATGTTTTTGTGTGTGGTGAAGTTCCAAGTAATCTCCAGTATCTCGAGGGTGTGTCCGAGTTTTATATTGTTGCCGAAAAAAACGACAAAGGTTTTGAGTTTGATACATATGACTTGCTTGTCATTGTGGATACGGCAGATGGACACAGGCTTGGAAGTTGCCAGGCTCTTATTGAAAGTTCAGACAAAGTTATCGTATTTGACCATCACCTTAACCCGACAATAAGATGCGATCTTTTGGTTTCAAATCCAACACGTGCAAGCTGTGGCGAAATGATGTTTGAATACTTTGTTACACATAATGTAAATATCACACGACCAATGGCGGTTGCACTATACACGGCTATAAGCTCGGACACAGGTTGCTTTCTTTTTCCAAATACAACGGCATATACACACCATGCTGCAAGTGAGCTTATGAATAAAGGCATAGATATAACACATGTTAATTATAGTAATTTCCGCGTATACGACCCAAAAACACTAAGCGGTCTTATGGAGGTTCTGAAAAATATAAAGTTTGTAGCAGACGGTCAAATCGCAATAACGTATCTCAGTTATAAAATGGTTAAAAAATACAAATTCGATCATGACGAGCGTCATCGTTTCCAAAGATACGCAATCGATGCCCAGGGTGTAAAGGTAAGTATCTTTTTAACCGAACAAGAACGTGATTCGTTTAACGTGTCGCTTCGAAGTCATGGTGATATAAATGTTTCCAAAATCGCAAACCATTTCGGTGGTGGCGGTCACAAGAACGCGGCAGGACTCACCATCAAGGGTCGATATAAAAACATAATCAAGCAAATTGTTGAAAAGGTCGAGGAAATACTTGCAAAACAAAAACCCGAAAAGAATCAAACAATTGTGGTTACGACAACTACGAAGGTATAGAGTGGCGGAGTTGAAATGAAAACAAGAATTATAAGAATGGTTACAAGTGATAATTTGCGGTTGGATGGCTTGTTGTACGAACCCGAGATCAAAACTAACAAAGTAATCATTCATGTACATGGCACTTCAAGTGATTTTTACCGAACAGAATATATTGAAACAATGTCAGAAGAATTTACTAAAGCGGGGTACGCGTTTTTGACATTTAATAATAGAGGTTCGGGTCTTGAATATTCGTTTAAAAGAGTAGTTGATAGGAAAATAGGCAAAAGCATTCCAATAGGTTCACGAAATGAAATATTTGAAGATTGCGAGATTGATATTCAAACGGCGATAGACTTTGGAAAAAACATGGGTTTCACCGAAATAATTTTACAAGGACACAGTTACGGTTGCAACAAAGTAATTTGGTATGCACTTGAAAAAGATTTTAAAGGCGAGATTATTTTACTTGCCCCAGTAGATGTCAAAAGGGCGGATTCTAAAACCAAAAGAAAAGCACGCAACGATGAAAACATGGATATGTTTCGTTATCGTGACAAAGTTGTGTCGCCTCGATTTGCCAATATATCTGGAAATATTTTGATCGAGATTGGAACGGATGACAAATATATTCCACATAATAACGTTCAAGAATGTATTGATTATTTAGCCAAAGCATTTTCTAATGCAAAGGTAACAGGACACATCATAGAAAACGCAAACCACAATTACCATGGGTACGAAAATGAGCTCGTTAGAAATATAGTGGGTTGGTTAAAAGATTAGTGGCGGAGGAATATGGACGGACTTCTTATGACCCGTTCGCAAAGCGAACATAAAAATAATTTATCTTTAATGTCCAAGGTCCCCGAGCGAAGCGATGGGGTTCTTAATATTTGCAAGCCACGGGGGATTTCATCTTTCAGGGCGCTAAGTATTGTAAAGCGGAAATTAGGCTTGAAAAAGGTCGGGCATTTGGGAACACTTGATCCTGCTGCATGCGGGGTTCTTGTTTTAATGTGTGGGCGGGCAACGAAACTTGCCGATAAACTCCATTCGCCGACCAAGGTATACCGAACATTGATTGTATTTGGTAAAGAAACGGAAACCTTGGACGATGAAGGCGAAGTAATTGCAACAAGTGAAATCATTCCAACAAAAGAACAAGTTGAAAAAGTTTTGCCACAAATGACTGGTGAAATCGAAATTGAAGTTCCAAAGTTTTCTGCCGTACATATCAACGGTAAACGTGCATACGATTTGGCGAGGAAAGGGATCGAGTTCGAAGCACCAAAGCGTGTTGTAGCAATCAAGCGATTTGAAATGTTAACGATTGATGAATGTAAGAACGATTTGGAATCAATTGGCGAACAATATGATGCCCAGGAAAATTCGTTTTATCTTGAAATCGAATGCCAAACGGGAACATATATTCGAAGTCTTGCAAAATTATTGGCACAAAAATTGGGAACGGTTGCGATTGCAAGTCTCATCATTCGAACAAAGGTTGGCGATTTTGATATTAAAGATGCCCGCATGTTGGACGATGTGACCATTTGTGACCTTGTTATACCAAGTGGGTTATGATTTTCATATATAAACCATATGAAAAAGAAAATTGGTCTTGCTTTGGGTGCGGGTGGTGCACGCGGTTTTTGTCATATTGGCGTGATTGAAGTTTTACAAGAAAATGACATACCAATTCATATTATTACTGGATGTTCAATGGGTGCGTTAATTGGCGGTGGCTTTGCCGCGGGGGTTTCAAGTAATGAAATGCGTGGGATAGCGAACAGGGTTACCGCTCGAACAGTTTTTGATATTGACTTCCGAAACATGTTCCGCGGTGGTCTTGCACGTGGTAATCGCGCGATGAATTTATTCAAAAAGCACGCAGGCAAAGATACACAAATCGAGGATTGCAACATAAAATTTGCGGCAATAGCGGCAGACATGCGTGGTCATAAATTACATGTTTTTAATTCAGGTCCAGTCTGGGAAGCGGTACGTGCAAGTATATCAATACCAGCAATCTTCCAGCCAATAGAATACAAAGGAATGCTTCTTGTAGATGGCGGAGTATTAAAACGAATGCCAATAAGTGAAGCGAGAGATCTGGGTGCAGATATAATCATCGCGGTTGATGCAATCGGTGCGCCAAGGGAATTGAGGTCCAGTTCTACGCTTCATGTTCTTGATGCGGCTTATCAATCTATGGATTGGAGAAGTGCAAGGTTCGAAGGTCGCGATGCAGATATACTTATCGTCCCAGAGCTTGGGAATATATCATCACTTGTTTTCCGAAATAATGATGAAGCAATACAAAAAGGTCGCGAAGCGGCAATAAAAGCATTACCGTCGATTAAAAAATTATTAAATTAAAACACCTTGTGTGTTCTCCACATAGAATGAGTTAAGTTTGCTCGAGAGAGAGTGACTTTAAACACAAGGAGAATACATAAATGTTTAATAATCAAAATAGGCGGAATTGTCATCGCTGTGAATCGGCTCGGTCTCAATATTGGCCTCAAGGGGTAACCCCACAAGTACCAGTAATGCCAAGACCACCAAGACCACCGCATTCATCATTATTGCCTCTTGGATTTCCTATTTTGGCTCAAGGAAGAATAGGGCTTGTGGTTGCAGGTCGCAGACCATTGAATGTACATAGATTGCCATTAATCTTTTCAGAAGTTATTGCTCATATACCACATAACACCCCAGTTTGGGTTTTTGGCGAAAGAAATGGGTGGTCTATGGTTCACTATAACGGTCAATTCGGTTTTGTAAATTCTAGATTTGTGATTTTACTATGATGTGATATCATGGGTCATGAGCTTTGAAAAATTAATTCACGAAAGATACTCGGTAAGAAAATTTAAAGATGTGCAAGTTGAAAAAGAAAAACTTGATAAAATTTTACAGGCAGGAAGGATAGCACCAACCGCACGTAATAGCCAATCGCAAAGATTCAAGGTTTTAACAAGCGCGGAGGATTTAGCATCCGTGGATGTTTGTTCACCGTGCCGTTTTAACGCTCCGCTTGTAATTTTGATTTGTTATGATTTGGACAAAGCGCCAAAGGATAGGGCGGGCAACCAAATTGGTGAAATGGACGCAACGATTGCAATGACACAAATGATGTACCAGGCTTGGGATATCGGTATCGGAAGTTGCTGGGTTCGCCATATGGATTTTGACAAGACGCGTGAACTTTTTAATCTGCCCGAAAATCTTATACCAATAAGTTTCTTGCCTTTGGGATATGCAACCGATGAATGTACAACAAGTCTTAATCATGGGAAGCGCATGTCAATCGAAGAATTTTTGTTCTAACTTAAGTCATTTACTATATTATATAGGAGGTATAGATGAAGGTTCTTTTAATAAATGGAAGTCCAAAGAAAGATGGGTGTACGTATACCGCACTTTGCGAGGTTGCGGGTGCTCTCGAAAAAAATGGTATACAAACCGAAATAGTCCACATAGGTGCCCAGCCAATAAGCGGATGTATTGCATGTGGCAGGTGCAGAAAAAATAACAAGGACTGTGTTATTGATGATGTGGTTAATGAAATTGCAAAAAAGGCAATGGATTTCGATGGGTTTGTGTTTGGTTCACCAGTATATTATGCGGCGGCAAGTGGGTCGTTAACCTCGTTCATGGACAGATTCTTTTATGCACATGGAAAATACTTGAGGGGAAAACCAGCAAGTGCGATTGTAAGCTGCCGTCGTGCGGGTTCAAGTTCATCTATTGACCAGATTAATAAATACTTTTCAATAAGCCAAATGCCTATTGTAACATCGCAATATTGGAATATGGTTCACGGTAATACACCAGACGAAGTTAAAAAAGACTTGGAAGGAATGCAGACAATGCGTGTTCTTGGTAACAATGTGGCATGGTTATTAAAGTGTATAGATGCGGGTTCGAATGCTGGAATAGAAATGCCCGAGATGGAATCGCGGATTTGGACAAATTACATCCGTTAAAGATTTTGGATAATTAGTCAATCATGGATATACTAGGATATGACAAAAGATTTAAAAATACGTTTTGGTCCGTCAGGTAATGACGAGCTTTTTTATGCACAAGGGAACAAATCAACTATCCAGGCTCCTGCATGGTTATCGAGAATGGGCTTGTCTGCTATGGAGATTAATTTCACACGCGGGACAAAAATGTCGGTTGAAACCGCACGAAAAATAGGGGACGAGGCACGAAAGTATGATATAGAGCTAAGTGCCCATGCACCTTATTATATTAACTTGGCAAATGACGAGGCGTTCGAGAAAAATTATAACTGGATAAAACAATGTCTTGTTCTTTTAAAAGAAATGGGTTTCCGTCGGCTTGTTGTGCACCTTGCTACTCAGGGGGAGAGGTCTCGTGAAGATGCACTAAAATCGGTTGGTATTAATTTAATAAAAATTATAGAAAAATTAGATAGCGACGGGTTATCTGATTTCCTTTTATGTATCGAGACTATGGGCAAATATTCGGCGATTGGTAATGTAGAAGAAATTTGTGCATTTTGTAAAGTGGATCCACGGGTTATCCCGACGCTTGATTTTGGTCATATTAATTGTTTGCTTCAAGGTGAATTGCAAACAAACCCAAACAAAATTGGCGAAGTCATCGAATATGTCGAACGGGAAATTGGTAGGGAAAAATTAAAAATAGTCCATGTTCATTGGTCGGCAATTGTGTATTCGGAAAAAGGAGAGCGCTATCATACAAAATTATCCGATAACAAGTGGTCTTTTTCCTTTGAACCATTTGCACGTATTATAAAGGAAAAGGAATTGACCCCTGTTATTATATGTGAAAGCGATTCTATAATGGCGCAAGACGCACAGAAGTTAAAACGCGAATATGAAAAAATTCTGGGCAAAGAAATTAATTAATATGTAAATAATCTATTCAACAAATCTCGACATTTGGACCAAAAATCATTTGCAATATTTTATGATATCTGGTTATACTAGTTCATAGTATCCTAGCACGATTTATGTACTAATGAAAAACAAGAGAGGGAAAAATGGATAGAGTCAAACGCAGAAGAACGACCATAGCGGCATTACTTGTCATAATGCTTTTATTGGGGCTTGGGTTGTTTTTCACATTTAACCAATCTTTCGATGTAAGGTTCCAAGTTGACCACGGGCAACAAGTGGCAAATTTGCGAACAAATCCGAGAGATACGGTTAGCTTGGAACAAGGTCGGTTTATACCGATAAGGCCAGGCTGGACCTTCACCGGTTGGACAAGAACAGCAGCAGGTGGTGGTGAATATGTAACAGATACCGCACCGTTGCGTGGAAATGTAACTTTGTTTGCACAATGGGAACGTGATACTTATCTTGCACAATTTTTTGCGGATGGTGTTCGTGTCTATACAAGAAACATTGTATCAAATACACCAATAACTCCAGCAATACTTGATAACCCCGCAGCGCCATGGACAATTTCTCCAAGCATGGAAACATCGTTTGACACATTCTTTGGTTGGAGATTCTATGACATCGAAGGTAACCGTGCCGAAATAATCCGTGACAACGTTGGTTGGTGGCTTTACCACTTTGAGTTTGCTTATGTACAAACAGGACCTGGTGTACATGAATGGACATGGATAAATTCACAAAGAGACGGTGCTTTCCGTCGTCAAATTACTGCAGACGCACCATTACAACCTGAACTTTACGATTTAACTTTCCATGCGATTGTTGACCAATACAGACCACAAGGAACAGGAACATTACAACACGGAAATCGCCGTGTAGTTTCTGTGTTCCATCATCCAAATAACGTTCCTACAACAATGACAGAATCAACGCCAACGGGCGAGCAAGGTATTCGATTTGGTCGAAATTTTGAGTTGCCGAACATTGAAATGGGTGCAAGCAATGCTCAAGTAGTGGGTTGGTTTATTGATATTCCAAATACATCAACATTGTTTTCATCAACAGACGGTATTATTACAAGCATTGAAAAATTTGGTCACGATGTTGATCACGATATGCGCGTTAATGATATTAACCGTCTTAACACAATACTTGCCGATGCGTTTATTCCAAATTCTTCATTCGAACTTGACCCGTTATTACACTTTATATCTACACCAGCATTGGTAACGCAAATCGGACTTCCAGGTATCACAAACCTTGATGTTCGCGTTATTAACTTTCGCCCAATATTGTTCGGAGATGTACGTAATACGGGCTTTGCTCCTGCATCATTATCTGATGAAAGGTTTTTCCTTCGCGTAACCGACGAGGACGGTAATGTTGGTCTTCGCGCTATTACAAGTGACTCTGATGTTGCTGACGAACATTCAAGTGCAATTGATGCAAGACTTGAAGACAACGGAAGCCGAATTGTTCTTCTTCGCCCAGCTACACGTGCAAATATGCAATTTTTAAATTTCCAACTTTTTGATGGTCACGGTAATGAAACAATTATCCGCCTTGAAGGGTTGACCTCATCACATACTATTAATGTTTCTGATTTAAACCTTGCGGCAAACCGAGGTCTTATTATTAACATGAATTGGGAATTGGTTGAAAATATTACAATTAACTTTGATTTCGCTGGTAATGTTAATACAAACCAAGTCCACTTCATTAATGATCTTAATTTCAATGGTGATGTAAGAATACCTCTTACAGACAGAGGCAGCATTGTCAACCAAATTACAACAAACCCAGAAGCAACAATTACATTGCCGTCGGCATCTATGTTTGCCGTTGCAAGGATGAGTTTCTCGCATTGGGAATTCCATACAGTCATCGATGGTGAAAATGTTGTTATTAACGTTGGAAGCTCTGGACAAATTAATACAAGAGACCTTGGACTTGCGCCAGGTGGAACATACACCCTTCGTGCCCGCTGGGTAGATTCAAGGGTGAATTTTACGTTTAATGTTAACGGTGGTCGTAACTTTACCCCAGACCTTTCACACATGCGAGGTCGTCAAGGTGAATCAAGAAATCTTCCAGCCCAGATTCCAACACGTTTTGGATACACATTTGATGGTTGGCATCTTGCTGGTCAACCGCAGCTTCTTGGGGTGGAAGGCAGAAACACAGTAACAATCGGTGCAAATAGACAGGTTCTTACCGCACGTTGGACTCCACGTATGGTAAGGGTTGAACTTCAATACAGCTATGTTGACGTAAGTAACGTAACCCAAGTTCCTGCTCCTATCGTTTTCAACGTTCCGTTTGACTCATCAATACAACTACGCAGTATTACAAGACCTACTTACATGCAATCTGTTCAACACGTTGGATGGCGTTTTGCCGACAACTGGCGTGGTGGAAACATGGACTTTGCTCCAACACAAACAATCCGAATTGACGAAAATTTCGCAGTTCGTGTAATGGGAACCACAGAAGAAGCAGCATTGTTCCCAACAAACCTTCCAATCGGTCATTACAGTACAGCAATCCAAGGTCAAGACCTTAAACAAGGAAGACAATTCCGTATTGACCTATGGAACAATTTCGCAGAAGGTGCAAGACTTGACCATGCGGGACTCTTCGAATGGAGAAGTGCAATTTCGGTCGTTCAAGGCGGAATGGCAGTCCCAGTTCCAAGAAGTTACACAGTAAACAGAGATTTCTTTGTCGACAGAATGACAAATAACACTCAAGTTACTGTGCAAGATTACTATGCATACAGACAATTATTGGCAACACACGACTTTGCTGGATTCGTATATATTCCAAATAGCAGAGCAATAACACTTAACCTTGATGCATCTGGTGCTGCTGGAATCCAGGGGTTATTCAATATCGAGAACGGAAGTTTCGATGGTGGAGCAGGTAGCGAAATCGAGCCATATATCTTTACATTCGAAAATAACGGAACTGTAACTCTGCCAGCACCTACCGACTACATGAGACTTTACAAATTCTGGACGCCGAAAGAAATAACAATTAATATTACCGCATACGACGAAGAGGGTGGAGCAGCAATTGCAAATATCCCATCAATCGAATCTTACCACGGTGACCGTCGTGCGCGTACATATCTTACAAATGATGGGTCTGCAGCATACCGTGCAGTAGGCGAGACCATCGACACAGCACTTGTTAACTTTAACGAGTTTATGCTTAACTCTGGACGATTTGCAATTCATGCGGACGAGCGTTTTACACTATGGGTTGCACAATTCATCTATGAAATCAACGGTGTTCCATATATTGTTAACACAGAAATCTTGATCGAGGCTGGTGTACGTAATCCGTTGAATAACTTACTTTTAACACATGCTACTCCAATTTTACGAGACGGAGTAATATGGCCAGTACGTGAAATCAACCTTACTCGTCGTACACAAAACATCAACACATTTATAGTACGTGTCGAAAACACTCACTTTGGTGATTCGACCATATTCGGTATAGCCGATGGTGGAGATTTCGCATTCAACCCAGCACGTGGCGGTTCTGTTATATCACCTATCCGTACATTTGGTGGAATTGTTGACTTTACATTTACTGGTGGTTTCGAGGTTGACCCAAATCTTCGTACACTTGCGGCTTTCCATGGACATCACGTAGTCGGTTACAGTACAGTACCAAACGACAATTATGCAAACCCAACAGGTCAAGTTTTCAGACTTGGAATGCCAATTCACTTCGCAGGTCACGGTAATAATAACCCAAACCTTGGTCACCGTTCACCTGGTCCTTTTAACCGCGGAACTGCGTTCATTAACGCATACCAGCGTGGTACAATTACTCTTTTCCCAATCTTTGAATTGATCCAGTACAGAATTTACATAAACATGGAAACGGATTCAGGCACAATTCGTCGTCCAATTTTTGGAAACCACACAATTGCATCTGGTGCATTCCCACTTGCACTTGATGGGTTCGTAGGTGACAGCGGTGCTCAATTCAATATAGACAGAATGTCACGTTTCGGATACTTTGTTGACTTTATTCCATTTAACATATCAAACCCACAAGCGGGTATTGCTAACGTTGGTATACAGACACAAAGAAACCAATTTGTTCTTAACCGAGGTCTAAGTGGAGCAGACCAAAGCGGTCGTTACTCACTTGGTCTGGGTTCAGGAATTAACGTAAGATGTCCAGTAAGTGTTGACGGACATGAAATTAACCTTTGGATTAACTGGATACCAAGACAGATTTTCATTAACCACCACTTTGTTCAAAACAACCATTGGACAATGGTTGCAAACCACAACACAGGTCGTACATTCGGTGAAACATTTGATCTTATGGGTGTAGACACACTAGGATTAAATACACAAAGACTTGGATTCCACCACATTGGATGGCAAGTTACGCACTTTATTAACGATGACGTCGGTGGCATTACTGGTGGTACACACGCGTTTGAAATGGAAAACTTGTTGCTTACTTTCCCTGTGACCTCTGGAAACCCAGGCGCAGGGCTTGCAAGGAACTTGAATGACGAATTCTTCTTGCCACCTAATATTAATGACAACCGACTTGTAATCAATATGTTTGCATGGTATCAAGGTATCGCGATGCCAGAAGTACACTTCCTTCTTCGTGACCGTGACGAGCCAGAAGCAAACGTATACTATAACCAAAGTAACAGAACAGGTCAAGGTCCAGACAACCGATTTGGTGCACCATTTACATGGGGACCAGTTGGTAACTTGGATATTAATGAAGACGGTAATATTATAGGCTTTGACGAAAACAGGTATCTCTTGACACTAAGAGGTAACTATAATGCTGGTGTTGGTCATGAAGGTGTCCGTTTCGGTGCAAGAATACCAGTAGATGTACGTATCCAAGAATTCGGTCATTTCTTCTGGGATGGACCAAACCGTGAATACACAGATATCGGATTCGCGTACTGGTATTATATTCTTGAGGTTGATGGCGAACCGTTTGAGCAGCGTATCCAAACACAAGTAATAAATGGTGTTCACCACTTTGTATTCAACGATACTCGTTTGATTAACCCGCTTACAAACACATTTATCAACAACAATCTTGTTATCTTCCCACGTTTTGCAAACCTTGAATACGAATTATTTAACATTGACAACCTTGGCACAGCGGGTAGTTTAAGTGTCCTTGACCAAGGTGAGGCAGACATACTTGAACTTATCATTAACAATGCTGATGTTACACAATTCTCAATAACAAGTGATGACTTCCAAGTACTTGGAGCACCGATTATCCAAGATGACACTACATTTACACACTTCCACAATGCTATTAATCTCAACCTCTACAGCGCGTTTATCTATGGTGGCGGAACACAGATTAATATAAGTCCATGGGATAATTATCCAGACGAATGGGTAGTAATAGACAACAGATTTATCCGTTGGGGATTTGAGCTTGTTGGATTTGCCGCATACACCAACAATGGTGTTGCAACAAACCCTCTTGTAAGACAAGAATTCCGTCAAGGCGACATGTTCAATCACCTTTACCTTATCGAGAGCCAGTACGAGCGTCCAACACCAGTCATGTTGTTCCCAATATGGGAAGCTATGAATGTGGAACTTGTATTTGACCTTGGAAACCTTCCGCACAGCACACCTGTGACAAACTTCCCATTCAATGGTAACTTGTCATTCCCAAGTACACACCCTTCTCACGTTGCTGGCATTAACCACAACATTACTGGAAGTATCGTTGTACCATTTGAAACAAGAAACTTCTCGCTTCCTGTATTTCACACAGCTGCTGACACACCAACATGGCATGCTGGGTTTACTTGGTCGCACTTCGAGAACTTCCTTCTTGGACCAGTAGCACCAGGTAGTGCGTTCGACCCAAGACAGATTGACCTTGTTACTGGGATTGGTATTGATGGTACACAATCAAGTAATTTCCCAATCACACCTCCACGTGCTATGTTTGATGCAATTACTGCACAATATGATTCAAATGACCCAACAACATGGACAAGAATTTATCTTCGTGCAGACTTCAGCACGGCAAGCGCACTTTCATTGAACTTCCATTTAAGTCACCGTGATGGCGAGGGTACAGACACACTTGCTCTTAACCATGAAACCCATGCACACACACAGACAATTTTCCTTCGTCCCGAGATTGACCCACTCAACCCAAACAGATATCTTGTTGATGGAATTGGTCAAGCAATTACACATTTCCGTCTTCCAACACTTGCTGAATTTGACAACATCCCAGCAGGAACGCTACATGGTATGAGAACATTCGGTTGGAGATTCTATGGCTCGGGTGGTGCACCAAACCACGACAGAACTGGAACACCAATTCAAATGGGTCTTGAAGGTGGAACATTCGAATTCATTAATCAAACCGAACTTATACCTGGTGTAATTAACCAAAACATTTACCTTGTATACGACTATGTAACTGGACGTATTACATTTGATCCAAATGATGGGGACAGAACACCTGCTGCTCTTGAAAATGTATCTCACTTTGACCTTATTAACCTTCCAATGGATGTTCGACAGCACGGTTACCAACTTGCTGGTTGGACACTTGCTGGACACATGATTGAGGGAACACTTGTTCCATATACTTCTGTTGCATTCCCATCTGGGCGAGTATTCAACAACATAGACGAGCGTTTCCGTGCGGTATTCCCACGTCTTCCTTTGTCTGACCCAAATGCTTGGTATGTTGATGGTGTAACAATCGTGCTTCGTGCACATTGGGTTGTAACTCCTGTTGATATTATCTTCCGCGATGACACGGTTGCTGCTAACCCTATTACTGGACCTGGGTTTAATAACTTTACCGTTAACTACAACACATACATGACCCAATCTCCAAACGATCCACTTCCTGTACCTCTTCGTGATGGTCATTCATTCGTGGGTTGGTACACGGTTCCAACACACGGAATGGGTCCAGTAGATCCAGGCAACCCAACACCAGGGCGTGTTAATGCAACAACACGTGTAGAACAGACAACTCCAATTAATCTTCATGCACGTTTTACTGCGAATAACTTCCGATTTGTGTTTGATGCAAACAATCCAAACATGATTGGAACACTTGCTGGTCCAAGACCTGCGTCTGGTGAAACAAACGGAGCAAATACTATTTTGCACGGTGGATTTGTATATAACACAACTGCATCTGGGCTTCTTCCTTCATACGAAACAAGTCCATATGCAATGACGGACCCAGGTGGACTTCGTTTCCTTGGTTGGGCACTTGACCCAATGGAAAGACAACACATTTTTGACCCAAACATCACAACAGACGTACTTCTTGGGAACATTAATGTCTCGTCAGGTAATAATTTAACAGAATTCACAATTGACGTTGCAACAATCACAAGACATGCGGTTGCACCACAAAACCCTTACTATTCACGTACATTCGATATTAGACTTTATGCAATTTGGTCTGTTGACCAAGTTCATATCGAATACCACCCAGGTCTTGGATACGGTGATTACCGTCTCCAGACTGGATACATGTTCGAAGGTAGCCAGAGAACAGTTATTGGTGGCGATAATTCTGCAACAGTAGGTTACGGACAAGCAGGCTTCAGAACATACGGTATGATGGTATTCGACGACACAGGTTTCGAGCGCCCAGGATACAACTTCGTCGGATGGCTTCCTGTGCATTATGAAACAGGTCTCAGGTTCACATCTGGTCCACTTAATCGAATATTCTATCCAGGTCAATTCTTGCCAAGTGTTACCGAAGGTTTCCACATGATTGCACAATGGCTTGCATATTCGGAAGATGCGTTTGAATTAACACAAACTAACGGGATTTACCTTTATGATGATGCCGAATTGAATGCAATTACTCCTGGAACATTCTTGCATCCTCATTTTGACGGTATGAGAATATTGTCACTTCCTGGGGAAACATCGACATTGTTCAACACAGATTACTTCCAGATTCTACGAAGCAATGGTGGTCAACTTGTAACAACTGCGGACGTTGTATTGTTCCCACGTGGTTTAAGTGTACTTCCATATGAATCGGTTGTGGCTCGTAATGCAATTCAAATCAACCTTCCAACGTACCTTGACCCAACTGATGATGCGGGTACTGGGCTTGCGATTGCGCCTCGTGCAATAATTGCAAGAACACTTGAAATTCTTTATATCAATGACGCACTTCGCGGATACAACCCAGAAACTGGTGACACATACGACAGAGTATTCAACATCATTGCTGGTGAAATCGAGAACTTTGAAATCATGTCAAGTCTTCGTGAGTACCGTGTTACTCAAGGTGTTCTTACACTTGTAACAGAAGCCGACGGCAGCGACACAATTAACGCAGGCATTGACTACTTCTACGGTCAATCTGAGAAATATCGCTACTCGCTTGATGCAGGAACATGGGGTATTCTTTACAGCCGTACACATGACAGTAGTGGTGACCTTATCGCTGGTACAGAACGTGTGTTGATTGCATTCCCAAATGCAGGAACAATGGCGGGAAGAACAAACGCAGCTATCTTTGGCGGAGTGTCTGTCATTGGAACATACGCGTTCTCAAACGTTTCAGAAGTAACTACACTTCAATTACGTAACTCTGAGATACAGACCGCAATTCGTCCTACTGGAACTGGAATGCGTGCTATCGAGCGTCGTGCGTTCTATCACACATCTCTAACAACTATGAGACTTCCAAATAACGCTGGTCTTGACCTCCACCACGAGTTCTTAAGTGGTTTCAACTTTGACCTTGCTACAATTACGTTTGGTAACGATAATTCATTGGTCTCTAACCGCGCGTTCATGGCTGGTACAGATAACAGAGTGCTTTACTTCGGTGATGGTACAATCCCAATGTCCGAACGTGACCGTGACCACATTATTTTCCACACAGCTGCTGCACCTATTACTGGAGCATGGATAATTGAAACTCCAGAAGATGCTCCGTTACAGGTCAACATGTACGCATTGTCAAAC
Source organism: Bacillota bacterium (assembly GCA_009784375.1). Lineage (GTDB taxonomy): Bacteria > Bacillota > Clostridia > Christensenellales > UBA1242 > WRAD01. The sequence goes on along the minus strand of WRBV01000004.1, from coordinate 67,270 downwards.
CTTGACTTTGCGGCGACTGGAATATTACATATTAATGCCGACATTTATCTCGGTACTCAAGCTGGACTTGTATTTGAACACTTTATGGTTCACATGCAACCAACAATGTCTGCGATTAACATTGACGGTTACTTGTTACAAAGCCTTGATTGGAGAATTGTTGAAGAACTTGTACTTACAAATGGTATGACAATTACCCAGGCAACTGGTAATGCTAATACCACAATACTTAATGCTTCAACAAGACCACACGGTCAAAGAAACAGCTTCCCAATCTTTGTAAACACACCAGAACTTGCAACACAGCATCAAGCTGCGTCTGCAATGCCACGTCTTCTTAACAACGGTCAAGTATCCGAAGACCTTTCAATCGGTAACAGCCGTTTCGTAACACGTAATGTAAATGTTATATTTAACCGTGGTACAACAGACAACTCTGGTCTTGCTGCGATTGAATATCAAGAAACATTTGCCGAAACATTCGGAAACGAATTCGAGATTATTGCATTGCCATCTGCGTTTCAGTTTACTGGATTTGCATTCATCGGTTGGCAAGTATATGGCACAACCGAAATAGTAATGCCAGGTGACATGCGTAGAATTGGACTTGTAACAAACGACCAAATCATCTTTACACAAGGTGGTACAGTAGTTCTTGTTGCACAATGGGCAGAAGTATTGGTTGACTTTATTGGAACAGGAACAAATCTCGAAGACATTAACCTTACAAACTCGCTCCGATTCTTCCTTGCAAACAACGACAATACAATCGGCGAAGAAATCTTGGTAACTGATGCTCGTATGGCAACACCAGGTACACGTATCTTTATCCCAGGTTCATCACACATATTCAATTTTGGTGGAACTCGTCATGGATTTGTTGGATGGGCAGCCGAAGAGCTTCCTAATACATATCTTGCTCGTATGTGGACATCAAGATTCTGGAGTGCTTATGAAGGAGTGAATGTATATCTGCCAACTGGTACAGCAGAGAGTATTCACGAAACACAAATTCCAATATTTACACTTGGAGCAGACCAAGTAATATTCACAGCACTTTACGAACAAGCATCTACTGGAATTGAATATCTTGCAAATGGTGACCACTTTGTACTTGAAGGCGGTGTACGTGGTCTTACAGCAAGACGTGAAGGTGGCGAGAACATTGGACCAAATATCCACATTCCATCTGCTGTTCAATTTGGTTCACAAGGATTTGTAAGACCTGTTACACATGTTGCAAACCGCGGATTCTGGTACCCATTAAACGGATCTGTGAACACAGTTACAAATGAAATCCGAATTGGTGAATTCATGCGTAATATTGGCAACCAGGCATTCGAGCGTACTAATGCAACAAATCTTGTATTTGCTGTAGATCAAATCATGGACAACTTTATTGATCCTGATACACAATTATCAGCATATGCCGCAACACTTCGTGATTTTGTAATTGGCAATAATGCATTTGCATATAATTACAGACTTACCGCTGTGAGCCTGCCTGTTAATACAACTGTTATCGGGACACGTGCATTCCTTGAGAACTTTGCACTTACCACAGTAAGTCTCGGATTTAACGAGGGAGACCCAATCGTTGATGCACAAGTAAGACTTGCAACAATTGGAGCAAGTGCGTTCGAGCGTTCAAGAAACTTGGCAAATTTTTTCAGAATTCCAACAACGGTATCGCACATAGGTGCACATGCATTTACCCAGACAAACATTGCTAACTTCCAGACCCAGAATACTGTTGTGCTACCTTGGGATGGTGTATGGCATGGTGTTGGTAACGCAAGGTTTGGATATGTTGCGATTATGGGTAACCTTATGTTACGTGAGTTTACTCGTCCAGACAGATTAACCCTTGTTGTATATGCACCAGGCAATACCAACGCAAACCTTAACTTGGCACATATGCGTGGTGGAGACCCAACTCCAGACACAGATCATTCAGACTGGGTCATTGGACACGTAGCAGACGGCGCGTTCAGTCACCACAGACACTTGCGTAACATCTTCATTCCAAGTACAATCGACTTTGTGGATGGCAGAACTGGTGGTCCGATAACTCTTGGACATGGTGTGTTCGCTGGTATGTCAAGACTTGCTATGGTTTATATGGATCATGCAACTCCAGTTGCACTTCGTGGAAGTAACGCGGCAATCAACCCATTCGACAAAATGCCAGTTGCAAGAATATTGTTGAATACAATAACAAACCGAGGTACTGGAATACATTCTCTTATGGGTGTCTCGAACGGAACGCAAAACATTCAAACATGGAGAACAGCATTCCCAGAACAATCACTTTACTTTACAACAACCGCAATGAGTGCTTCGTAATTTAAAAAAGGCTCTGAATTCAGAGCCTTTTTCTATTTTTTATAAATCAATTTTGCTCTATTGAAATTAAATCCACAAAGTAAATCACAAGTCACAAGCTTGTTTGTTGTAACAACTTCAACTAACGTTATTGGGTCTTTATCTGCAATTATCAGGACTTCTTTGCCAATCGCGTTGTCTATTTCGCTTGCATCAATCATGAATGAATCCATGCAAATTCTTCCTAGTATTTTACATGGTTTATTATTCACAAGCACATAACCATTATTGCTCATGCTGGTGTGGGCGATGTCTGCATAACCACAATTTATAATGCCGACTCGCATATTGTTTTTTGCGATAAAAGTGCCACCGTATCCAACAATTTCACCTTTTTTAATGTTTTGAACGGCAACAATTTTTGCACGTATAGTGATTGCCGTTTTATAGCCGTGGTAACCTCCATAAAGATTTTTACCGACACGCACCATATCAAATTGTGCTGGATGATAATGAGCGGTACCAGCACAAGCCGCATGTATAATTCCTTTTGGAAAGTATTTCTTATAAAGTTTTCGGAATGGCTTGAATCGTTCAAGTTGTTTATCAACTCTGTCCAGATTATCTTCCTCGAAAGCAAAATGAGTATAAAGTCCTTCTACAGTAATGCCATTTTCGATTGCAATTTCGATTATCTTGCGAAGTTGCCACATTGTTGTTATGCCATATCTGTTCAGTCCTGTATTCACCTTTATATGGCATACTGCTTGTGAATTTTGTGATTTGGTTGCTTTCGCAAGTTCACGAATTTCGGCGACAGAATTAATACTTGTGATCAACCCCAGTCTCAGCGCCTCTTTATAATCTTCACATACACCGAATAATAGTATAGGTAAAGCAATTTCATTTTCACGCAGTCGTTTTGCCTCTGACAAATGTGCAACTGCAAACATGGCAACATCACGTTCTATTGCACGAGAAATCGGGACATCTCCAAGACTATATGCATTCGCCTTTACGACCGCACATATTTTAACATTTTTGCTAAGTCTTTTCCGAAGTGTTCGGATATTTTCACGTATAATTTTAAGATTAATTTCAGCGATAATCATGTTATATTTATCTATGCAAATAATAAGTGGCAAGTTCAGAGGAAAAAAATTGGCACCTCTATCAAACCAGACAACACGGTCAACCACTAATAGAGTTCGTGAGAATGTATTCAATCTTGTTGGTGTCAAAGTAAAGGGGGGAATTGTTCTTGACCTTTTTGCTGGAAGCGGAGCATTTTCATGTGAATGTTTGAGTCGTGGTGCAAAACATGTGATCATAAACGATGTTGACAAAGTTGCACTCGAGATAGTTAAACAAAATACAAAAGGGCTAGGGAATAACCTTGAAATTTTTAATTTGGACTATATGCAATTACTTGAAAATCTGAAAAGCCAAATCAAAGAGGGAAAACGTGAAAAGTTTTCTCTTGTATTTCTTGATCCACCATATGATTCAAACTTTGGTGAGATTGCCATAGATTATATTACAAATTTCGACATGCTTGACAAAGGTGCAATTGTAATGCTTGAGTGTGAGAATAATCCAAATCTAAATATAGATATATTTAATATTAAGTACAAGAAATATGGACGTACGAATGTCTATATTCTAGAATACAAGGGCAAGTAACATCACAATGCCTATCGACAAGATCATATGGGAAAATTTATACAACAAATAAAACCAAAATGGCATACCGAATTTCTTAAAAAACAAAAATCCTTGCATCCCGATACATAATCCGCCAAAAGACAAAATCGCGGTTGCCATTACAAGGTGGAGCATAGTTGTAAGATTAGGATAAGATGATGCAAGAAATATTCCGCGCGTCATTTCGAGTATAGATGAGAGAACTATGTCTGCTATATGTGATAGATTAAGTATAGTATCAATTTGGCTGCCCAATATAAAAAACAACACTACAAGTCCGCCCACCATCATTATGGCTTGTATTGAACTTTGTAAAGATGACATCAATGCATCACTTGTGCTTTTTTGCTCTGCTTTATTATCGAGATTTACGGTAGTATCGGTTGTCTTGAACTTGATGCTGCGATATAAAAATCCATTGATTAATGCTCCGATTGCTATTGCGGCGAAGACAAGTACTCCAAACCGAACATCCGAGTACAGACTTGCCCCGACTGTTGCAATTATAAAAATTGGGCTTGTAATACTTGTGAATGTTGACGCACGAATTGCATCTTGTTTTGAAATTTCGCCTTGGTTGACAAGTTCGGATAACATTCTTGCACTTGTTGGATAGCCGGCAACAAGACCAAGAATGAAAACGGGTGCGACCTTGCCATCGACTTTATAAATTCTTTGCATAGCTTTGCTTATAAATCGGGGGCTTTTTGAAAAGATTCCGCTTTCTATCATGAAACTTGTTATAAAAAAAAATGGAAATAATACTGGCAGAACAGAAGAAGTAAATAACGAAAATCCGCGACGCCCAGCGTCAACGAATGCGGTAACATCAATAAACATAAATAACAAAAAAAGAACACAAATAGTTGTTACCAATATCTTCTTCATACTAACAACTTATTGCTTTGTTTTTATAAAAATGCTATATTAAGAAATTGAAAAGGAAAAAATAGTATGGTAAAAAAAGAACAATTCCCAATTCTTGAATATGACCCAAAATCACAACCGATTGTCCAGCCAAAGCAATATGAAATGTTTTTCAGAGAGAAGAGAAAAGCCGTTCGTCGATGTGTTTTCACATACTTTTCGGACGTTGTTGATGTTTTGGAACGAGATCTTAAAATCAATCAAGTATTTCGTATGAGAACCGAGGGTTACAGACCTCGTGTTTACGAAATGAAAGTCGGAGATGAATTCATCTATGTAATGCCAATGCCAGTAGGTGCACCTCAAGCTGCACGTATGATTGAAATCTTGGCAGCACAAGGCGTGAAGAAATTTATGGTATGCGGTGGAGCAGGTACACTTGATGATGAAAAAACTCAAGACTTTGTGCTTGTACCGACATCTGCAGTCCGTGATGAGGGAACAAGTTACCATTACTTGCCGCCCGCACGTGAAGTTAAAATGAATCCAAATGTTGTAAGAAAAATAATTGAAACATTGATCGAAGAAGGTGCCAGCTATACGAAAGTTAAAACATGGACAACCGATGCTATTTTCCGCGAGACACAAGATAAGCTTGAACTTCGCAAACAAGAGGGATGTCATGTTGTTGAAATGGAATGTAGTGCATTTCTTGCGGTGGCTGAACACAAAAAACTATTATGTGGACAATTATTATATGCGGCTGACCATGTTAAAAAAGATGGGTGGGACTATCGTGATTGGCATTCAAGAACAGAAAAACGTACATACTTGTTTGACATGGCTGTCAAGTGTTTGATGAAACTTTAATGCAATTTTTATAAAAGACTTGATAAATATATAGTATTATGCTAGAATTTATTAATTAAAAAACGAGGTGGATATGCAACAATTAGAAGAATTCTTCAAAAAGAAAATCAAAGTAATGGACATGAATGATGGTCGTTACGCAATTGGATTTCCTATGTACAAGATTGAAGGCGGAATGTATGAAATATTCATGGTTCCGACTCCGAACGGTGGATTTGCGTTAAGTGACGAAGGTGCAACTCTTGAGGAACTTGATAAGATATTTGAACTTGGCGAGCCAGATGTTATCAAAAACCTTGTTGCTATACTTCGCCAATACGGTTGCAAAAAGGTTGGTAATGCATTCCAAATTGATTGCACCCCAAAGGATGTTCACATTAAATTAAGTTATCTTGTCCAAGCAATCTCGTTTATGCTTAATATGAAAATCTTTTATGTCTAATATAAAGCACCACTATGGTGCTTTTTCTTTGGATATGTGCTTTATTTACTTTTCCAGAAATATGTGATACTATTAAATTGGTAGGAGGGGGCATGGATATATTGCAAGATGTACTTGATTCGACTAGTAAAATTACATCACTTGAAGTACAAAAATCCAACAAAGAACGACTTAACGTCTATGTTAATAACGAATTTTTTTGTGGAATAAGTCTTGATGATGTTATTCGTTACAATATTGTTGTCGGAAGAGAATTGACCGATTCCGAATTATCAAATCTGCTTGCAAGTACTGGTGAAAATGATCTTTATATCAAGGCACTTGGTTATATTCTCCGAAGCCCAAGAACCGAGCGTGAAATAACACAATACCTTTATAAAAAAGATGCAAGCCCAGAAACGGTTGCCCGAGTCATCGCACGTCTTCGAACTATGAATTATATCAATGACGAGGCATACGCAAAAATGTTCACCGAACAGAAGAGTGGTAAACTTGGTGTTGGTTCAATAAGAAATAAATTATTCAGCCGTGGTATAAATAAAGAGTTAATTGAACAATCTATCGAAGAAATCGTAGAAGAAGAAAGTCAAGAAGAACTTTGTAACCGTGTCGCCGAAAAATATATGCGAAACAAAGGTCGCGATGCGAAAACAGTTCAAAAACTCTATCGCCATTTGGCAAGCAAGGGATTTGATTACGAACTTGTAAGTTCGGTTGCCGATGAATATAAAAAACAACAAGAGCTTGATATTGATAAACTTGACAGATATCAAACCAAATGGCAGGAATTACGCAAAGCCAAAGAAGAAGCAAGAACGCGCAAAAAAGAACTTAAACAAGAATTAAAAAAATTACGCGATGATATATTAGGTACCGAGGGGAGATAAAATGCAAATCGGCATAGACATACAAGATGTAAAAAGAATGAAACAATTATCAAATGCACATTTAGAGCGCATTTTCTCGGCTTCAGAGCGCGAATATATAATATCCAAGAATAATGCACCCCAGACAATTGCGGGTCTGTATGCCGCAAAAGAGGCGTTTTTCAAGGCACTTGGAACTGGTGTAATGCATTCAAAATTAAATTTAATCGAAATCAAACATACAGAACAAGGTGCACCGTTTTTAAATATACAAGATGCCGAGCTTGGTGAAAAAATCAAGTATTCAACACTTAGCATAAGCCACACAAAAGACACAGCAGTCGCAGTTGTCATTATCGAAAAAAACTAGCATTTTTTGCAGAAGTATGATATAATCCGCGGTATGTCAAAACGACCACTTCCGCCTGACTTTATTGAACAGGTAAAGCTTAGTAATAACATAGTCCAAGTGGCATCACGTTATATGACTTTGAAGGCACAGGGACGACAACATTGGGGGCTTTGTCCTTTTCATCATGAAAAAACCCCAAGCTTTTCTATTAATGAAAACCAACAATTTTATTATTGCTTTGGATGTCATGCTGGCGGCAATGTTATTGGTTTGGTTAAACAACTTGAAAGCACCGACTATATTGGTGCAATTGAATTACTTGCCAAGTGGGCAAACCTTGAACTTCCCGAGATAAAGGTTGATGCGAAATATTTGCAAAACAAAAAAAAGAAAGAAGTAATTCTGGAAATACTTGAATCAGTACGCGAGTTCTATTGCAAAAATCTTTACCTTGAAAAGAGCAAACATAAACTAGAATATCTTCACAACCGTGGCATCACAGATGAATTAATAAAGACGTTTAATATTGGTGCAAGTCATGATTGGGACGAGATTGTAAGCTATCTTCGCAAAAAGGGCTACAAAGACCAAGACATAGTAGACAGCGGGGTAGCAGCATCAAGCGACAAAGGAAAAGTTTATGATGCGATGGCTGAACGAATTACTTTTGCCATATTTGATATTTATGGTTCGTGTATTGGTTTTACTGGAAGAACATTATCAAACGATAAAAACATAGCAAAGTATCGTAACACGGCCCAGACAATGGTATTCGACAAATCAAACATCGTATATGGTGTTGATGTATTAAAAAAGAATAAATTGTCGAATGTTGTCGACAAACTTATCGTTGTCGAGGGAAACGTTGACGTAATATCTTTGGTAGGTGAAGGATTCCATAACACAGTTGCGTGTATGGGTACCGCACTTACACCGTTTCATGCCAAAATTTTTAAAAGATTCTCGCCCAATATTTATCTTTGTTTTGATGGTGATGAATCAGGAAGGCGAGCCGCACTTCGGTCGCTTGATATATTGGAAAAAGAAGAAGGTACAAAAGTTCGTGTTATATCATTACCGCACGATGTTGATCCAGATTCTTTTGTAAAAGAAAACGGGGTAGGTGCATTTCACAAATTAATCGAAGAGGCAAAACCATTAATTGATTACAAATTGGACGTTTTGGAAGAATACTCGAATTTGAACGACAATCTTGGCAAAGCGGAATATTTAAAAAAGGCACTTGAAATTTTAAAACCACTTGACAAAACAAGTGAAATCGAGTTATATTTGCCAAAAGTATCAAGAATATCTGGCATCTCGATTGATGGACTTCGAAACGATTTAAACAAAGCAGGCAACAAGGCAAAGCCTGCAGAATCTATTGTTAACCAAGTACATCTTCCGCCTGTCAAAGACGGAAACGCACAAAGTCTTGACTTTGTAATGGCTTGTATTCTTCATGACAAGGTGGAGGCAAGCGAGCTTGAACATATCCAGAATAATCTTTACAAACGCATATCACAAATAATCTATGACAAAAAAAGGGATAATAAGAAATGGAAGCTTGGAGATATTTTTGATGAGTTGGAAGAAGACGAACTTGCCCAAATAAATCATCTTCTTGATTGGAATTTCAATAATACTCTGGACATAAAAAGTGAATTCGAGATTCATCTTGCAAGACTTGAAAGTGCTGGACTTGAATTGATGAGAAGTCGATTAATGCAATCATATTCACAAGAGAAAAACACAGAAGAACGAGAAAAGATTAATCGTGAACTTGGAGAGCTGAGTAAAAAGATAAGAAGTCTTAAATACAAAAGGAACGAGCAATGAAAACAACAGAACTTGATTTGGAACAATATGGATTTTCAAAACCCGAGATAGAGGTTCTTTTGCGCCGTGTTATTGACAATGGGCAGACAAAGGGTTTTGTTGACGAGGATAAAACTTTCATTGGCTTTTCCGAGATTGGGGCTACCGCCGAAGACCTTAACAAAATTCAAAATGTTATCCAAGATGCTGGTATAAAAATAAGACATTCATCCGAAGTTTCAACCCAACGTGACGTCGATGTCGAGAAAATGATGGCGGCGGCAAGTATAGACGACAGCGTCAAGACATATCTACGTGAAATCGGACGTGTTGACCTTTTGACCAATGAAGAAGAACAAAGCATAGCAAAACGAATTACCGAGGGCGAGGAAGAGGCACGTTCAAAAATGATCGAGGCTAACCTTCGTCTTGTTGTACATATCGCAAAACGTTATACCAACCGAACCAACATGCAATTCCAAGATTTAACACAAGAGGGTAACCTTGGACTTATGCGTGCGGTTGAAAAGTTTGATTATACGAAGGGGTTCAGGTTCTCAACCTATGCAACATGGTGGATTCGTCAATCAATAACACGTGCAATCGCCGACCAAGACCGTACAATTCGTCTTCCGGTTCACATGGTTGAAACAATTAACAAGTTGCACAAGTTAACAAAATTACTTCAACAAGAACTTGGGCGTGACCCAACGACCGAAGAACTTGCCGTTGCAATGGAAATGACCTATGAAAAGGTTCAAGAAATCCGAAAACACGCACAAGGTCCAACATATCTTGACCAAGCACTCGGTGACGAGGGTGAGGGTGATTTGCTTGGGACTATTGCCGATAAAACAATCGGTGACCCTGCAGAAATTGCACAAACAATCATGCTTCGTGAATTGCTCCTTTCGGTTATTAACACATTGACTCCACGTGAACAGATGGTTATGCGTCTTCGTTACGGTATGGAAGATGGTAAAATGCGAACATTGGAAGAGGTTGGTAAAATCTTCGGCGTTACCCGTGAACGTATCCGTCAGATTGAGCAAAAGGCATTACGTAAACTCAAAAACCCAATGAGACTCCGATTAATCAAAGAATTTAAAGAGGGTTAAACATTCAATTGGGAGGTATAAAATGCACGACGATGATAAAGAAATTCTTGAAAGAATGAGAAATAGGAATTTTCTAGAGGCTCTTGAAAGGTTTAACGAAGGTCCATTGGATGATAAGATTTATGAGAAATACGGCTTTGGAAAGAAAAAAACCCGTTGTTCTTTAAAACAAGTTGCAGATAACGCAAATGATTATGATATTGAAGTAAGTAAAAGTTAATTTTATATTGTCCGCTTTTATAAACTGTGATATACTCCCTAAATAGGGAGTATTTTAAATGATTAAACCTTTACTTGATTATCAACAAAAAGAAAAAGAAAAAATTGACCTTGTGAACGTTGTCGAAAGCGGCAAAATTAAACGCGACATTGACGAGGCAAACCGTATGCTTGATTCTATGAAGAAAGTCGTTTTGAACTTGGAAGACGAGGCAAAGCACACGGCATCTAACATAGATGCAATTAAAAAGAATATGTCCGAACTTCTTGTGCGTACCGATGAAATTTCGTCAAAGGACCACGACAAATCATCCGAGGACGAATTAGGTTCTGCGATTGCGTATACGTCTGCGGTGAACACAAAGGTTGTAGGATACGAAGCACAATTAAATGAACTTATTAAAAAAATAAATAACGCAAATCAAGCATTCGAAGATGCAAAGTTAAAAATTATGCGTGCACAAAAAGTCATCCAAACATTGACACCCGAATACGAAAAGCAAAAGAAAGATATCGCGGGCAAGGCAAATGAAATAGAAGAAGAGTTAAAAAAACTTGGAAATGCGGTGGACAAAAAATTGCTTGAAATATATAAAAAAGCGCGTTCGACCGAAAAAGGTGGAAAACCAGTTGTAGTTAAATTAAACTCGGATAGATGTGGCGGATGTCACTTTGAATTGCCATTATCGCTTACACATAAAATTGATGTTGATGGTTACATTGTGTGTGAAGAGTGTAACAAAATAATCTATAAATAAGCCATACCATCTCGGAAGTACTAGACGAGCGAACCCATTTGGTTACGCTCAGGGCGGGCTCCGTGAGATGGGTGCGATAAATAAGGGGAATTCATGCTTGATAGATTTGTAAGCTTGGTAAATAAACTGCGGTCAACAACAGGTCGTCTTGAAAAAGAAGGGTACCTTGCCGAATACAAAAGTGATTACGAAGTAAAGGAAGTATTGTACTTCCTTTTTAACCCGTATATTGTTACTGGAATAAGTGACAAGAAACTTTTTAAAAAGAACAAGAGTGCGGGAACATTACTTGATTCTAATCTTTACGAGCAGAGTACGGCGAAGAATGATAATGTATCTTTGCTTGGGCTACTTGAATACTTTCGCAAAAATAACAGCGGTCGTGATGTTGATGTCGAGTATCTTCATAATTTTGTGGCAAATTTCGACAATGAAACTCGTGAGATTATATTTGGTCTTGTAAAAAAAGATTTAAAACTTGGTATCCAGGAAAAGACGCTTAACAAGGTCTTTGGAAATGGATTCATTCCTGTGTTGAATGTCATGCTTGCCGAGAGTTGGGAAGACAACAAAGAATATCTCGAGGGCAAGGAGTTTCTTGTAAAGATGAAGCTTGACGGTGTGAGATGTGTTTTAATATTTAACGAGGGAACACCAGTATTCTATTCACGTGGTGGCAGACCTATCGAGGATCTAGTCGAGTTGGCGGAAGAGGTAAAACAATTAAACCAAGACTATGTCTATGATGGAGAATTGCTTTTATCAAATCCACGACCTGATATGAATATTGCCGAGATTTATCGTGCAACAGTAAAGATAACATCGTCTGACAACGAAAAGCGTGGGGTTGATTTTAATATCTTTGACAGGGTAATTAAAAATGACTTCATAGCGGGCATTTCAATCGAGCCTGCGATTGAACGAGTAGAAGGTTTATCCAAAGAATTAAGTAAAGTGAACGCACCACATTTAAAAGACGTTGGGATTTTACACAGGGGTTCAGACACATCGCAAATTCCGACATTGTTTGACAAATATACGGCAAACGGGGAAGAAGGTTTGATGCTTGTGCCGTCTGATTCGCCTTATGAATGTAAACGTACAAAGAATTTGTTAAAGGTCAAAAAATTCCACACAGCAGATGTTTTGGTATTATCCATGGAAGAAGGTACGGGTGCCAACAAGGGAAAGCTTGGTGCCGTACATGTCAAATTCATTGGTCCCGATAAACGGGAACACACATGCAAAGTCGGAAGCGGTTTTAAACAGGAAGACCGCGAGCTATATTTTGCAAACCCCGACCAAATCATTGGCAAGATAATTGAAATTGGTTATTTTGAAGTGTCAAAGAATCAAAACGACGACAACTATTCACTTCGGTTTCCAACATTTAAACATGTACGTAATGACAAGGACGAGATTTCGATGTATTGATTTGACTCTTGAAGTCGGGAATTACCATATGTTATAATATAATATGGCAAACAAGTTGGAAAAACTTTATACAGCAAAGGCAAGTTCTGGTTTCTTACTCTCAAGATACAGATCACCAAGCTTTTTTTGCGAAACATAGTAAATTATTTTTTTTATAAATCCGAAAGAAACTATTTAAAAAGGTTCCATTTTTTAATGTATTTTATTTGACTAAATGACGAAAATTGACCTATAATTAATAAATCGGAGGAAAAATAAATGAAAATTACAAAGATTGATGCAACAGAGGTGTTGGACTCGCGTGGTAATCCAACAGTAATGGTCGAGGTATGGGCAGGTAAAGGTTTCTATGGTTGGACAATTGTTCCAAGTGGTGCGTCCACAGGTGAATTCGAGGCGGTAGAACTTCGTGACGGCGACAAAAAACGCTATCATGGTAAAGGTGTTTTAAAGGCTGTTAACAATGTTAACAAGGTAATTGCTCCCGCACTTGTTGGTATGAATGTTACAAAGCAAACTATGATTGACAAGGCTATGAATAAGTTGGATGGCACAGACAATAAATCAAAACTTGGTGCAAATGCAATTCTTGGTGTGTCTCTTGCATGTATGTACGCAGCAGCCCAGGCAAGAAAACAAGCACCATACGAATATATGGGTAAATTATTCGGCACAGAAAAAATGACATACCCAATGCCAATGATGAACATCATCAACGGTGGCGAGCATGCGGACAATAACCTTGATATCCAAGAATTCATGGTATTGCCTGTAAGCGCAACAACAGTAACCGACGCAATCCGTATGGGCAGCGAAGTATTCCATTCGTTGAAAAAAGTTTTACAAGAAAAGGGTTTGAATACCGCGGTAGGTGACGAAGGTGGTTTTGCACCAAACCTTGGTTCAAATAGAGAAGGTCTCGAGGTAATTGTCGAAGCAGTAGAAAAAGCAGGTTACAAAGTCGGAGAGGACTTTAAATTTACACTTGATGTCGCAGCATCAGAATTCTATAACCCAGAGCGTCGTCGTTACAACTTCGAAGGCAAAGAGCTTACAAGTCGTCAAATGATTGATTATTACGAAGGTCTTTGTAAAGATTTCCCAATTGCGTCTATCGAGGATGCACTTGACCAGAATGACTGGAAAGGTTATGTTGAACTTACAACTCGTCTTGGTAAGAGAGTTCAAATCGTGGGAGACGATTTCTTCTGTACCAACACAAAGCGCTTGAAGAAAGGTATCCGTATGGGTGCATGTAATGCAATTCTTGTTAAGTTGAATCAAATCGGAAGCTTGACCGAGACACTTGCATGTATCAAAATGGCACACGATGCGGGCTATGCAACAATTATAAGTCACAGAAGTGGGGAGACCGAGGACACAACAATTTCTGATCTTGCGGTTGCGGTTGCGGCAAAACAAATCAAAACAGGAAGTCTAAGCCGAACAGACAGAACGGCAAAATACAACCGTCTTATGAGAATTGAAAAGGACCAGCCAACGTTTAAACTTCGTACCAACTAAGCAAAAAAGGAAAATTAAATTATGCTATACCCAAAAATAGAAGACTGTATCGACCAAATTGGTAATAAATATGCACTTGCAATTATTGCGGCAAAACGTGGGCGCGAAATCTTTGTAAAGATGCCTGCTGTTTTATCTAATTCAAAAACCAAAGAATTAACTTTTGCTCTTCGCGAAATTGCCGAGGGCAAGGTAGTTGCAAACTTTGGAACAAGTGATACTACATTTACATCAACAAGTGCCTAGACTAGGTGAGAAATGAAAAAATACGCACGAATAGTTATTGATGCGGTCATGGGTCATGAAACGCAAATATTTGACTATGTTATCCCAGAAAATTTAAACAAGCGAGTCAGCATTGGCTCGCGTGTTTTTGTGCCATTTGGTCCGCGTATAGTCGAGGGGTTTGTTCTTGATATAAAAGACTCGACCACCGTCGACGAATTCAAGCTAAAGGAAATATCAAAGTCAACTGATGAATTCATTGCAGTCAAGCCAGAATTACTTGAAATAGCACCGTTGATATGCGAGAAATTTAAACTGCGTTTGATTGATGTATTAAGATTGTTTGTTCCAGGTATGGTGCGCGGACGCAAACGTGCTAGAAAAACCGAGAACAAAGAATTAAAAGCGCTTGAAATAAAAGAAAAAGAAATTACGTTGACTGAACATCAACAAAAGGTTGTTGACCAGATTCTATCAGGCAAAGATAGAACATTCCTATTACACGGGGTAACGGGCTCGGGCAAAACCGAAGTTTATATGCATGTTATTCAAAAAATGCTAGGACTGGGCAAAACGGCAATTATGCTTGTCCCCGAAATTGGATTAACACCGCAGGTGCTTGGGAATTTCCGTAATCGTTTTGGTGATACGGTGGCAATGATACACAGCGGTCTTTCACCAACCGAACGCTATGATCAATGGTTGCAATTACATAATGGTGAAGCAAAAATTGTAATAGGCGCGCGCTCGGCAGTCTTCGCACCACTAGAAAATATAGGCATAATTATTATAGATGAAGAACATGACGCAAGCTATTTCAGCGAATCCAATCCAAGGTTCGCAACTCATGATATTGCCAAAATGCGAGCAAGTTATAACAAATGTCCACTTGTCCTGGGTTCGGCAACACCGTCGATTGAGTCTATGCATAATGCAAAAAATGACGTGATCGAATTATTAAGATTGGATAGGCGCGTTAATAACCTTGAGATGCCAAAAATTCAAATAGTTGATATGGTGTCCGAAATACGTGGTGGTAATGGTGGAATTTTTTCGCGAGACCTGATACATGCACTTGGAGATGCATTGGAAAATAATCGCCAAGCTATGATTTTTCTTAATCGCCGTGGCTTTGCTTCAAGTGTTATGTGTACGAGTTGTGGTTGGACTGCGTCTTGTGAAAATTGTGATGTATCGCTTGTATGGCATAAAGACGACAATTTATTGAAATGTCATTACTGTGCTGCACGCTTTACAAAAGTAAATACATGTAAAAAATGTTCAAGTAATATGTTGCGGTATGGATATACGGGAACTCAAAAAGTTGTAGAAGAACTTGCAAATATTTTTCCAAATATTCCAATTTTTCGTATGGATGCCGATAACACAAAGACAAAAGATTCACTTGTCAATATTATTAATGACTTTGCAAAGACGACCCCATCAATTCTTGTTGGAACGCAAATGATTGCAAAGGGTCACGATTTTCCAAATGTTGATGTTGTGGGTATTATTGATGCGGACAATTCACTTCATTTCTCGGACTTCCGTGCATCCGAGAGAACTTTTTCATTAATCACCCAAGTCGCAGGCAGGGCAGGTCGTCACAAAAAGGAAGGCAATGCAAGCGAGCCAAGCGTTATACTGCAAACATACAAGCCAAACCATTATGTTTATCGCTATGCCGCGAACTATGATTATCAAAACTTTTTTGAAAAGGAATTAAATACACGAACGACAACAAAATATCCACCCTTTGCAACCATTGTACGAATACTTGTTACTGGCGAGATTGATCAACCAATCAAATCGTATCTTGAACGAGTAATGACAAAACTTCGAACACGGCAAGACGAATTTATTTACTTGGGCGCAATGAAGAGTCCACTTGGTCGAATTCAAAACAAATTCCGTTACCAAATCCTCATGCGGTTTAATCGAGATAAGGAGGATGAATTGATTAACTTTATTAACGAAACCATAAGGTCAGAAGATACAAAAAAGTTAATGGTATTTCTCGAGATAAACCCGCAAAGTTTAAGTTAAGTCTTTTGCACAATCCAAGGATAGTGTTAATATATGTAATGAGAGGAAACGCACATGGCATTGCTTGAAATTGTAAAATATCCAGACCCATTTCTTGAAAAGGTATCAAAGCCTGTTGGAGAATTTAACGAGCGGTTGCACGTCTTTCTTGATGACATGGCAGAGACTATGGACTATGCGGGCGGTATGGGACTGGCGGCAGTTCAAGTTGGGCGTTTAATGCGTGTGTGTCTTGTCATGACCGATGACGGGCTGGTTGAACTTGTCAATCCCGAAATCATATTTAAAAATCGCACAAAAAAAGGGGCAGAGGCATGTTTGTCTGTGCCGAATGAATCATACAAACTTCGCCGCCATCATCACATTAGTGTGCGTGCACAAGACCGTCATGGTAATGCATTTGAACGCGACTTTCATGGGATAGAGGCGGTATGTGTTCAACATGAAATGGATCACATGGATGGAAAACTTATAAATAATCCACTTGACATTTAACAAGTAAAAATATAAACTAGTACTTAGTTTCGGGGTGTGGCTCAGTTGGTAGAGCGCTCGGTTTGGGACCGAGAAGTCGCGAGTTCAAATCTTGCCACCCCGACCATCAAATTTCCCCTCGGGAAATTTGTACGTTTAAAGTTAAACATTTAACATGAAACCAAGGGTCTTTAGCTCAGTTGGTTAGAGCAACCGGCTCATAACCGGTTGGTCGCAGGTTCAAGTCCTGCAAGACCCACCAAAAATTTCTATCGATATGATTGACAACAAAAAATAATATTATGTCAAAATTAATTCAATTTAACGATTTTCTATCTTCGGTTGAAACCGAGTATGAAGAATTTGTGAGTCAGTTGCATACCTATCTGATAAAAAATGATTGCGTCACAAAGATCAGAGAAGCAGCAAGTGGCTATGTCGTGTCGTACGTACATAAACCGACAAATCGAACGGTTGCTAATTTTCTTTTTCGAAAGAAGATACTTATGTTGCGTGTATATGCAGACAATATTGTTTCGTATGAGAATGTCGTGAATTGTTGGCCAAGCACAATGAAAGACATTATAAGAAAAGGCGGAAACTGTAGCAGATTGATTAATCCAACGGCTTGCAATTCTCGTTGCTTGAAAGGTTTTGATTTTGTTCTGGATGGTGAACGCCAACAAAAATGTCGATGTCATATGAGTTTTACATTTCCATTGAATGATGAAACTATCTCGCATCTAATGGAAATTATGGAGTATGAAATGCGAGAAAGGAAGGCGATTGGTGCCGAACTTTAAATTATTTGACAGATAAATGTTTTTTGCATAATATGGAGCTAAAGGAGGGAAGAAATGAGTTCGAAGAAAATTTTTCAACTGGTTGTTGGGGTAGCACTTCTTGCACTTGCTACAATGTTCTTTGTTTTCTCAATGGAAGCATTTGCGGCTATGGTAGACATACCATCACATTATGTTGATACACCTGATTCACTTATTATGCTTAGCATAATGTACACGTTCGGTTTCTTGGCAACAATAATCCCAAGCGTTATATTGCTCGTTAAAGCAAATAAGAAGAGTTAAAAAATTTAAAATAGACCTAGTCAAAACTCAGCATCATTGCTGAGTTTTCTTTTCTGACCTAGGAACATATCCACCCTTAGTAAGTTATTATTACGTTAGTTTCAACTACGATTCTTTTATTGCTACGGAAACAAATGTAGCGGCAAAGTATATAATTGGAAATGAACCTAGGCAAATCCAAGTAATAGTTGCTAGAGTTGTGAAATGGATTTCCACGTTAACCAGAATCAATATGCAAAATAGAACGTATATTGAGGAAAATGCAATACTGCTTATTGTCCAACCTAATTTAGGTATTTGTAATTTTCCGATTAATTTAAATGAAATTATAAAGATTAGGGATTCAATAACGAATGCAATTATTAAACCAGGTACATATGTAACTAAAAAAACAAGAGCAGGATGCCAACCATCGGGCAACCATCGAGGGAAGTCAACGAAGCCTATAATACTGTTTGTTGTTAACCATATGAAAAATGCACGTATAATTACGCCTAAAATAATTACTGTTGCCGTGAATTTAGCGACACTAGGGTCTCCAAATATTCTAATAGCTCGTCTTAGACCTTTCATATAAAATAGTATAACATGGGTTTGGGGTTCGGCAAAGGATATGGTATTGTGAAATACAAGTTTGACTAATAACCAAAACATGTAGTATACTATCTAAACGTAAAAAGGGTCTGTACCTTTGGTGCGGATTTTTATGACCTTAGGAATTATCTTGAAAAGATAATTCCATAAATCTATGCTTTAATGTCCAAAAATGCATAGAAGCTTTCGTAAGAAAGCAACGAGGTGCATTTTTTAATTGTAAGGCATAACCCTTTCGGGCGGATGCCTTGGAAGGGAGAAAATTATGAAATTTAAAAATATGGGGCTGTCCGATTATATTGTCGAGGGCTTGGGGTTGCAGGGTATTGATGAGGCAACCGATATACAGGCGGAGACAATACCACTTGTGAAGAGTGGGGTTGATATAATAGGACTTAGTCAAACGGGAAGTGGCAAGACCTATGCGTTTGGGATACCTGCGCTAGAGCTTGCTAATCGTGGCTTTAATGCTGTGCAAGTGTTGGTTGTATGTCCGACAAGGGAACTTGCAATCCAGGTTACCGATGACATACGAAAATTGTCGAAATTAACCGATAAAATCCAAGTTGCACCAATTGTCGGTGGTGCAAATATGGACAGGCAAGTCCAAGCGTTGAAAAGATTTCCAAAGATTGTCGTGGGAACACCAGGGCGTCTTATGGATCATTTACGCAGACGTACATTAAAATTGGACTATTTAAAGATGGTTGTGTTGGATGAAGCGGACGAGATGCTTAATATGGGATTCAAAGAAGACATTGAAACAATTCTTAAATCTACTCCAGATGCAAGGCAAACAGTCATGTTTAGTGCAACCATGCCTCCCGCAATTCAAAAATTGACAACCGAGTTTATGAAAGACCCGACAACTATAAAGTCTGCAAATTATGAGTGTCAACATGCACTTATCAAGCAATATTTTGTAACGTGCGAAAAGACTCAGAAAACTGCCGTTCTTGAAAAAATTATTGAAAAGATGAATCCATGGATTTCGATTGTATTTTGTAATACAAGAAAAATGACCGAGGAATTATCTCAAATTCTTGCCAGAAGAGATTTGCCTGCCACATGTTTGCATGGCGATATGCGTCAACGTGAACGCAGTCGTGTTATGGAGAACTTTAAAAAGAATGGCAATGGTGGTATTTTGGTCGCGACCGATGTTGCGGCACGCGGTATTGATATTAAAAACGTAGATGTTGTGGTGAACTATGATTTTCCGAACAACGAAGATTATTATGTCCACAGAATAGGAAGAACAGGACGTGCAGGCAAGCCTGGGGTTTCATTTACAATTATTAATACGCGACAACAATTAAAAGACCTTCATATGTTGACGTCAAAACTTGGCAATAAAATTGAAGAATACCAAGGTCTTGGCACTCAGCTAAGTGAAAAGGCACCAAAAACAAGAAATCAAGGTAGTTCAAAACCAAGACAAGGAAACCAGAAATCTGGGCAGCGAAGTTTTGGGCAACAAAAAAGCAATAATACTCAAAGAAAAGATAATAATCCAAAAAGTAAGAATGACGGTGCGAAAAGAAGCTTTGATAAAAGAGATGACAATAAAAAAAGCTTTAACAAAGAAGGTAGGAAAAATTACACAGAAAACAAATCAAGTGAAAGTAAACCAAAAGGCAGTTTTAAGCCAAAACAAGAAGGCAGTTTCAAAAAGTTTGAAAAACGTGGACCCAAAAATACGAGAAAAGATAGATATTAAAAAAATGTATACTTCCAAAGAAATTGCACACATTATATTACGCCACCGGCATCGCTTCGGTGGCTTTTTGTATGAATAATAAAACTGCTTGCAAAAGAAAAAACCTTGTGCTAGAATATTCTGTTAATAAGGAAGGAGAATACTATGAGCAGATGTTGTCAACTTTGTGGAAAGGGAAAGATGCGTGGAAATACTGTGAGTCACTCTAACAGAAAGGCACCACGCCACTATAAGCCAAACCTTCAAAAGGAAACTTTTGAAATGGATGGTAATGATATTTCAATTAAAATTTGTACAAAATGCAAAAAGACTTTGAACAAGAAATCAAGCTAATAATTTTCTTGTAGTTTTAAATATCGCAAAAATAAAAGACTGGGTAACAGTCTTTTTGTGTGTTAAATCCGTAATTGTTTAATCATTAATTCTCGGTCTTGTGCCGAATAAACCGCACTTGCCATTGCTGCAGTATCTACGCCTGATTTTTTTACTTCTTTGATATTATCAATATTTATTCCACCGTCAAGAATAATGCGTTTGTCAGGGTAGAGCTTTTTCAATGTTTTAACTTTTTTAAGTGCGTCTTTATTAAATGACTGACCGCTTGCACCAGCCTTGACACTCATTACCGTGATATCATCACACATAAAGAGCAGGTTAGAATCTATGCTCTCAATCTTGGTCGGAAGATCAATTGCAATCCCGCCTCGAATACCAGACATCCTTATCTTTTCCACCAATTTAATTGCCTCGAATGGGAATGTTGCCTCGGCATGGAAACAAATCGAACGGATATTGCCTCGGCAATTGCCAGCAAGGAAATTACCAATGTCGCGTACTGGATTTTCAATCATAAGGTGTACATCAATTGGATGTTTTGTTTTCTTGCAAAGATATTCGTATTCACTCATTGGAATTGATTTTCGTGGCACAAAACACCCGTCCATCACGTCACAATGAATTGCAATATTATCAACCCCATTAAGGAATTGTACATATTCTTTGAAATCTTTACCACTAGCAGGATCCAGCGAAACCGATATTTCCATATAACCTCCGAAAATCAATCAAGTATAGAACCAAGTTCAAATCGTCGTCCATTTAAAAAGTCTTTTATGCCAAGCCTTTTACCGCCGCTCGATTGAACAATCAATGGTTCCAGTATACCAGCCCCACATTGAATAGCAAGCCCATTTTTGGTATCCGACACAAGAACTTTTCCTGCTCTTCCTCGTAGTTCTTTATCATCAACAATGTTTGCCTTGTATACTCGGAATTGTTCGCCATTGTATTCGAAATATGCAATTGGCCAAGGGTTAAGTCCACGGATTTGATTATTTATATCTTTTGCTGAACGTGTCCAATCAATTCGACCGTCTTCCTTTTTTAACATTGGATAATGACTTGCCTCGTCATGGTTTTGTGGTGTACGTTTTGCGGTTCCATTCTCTATAGAATCTAGTGTAGTTACAATCAACTCGGCACCAATAAAAGAAAGACGTTTTGTTAATTCCTCGCAATTTTCATTCTCGTCAATTTGGATACTTTTGGACATTATTATATCGCCCGTATCCATGCCAATATCTGTTTGCATTGTGGTAATACCTGTTGTGGTTTCGCCTTTCATAATTGCCCAATGAACAGGTGAAGAACCTCTGTATTTTGGCAAAAGCGATGTATGCACATTGATTACACCGTATTTCGGATAATCCAAGACATTCTGTCGAAGCATTTGACCGAATGCCGCCGTAATAATTACATCGGGAGAAAAAGGTTCAAGTAATTCAATTTCCTTAGAAATTCGTTCGGGTTGAATGACTGGGATATTATTTTTAATTGCCCAATCCTTTACCGCCGAATGAATTACTTTACCACCTCGACCGACTGGGCGGTCTGGTTGAGTCACTACACAAACAAGTTCGTGCGAACTTTTCATTAATGATTCTAAAATGGGTATTCCGAATTCTGGTGTTCCAAAAAATGCAACTCTCATAAGGCTATGCTATCACGAAAGTTTAAAAATACAAAAATAAAAGGTCGTGCAAGTGACCTTAAACTTTTTCTGTACCTTTCCACGGCTTTCCAATAATAGATGTATTGATTTCTTTGAACTTTGCTTTTGCACGGCGTGTACTTGCTTCTTCTTTTATTAATTCAAGACTTGAACCAAGCGAAGTCTTTAATGTTGATAATTGTTCTTGGGTTATAGAGATTTCATCTGAAAGCGGTTTAAGTTGATCATATATGTTTTGAAGTTCTTTATCTGAAAAATGCTCAAAGCTCATGAATTGTAATGGATGACAAGATTTAAATTGATCATTTTTGTCAATGAAGTGTTTGGAAAATCCGCGTATCCATGAAATCATGTCTTCTCGGCTTGGTCTGGTTTTAACGTTACTTCTCATATGTTTATCTCCTTTGTTTGAAAGCATTATAAGACAACATAGATAATTCGTCAATAGTGGAATTTAAAGAAAGCTTTGTATATTCATGATTTGTTCGTCGTAGTCACTTGGTTCGCCATGTCCGTGATAAGCAATCTTGAATTTTACATCAAGCAACTTGCGAAGTGATCCTTGCATTAATTCCCATCCATTTGGCATAAAGTCGGTACGTCCGATGGTATCGCTGAATAATACGTCGCCAGTAAACAAAATATCCTCAATTAAATAAACAACACTTTGTGGACTGTGACCTGGGCAAAGTATTGGTTTTACAACAAGTCCGCCAATGACAATTTTATCTTCGCTTGGTGGAATATAGACGGGGCAGTCAAATAGCTTTTTATATTCTTCGATATAATATACATGGTCAAAATGTTCATGAGTAAGAAAGATTGCATCGGGTAGCTTGCCACCAAGGGCTTTTTGTAAATCGACGGGTTTTGCACCTGCGTCTATTATTATGGTTTTGTCCAAATGGTTTATAACGAAAGTGTTGCTGCCATAGTGTCCGACAATTGTTTTTATTTCCATGAACAAGTATAACATATCTATTTTAAACGGATAGGCAATCTTTTAGATTTACAATGAATAATTGGAATGCTACAATCGATTATGGCACTAAGCGTATTTGACGAAAAGGCATCTATGCCACATGACGATATGACAGTCATAGCTTTGGGCGACAGCTATAAGTTATGGGAAACGATAAGAAACCATTTGTCGGAAAATTATAGAAATGTAACCGAGGAATGGAAGTTTTATGGCAAAGAATCAGGATGGACAAAAAACATAAAAAGTGGCAAGCGGACGTTGTTTATGTTTGTACCCATGAATGGTAAATTTCAAATTTATTTTACTTTGGGTGAAAGAGCAGTTGCGGCTGTACATAATTCGGACTTGCCAAAAGAAATAAAAAGCCTTGTGCCTGATGCGAAGCAATGTGTCTGTGGTTTTGGATTCAGATTTGATGTTGAAACGATGTTGGATACAGATGCCGTAGTAAAACTAGTTGCGATTAAAGACAAGAATTGAAGGAGAATAATATGAAGTTAAAAATGTTTACCTATGTTGACGACTTGCAAGCAGCAATTAATTTTTATCAAAAAGTTTTTGATGCAACTGTCGGCGAAAATTTCAAGAACGCTGATGGCTTATACGAATTGTGTGAAATACGAATAAGTAGAGGGACAAGTTTTTGGCTTGCAGAACGCAAGGGCGACTCGGCTATTGAGGGTGATGCGAACACAGGAAACATAATGCAAATGTGTTTGATGTATGACAAGAGCGATGTTGCCAAACTTGAAAAAGCATATAGTATAATTAAAGACGGCGCAAAAATTTTATGGGAACTTCAACCAGTAGAATGGTCATCTCACACTTGCGACCTCATTGATAAATATGGTTTGAGATGGTGTCTAATGATTGACTAAACCGAGTATTTCCTATTGGTTAAATTAAACAGTTTGAGGTAAACTAATCTAGAGTTTAAATGGGGAAACGTAGGATAATTTTTTTAATCGCTGCAATCGGCATTCTGTTATATGCAGGTGCTTCTTTGGCATTAGGAATTTATTTATTGAGAATCAATAACGACGACAATGGATATAAAGACGGTTGCTATGATAACTGTGAATGTGATCCAACAAATGGTGGAAAAATTTTCGTCCCAAATGTAAGTAGGGCGGGCGTATATTGGTGGCGTGCAATAAGAGACGATAACTTGGAAAATTCATTACATCTTTTGGAATTTTCTGCGCGTAATGGAATTACCGATGTTTTTATTAGTATGTCTGGACTTGAAGAAGTAATTGGTGTTACTGCGGGAATCGTTACGGATGGAAGATTCGCCGAAGCCCGCATGAATAGACACATCAGACCAATGCAAGAATTTGTAAGGTCAGCAACAGAACACGGCATAAAGGTCTATGCATTGTTTGGAAGTGGTGGTGGAATCTTGTTCCCAGGTGCATCAAGAAACACATTTAACCGCCAGATGTTTGGATTAAAGGTATATAACAATATATCAAACCCAGAAGAACAAATAACAGGCATCCAATTCAACATAGAGCCACATCAAATGAATTGGCAGCAGTTGCCTGACGAGACAATCGCAGCGAGAAATATGCGTCGTAATTATCTTCTTCAAAGTAAAGCAGACTTTGTGTTCGAGATAACAGACCTTTACAAGGATGAATTCCGAATTGACTGGTGCATGCCTTTTTGGTGGGACGGTGGAACATATTATAGATTTGTGACAGACAGACACGGAGAATCAACTATGTTATACCGCATTCTAATACAAGAAGCAGCCAAAGCAAATGGCAGGGTTCTCGTAATGTCTTTCCGTGACACCGCAGACCGAATGCTTAATGTATCACGACATGTAGTAAGGTACGCAGTTCAACACAATGTCCCTGTTTTTCTTATGGCAACAATAAACGAACCGACTGGACCTCAGACACGATTTCGCGAGGCAGGAAAGATAGAGATGTATTATCAACTAAACAAGGTCAGGCACGAAGTATATAACAGTACAACTGATACAGAAGTTTTTAGAGAGTTCCTTGAAAAAGACTTACTAGGAGTTGCTATACATCATATACTCACTTGGTATCCGCTTCAATATGAAAGGATACCGCCAGTTTAAAATTATTAGACATTTTTTGCGAAATATGGTACATACTAAAAATATATAATGGGGGATTATAACAAATGATGAAAAAATCAAAAAGGCTAGGTCTTGCAATGGTCATTGGGGTCGTAATGACTTGTGCGATTGTCCTGGGAAGTGTCTTTCAAGTAGGTGGGGCAAGAGTCTCGGCAGATTTAATTATGCCGCAACCGTTTGATGGACCAATAATCACAGAAACGGCACCGCTGTTTAATCTTGACGGATCATACAATGCCGACTTGATAGCAGAGTTGGTATATTTGGCAGAAAATGCTGAGCGTGGGTTGCCAAACCTTCATGCCGATCACACGGGTGTCTCGGGTATCGAGGTATCGGATGCAAATCACATAAGAACAGCAAATGACGGTACTTTACCAGACATACGATTGTTTGAATCACACGGTACGTTTGCAACCACAGGAATAAGTAACGGAGTGTTAAGTGATCAATCACGTGATAACTTTACTCATTCGAATTGGAGGCTTGTTTATATTACTCACCCTGATGGTGGTGGAGATCCAGTATTCACATTCAGAATGGTAGAAGCATTCAGAAACAATGTGATGCACCCTGTGATAGATGATTGGAATTTGGACGTTAGGTATGAAAATTCTCAACTCAGGGCAAATCTTGTTGATGAATTCGATAATGTTCTTGATCTTTTTGATGACCCATTGCAAATGCGTGAACATTTCGTAGCACCTGGAAATTTGCCTGGAACATGGCAAAGTAATCAACCAAGTTCTGGTACATCGGTTAACCAATCATTTGAATCTGGTGGACTAGGTGATTTAATTTGGCTTCCTTCGATAGTTGAAATTGCGGGAACAAGCGGTCAAGATCTATGGCGTTTGACATCAGACGAACGTTCGCACGTGCAAAATGGATTTAGCACATGGGCATGGTTACGTGCTGGACATTCGACTGTTACAAATGCTCGTACAACAGAAGCACTAGGTACCGCTCAAAGAGCAGATGCCGATAACGTAAATTTGACGCGTGCCATTGTGCCTGCGGTACACCTCAGCCTTACTCACTTGTTGACATATGCAAACATAAACATAGGATTTACAGACACATCATCAAGAACAGCAACATCATCAGAAAACAGAATCACAATCGAACGTGAAACTGGTGTTGAAACGATTATCTTCGACGCAGGTCAACACAACACAGTACAAAACATTGTAATCGGGACTGGTGCAAATCAATTTACTCTTACACCAACGGACGCTCCAACAGTAACCGAAAACGCACTTGGTAAATTCGAAATTTACTATACAGATAATGGACGAGTCGTACACTTGGAACTTTCTGAAATAGCACAAGGTTTTAACATAGTCGCAAATACTACAAATAATTGGGCGGTAACAAGGACATACAACTGGCCAACAGGTTTCGGATTGGCGGCAAGTCCAAGTGATTCCACCGCAATCGCCGAAAACGGTTTTACAACAGCTATTGGAACTCCAACCGCACCAGGTGGACACAGATTTGCTGGATGGTGGACAACTCCAAGTATTGGTGGTGCCGAGGTAACATCTGGAACAACAGTTGCAAATCGTGGCAACACAGAAACGGTTGATGTAATCACGCAAATCTATGCAAGATGGGATCAAAACCAAGCAACCGTTATACGTGTTAATTACGACGGCACAACAGAAAATTTTGGCGTTCAAAACGTAGTATTCGCAGGTGTAGTAGGTGACCCAACAGTCGAACCAACCGACCAAACATTAGTATTTGGTGGATGGTGGACAACTGACGGATCAGGAAGTGGAATATGGGGAACACGTGTTAATCCAAATACATTCATTACTGAAGCACAAAACAGTACAACAATTGAAATCTTTGCAAGATGGCAATTATATGTTCCAAGACCAACACTTAGCGGTCTTAACCTGAGTGGTGGAACAATTACATGGGCAAATATTATTGGAGCAGAATTCTTGGTGTCTGTTAACGGAATAGACCGCCCAATGCAGACTGGGAACTTGTTTGATTTTTCTGATCTTGCACCTGGTTCACACACAATATCAATCAGAACAGTTGCAAGCAATGGGGACGAGTCCGATGCACTTACAATAACAGTAGACATTCCACAACCGATAACGGTTGATGTAATTTACAGAAGCGAAAATGTACAAATTGGCACAACTCAAGTTCTTGAAGACAAGGAAGACAGGGTTGCACCAACAGATCCAGAAAGAACTGGATGGCAATTTATGGGTTGGGAACTTGCCGCACCTACACAAGACAGTAACGGACGTTGGGTATTCGTATTTAACGCAATTTGGGCGCAAGAATTCACAGTTGTTTTCATGAACGGAATAGCAGATGATTCGCAACAAATCGGTACAAGCCAAGTTGTATATGACTTTGCAAATATTGTGACACCACAAGACCCAGAGCGTACTGGTTTCACATTCGGTGGTTGGAGCCGAGTTGAAAGTGGAGCAACAGTAACATACACAGCAGAATGGGACAGAAACCCAGTATTGACTGTGCGAGTAGAACGTGCAGATGGTACACAATATACAGAAACAACACACGTAATCACACACAACCCAACTGCTCCTGGACCAATTACAGAAGACAGAACAGTAGGCAGCGATACATTTACATTTGTTCGTTGGGATGTAACGACGACTACAGACGCAACGACTGGTGACCGTATGCACACATTTACTGCGATATGGGAACTTGTGGTGTTACCACCAAGTACAACATTAATACTTGCATCAATATCGGCAATAGAGGCAGACATAGCAAACCTTGACGAAAACAACTTCACAGAAGCAAGCTGGGCATTGTTCGAGGCTGCGCATGCCGCGATTACTCACAACAATACAATGACATTGGTAGAATTGTTAGAGGCATACATTGCATTAAACCAAGCAAAATCTCTTTTGCAAGAAAATCCTGTCCACACCCCAACAACCACAACAGTATTCACAGGATATAACGCAGCAGACTTCGGTGGAAATCGCCCAACTATTGGACAGACACGCGTTGACGGTGAGGACACATATAGACTTGCGGGTTGGAATGTTACTTCTGCGACTGCACCAAACGGCGATGTAACAATAACAAACACAGCAATATGGGAACTTGTTGAAGAGTCAACACACATTCCAACATTTACCGAAACTTGGACAGGTTACACAGGAGCTCGTCCAGCTCTTGAAGATACAAGAAATTTTAATGGTGTTGAACAAGTCCTTGTACGTTGGGATACAGTTACGAATACTGCTTCAAATGGTGATGTCACAGTAACACATACAGCAGTCTGGGAAAACGTAGAGCAGGATGATTCAAACTTCCTCACAGACATGCTTCCATGGATTTTAATCGGTGGTGCTGGACTGCTTGTATTGATTTCAGTTGCATTCTTTGCAATGGCAATAGCCAAGAACCGTAGAAAAGTTGCTAGGACAGTTAAGTAAACTATAAATTATTGCAATTAAAAACCGAGAAATTAATCTCGGTTTTTTTAATAGGGCTTATCTTTTTTTGACGGGAAGCCACATTTCAAATGGGGCTTTTTCCAGATTATTCGTAGCAAACAAAAAATGAACATTCAGATTATCGGCAAGTTCGTAACCAGATGTAGGCAACCAATTTGTGTAAATACACTCTTCAACCTTGATTGCAGATTCTGCATCTGAGTACTCATCAGCGAAGAAATTTTTTCCTTTAAATACCGCCCATGTGTGTGCAGGGATAATATGTTCTTTGAGATTTCCTGTTGCTGGCTTTGTGCTTGCAACGGCTATTGTATATTCGCCACCATTGTTATGTTCTGTTTCAATTCCGAAAAATCCATCAAAACCTGCATCACATGCCTCATTTAATTCATTGCACAATTCTCCGTTATTTTTCGTAAATATCTTTAGCCAAAGTGCCTCTCCCTCTTCATATGCTTTTGTTATATCGTTGTCTAGTTGTGTTGACACACCTAGAACACGGATACTCTCTCGCTTTACAATTTTGAATTCCATTTCTTCTTTTCCTCTTATTTGAATTGAAAAACAAATTGGCGGATAAGATTTCAATATTATATCGTCATCTTTGATACGAGACGGTGCGATGCCGTGAACATTTTGGAAAGCACGATTGAAAGCAGTCGGTGATGAGTAGCCATACTTAATAGCTACATCAATGACTTTCTCTCTTCCGCTTTGTAAATCAACCGCAGCAAGTGACATTTTCCTGCGTCTGATATACTCAGATATGGAAATCCCAGCAAGATAAGAAAACATACGTTGAAATTGATATGACGAACAACAAGCAATTCTTCCTAATTTTTCATAGTCAATTTGTTCGTCTGTGATATTCTTTTCCATGTATGAAACGGCGTCGTTTAGAGATTTTATCAAATCCATTTTGTCCTCCTTGCCTATATTGTATTACAATAACAAATACAAGACCTCTCATTTTGAATTCAAAAATAGAGAGATTAAACCATCAAGTAAATAGATTTTTTATGATCTAAATGAAGAGAAATAAAGTAACTGCCATTGTTGTGTTTTGATTGCTTGTTTGGCTGTTGGTTTTGTCCATGGTGGATATACTCGCAATCCCATTTTTCCAAAAATTTCTCCGTGAGTAATTATGCCTTGCTTTATTAAAATTTCTTTGTCAAATTTAAATTGTCCACGATGATTTTCATCGGCACTTTCTATAACAATAAAATCAAAATTATCACTACTATCAAACGGCATATTGTAACCATTAGGTCGTTTATAAATAGTTACAAATTGTCCAACTTTCTTGGGTGTTATTTTTGATTTTCGAAAAATCGTTTCCATAGTCAATTATACCAATAATGCATATCAAAACCCAAAGAAAAGTTGATTAATTACTCGATTTTTTTAAAAAAATGATTAATGTAACACAAACAATTAATTTATTCCTTTATATCCCAACACCCAATAAAAAAAATCACCGTTTGGTGATTTACGTTGGTGGGTGGTGATGGATTCGAACCACCGTAGTCTCACGACGACAGATTTACAGTCTGCTCCAATTGACCGCTCTGGCAACCACCCAATATTTAATTATAACATGTCGTTCTGTCTTTGTAAACATTTTTATTAAAGTTTATTGCGGCAGACTTGTCATATTATTAGGCATTTTTAATTCGCGTGAGATATACTTACACATGATTACAATTGATTTTCATGTGCATGGAAAACTTAAAAGCAGCATGCCATTTTGCGTACCAGAATTTTTGCAAAAAATAAAAGAAGCAAAGTTGGCTGGGCTTAATTCTTTTGTGTTAAACGAGCATTCCCATTCAGTAAACTTTGAAGAATGCTATGAATACTTATCCGCAAATTTTACCAGGATTGATGATTGCTTTGAGAAAGATGGTTTCAAAGTATTCACAGGCGTTGAAATTACTACAGACGAAGGTTTAGACGTTATAGTTATTACTTGTCCCGAATTAGTGCTTGAATACAGTAAAAAATGTCCGAAAGGTATACTGTTTAAGAATCTGGTTGATTGTTTAACAAAGGATGAAAGTACTCTTGTTGTTTTTGCTCATCCATTTAGAAGTCGCATTGATTTTGCTGGAATTGATAAAGATTTATTAAAGGTCTTTGATGCTGTTGAATTAAATGCAGCAGACTTGGCAACACTTGGGGAAGACCAAAATACAGTTGATGTAAAAGCACTTGCTAAAACACTTGGAGTGAATGTTATAGGTGGAAGTGACAGCCATTTCTCGATTCAATGTGGCTCAATAAAAACCATCTTTGAAAAAGATTTCACAAGGATTTGTGAAATGAAAAATCAAATACATGCAGGAACGTTTAGCGTTGAAGTTGATGACGCACTAAGTATAAGGGTAAAAAGTGCCGCACTTATTAAAGACTTGATGGTGAACAATGCAACAAAGGCATGATTTATTCATTTGGTTTTTCTGAAAATTCAAATGCGGCGTTCGGACTTGTAATATCAAATAGTATTTGACGATTTTTGCCTCGACCGACCGTGAATTTATAATTTACTGTGGCATGGATGTTTTCTTTGATGATGCGTGTCATGTTACCAAGGTCTGGTGCGAATAACGAATGTTTTGATTGGTCGTCCGTGACTTTGATTTCAAGTAGCTTAGAACCTTGTTTAATGACAAAATTGGTATTAGTGAATTCCTTGACACGTGCGCCAAGATAGCTTGCAAGTCTATATTCTTTGCCCGCATAATGCACAATGCAAATTGTTCCAGTAAATCGTATGCCCATATACGGAATTCGTGCGGCTGCCGCCATTATTGATAAATCTTTGGATTCAGTCCATGAATTGCATTGTGTCCAAAAATATCGCAATGGAAACGATTTGCCACGGTCGCCCTCGATATAGCCTGGGTCATTGTTAAATGTATAAATCTCACCATTGATTACAAGTTGTCCTGTCACCGTGTGTGACATGCTTGTAACATAGTGTTTACACTCCATACGGGGAAGAAGTTTCAATGGACCCATTGCATCATATTTTATTTTTGCAAACTCGCTGAATTCAAGCTTGCCGTGGACTTGGAGACCAGGACGGTTAATTTCTACATTAAGTGAATTAGAATCTATAAAAGTTTCACCTACGGATACACGAAATGGCTTTTTTGAATGTGTGAACTCGTCAAATTCAAAGTTCTCATTAAATGATGCATCCTTAGTTATTACTTGAATAAAAGATGATTTATTACTTTTGTTTGCGTTCTGTCCAAAAACAAAGGCGATATTTTTCTCGCCATTGCATTTGATGTAAAAACCTCTGAAACCTTTTTTCATAATATAAGTATAGTGTTCTTACACGCTTTGTATCACAAACTTTATGACCTAGGAAAAATATCCGACTTCGTCGTTTGACATAAATGATACTATTTCAAGCGTGCTCCTTTGTCGCACAGGTCATTGCTTACGATTTTGACAGGAATAATCTTGCCTTAGTGTCCAAAATATATGCATAGAACGACGAAGGGCGACGCACCTTTTAGTTGCATTTTTTATAAACTGAGTTATGAAAGTTATTAAATTTGGTGGCAGTTCACTTGCGACTGCCGAGAAAATATTACATGCAAAGAACATAGTTGAATCGGATAAAAATCGTCGTTTTGTTG
Source organism: Bacillota bacterium (assembly GCA_009784375.1). GTDB lineage: Bacteria > Bacillota > Clostridia > Christensenellales > UBA1242 > WRAD01. Next base: position 34,591 of record WRBV01000004.1, on the reverse strand, counting down.
TGGTGTCGGCACCAGGCAAAGATAAATGTTTTAAGAAAAAAATAACCGACCTTTTGATCGAAGGGCATGCCGAAATCTGTTTCACAGATTCAAGTATCGCAGTAAACGAAGTTATCACAAGGTTTGAAAACGTTGGGCGTGATTTAAATGTAGATATAAGCCAAGAGCTTGCACGTTTTCGTGAAGAGCTGGAAATCAATAGATGCAGTCGAGATTTTATAATAAGTCGTGGTGAGTATTTTATGGCGTTAATATTTGCCCGTATTCTTGATTTCAAGTTTATTGATGCTGCGAAATATATTGTTATTAACACAAAAGGCAAGGTTGACGAGCGTGCCACAAAACAACGTTTGGAAACGCTTCGAAGCACTCTTGCAACAACTGGTATAGTAATGGGTGGGTTCTATGGAACAAGTGTAAATGGTGGTATAAAGACATTTGATCGTGGTGGAAGTGATTATACTGGTGCTGTGATTGCGTCTTTACTTGGTGCCTTTTTATATGAAAATTTCACCGATACTCATGGTGTACAGACTGCTGACCCATCTATTGTTGACGACACAATGGGGATATCACGGCTTGATTATAGTACTTTGTATAAACTTGCAAGTTCAGGTGCTTCGATTATATATCCAGATTGCCTGCCACTTCTTAAAAAATACGATGTCCCACTCTTGATTGATAATACAAAAGAACATGGCAAGCAATTTACCCATGTTTCATGCCAAAAGCCCAATGAATCTTTCTTTTCGATAACTTATGCGGTTAAACAAAATATAAACAAACACACGGCAGAAATACTGTGTTTATTTAACAAGGCTCAGGTAGAGCTGAATGACATCAAGGCAATATTAAAAGACTTTGATGATGTTTATCTTACAAAGTTCTCGCGCAATGAAATTATGTTGCTTACGACAACCGAGAATCTAAAAAACGTTGTAAGGACAATGCATTTATTTTTCACTAATAGATAAATCGGCAATTAATTTAACAAGCAATTTGTCAATCTTTTTAAAATCTATGCATGGTGTATATATTGCTTCAATTTTATCATGTTCTTGTTTTGCCAATTGAAGATATTTATATGCTTGTTTGAAATGTTCTTTTTTCTTTTTCGAAATTTCCTTTACTCTTTGTTCCTTGTCTCGAATTTTGTTTACGTCGATGAATTGTGTAAGGTCAATGAATTCCTCGATAATCCCTGGGTATTTTGGATCGACTATGTGCGGAAATGTACCGTCAATAATTCCAAGCCCAAGTTCTTTGATAATAACACCATCATAAGAATTAGGGTCTTGCGAGCAATAGATCCAATTTATTGTAATTACCTTGTGCGAGTTTAAAGTATCGGTCTTCATTATGGAATTCACAAAGTTTTTAATAAAAGTGGATTTCCCACTTCCAGAACTTCCTTTCAAGATATACATCTTGCGTAAATCATACATATCAACGATTTGGTCATAGAATCCTACGAACCCTTGCGAGGTATTTCCACCCATAAACATCTTTCGTTCAATAATCTTTTTTTCCATATATTGAATATATGAAGTCATGGTAAAAAATGTATTTATAAACAAAAAATCACAAGACAAAAGGGTTGCCGAACTTGTGAAGTTATTTGACGGAAAAGGAATCTTTGACTTTGAAGACATGAATATACAGGGTGAGAGTATAGCGTTCGTAGAGCCACGATTGGAAATAACGTCCGATATGTTAAAGAATCTTCCAAGAGGGACTACCGTTTATGGTTATCCAAACCAGTTGGATGATTCTCTGCTCAAGCTTAATGATTTACAATATGTGTGCCTGAGTTGTGATGAACAGTTTATACGTGAAAATAATTACTTAACTGCACTTGCGCAAGATGAGATAATAAAAAAACGTTTTGGAGATGTGAAAAAGAAAATTCTTATAATTGGGTGGGGTAAATTATGTGTGGAATTAGAAAAAGTTCTGCATAACCATGAGATTCATGTTCTTAATTTCAATCATCACAAAGTCCAGGAGATGGTTGGTAAGTATGGTGAGCGTGCACATTTTCAATATGTAAACCTTTCAAAATTCGATATTATAATCAACACTATACCGTCGCTGGTTATTGGTGAAAAGTTGCTACGAACCATTTATTTTTGTAAAACATGCAAACAAACTAAACCAAAAGTCAAGCCAGCAATCTATGAACTTGCAAGTGCGCCATATGGTTTTGATTGGGGCGGGCTTAACCGCGAAATGTTTGATTACACGATTGAACCCGCATTGCCAGGAAGATTCCATCCAGACAAAGCGGCACAGGCGGTATATAACGCAATGACAAGGCACCAGAAGATGGTATCCGATAAACTGAGCATAGTGTTGTGTATAACTGCAAGTTCGTGTTGCTATACAAAATTGCTCCCAGTCTTGGAAGATATGGTGAAAATATATGATGTGATTCCATGCTTGAGTGATAATGCTGCTACTGCAAACCGTTTTGTTAACATCAATGAATTCAAACAGCAATTGGTAGATATAACGGGCAATAAAATTATAGACAGCATAGCAAAAGCCGAGTTATTATCATCAAATAAAAGGGTAGTGGCAAGTGTAGTTTTCCCAGCAACAGGTAACACCATAGCAAAACTCAGCAACGCAATTACAGATACACCAGTAACGATGAGTGTCAAAGCCCTTTTACGTAATGCAAAGCCATGCATTATAGGCATTTCAACAAACGATGCACTAAGTGGTCAAGCGGCGAATATAGGGATGTTACTTGCACGAAAACATTATTACTTTGTACCATTCAGCCAAGACGATCATATCAACAAGCCCTATTCAATGGTCTGTGATTTTTCAAAAGTTTTGGAAACAATTGATGCGGCATTAATGGGTAAACAAGTCCAGCCGATTATCCAATAACTAATTGCCAAGGGTCAATAAATGGTTTAATATAACAACTATGAAACAAATAACACAATCTCAATTTGAAGCTGAAGTGGCAAACGGACATTCTTTTGTAATGTTCTCGGGTGTCGGATGCGGCAATTGCAAAATGCAGGAAACATTGCTTGCATCTTTGATGACCGAGTTTTCTAGTGTCAACTTTATAAAAGTGAATACAGCCGAATCGGGTGACCTTGTATCCCAATTTGGAGTGGTCACATTACCAACAATGATTCTTTTCAAAGACGGCGAGGCATTGGAAACATTGGTTGGGTTAAAGCCAAAGCCTGTTCTTGCAAAAAGGTTTGCAGAATTCTTTGTGTAATTTACCAAAATTTCAATTATTGTCATCTTCTATATTGACTCATGCACATCTTTTGGTGTATAATTTATATTATGCGAAAAATCTATCTTGATAATGCCGCAACAACATATGTAAGCGGCGAAGTAATGCAAACAATGATGCCATATTTCACAAGTGAATTTGGTAACGCGGCAAGCATTCATTCTTTTGGTCGTGAAGCCGAACGTGCTGTTGCAAAATCACGTTCCCAAATTGCGGCGACTATTGGTGCGAACCCAAACGAGATTTACTTTACAAGCGGTGCGACCGAGGCTAATAACTGGATAATAAATGGTATCGTCCGTAAAAGCAAATCAAAGCGAATTTTGGTAAGTGCAATCGAACATCCTGCAATTATTGAAACATGTAAACAGCTTGAAAAAGATGGATACATTGTCGAATATATCGAGGTTGACGAGGCGGGTGTTGTTGTTGTTTCTGACCTTGTGGCACGTTTGTCAAAGCCTGCTGCACTTGTTTCTGTGATGGCTGCGAACAACGAAGTTGGAACAATCCAGTACATCAATACACTTGCACAACTTTGCAAAAAACGTGGCGTTCCATTTCATACCGATGCGGTCCAGGCGCTTGGTAACGTTCACATCAATGTAAAAGAAATGTCAATTGACGCATTATCATTGTCGGCTCATAAAATATATGGACCAAAAGGAATTGGTGCATTATATATTCGTAACGGATTAAAGGTCGAAAAATTTATGCAGGGCGGAAGTCAAGAACGTAACCGTCGTGGTGGTACACAAAACGTCCCTGCGATTGTTGGTTTTGGTGCTGCGGTAGAAGTTCTTATGCGTGATGCCCAGACAAATAACTCACGAATTCGTACGTTACGTGACTATTTCATCAAGCAAGTAGAAGAACGTATTAAGAACGTTAAATTAAACGGTCACAGAACACAAAGACTTGTCAATAACGTAAATATAAGTTTCGCAGGCTGCGAGGGCGAAAGCGTACTGATGATGCTTGACCTTGCGGGAATTGCGGTTTCAACTGGATCGGCATGTTCAAGTGGAACACTTGCGCGAAGTCATGTTCTTGATGCTATGAACGTTCCAGTAGAACTTAACCAAAGTTCGGTAAGATTCTCGTTTGGGCGTTCTACAACAAAAGATGATATTGATTATACAATCGGGCAACTTGAAAAAATTATAAAAAAACTACGCAGCATGAGTGCAATCAAAGGTCCTAAAAAGGTGAAGGAGTAAATATGTACAGCGAACAGGCAATGGAAAGATTTAAAAATCCAAAGAACGCAGGAACACTTAAGGGTGCCAATGCAAAAGGTGAAATTGGAAACGCGGCATGTGGCGATATCATGAAAATGTACCTGCGAGTAAGTGACGCGGGCATTATCGAAGATGCAAAGTTTAAAACCTTTGGTTGCGTTGCGGCTATCGTTTCAACCGATATCGCGTGCGACCTTGTACGTGGTAAATCAATTGACCGCGCATTGAAAATTACAAACAAAGATGTCCTTAATGTAATGGGTGATGTCCCACCACAAAAAATTCATTGTAGCGTGATGGCAAGCGAAGTAATTGCCGCGGCGGTAGAAGATTACAGAAAGCAACAAAAGAAACAGGCAAAGAAAGGGAAATAGGTATGGTGGCTTGTACGGGAAAATTTAGATGTGGCGACATGATATTGAATCATAAGTATGGTATGGGAACAATCACACAAGTCAAAGAAAATTTTTTTGGACCTAACACAGGTTTTGGATACATAGTAAAATGTGAAAATGGTTACACGCATGCTTTTGCAGAAGAAGACCTAGCACTTTTCGGAAAAAAGAAAAGCAGAATTGAATTAAGCAATCGTGGTAACGAACAAAAAAGATTAAAAGAACCACTTGCATAGAGTGGTTTTTTCTTTGTCATCCTCCTGGCGATTAAATAATATAAAACCATCTCGATCGACCGAGCTTGCGAGAGAGCGGAGAGATCTAGCGAATGCGTAAAAAGATAAGATATATCGCATACGCTAGATTTCTCCGCTGCGCCCCTTGCGGGGCTTTGGTCGAAATGGTATTGAAGAATTCATTGCGGCTTCGCCTAGATTCTTCGTCGTCACTACGTGACTCCTCTGGATGACGTTCAAAGATGGGACTCTTGTTGACTAAACATCATATTTACCGTATCTTATCCACATGGATACAAAAATTATCAGCGATAATCTTGAAAAGTTACGGACATTATCATCCATGATTTCGGCAAAGGAATCTGAGGTAACGGAATTGAAAAAGTTACAAGAACAAGATTGGAACGATATTGCGAGAAATAAAAAAATTACCGCGCTTGGTGATTTTGTGGCGACTTATCATGCACTTGTAAGGGGTAACGAGGAATTTTTAGAACTTGTAAAATTGTTTCCTGAAAATGAATTGTTGGATGAATATAAACGATTAACTTCTGAATTTGACGAATTTTATATGAAAACATTGCTATCCGATAAATATGATTCGAACGATTGTGTTATTAATATCACCGCGGGTGCGGGTGGCACCGAGGCACAAGATTGGGCGGAGATTGTTCTGCGAATGTTGTTGCGGTTTTGTGAACAGAACGATTTCACGGTCGAGGTCACCGACCATCTCGATGGCGATGGTGCAGGTATAAAGGGCGCATCATTTACGGTATCAGGTCATAACGCATACGGCATTTTAAAGAGCGAGAGCGGTGTTCACAGGCTTGTCCGAATATCTCCGTTTGATTCGAATTCTCGTCGTCATACGTCGTTTTGTGCGGTAGAAGTTGTGCCTGTGATTGAAAAGACTAACCTTGTTTTGGAGGACAAAGACCTGCGTGTAGATGTATACCGTGCAAGTGGTGCGGGAGGACAGCATGTCAATCGAACCGAGTCTGCTGTACGAATAACACACATTCCAACAGGGGTTGTTGTTACATGCCAAAGCGGTCGAAGTCAAATCAAAAACCGAGAAACGGCAATGCAAAATTTGGTGAGCAAGCTTGAATTCTTGCATTATGAAAATGAACAGCGCAAGTTGAAGAATCTTCAACCTGTACAAATGAAAATCGAATGGGGAAGCCAAATACGAAGTTATGTAATGTGCCCATATACAATGGTGAAAGACCACAGGACAGGACACGAGACAAGCAACGTGCAAAAAGTAATGGACGGAGATTTAAAGGGCTTCAGCGATGCGTGGTTATTGCACGGACAAAAGGGATAGAGAATGAAAAGACTGGTACTAGCAATCGAAACATCATGTGATGAAACGGCGACGGCCGTTGTTTCAGTTGATATGGAAATTCTATCTAATGTTGTTCTTTCACAAATTCCGATACATTCAAAATACGGTGGAGTTGTTCCAGAAATTGCATCACGTAATCATATAAAAGTCATTGACCAAGTTGTGCAAAAGGCGTTGGATGATGCCAAAGTTTTGATGTCGGATATATCCGCAGTTGCCGCTACAACTCATCCTGGGTTGCCTGGTGCCGTTTTAATTGGTCGAATTTTTGGTGAGGCTTTGGCACTTCGAAATAATGTTCCATTCATTTCAATCAATCATATCCACGGACATATTGCCAGCGTACCACTCTCAATGGGTGAATCGGAACTTGAAAAACATATCGCACTTGTAATAAGTGGTGGGCATACATCTTTGTACAAAGTTGCAAAATCAGGTAAAGTAGTTTTACTTGAACAAACACTAGACGATGCAATAGGTGAAGCATTTGACAAAGTTGCACGAGTATTGGGGCTTTCGTATCCAGGCGGTCCCGAAATCGAAAAGCAGGCAAATAAGTGGATAGGCAATGATGAATTAATTAAGTTCGTTGCAAAACCAAATTATCAAATTCAAGGTTTTTCTTATAGTGGATTGAAAACGGCTGTACTTAATTACGTTAATAAAATTAAAATGAAAGGTGAAGAAATTAATCTCCCACATCTTGCCGCATCATTTCAATATGAAGCAATTTCACAATTAGTTTTTAAAGTAAATCGCATTCTGAAATCTACAAAAGTAAAAACACTATGTGTAAGTGGTGGTGTTAGTGCAAATGAATATCTTCGAAAGACTTTGACTGAGGAATGTTCAAAATTGGGTGTCAAAGTTTCATTCCCACATAAATCGTTGTGTGGTGATAATGCGGCAATGATAGCTGCTGCGTCAATACTTGAACTAAAATAATTTGACTTTTTAATATCTTATTGCTTTAATTGAGTTAAATATTGGGGGGTATTAAAATGCCGACAAAAACAGCAAAAATAAAAGTAGTTACAAAAAAAGAAACCAAATCGGTGGACAAATCTGTATCTAAAATGGCGCCAAAGCCGCTTGCGAAAAAAATGCCGACACAAACGCCAAAAGCAACAACAAAAAAAGCTCCATCAAAAAATGTTGGTGCGGCACGTAGTGCAAAATCAGAGGGCAGCGTAGCCTTGTTTATTGATATTGATAATACAAATGCATCCCCAACTAACTTGTTAGAGATTATTTCGCATTTCCAGACAAAGGAAAATATAATTTTTTCAAAAATTTATGGTTATAGTGACGACAAAGTAGATCGTTTCGAAGAATTGATAACCGAACATCGTTTTGAAACGGCAGGAAAGATGAGATTAAAACAAGGCGGAACAAGCGTTGTCGACACAAGGCTTGTCGTGGATGCAATAAGGTTCAGCACAGAAAACGAATTTACTTCTGTGTTCATTTGGGCGGGAAAGGGTGATTTAATTCCACTTTATTCTTATCTGAAAGAGCTTGGTAAAAAAACAATGACTGTTGACTTGGAACAATATGATACTCAAAGCAGGTTTGTGGATGCAAGAATAAAACTTTTTTCTGAATATGATTCAAGGAACCCTTCTCTTTCTTCGAACATTATTCGTTCGACCCCAGTACAACCAGAAGAACTTTTCCAAAAAACGCTTGATGAACCTTATCAAGAACAGAAAGAGGAAGAAGAAGTGGAGGTAATATCAAAGGATCTTCCAAAGGCTGCAATACTGCCTGATATTATTGATATATCAAAGGCACCATCACTTCCGAGAAAGTCTGGAGCGCCAGAATTTGGAAAGGTAGAAAGCATAACAACAGAGGTCGAACAAGAAGTCACAGACGAATATCTGTTTAACATGGCGCAAGCAATGCAAAAACGCTATGAAGAAGAATTGAGACAAGAAACAGTAGTTCAAGAATTTGGCGAGCTTAACATTTCTGCTGATGAGATGAGTATTGCGCCAGAACCCGAACCTGTTATTGAACCCGAACAAATTGTGGAACAAGCACCAGTCGATTTTGAATTGCCAAAGATAGAGCCTGTTAAATATGAAGATGATTTCTCTTTTGGGGATTTGAATGTTGCACAAGCACCAGTCATTGCACCCGAACCAGTAAAAGAAACAATTTCGGAAGTTGTACCTGCTGCTGAACCAGTTCAAGAAAAAGTAGAAAAACCAACCAAAAAATTTACTTATGTGCCTGTTGGTGATACGAAACCTGAGACAAAAAAAGAAACTGTTGAACCCGTAAAAGCGGAGAAGAAAAAAGAAAACAAGAAAAGTGAAGGTGGGATTTCTTATTCATTCAAGAAAAAGCCTTTAAAAGAAAAAATGAAACACGAGGAAAAATCGCCTGATGCATATGATGGTGGGATATCGCACAAATATAACGCAGCCGAAGATGATACAAATCAATCGGATGAAGACCCATACGGAGATTTCGAAGCCTCGTTAAATGATTTTACAATATAGAGTTTTTATGTTAATATAGATATATTACAAAAGAAATAGTGAGGTAAAAATTATGGAACCATTCAAAACGAGGTTGAGTAAAATCATGAAAGAAAAGGGGCTGAATCAACTTGATATTTCAGCAATCGTTGGTGTGAGACAATCACAAGTAAGTAACTGGCTAAGCGGTAGAAGTTTGCCAGGGTACAAGAGTATATGTGCGCTTTGCAAATCTTTGAAAGTTGAACCTAATTACTTACTTGACCTGAAATAATAATTAACCCAAAAAAGAGGATGAAAATCCTCTTTTTTATGAACCATTTGCGGTAAATTAAAAATTATGATATAATATGAAATATGGCAATTTCAAGTGATGAATTAAAAAATGCAATCATGCGTTGGCAGGGTTCAAGCACAACTATCAATAATTTGCTTTTTAATCAATCGTTTACAACGATATTACCTAAAGATAAAAATATAGAAAATCTAAAAGCATACGTAAATGATGCTATAACGATTTTTGAAAACATGAAAGAAGTTGAAAATGATATGTCGGTATATCGTGGTCAAGACGTGTATAAATCAAAAGAGTTGTTAAAAAGTTTACCTACCCAAGAATTAATTGCAAATGGTGGTCAAGAACTTACGTTACAAGGACTTCCTCCAACTTCTCTGAATAAAGACGAAGCTGTTAGATTTACACAATATAAATATTCACGAGAGGCTGGTATCGTTTTCAATATATCCCTTCCCAAGGGCTCGAGATATATTGAGGTTGCTGATGTTCGTAAAGGTTTTGAACATGAACAAGAACAAATCTTGCCACCTGCAGTATATGAAATACAAAGTATTGAATATGATAAAACTGTAAAAGAATATGGTCGTGATGCAAAGTGTATAGAGATTACGTTGAAACCTAAAGAGATATTGAATATTTATGAATTGCTTGCCAGTTCCGTTGAAAAATTAAAAGAAACAACCGAATTAGATAAAAATGAACTTGATAACATGATTGCTGATATTAGAACAAAAGAAACCAAAAGCACGATACAAAAACAAAACGGAGAACAAACTGGTCAGTCACCGCTAATACAGAATGATAGTTATATTCAAAAGGTGAGCGTAAATTCTTTTATATCTGAAATTAAACATGAAATAGATGGAAGCTGGTCTGCTAATATGCGAGGAAGTGTAAAACTGCAGCGTGAATTATACGAATTTTTGCAGGATCTAGAATTAGATAAACACGAAAACTCACAAATCGTATTAGATGATGTGAAAGATCAACGTACACATATTAATGATTGTTATAAAAGTTACGAAAAACTTGCTAGTGATTTACAAAAACTTCACGAAAAAATTGAGCAGTCTTCTCTTGGTCTTGAGATCGTAGAGTTAAAATCATTCTCCGAAATACAACAACAACTTGAGCGACGTGGGGTTAATTTTCCTATATCTACTGATATGCTCAAAGCACATTTGGCTTCTTTTGACCAAATGATAAAGATTGAATTGTTTGACAAGAACTTTTATGACCAAAGTCTTACTATGGATGAAAATGTTATTGCCTTAATGCAGTCTAATTTATCGGAAGAGCAACGTAAAGCCTTGTTTAGCGCAATGGAGTCGTTCAAAGAAGTTCACTTTCGTGATTATACTTATCAACGAGACAATTTAATTATCAATGATATGCTTACACAAATCCAGCTTGCAAAGAAAGAATTAGATATAGGACACATTGATCAAGTGACATTTCAAGAGCGGATTAATGCTTGTAACACAAAAATAAAAGAAATTAAAAATTTACGTAAAGAAGCTGATCCATTGAATTGCTTGTCTAGTGCTGAACAAAAGTTAAGTGATGATTTGGCATATTTACGCGATATTGAACAAGTAGGTATGATACACTCTACTCGAACACGTCAAGCTATGTTTAGTCGTGATTACAATCGTCCTGATTTTGTTAAGTGTGATAGATATATAGTGAATTTCCGTGAGGTTTTTAAGACAAGTGAAAAAACAATTCCTACAACGAATCCGACGACCTTAACAAGTCCAGCTTCGTCAACAATTTCTGATGAAGAAAATATTGTTGAACAACGGTAACGAAATGAGCGCACAGAATATAGATCGCAAGTCGAACGTGATCAAGAAACTCAGCGAAGATTGGCAGAGGAAATGGATTTAAGCATGTGAGTATATTCTCTAATTATCGATTTTTATTGGTATAAGTTGCGGTTGGTAAAAAGTTATGCTATGATATGGCATGAAAAAATTAACGTACAAAGAACTGCGAACACTTTGGTTTGATTTCTGGCGCGAACGCGAACATGCAATCATAGCATCCTCGTCTGTTGTTCCTGAAAACGATGCAAGTGTTCTTTTTACCAATTCGGGTATGCATCCGCTTGTTCCATTTTTGATGGGTGAACCCCATCCATCTGGAAAGCGTGTTGCCAATATTCAAATGTGCATTCGTACGGGGGACATTGACGAGGTTGGAAATGCAACCCATTTAACATGCTTTGAAATGATGGGAAATTGGAGTATGGGTGATTATTTCAAGTATGAAAAGGTAAGATGGAGCTATGAATTTCTTACCGACAAAAAATATCTTGGAATTGATCCAGAACGTATCTTCACAACATGTTTCGAGGGCGACGAAGTTGCTCCACGTGACACCGAGAGTGCGAAACATTGGGAAGCATGTGGGATTCCAAAAGAAAGAATTTTCTTTTTACCAAAGAGCGAAAATTGGTGGCAATTACCAAGCGGCACAGGTCCGTGTGGTCCATGTTCCGAAATGTTTATGGAATTAAAAAGCGGAGCATGTGGTCCAGAATGTAACCCATCTTGTTCATGTGGTCGTTTTGTTGAAATTGGAAATGATGTTTACATGGAATTTATTATTCATGCAAAAGACGAAAAACCAGTCAAGGCAAAACAACAAAACGTTGATACAGGTATGGGGCTCGAGCGAATTCTTTGTTTATCCCAAGGCAAGAAATCGGTGTACGAAACCGAAATATTTGCGCCAGCAATAGAAATAATTAAAAACTCGGCAAAGCTAAAAGAACTTGACGGTCAAAATCTGTTTATGGCTCGCCGAATTGCCGAGCATGTGCGTGCGGCAAGCGTAATAATTGGTGATGATGTTATTCCATCTAACTCTGGACAGGGTTATGTACTGCGTCGTCTTATACGTACAACATTGCGTGCGGCAAAAAGTTTTGATGTTTGGGATAATGATGCATTTATCCAATTAATTAATTTCTATGTGGATTTCCTTGGCGAATTTTACTCGCAATTAATGCAAAAGCGTGAACACATAATAAAAACTTTCATGGACGAGGTTTCAAAGTTCGAAAAAACACTAAGCACAGGACTTCGCGAATTTGAAAAAGTTGTAAAGTTTTTACAAGGCAAAGAACTAAGCGGTAAGACTGGGTTCCGACTTTATGAGACATATGGCTTTCCAATAGAGCTTACGACCGAACTTTGTGCCGAGAAGGGTATTACCATTAACATGGACGAATATCACCAGGCACGTGAAAAACATTCAAAGGCGTCCCAAACGGCTGCCGTTGGTGCGTTCAAGGGCGGGCTTGCAGATACAAGCGGCATGACTACCAAGTTGCACACGGCGACACATCTCTTGCATTCGGCACTCCGCGAAGTCTTTACAACAGACCTTCATCAAAAGGGAAGTAATATAACGCCCGAACGACTGCGTTTTGATTTTAATCTTGACCATAAAATGACGCCTGATGAGATAAAGGCGGTTGAAGATCTTGTCAACCAATGGATATCACAAAAGTTGGATGTAGGTATCAAAGAGGTATCGCTTGACGACGCAAAAAAAATGGGTGCAATAGGAATTTTCAATAATAAATATGGTGATATTGTCAAAATCTTTACAATTGGCGATATCTCTTGTGAATTTTGTGGTGGTCCGCATGTATCCAATACAAGCGAACTTGGAAGCTTTAAAATACAAAAAGAAGAGGCAGTAAGTGCGGGCATCCGCCGTATCAAAGCGATATTGGGGTGAGTTCTTTCTCGCAATGACGTGTATTTGTCTCCCATACCATGCATAATTTAATTGACTAATCGGCAAAATATAGATAGTATAAAGTATAGAAAAGAATGCAAAAGAAGAACGTCGGAGGTATTGAAATGTTAAATATTAAATATACGGGGGGGGGGGCAAATTTCTTGTAACCCTTTCCAGGGTGGTGTGATATGACCACACCAACAAGAAAGTTTCGCCATTCTCGTATAGCCGCGCTTGCATTCGCAGGTGTTTTTGTCGTTTGTGCTGTTGTTATTGGTATTGTATTTTCGATGAATAAGAGTGATGATGGGGTAGATGCGAATATAGTGTATAGTGATAATCATTTCCCATTCCCAAGTATTACAAATATGCATATGTCTACACGCTCTACATATGGAATCAACACAAGGTTAGCTTCATTACCGAATGCTGGCGTTTGGGTAGGGCAAATGCATGTAAGTGCACCCACTACAACAATCGAGACTGTGACCGATGCACGTTCGCTTCTACATAATTTCGAAATTAGAAACGGTACGATTCGTCGAACGGAAAGGATTGTTACTTTCCCAGAAGGAATATCTGCTATTACGGCTCACTGGTTTGATGATTTGAATCATATTCTGCAACACTCTCAGCGCCATAGTGCATTGGGTGCTGGGGTACATGGAGTACCAGGTTCAGGCATTTTTGCTAATGCTGGTGCCTTGACTAATATTGGAGCGGCTAATAACCTTTATCGAAGAACTATGTCGGTGGCTTCACAATCAACAACGGTTATCATGAGGCAGGTAACATTTGTCGGAGAGCAAAGGGAAATATTCATTGATTATTATACTGGTCTTCCTACTTGGAGTAGTTGGCAGGATTCTACGACTGTAGGTTGGAACCCCTGGCCTACGCATGGTGGGATATCTGGTTTTGGCGATCATGGTGTGCAAATTGCAACCTCACCAACAGTCTCAGAAGTGCAGACATTTGATTTAGATCCAAATATAACTCCATTCAGCAGTTCGTTTAGATTATGGGAAACAAATGCACGTGTTCCGCTGGTTGCGAATGTTGTAAATGCACCAGCATTTGCAAACCAAACAAGCTTTGCACCATGGGTACAAACGCGAGTCATTTCACAAGATAATACGAACATGAATATTCAAATAAGTCTGACAAATGATGCACCATTTGGAATGTATTTAAATGGTGCATTTCTCCAAACAACTGGAAATGTAGACAGTCCACCCGTGCATGCAAATCAGGTTAATCAAAGAACAAGAAGTCTTATTGTACAAATGCCACAAACATTGTGGAATAATAGTTGGGGTGCTATCAATCTCGGTCATCCTTTTGTTCAAGTATTTATCGGTATGTATTATAATGCCGCCGACAACACCGCCCCAACACGACCAGTCACGTTTAATTTACAAGGTGGAAATTTTGCTGGAGACGAATCAGACCACATAATCCATGTTACAAGCACGGCACAATTACATAGACCCGACCCAAATCCAACGCGCGAAGGTTATACATTCCGTCATTGGTCGTCGGTCATTGGTGGTGGGCAATTTGTGTTTCCTGTAGTTATTACATCAAATAATACAATCAATGCAGCCAATACACTTTATGCGGTATGGGGGCGAAATCCAACCATAACATTCAATACACACGGCGGAAGTAATGTTCCCGACCAAGTGATAAATTGGGGAGGTACTATAACACGTCCAAATGACCCAACGCGTTTTGGATATCATTTCAGCCATTGGTCAAATGTCGAGAACGGAGTGACACATTGGAATTTTAATAATGCTGTTACAACAAATATGGAATTGCATGCCGTGTTTGATTTTTCAATTTGGCTTACGTTGCAACTTCATATTGGAAACCCGTTGAATGATACAAGTATGACTATAACTGTACGAAATCCCGAGAATACCGTTATGCAACTTGGGAATTTTGTTCCTGGGCATATTGATTTGGATTTCCTTGGATGGGCGCTGAGTCCAGAGGCTGCCCGAAACAAACAAATTTTCCGTCAACCAAATGGAACAATACAATTTGACCCAGAAGGTATGTTCCAAAACAATAATACATTCACAATGTATGCCGTATGGGATATTGAATGGGAGAATTTTCCAGGAATTGACGGTCATAACATAATGACATTTAATTTCAGCGGTGGTATTAACCCACATGCAACAATAGTAGAACAGCGCCAATATTTCGCATGGGATCCAAGCTCGCGGTTATTACCAACACACGAATATATGCACAGCTTTGCACAAAGAAATCCAGACTTTCATGGATTGACATTTATTGGTTGGTATAACAATCCAAGCTTTATGGGACAAAGGTATTTTTCTATCCCATCCGAATCAAGCGGTGAAAGAAGTTTCTATGCAAGATGGGTTTTAATATAAAAAAGGCGGCTTTGCTGCGTTACTTCGCATGCCTTTATACCTTTTTGGACATTATGGATGGACTGATTTATGGAATTATCATTCCATGATAATTCCTAGGTCATAAACTTGGTGCATTACTTTTATTTTTCATGCATTTAATAGACTATGGGCAAACGCATGACTCTCTTTTCCAATATGTGTATTGCAATTGTGCTTGTGGGCTTGTCGGTTGTGGTTTTTACTGCCGACATTTCTGGTATGTTTTTGACTGTGTCTGCGCCCGTTCATAATGGAAATCGGAATAATCAAAATATCTCGATAATGTTCAATGTCTTCAAGGGCGACCAATACGTTGCCCCAATCTTGGATTTATTGGAACAAAGGGGAGTCCAGGCGACATTTTTCTTGGGCGGGGCATGGGTCTCGCGCAATATGGTATTGACACAAAGAATGGGTGAGAACTTTGAAATAGGTAATCATTCATTTACCCAAGCCGATATGCGTACCATGAGCATACCTAGCCAACGTGCCGAGCTTGAAAATACCCGTCACATTATTCACGGAGTCACAGGAGTAACAACAAATCTTTTCGCACCCCCAGGCGGCAGCTTTGGGCGTAATACACTACGAGTAGCCGAGAGCCTTGGTTACACAACAATTATGTGGTCGCGCGATACAATAGATTGGCGCGACCATGATGCCGAATTGGTGTTCACTCGTGCCACAACAAATATCATGAATGGTGATTTGATTTTAATGCATCCAACCGCGCATACTTTGGTGGCATTACCAAAAATCCTTTATTATTACCAAAGTCGTGGATTCAATGTGACAAGAGTGTCAGAAACTATTAGTTAAGAATCTCAAAAGGCTTGATGTCATCACAACCTTTACCAACGGCAGCCATAACCATATTATCGTAATTAAGGAAACGCTCAGAGATGCGCTGGACGTCTTGTTTTGTTATTTTGTTGATTTCTTCCAAATATTCTTCGGTTGTTTTAATCTTGTTGAATTCGGCAAGGCTTCCGACGTTGCGTCCGTTAACCGCTTGGACATTTTCGGCTTGGTATAATTCGTTTGCCATGCGTTGGTTGCGAACTTTTTCCATTTCTTCGGTCGTTGGTCCAGACTTTTTAAACTTTGCAAGTTCCTTGTGAATGGTTTTTAAAACCTTTTCGGTATTGTCTGGTGTACATGAAAACCAAATATAAAAATATCCACCAATGTCGTTAAGGTTAACACCACCACTTATCGAGTATACAAGTCCAAGCTTTTCACGAACAGATGTAAACAAACGGCTTGACATGCCTGCCGCTAAGATCTCGTAAACATATGCCCAAACATAGCGGTCGGCATGTACATTGTTTGTGGATGGAAAGAACAATGTGACATTGTGTTGTTCGGTGTCTTTTGTCTTTGTTACATATTGTGCCTTTGGCAACAAAAGGTTATCTTCTTTTGTGTCTTTAATACGTGGTTGCGATTTTGTTTTAAAGTGCTGAAGGAAGTATTTTTCGACCAAAGTCTCTGCCTGTTCAACGGTAATGTCGCCCGCAAAAGAAATAATGGTCTTGCTTGGTATATAGTGTTTTTTAACATAGTTATGAATGTCTTGTGGCTTGTATCCTCGAATACCTTTAACCGTACCCGCAATATCATGACCAAGCGGGGTACCCGCGAAGAAAGTTTCACGTGCAAGGTCAAACATAGCCTGCCTTGGTTCGTCATCACGCATCATAATTTCTTGGACCACGACTTCGGCTTCTTTATAGAAATCTTCGTCGCTGAATTGATTGTTGAAATACATATCGCTTAAAATATCCAAACATATCTCTACGTTTGAATTTAATCCGCGTGTATAGTAACAAGTCGCATCGTTGCTTGTGTATGCGTTAATATCAATTCCAAGCCCATCAAGTGTTCCCGAAATATCCTCGGCTGTTCGAGTCTTTGTGCCTTTGAAAAGCATGTGTTCGACAAAATGGCTTAGACCATGTTCATTTTTTTGTTCGTCTCGACTTCCGACGCAGATGTATACATTTGTTGAAACGCTTTTGAAATTGGGCATGTTGCGAACAACAAGGCGTAATCCCGATGGATAGGTTTTAATTACATTATTCATTTTTCTAGTCTATGCTATTTCCAAACAAATAACAAAGGGTTTTTAAATAAAGTTTTTATACTTGCTTGCATGCATTTTTTAATGTTGTCATGATTTCAAATCATTTGGTTATAATCAATATATTTGATAAACTGGGGGAGTAGTAGTCTCACAAGAGGAGAGTGTTGGTGCGTAAGCTTGCTTTTCGTGAAAGAATGAAGAGGCACAAGCAAAGAAAGCTTGGTATTTTTTTGATGTCAAAGTGTTTGTTTTTGCTTGTAGGAATTATTATTTCACCTAACTTTTTCCTTTCACAATGGACCTTTGGTATTTTGGGTGTTTATGCATATGCTTTGCTTGCACTTGGTTTCTTTGTTGGTCTTGGAATGTTCTTTAATAAAAAGTACAGAATAAGTTTTAAATATTCTGGGTTGTCGACCGTTCTATTGGTAACATTATTGCTTGCCATGCATATTGCATTTACAACAACCGAGCTTGGTAATTCTAGCTTTGGACCGTATTTAACACATGGATTTTCAAACTTGACTCCAGGCGGATTGTTATTCGCATTACCCGCATTCATGATGCATTCGTTGTTATTTCTAGAGGGCAGCCTTGTGTTGCTTGGTGTAATTTTCGTTGTCACTTGTGCGTTCTTGACAAATTTCATAATATCCGCACATGGCGAGAATAAAGTAATCAAAAGGGTAGAAAACCAATCACATGGCGATGAGGTTGTGTTTGAACATAAGCTGGACAAGAGCCTAGATAAAAAACTGGAAGAAAAATACCAAGAACTTCTTGAAGAACAAAGTCGTAAAAAACACAACAAAAACAAGAGTGCGCTTGGGCTATTTGACACACCAACACAAGCACCAAAGCGTGAAGCCACATATGATGAACCTATTCCACTTGCCCAATTATCTCCGAATCCAAATGTTACTGATCAAATCAATGAATGGAGCACGGCGGCGGCTCATCAATTTAACAAGGGTATACGCGAGGCATCTGTTGAAACAAGATTAAAAGCACCGTTGTTTAATTCTCTTGGTCCTAATTACATCCCTAAATTACCTGCACAGGAAACTGGTCAGAATCAATTATTTTCACAACCAGTTCAATCACAACCAACTTTATTTAACGCACCACAACCACAACAGCAATATGTTCAGCCTCCTATGTTTAATTACGTACAACCACCTAATGTTACTTTTCCATCTCACCCAGCACCAAGTTTTTCCGATGATGTGGAAGAAAAGCCTGTGACATCATTATTTGACCGTGGGAACTTTCGCCAGACTGAAATAGAAATGCCAAAGCCAGTTATAAAGGCAAAAAAGCCTACGCGTTATTCAAAACCACATGTTGATCTTATTCGTACCGAGAGTTCTAATCCAGTCGAGACCTCGTCCGAGGCAATTATGAAACAACAACTTCTTGATTCCAAGTTGAAAGAATTTGGTGTTAATGCAAAGGTTACTAATTTTGTTGTGGCTCCTGCGGTAACTCGATTTGAAATCCAACTTGCTACTGGAACACGTGTTGCCGATGTTACGCGACTTGAGACGGATATTGCATATGCTCTGGGTAGTGCAAACGTCCGTTTGGAAACAACTATCGAGGGTAAAAACGCAATAGGTGTCGAAGTTCCAAATAAAAAGGTTGGAGTAGTATCCATAAAAGATCTTGTTGCAAGCAAGGAATTTATGAACCACAAGAGCCAACTTGCTGTTGTAATAGGAAAGAATGTTAACGATGAAATGGTTATCGGCGACATTTCGACTATGCCTCATCTTTTGATTGCGGGTTCTACTGGTTCTGGTAAGTCTGTTATGTTGAACACGATATTGACGTCATTATTATTCCGTGCGCATCCAGATGATGTAAAATTATTGCTTGTTGATATGAAGCGCGTTGAACTTAATATGTATAACGATATTCCGCATATGTTAATTCCAAAAGCAATTAAAGAGGTCACACATACAATCAATGCGTTAAAGTGGATGCAAACCGAGATGACACGTCGTTATGATGTATTGGAACAAAATGGTGTTAATAATATTGGACTGTATCAATCTTTGCCAGCATATCAAAACGGAACGCTTGAACGTATGCCGTACATATTGATGGTTATTGACGAAGCCGCCGATCTTCTTGCTCGTGGTAAGAAAGAGGTCGAGGACGCGATAAAGAGCCTAAGCGCACTTGCCCGTGCATGTGGTATACATATTATATTGGCAACACAACGTCCATCGGTCGATGTTATTACTGGTGTTATAAAAACCAACTTCCCAGTACGTATAGCATTCAAGGTAGGTTCAAGAGCAGACTCGCAAACAATAATCAACGAAATCGGTGCAGAAAAACTTGTCGGACGAGGAGACATGTTATTTGTTAAAGAAGGTACCGCGCAACGAGTACAAGGTGCATATATTGAACTTGACGAAACACGTCGAGTTATGAATTACATCCGTGACAATAACGAAGCCGAATTTGATACCGACCTTGAAGACAGGATTTTAAATGGAGTAAATGATAACGGTCCAGGCGTAGGATTCGGGGACGCCGACCAAATAAGAAAAAGTGCGGGTCAAGACCCATACTTTGTTGCAATAGCAAAATGGATTGTACGTGATGATAATGTTTCAAGAACGGTATCGATTAGTCAACTTCAAAGGCAATTCAGCCTCGGGTTCAGTAGGGCAGGAAAAATCATTGACCAATTAACCCAAGCAGGCTTTGTGTCTCTTGGTAATGGAAGTAAAGCCCGAGATGTCATCGTCAGCCCAAATGAAATTGAAGAATTATACGGAGAATAATATACATCTCGGTGCGACATAATTATATTTAAAATTATAAGGGCATACAGCCCTTTTTAATTTTTATTAATATTGGTTTGCGCACATTGTTTGGCGGTTTGATGATAATGGTTACGACCATGGCGATCTGCTACACGTTTGCCAACCGTTTCGTCAGAAATTTTACACTTAACAAGGCGAGTGTTTAACTCGTTCGCCAATGGGGCATTAGTGTGTGAATTATTACAAAGGATGCAAAACAGCTTCTTCATTTTACAATCATATCAAATTACTAGATAAAAGTCAAGACAGCTAGACTTCTAGTTATTAAATGGTGTATAATTCACCGTATGAATTTGAGTATAACTTGGCTTGTTATATTGTGTGTTCTGTTTTTCGGTTCACTTTTGACGTTTTATTTTACGCGTCAAATTGTGGGTAAACGAGACAGACTTTTCATTGCGTTGAAAATTATAACCTTTATAATTGCGTTTGCTTGTGTTATACTTGTGGTAATTGAACCCAAATTCATGACTAGGTAGGAGAGGACATGGAAAAAAACTTTGATTTCAAAAGGGCAGAAGCCGAGATAAACAAAAAATGGCTTGATGGGCAAATGTTTCGTGCAAATGTCAACCATGAGAAGAAACCATATTCGGTTCTTGTTCCGCCACCTAATGTCACATCAAAACTGCATATTGGTCATGCGTATGAACAGACCATTTTGGATGTACTTGTCCGTTTTAAACGTATGCAAGGTTTCGAAGCACTTCTTGTCCCAGGTGCCGACCATGCCGCAATTGCGACCGAGGTCAAGGTTACAGAAGATCTTCATGCCCGTGGTATAGAAAAATCCTCACTTACACGTGAAGAGTTTATGCAGCATGTTCAAGATTGGTATGACCTTCACCTAGATAAGATTAAGGAACAAATGTCACGTTTAGGGCTTAGTTGTGATTGGTCGCGTTTTCGTTTTACAATGGATGAGGCAACCACAGAAGCGGTAAAAGAAGCCTTTAGGCGATTAAAATCACGCGGTCTTGTTTACCAGGGCGAACGCATGATAAATCATTGCCCAACTTGTCAAACGGCGTTGTGTGATGCAGAGGTTGAACACGAACCACGACAGCAAACACTCTATAACATTCTTTTTCCATTCACCATTGGTGGAAAAAAAGGAATTACGATTTCAACAGTACGTCCCGAGGTTGTATTACGTAACGCCGCAATCGCTGTGAATCCAAAAGATAAACGATACAAATCTTTTATAGGTAAAAGTGTCCTTATCCCAATAACTAATAAATCAATTCCAATAATTGCCGAAGATTCCGTTGATATGAAATTTGGTACAGGGTGCTTGCAAATTACTCCACGCGATTCGGTTATAGACTTTGAAATTGCAAAAAAACATAACCTTGAAATTCCGCAAATTGGCGAGCTCATCACACGTGATGGCGCGGTCGAAAAATTCTCGGATTATATCACATCGAAGAAGGCACATACATCAAACCTTGCTGTTTGTTATCGATGTCACAAGGCGGTTGAACCTACGTTATCAAAACAATGGTTCGTAAAGATGGATGAACTTGCCAAGATGTCAATCGAGAAACATCCAAATATCTTACCAAAGAAATTTGAAAAGATTTATATGCATTGGTTGAACAATATCCAAGATTGGTGTATCTCGCGTCAGTTATGGAGTGGGCATAAAATTCCAATAGATGGTGAAGAAGATGTGCTTGATACTTGGTTTTCAAGTGCGCTTTGGCCGCTATGTACTCTTGGGTGGCCGAATGACACGGATGATTTCAAATACTTTTACCCAAATGCAATTTCAATAATGGGTTACGAGATTATCTTTTTTTGGGCAATAAGAATGATATTTTCGGGGCTTGAATATACAAATAAACTTCCATTCGAGACATTGGTATTTCACGGAATTGTTCGTGACAGCCAAGGCAGAAAGATGAGTAAATCGCTTGGTAATGGAATTGATCCTCTTGAAGTCATTGATGAATATGGTGCAGACGCACTTCGTTTCAGCCTTATCTGTGGTACAAAAATCGACCGCGACCAACGCTATTCATTGGAAAAAGTTATTCTTGCACGAAACTTTATAAATAAAATTTGGAATGCAACCAAGTTCTTTATAAATATGACCGAGCAAGAGAAATTTGATATAAGTGACTTTAAAATCTGGGATGAAATCAAGAATGGCAAAGACATGAGTATTGCCGACAAATGGATATGCACCAAGCTAAATTCAATCATCAAAAATACAACGCGTAAATACGAAAAGTATGATTTTGGTGTTGCCGTAAATGAGTTACAAACATTCTTTTGGAATGATGTTTGCGATTGGTATTTGGAAACGATAAAGGTTTCGCAAAATAAAGCCATTAGTCTTGCCGTATTCCGACATGTTCTTGTAGGTTTCTTGAAATTATTAAATCCAGTAATGCCATTTGTAACCGAGGAAATTTATTGCAATGTACTTGGTTTGGGCAAGACTATGGTTTATGATAATTTCCCAACAGGCAAGAACAAGGATTTTAATACAGAGTGCAAACAATTTGATGAAATAGTTGAGTTTATTCAAATACTGCGTTCACAGAAAAAAGATAATGAAGGATTAAAATCAATAATAATTGAGTGTGAACCTTGGATAGAAAGCGAACGTTTGACTCTTGAAAAATTGTCGGGTTGTGTTTTGGATTTTTCAAAAGTTGAAAAACCAGACATAGTTACAAAAACCGCCAAAATTCGACTGGACATCGATAAGAGTGCGCAAGAAGCAAAGATTAAAAAACAAATCGAAATATTAAAAAAAGAAATTGAGCGTGGGGCGCGAATGTTGTCTAACGAATCGTTCCTTGCAAAAGCACCAAAGTCACTTGTCGAGGAAGAACAAACGAAACTTGCAATAAACAAGCAATTGCTTGTCGAATTGGGAGGTGGCGATGGCGTTTGAACCTACTGGGTTTGTTGCTGATGATATGGCGAAAAAACTCATTCTTCTTTTCATTTTTGAAAAAATGGAATTTCCACTTACCGATGCGTCAATTTCCGAGGTTGTTGTCTTGAACCCTTCGTGGCTCAGTTATATGGATTTTCGAGATGCATTGTATGTTCTTGGTGAAGCAAAGTTTATTCATCGTTCAACTTCGGGAACCGATCCGTTGTTTTGCATTACACAAAGCGGACGTGCATGTCTTTCACATTTTTATACAAAAATCCCAGCATCTATCCGCGAAGAAATAACACAATATTCTCGTGACAACAAAAATCGCTTTAAACGCAGTCAAGAATATACATACGATTATTTCAAAAATGCGGATGGAACGTATACAATTCTTTTAAAAATTAAAGAGGGTGGAAGCATAGATAATATGCTCGAGGTACGTTTAAAGGTCTCGACACGTACCGAAGCGGTAAAGGCAACATCCAAATGGAAAGACCGTGCACCAAATGTATACGAGGGAATTTTAAATATATTGTCGGATGAAAATAACTAGCAAAGATCAAGCTTTATAACTGTTGCATTGCCAATGTCAAGTTTATCAGAATTAAAATTTTCATTGTATTCATCTTGATTGAACTCTTTGTATTTTGCACAATACATCATCATGCGAATTGACCCAGCATGACCTACGATTAAAATGTTCCTTTCACCTGATATCTTCTGTATTTCTTCGATAAAGCTCTTAATTCTTTTATATAAATCTTCTACCGATTCGGCATTGAGAGCAGATGGGTTTTGTTCTAATAAATCCCATTCGTCTTTTGTAATGTCTGGAATAAATCTTCCTTCATAATCGCCGAAGGTTTTTTCTCGTAATCTCTTGTCTTGTATTATTTTAGTTTCTTTTTGTTGGTTAAGTATTTGTGCCGTTTGGTATGCTCGTGACATGTCTGATGAGTAGATAATGTCAATACCCAAATCTGCCACTTTTTTGGCAGCATCATTTGCTTGTTTAATGCCAACTTCATTAAGTGGTGCATCCGATTGACCTTGAAGTTTTTTTCCGCGTTCCAAATTGTTTCCCCGTGTCGAATTAAATAAATCATGAAAAAGTATAACCTATCCATTGCAGATGTCAAAATGCTATGATATAATCAGGTATGGAAGAAAATAAAAATCAAAAACAATCAAAAAATTGGCTAACTGACACCATTGATAATGTAGCATGCAGCCTCACCGAAGTTGGCGTAGTTGTTGCCAAGGGAATAAAGCGAGGGGCTGAGAAAACGGCAGATTACATGGGTTCAGTAGCCGAAGGCACAACGAGTTGTCTTGGTGAAGCTGCAAAAGTTGTGGCGGACGGTGCGACTTTTGTTGCAAAGGCTGTTGTTGAAACTGCAGGCGATGGCTTGGACGGCTTGTAATATTTAAAGGAAAACATAATGAAAAAAGTAATTGAAACACGCGGTGTATGTGCAAGTGGAATTGAATATGATATCGATGAAAATGGCATTGTGCGTAATGTAAAATTTCTTGGTGGATGTGCAGGTAATGGATACGGAATCTCGGCACTAGTCGAAGGTATGCACGCAGAGGAAGTTGCAAAAAGATTATCTGGGATTCCTTGTCGAATGGGTACAAGTTGTCCTGACCAACTTGCAAAAGCATTGATGGAAGAATAAGATGCAAAAGATTGCCGAAATAATTGATGACAATACCATCCATGTTTATGACTTAACCCAATTTAACATAGATGCAATAATGCACAGCGGACAGGTCTTTCGTTACTTTGAAAGTGTCAATGGCTACGATGTTGTTGTCGGGAATAATTTTGCAGAAATTATAAAAGAAGATAATAGAGCAGTAATCAAATGCAACAATGCTAGATTTTTTTGGAGCTATTTTGATTTAGATACTAATTACAATGTAATAAAGGAACAACTTTTAAAATATCATTCAATAAAGAAAATATTTGAAACAAGCAATGCTGGTGGTATTCGAATATTGCGTGCAGAATTTATTGAGACAGTCATCTCGTTCATTGTAAGTGCAAACAATAATATCAAGCGATTTACAAAGACACTTAACCAGCTTTGTGAACAGTTCGGAACCAAATTAGAAAATGGATTTTTTGCATTCCCAACACTAGAGCAATTAAACAATGTAACAGTATCGGATTTCCGTGCATTGGGATGTGGTTATCGTAGTGAACACCTTGTAAAAGCGATAAGCCAACTGGGGCAACCACATATGCAAATGGAAAAGCTTTGTAAGCTGGATAATTATGAATTATCAAAGACTCTTCAAACATTGTTTGGGGTCGGACAAAAGGTTGCGTTCTGTGTAATGTTGTTTTGTGGAGATTTTCATAGGCTTGATTTGGCACCACAAGATACATGGATAATCAAGGCATTAAATCAATTACCCAAGGAAGACAAAGAGATTTTGTTAAATCATAAATACGCAGGAGTTGCGCAACAATATATTTTTTATTATCTTCAACATTTAAAAAAAGAACTTAATTAACAATTGTGCTAATCGCATCCGAGATAACATTAGCACATTGCACGACAAGCATATCAATTGTCTTGGGTACAACATAATGTAGACTTGGCAAATATATCACAAGCGGAACGCCTACCGCGAAAACTGGGACACCAAGGAAATCTTTGTCAATTTTTTGGTTGTTTCGGTAAACACCACTTCCTGGGGTTATTCCTGTGTCTGCAATCTGAAAGCTTGTCCCAAGACGGCTTTTTTCATGGCAGCAAAGGCTGTCAATTACAATTACGTGACTTGGTTTAACAAGACTCGTAATTGAACGCGCTGCTTCGGTACTTGAGATCCCAGTTGCACTCAAAATTGATGGTGCAAATGTTGCAACTTGTTCATTTGTAATAATGTTTTCACATACTTTGGGACCAAGGCTGTCGGCTACGAACCTGCTGTTGCCAAGTCCGATTACAAGAAGTTTTTTGAATGGAACGCCTGAACTCTCGACAAATTTGGCAAGGGTAGTGGACAGAGCTTGGGTTAATTCATTCGAAAAATATCCTTCCTTGGGTGATTCGATATTACAATATATACCAATAGGTTTGCCAATTTGTTTTGCAGCACGTGCAGTTTTAACATGTGTAAGATATTTTTTGCCGCCGTCGAATTCTTGGATGTCAAAGGTAAGTCCATCTTCACTATGTGTAACTTCTTCACATAATTCTACCGCAAGGTCAGTTATTTTTCTCATGCCATAGGTATTTGCAAAAGATGTAAAAATATCTTGCCAAGACATCAAACTTGTGGTATTATCGTCCTTAGTTACAACAAGGAGAATTTCATGGCAAACATTAAAAGTTCAAAAAAGAGAATAAAGGTAGCAG
Organism: Bacillota bacterium; assembly: GCA_009784375.1. Taxonomy (GTDB): domain Bacteria; phylum Bacillota; class Clostridia; order Christensenellales; family UBA1242; genus WRAD01. The sequence goes on along the minus strand of WRBV01000004.1, from coordinate 7,920 downwards.
AAAAAAAGCGTGTTCAAAACAAAGCGGTAAAAAGCGAGCTTTCAACATATGTAAAGAAATACAAGGCTGCAGTCGAATCAAAAGATGTCGAAGCATCAAAAGAACTTCTTTCAAAGTGCTTTTCATTACTTGACGGTGCGGCTGGGGATAACGTTATTCACGCAAACAAGGCTGCTCGTCAAAAGGCAAAGCTTTCCGCTATGCAACCTAAGTAATTGCAATTTTTTAAACTCATAAAAAAAGCAGACCTTGTTAGTCTGCTTTTTGTGTGACAAGTTTTAATACTTCTTCGCAACTGCTCTGTTAACCGCTTTTGCACTCATGAAGCGTCTGCAAAACAACATGAATTTATTTTTTGCACCAATTGCATAGACTGGGCGTAATCTTTTTTTGTTGCTTAGTTTAAAAAGTTTTCGTGCTATGAGTTCTGGTTCTCCGCCTCGGTGTTCGGCGTATTCATAGTTCGAGATGCTCTTTGCCAATTGATATTTATATGCCTTGTCATCGGTAAGGTTACGTACACGATGATCCGAGAAATTTGTTTTAATTGCATTAAACATGACCGATGTTACTTTTATCTTGAATGGTTTGACTTCGGTACGGATTGCGTTGGTGTAGTTATTGACCGCCGCTTTGGATGCCGAATAAAAAGATTGAAAGGGAAGAGGAAACACAGCAGCCATACTCGAGATATTGATAATGCGTCCACGCTTTTGTTCGCGCATATATGGGATTACACACGCACACGCATTTGCCATTCCCATGAAATTAGTATTGAAAATTGTTGCAATGTCTTCGGATGCAACACCTTCGGCTGTTCCAGAAAACCCGACACCCGCGTTATTTATAAGAATATCAATCTGACCCTCTTTTTGAAAGATCTTTTCAATCGCATGGCGAACTTCTGTTGGTTTTGTTACATCGGTTCGGATAAAGTTAATTGTGTCGTCTTCTTGGCGAGTACGGCTTAGGTTATATACAACATCGGCATATAACGAAAAACGTCGTGCCGTATGTAAACCAATACCGCCACTTGCACCCGTAATTACTACAACGCGTTTTTTCCAACCGCCCATATAGATTTCATCTTCTTCTGTATATGCAGGCGCATGAGAATCCAACAAATGCTCTGCAACAACCAAATCTTTCCCCATACCATCTATGCAAACTTGGTCGATGTCATCAACTACGGTGATTGTTCCGAACATGTCTTCGTTAATTTGCGGTTCTTCGATTACCACGTTATCGTATTCAATTATTTCTTCATCTTCACGAACACTTGGCTCGACTACATATTTTTCTAAAATTTCTTTATCCATTCACCTAGTATACCACTTAAAAATCAAATTACAACTTAAAAAAGGTTGTAATTTTGATAAAAATATGCTAATAAATAAAGTATAGGATGGAGAATAAAATATGACAAGAGAAGAAGTAAGAGCAGCATTAATGAATAATGACTTCGTAAGAAATATTGTAAAAGAACAGGTAGAAAAAATTAATAGGGAAGGTGTTCCTGGTATGACTGTTGTTGGTTTCGAACCTAAAAAATTAGAAGTAACCGAAGAAAGAATTGCCCAGGCGGTTGATCAATTATTAGATGAGGGGTTGGGTCTAGAGGGTTGTAAAGTTTTACTTAATGAACTTAAAACCAAGGAATCGGCTCCTGCAACAAATCCCGTTTCTCAGAGCAAAGATGAACAGTCTATTTAAACTTATACACAAATAGTTAAAAGAGCCTCAGGCTCTTTTGAATTGGAAACTTGACTTATAGAAGTTTTTAATGTATAATATAAGATATGGAGAACCAAAAATACAAAAGCAAAGTATGGGACCAAGTTCAAGCAATGATTGACGAAGAAACAAGTTCCCTAGATTCCTATTATAGGAATAACCCCAAATATCTGGACAGTCTTTTGGCTGGTGTGGGCATATTTGAAAAGTTTGTGGCAAAATACTCTCATTTGCCGACAATATCACCGCGCAAAATAAAATGCAAGGCTCTCGCAGCTGAAACTTACAACGCTGCCTCACTTTACAGAGGAAGCCAATCACAATCATCATCACAACTTAAAAAACAAGTATATAGTGCATACGAAATATATCCACGATACGAAGAATTTGTGAGTATGTATAACGAAGCATGTTTACAAGATTACATATATGAAAACGACTGTTTACCATTAACAAAATTTACTTATGGCGGGATATATCACAAAGGTGTTAACGTAGCACATATACTTGCCAACTTTTGCGAGGATCAGTTTCCAAAAGAATCTGTTAAGAACGGTGAAATCACAGTTAAAGATATACCAATTTTGTCAGAATTTAAAAAAGAGGCGTAAATATGGAAAATCAAAAATACAAAAGTGAAATATGGGATGATGTGCAGAAAATGATCGAAGAAGAAGCAAAGTCTCCAGATTTTTGTTATAAAAATAAGCCCAAACAATGGGAGAGTCTTTTGAAGGGTGTACAAACAATGGATTCGTATGTTGCAAAGTATTGTCACTTGCCGTCGGTATCATCACGTAAGATAGGTTGCGAGGATTTTGCAAATGAGACTTTTAATGTTGGATTGATATATTCTGGCAGCAAGTCTAAAGCAACGACACCATTTAAAAAAGAAGTATACAGCAAATACGAAATATATCCCACATACGAAGAATTTACACAATTATACAATGCTGCATGTATGCAAGATTACACATACGAGAACGGTCACTTGCCTCCTACAACACTTACGCATGGGGGAATGGAACACAAGGGTGTTAATATAGGGCAAATCATGGCGAAATTCCGTAATCACAAAGATAGTTTTTCGGAAAAATCGTTGAAACTTGTCGAGTCTGTTGTCGATGGTGTTCCAATGATTTCCGAATATAACAGAGGGGCGGATTAAATATGGAAAATAAAAAAGTATAAAAGCATGGTATGGGACCAAGTCCAAGACATCATCGATGCCGAGATGGCGTTTTCGGATTTTAAACCAAGTAAACTTTTTCAGAAAGCAGTAGACAATGTACTTTTGCTTGATGAATACGTTACGAGGTATTCGCATACACCGCCACAGAGGGGAGAATATTCGGTTTACAAGGGAAAGAATGTAGGAAGAGTTTTTGGTAACAGAAAACGTGAAAGCGCTGCTTTGCATACCAAGGCAATGCTTAAAGGATATGAAAAATATCCGAACTTTGACGATTTTCAATTTATGTACAATGTAGCTTGCCTTGAAGATTATATTAAAGAGTATGGTCATTTGCCAAGGAAAAGAGAATTGCGTAAAAACATTGATATTGGTAATTTGTGGTCTAGTAGGAATGACGAAAATAGTTCAGCCTTAAAACAAGATTTATTGTCAAGTTATGAAGACGTGGTTTCGTATAAAGAATTTTGCAATATATATAACGCTGCATGTTTAGAAGATTACATAATGACGTACGGTCATTTGCCGAATGCGCTTGGAGGAGAGCACAAAGATGTTGATATTGGAGTTTTAGTTCGTAATATGGAAAGTGCAGAAATTTCAGAAGGGTATAGAAAACTGTTATCTGACATAATCAAAGACGTCCCAATGTACTCTGAACGTGAACGGGGCACACAATAAATCACTTTTAACACTTTGTGTAAATACTTCGCTCCGTGTAGCATATGCTAAATTATTTATTTGTTCGCGTTGCGAACTGTGCTATAATCTCCTTTAGAAAACCTTGAAAGAATGTCAAAGATAATTCTTTCATAAAGGGTTGTGACGAGCCACGCGAAGTAATCGGGTGTAGCGTCACGCTGCAAAAGGAGATTTTTATTATGCCATTAACACCTGCACAAATTGTTGCCGAATTGGATAAATATATCATCGGTCAAAAGGACGCAAAACGCGCGGTTGCAAATGCGCTTCGTAATCGTTACCGTCGAAGCATGTTACCGCAAGAGGTTCGTGACGAGATCACACCAAAGAACATAATTATGAAAGGTCCGACTGGGGTTGGAAAGACCGAGATTGCCCGTCGTCTTGCCAAATTGGTGGGCGCGCCTTTTGTAAAGGTCGAGGCGACCAAATACACCGAGGTCGGTTATGTCGGGCGTGATGTGGAGTCCATGGTGCGTGACCTTGTTGCCGTGTCCATTCGTATGGTGATGGAACAACGCCAAGCCGATGTCGAGAAAAAGGCAACCGAATTGGTTGAAAAGCGTCTTGTCGATGCGATAGTCAACGAGAAAAAGAAGTTGGCGGTTGATACTTCTTTGGAAGTATTGCGTGCTCAATCCGAGGAAGAATACCGTTCGGGCAAACTTGATAACATGATGATAGAGCTGGAGACCAATGAACCCGCAATCAAAGGCATGGCAATCCCTATGGGTGGTATGGGCGGAGACATGGGCGGTATGGGTATAGACCTTGGCAATATTTTCAACGACATTATGGGGTCTATGCCAAATATGCCAAAAAAGAAAAAGAACCGTCATATCACCGTCGAAGCCGCACGTAAAGAATTAATCGCTGAAGAGTCCGAGCGTCTTATTGACAAAGAAGATGTTCATCAAGAGGGTATAAGACTTGCCGAACAACAGGGAATTATCTTCATTGATGAAATAGATAAAATCGCAAGCAAAGGTGGTGGCGGCGGAAGTGGTCCCGAGGTAAGCCGTGAAGGTGTCCAACGTGATATTCTTCCGATTGTCGAGGGCAGTACTGTGATAACTAAGTACGGTTCAATCAAAACCGATTACATTCTATTCATCGCGGCTGGTGCATTCCACATAAGCCGTGTCCAAGACCTTATCCCAGAACTCCAAGGTCGTTTCCCAATCCGTGTTGAACTTGAAAACCTTGGCAAAGAGGAATTCTTTAAAATCTTGACCCAGCCCGAGAATGCGGTTACAAAGCAATATACCGAATTATTAAAGGTCGACAATGTTCATTTGACGTTTGATAAAGAGGCACTTCGTATGGTCGCCGAAATTGCCGAGCAAGAAAACGAAACAAGCGAGAACCTTGGTGCCCGTCGTTTGCACAACATCATGGAAATTTTGCTTGATGATATTTCATATAACGCATGCGGTGCCGAGAAAAAAACAATTAAAATAGACAAAGCATTTGTAAAAGACAACATGGCATCGCTTATCAAGAAGACGGATTTACGCAAGTATGTGTTGTAGAGAGAAGAACTTGTCCACTCATCCAGAGTGACCGAGCTTGCGAGGAAGTCGAAGGATCTAGGCGAAGCCGCATTATGTGGCTTCGCCTAGATTCTTCGTCGTCACTCCGTGACTTTTCTCTGAATGATGTGGTTAAGAGTGTTTCGTAAAAAGATTTGCATATAATAATGTCATGAAACGCATCATTGCCTTTTGTTTGATTGGCGTTATTATTCTTGTCGGTGTGGTTGGTACGACATTATTTTTTACTGTGGCATATCCTTTGCGTTTCAAAAACGAAATTAACGAAGCGGCAACACGTTTTAATTTGCCACCCGAATTAATTGCAAGTATTATCCGTGCCGAGTCAAGTTTCCGCCCAAACGCAATCGGTCCAAGGGGAGAGATCGGGTTAATGCAATTAATGCCGTCAACGGCTGCTTGGCTTGCAAGTTCAAAGATGGATACACCTGGATTGGAAAAACAATTAAACGTTCCACGAGTTAACATTACATTTGGTTCATTTTATATAAGATACTTGCTCGATAAATTTGATGGTGATGTTCGTACTGCGTTAATCGCATATAACGCAGGTCCAGCCAAAGCACAAAGATGGCTTGATGAATCCGAGTACTCGAGACACATGGAACAGAGAGAGGGTAAAAGGGTATTAATATCAAGTCCATATCCATCCACAAATCATTATGTTGCAAGGATTTTGCGGGCACAGCGTCATTATCGTTGGCGTTTGTAACTCGTCAACATCAAATTAAATATACTAATATATGCAAGTGACAAAGGCAATTATTACATGTGGCGGGTATTCGACCCGCTTTTTACCTATTACCAAATCGGTTCCAAAGGAAATGCTTCCCATACATAACAAACCAATTATCCATTACATAGTCGAAGAATTACAGCAGGCGGGAATAACCGACATTTTAATCCTTTGCGGACGTGGGCGCGAGGTAACCCAAAATTATTTTGACAAGAACTTCGAGGTTGACACGGTTCTGGAGCGAAAGGGGGTTAACATTGAACTTAACCCATTTCGTGATTTAAATATCATGTTTAAACGGGTTGCAATGCCAAGGGGAAGTGCCGATTGCATCTATCATGCAAAACAATGGGTAGGCAACGAACCGTTCGTAGTCGCCTATAGCGACGATTTATTCCTTGGCGGTAACCCTACGCAGGAATTATTGGACGCATATAAGAAATTTAAAAAGCCATTACTTACAACCACCCAAGTTCCAGACGGCGAGCAACATAAATACGGAATTATAAGACTAGACAAACGACAATACATAGACGAAATTATCGAAAAACCAATGCAAAATCCGCCATCAAATCTTGCCGTGGTTGGAAGATATCTTTTAACCAAGGATTTCTTCAAGTTCTTTGAGGAGGATAGAAAAACACTTGCATCCGATAAAGAAGTATGTACCACCGCTCAATTAAACAAATTTACAAAGACGACTGGACTTCGATATGTCACCACCGAAGCCAAACGGTTTGACACAGGTCAACCAGTCGGATGGCTGGATGCAAATTTGTGGGTATTGACGAATTTTGTAAATTAAAGTATACTCTTCCCAAGATAGGGAGTATAAAAAGATGGTAAAAATGGTGAGTAAGTCAATAAGTATGTGTAAAAATTCAGAATCAAAAAGAGATGCATTTATTGCAACAGAAATGTTCAAGAAAAAAGTTAGCGTGGTCTTAAAAGAAATAGAGCCAATGACAAAAGAAGAAGAATTCGAAATGAGAAAAGAGCTTGGCAAGCTTTCAAAAGAAATGTGCATATTCCACTCGGGCAACTCATCTATGCATGTTCAAGAAGGGAAAACAACAAAAGTTGATGAAGATTACTGTATGCTTGATTCTATGACTATTCGTTGCTAGGGTATAGTGAAAAAGATGACAACTGTCGTCTTTTTTTGTATATTGGGTTAAATGAAACCGATTAAAGTGATTCTTGGTCTTGACCCAGGCTATGCACGCCTTGGGTGGGGTGTTATTGCTGTTCGCGGTAACGAATACCGTCTTGTGGACTATGGTTGTATTGAAACGCACAAAGGTGAAGAATTGCCCCAACGTCTTGCCATAATCAACGCCGAACTTGAGAAAGTTATCACGCAACATAACCCCGACGAAATTGCAATCGAAGAATTATTTTTTTCGCGTAATGTAACAACGGGTCTGCAGGTCGCACATGCAAGGGGAGTCATTTTTCTTCGTGCAGTCCACCATTGTGGACACATTTATCAATACAAACCAAACCAAGTCAAACAAGCCACAACAGGGGTAGGTAACGCGGACAAAAAACAAATGCAGGAAATGGTCAAACGTATATTAAATCTTGAAAAGATTCCAAAACCCGATGACGCGGCGGATGCACTTGCCGTTGCAATTACCCATTCGGCGTATTCGAGGTGAGAGAATGCTGGTTCATCCTGATTACATTAGTGAGTGATGTACTTTTCATCACGTCATTCAGAACGACCAAGTGAAGCGAGGGAGTGAAGAATTTAGGCGGAGCCGCAATATACTTATCCTAAGAATATGTATTTATTTGGCAAAAATATATTGCGGCTTCGCCTAGATTCTTCGTCGTCACTTCGTGACTCCTCTGAATGACGGTAGCGTAGTTATATCTCTTGTCCATGCATAAAACATTTGACAATTCGACAAAATAATACTAGATTGAGGTAAGATTGAATACAAAAGAAGAACGTCGGAGGTATTGAAATGCTGAATAATAGATATACGGGGGGGGGG
>WRBV01000003.1 GCA_009784375.1 Bacillota bacterium | reverse complement strand
GTTCTATAGTTCTATAGTTCTATAGTTCTATAGTTCTATAGTTCTATAGTTCTATAGTTCTATAGTTCTATAGTTCTATAGTTCTATAGTTCTATAGTTCTATAGTTCTATAGTTCTATAGTTATAAATATTAGCTGCTTAAAGATCAGTATCTTTTCGGAACAAGTTTATTAACCAATTCATCTTTTTAAGATCTTTTCGCAAGGTACGCCAGTTTGGTAATATGGTTTCAACAAGATTCCAAAATTGTTTTGAATGATTCATTTCAAGCAAATGGCAAAATTCGTGAACCATAATATAATCGAACACTTGTGGCTTTAACATAACCGCACGCCAATTAATAGCAATCTTGCCGTCGTGTGAACAAACGCCCCAGCGCGTCTTGTTGTTGTTTGTGGATATCTGAGAATAGTTCAATCTTAACTTCGCAGAAAAATACTCGGCACGCTCCCCTACAATTATTTTCGCTTGATCGCGTAGCCACTTTTCAATTTTTTTCTTTACCTCAAAAGAACCTTTTTCTGCAATTTTTGTGGGAATATAAAGGACCGAGCCAGCCTTTGTAATTTTCTTAACCTTGGTTGCGGTTATAACACTAAGCTCTTCACCAAGAAACAAAAACGTATTATAGGTCAGCACACTCTTGTTTATCGATGCATTTTGCGCTACCCTTTCCTGTTGACTACGGATCCATTTTTCTTTGCTTTTTACAAATTCGAATATTTTATAATCGGCAAGTTTCAACGGTGCTTTCACTATTAAATCACCATGTGAATTCACATAGAGAGCAAGCGTTTTTCTCTTTGACCTTTCGATATTTGCTGGATGAAGCATCATACAATTCTATCATAGATAACAAAGCTCTCAAACATCAAATTTTGTCGAGAGAACTGCTGGAAGAAGAAATTGTATACCTTATTCTACATACAACACAATATCTTGTATTATTTGCCACGCGTAATATGTAAAAATAATAGTTTGACATTATAATCAATATTGATATAATTAGGTAATGAGTGAATTCGCAAAATTAAGTTCAAACTTTATCCGCGGTAATGTAGAGCCCATGATTTTAATGTGTCTTCTGCAGGGCGAGTTATATGGGTTGGAAATCCTCGAAAAGATAAAAGATTCAAGTGGTGGAACATATGTGTTGAAACAACCTACCCTCTACTCTGCTTTGAAGCGTCTTGAAGATAAAAAATTCATCCGCGGTTATTATGTCGAGATTCCAAATGGTCCGCGAAGAAAATACTTTAACTTGACCGACCTTGGTAAAAAATCGCTTACCAACAACAAAGAAGATTGGCGCAGTTCAAAAGATATTCTTGACCATTTCTTTTTCAGCCAAATTGGAAAGTTTAAAAATTTCGGTGCTGATAACATGGATTTGATTAACGAGTTAACACGTATGCGTGAGGAATTGGAGGAAGCAAATCAAAAGCGAAACGAAGCAACCGAGGCACTTTCAAATGTCGAGGCACGACAACAAGAATTAATCCAAACACGCTCGGCTGAAATCCTTGAACAGTTTATCGAAGAAAAAGCAAACGACGAAAAGCCTGGTGAAGTAGACGGAAAATTATTGGAACAAGTCCAAAGTCTCGAGAGTCAAATCGCGGCAATCCAGGAACAACTTGAACAACAATCACAACAAGATGTTATAGAAGAAAAGCCCGAGCAAATCATCCAAGAGCAATTTCTTCAAGTTGAACAAATCGAAGAAAAGGTCGAGTCGATTGCCCAAGAAAAAATAGAAGAAGAAGAACAACAAATAACATCAACCGATGGACCAACACAAGTTGGATTTTTCGGTGATTCAAAAAATCCAAAAGCAAAAGACGCGAACGCCCCGCAATATATTACACAATATTTTATTTCGGGCGATTATTATCTCGGCGGTGGTAATTCATCAACTAATGTTGTAAAGAACCAATCTGATGATGCTTTCTCTCTCCCCTTGTCTTCTGGTGAAGAAGTTGCCGAACAAATGCAAGAGCCAAAACAAGGTGTAGTTAAAGAAGAAGAAAATATCCCAGAACAACCGCAAGAACAACTCAGCCCATATTTCTTAAGCGAGACCAAAGAAACAATTGTTTCAAGTGAAAATATTACTTTTAAAGAACAGACCGTTACAACAATTGATGTTATCGATCAAATTTCTTCAGAGGAAGAAATCAGATACTTGCAACAACAAATTAGTGCTAATAAAAATCATCCACTATTTTGTGACTGTGTAACTCATGACGAAAATATGAAACGTTATATTGGTCCGAATGAATACGCAACTATGGGTATGAGTAAGCAAGAAGAAAAACAAACATTTACTCAAGCCATACTTCCACAAGATGAAATCCAAGAACCAAAGGTTAATTATTATGAAACCGACGAGGTCCAGATTGCACCGTTCTCGAAGCATTTCTCCCGAATCCGAAGCCGTGACTTTATATTATATAACAGACTCAAAGCTTCGGTATCTATGCTTGTTGCGGCTGTGCTTATTCTAGGAGTCCTTGTTACATGGATTTCGGTTCGCTCTGTATACCAACAAAACGAAGAAGTTATGTTTACACTAGCCTACGTTGGAATTGCGATTTATGTTCTTATTAACCTTGCAATATGGGCAATTTACCCAAGAATGCGCCGAATAAATGGACATTATAAAAACGAATTAATAATCCGCAGTTGTATAACAACTTCAATTCTTGCCATTATTCTGGGTGTGAACATAATTATGGGACTTTCAAATGTAAGTACGAATGAACACATTGTTTTCTTTATCGTACCGTCAATTTTGGCACTCGGTGTTGTACTTGAATGGGTTGGCATAGCCTTGCTCAAGGGCATCAATGTATACAGAGGTTAGATGGAACAAAAAGTATCTCTCAAAAATGTTGGTAAGTGCATCAATAAAAAGAACATGCTTGATGGCATTTCTTTGAATGTTGATGAAGGAGAAATTTTTGTATTGGTTGGTCCACCTCAGAGTGGTAAAACTTTGCTTGCAAAGACTATGATTAACCTTGTCAAAAAGACGGATGGAAAAATCAAATTGGGTGGAAGATCGTACAAAGACACATTATACAGAACAAACGAGGTTGGATACGTATTACAAGAACAAAACTTTGATTCGAAAAAAAATGCATTCAAATCAATCTCTGAGAGTGCAAAATTAAGTGGCAAGCCTGTTACTCGTGCTCGAATTAAAAATATGATTAACATGATGGGTCTAGGTTCACTTAAAAATGTTAACGTAGGTAAATTTGGCGACAAGGAAATTGCTCGGCTTAAAATTGCATGTGCGCTTGTTACACAACCGAAGATTCTTGTTTTGGACTCTCCTTTTACAAACCTTTGTGAAGATGATGCACGTGCTGTACGAGTTATATTGAAAAATATTGCACGTGACCTTGGTACTGCGATTATTATTATGAACCCAACGCTTACAGGTGTTGAAGAAATTTGCGACAAAATAGGTATAATCGCAAATGGAACAATCATAACCATCAAGAGCTTTGATGAAATGGTACAGCCAGAGCAAGGAAAAGCAAAACTTGGAATTATTACTCCATCACCTAACTTCGCAGCAAGGATTATTGAAAAAGAATTCAAGATGGAAGCTTACTTAATGGGTGAAAAAGTTATTGTAGAAACAGAAAGGTCAAATGCTTTGAAAATCTATGATGAATTAACCAAAAAACATGGAATCGAAATTATAAAAATCGAGGAAATAAAAAAATCTGTACAAGAAGAATATTTAAAAATATTACAAGCTCGAGGTAATTAATGCTTATATGGTATGAAATTAAAAAAATATTTTCTATACGTCATTCAATAATATTTGCCGTTCTTTTGCTTGTGACATTTGCAACTACAAGCATAGTCGTGGGACTTCAAGAACCTACACCACGTGAAATAACACAAAGCAAGGCAAATATTGCACAGCAACGCTTTGAAAATCTTGAAAACGGACTGGTTGTTTTTAATTCAATTACACTTGAGTCTTGGCAAACAAACCTAGTCAATTCATATACTAATTTTATTAATTCGTGGACAACATTTTCTGAATTGCCTATTGGTAGTCAACTTGAAACAGAATTCCCAGCAAGGAGAGGTACATTTAATACTTTTTATGATTTATATAGTGCAAACCTTCTAAACACGCTACCCTTTTTCATAGAAAATTCAAGTTTTATCGAGATGCGTGATTCGGTTGAACGTATGTACGAATTGTTTAATCCAGGCGATCACGCGACCGATCAAATAGGCGGTGTCCGAAGTGAAATAAACCAACTTGTCTTTAATACAAATATCATTCAAACACTTGAAAACATGACTCCACAGATACTTACACCTGGACAACAATCTGAACTAGAAACATTATCAAATACAATATCAAGTACCACATTGTCGCAATCAATATCGTATGATGTATTGTACGCGTATTATAACAACAAGTACTTTTATCTGAGGCAACAAGTAAATGTTGCTGTTGCATCTAATACAATCCAAGATGTTCGGGGTTATTATGGATTTGAATATTTTGGAACAACAAGACTAGATGCAAAATTACTTGTTGCAAGATATCTGATTGATAATGAAAGAACTTCGCTTGACTACTCTATTCCATTCTCATTTATGGGTTTTATTTCACCATCAAATGGTGTAACAATTTTTGATTTTATATTTTCAAATCTTGAACTTGCAATAATACCTCTTGTTCTTTTAATTGTATATATGTCTATCCTTGTTTTTAACAAAGATGTAAACAACGGAACCTCGCTTTTTACAATAGCCACAAGAAAGAGCCGATTTAATATAATCTCATCGAAAATATTAACATTGTTGATTCTTTCGTTAACAGGTTTGTTATTATTAACAACGCTATACGCGGTGACGGGTGCAATCTTTATTGGTTCGAATTCGGTTCCACCTATATTAACAACTTTTAATGGCACAGGCATTGTTATTATGCAGCCACTTTCTATCTTTTTGATTTATTTTCTTTCGTTGATATTCAAATTATTTTCTTTTGCTGTGATAATTTCGATATTTTCCATGATGATTAAAAAAATTAAACCACTCATAATATTATCGTCACTAATTATTGTTGCTGTTGTGCTCTTAAATTTATTTTTATCTCCATTCAACTTTTTCCGTTTTATCCCCACACTTGCCCTAGACTTTTCAATCTTTTGGGGCATTGATTCATTGTGGGTGACCCTTCCTATGAACTTTAATTTTTGGTTTGTGTTTCCAGTAATGTTTGGCATAATAGGTTTGATTTTATTTTTTATAATTTCAAAGTTCAACAAAAAGGATTTCTAATATGAATACTCTCGAGATATATACCGACGGTGCATGCAGCGGTAACCCAGGTCCAGGCGGCTGGGGCGTTGTAATGCTGTATAACGGCAGTAAAAAAGAACTAAGCGGGTATGAACAAGCTACAACAAACAACCGAATGGAAATGCAAGCGGCAATCGAAGGTCTTCGTGCGATAAAAGCAAGTTGCCCAGTTCTTTTATATAGTGATTCGTCATATTTGGTCAACGCAGTAAACAAAGGGTGGCTTGAAAACTGGCAGAAAAATGGTTGGAAGACGGCAGACAAGAAAGAGGTCAAAAACCAGGATCTTTGGCAAGAACTGGTATCTTTGAACAAACAATACAATCCCAAATACATTTGGGTCAAAGGTCATGCCGAGAATGAACATAATAACCGTGCGGACGAGCTTGCTGTTTCTGCAATCAAGAACTCAAAGCAATAAACCAGCTATCAAACAAAAAAAAGGCATCAAGCCTTTTTGAATAACTCTGTTAATATGAAATGTGCAATTCCATCCTCGTCACAAGATTTGGTTACAAAATTTGCTTTGCCTTTTACGTCATCATTGGCATTTCCCATTGCAACGCTCTGCCCTACCGTCTCGAACATGGGGATATCATTAAATCCATCACCTATACCAATTGTCTCAGATTTGTTGATTTTGAACATCTTACAAAACTTTTCAATTCCATATCCTTTTGAACATTTTCTGTCGACCATGTCGATAAACATGACGCCTTGTGTTGCTTTATCTTCATTTTGTGTGGGTATGGAAAGTGCCGCATATTTGACCTTTTTTCGTCCGTCAATATATGATTTTAGATCCAGCATTTTATCAAGAGACTTTGAAAAGAAAATCATCTGAAGAATTTTATTATTACGTATAAAGGTTTCGGGTGCCGAAATATATGTGTCTGTCTGTGCAATTTTGTCTTTGCTCTCGAAATCTTTGTCAACGTATCGGTGGTTGCCACTTATAAAGAATGTAACTACATCCTCGTGGTCAATGCATGAATATGCACGCAGAATTTCCTTTTTTGAAACAGCCCTCTCAAAAAGTACCATTTCATTTTTGTTATCATAGATTCCAGCACCGTTTGCAAAAATAAAATAGTCAAAAAGGTCATGGCATGCAATCTCTTGAATATTATTCACAGGTCGCCCAGTACAAACAACAAGCTTATGCCCAGCCTCCCTTGCCGCCTTTAACGCATCTATTGTTTTTGTGCTGACCCCTTGCTTTGAATTTACAAGAGTACCATCAACATCAATAAAAATAAATTTACTCATATCACTAATTCTATCACATTGTCGACAAATTCTGCAAACAATTAGCCCCCTGATTTACGATTTGATATCATCAAATCTTTCAATTGACCAAATGATACATTCATGATAGACTGGTAAAAGTTCTAGGGCGTTAGTATATCGGTAGTACTGCGGTCTCCAAAACCGTAGGGGGGGGTTCGATTCCCTCACGCCCTGCCAAGGGTGTGCATTGTAATAAATGTGCATTAATGGAACACGAAGCGTAAGCGCAGTATTCCCTCACGCCCTGCCACTATTGATAAGTGTCGAACCATTAAAAACTTATATGGCACTTTCATCTTCTAGGGCTATTGTTTGCAGACTTTGATGAAAAACCAAGGAAGTTGCTATGACATATTTACAAGCATTTAGAATGCCGAGTGTTATGGATATTAAAGGTAGAACGTCAAGCATTACAAATGCTTTTGTTCTTGGCGTCATACCGTTTATAAAACCGACAGAGCAAGAAATAAAACAGATTTTAGATATCCTGGGAATGACTCCCGAAAATATCTTTTGCGCATATTGTGGTAAGCATTATGCTTTATGGGATCACTTTCGCCCTGTTGTCAGGGATAAGAAACCAACTGGATATATTAGTGAAATTTGGAACTTGATACCTTGTTGTAACGAATGCAATTCATCAAAAGGAAACAAAGATTGGCGCGCATGGATAAATGGGACAGCACTTAAATCACCACGAATGAAAAACACCATGGGCTTAGAGAATCGTATAGAAAAGTTAAATATATACGAACAACATACAAATGACAGGGTTAGTTGGCTAGATTTTTCAAAAATTGTTGATTCTATAAAATGGCAAGAATACTGGGATAATCATGAGGAATTATTAGCAGAAATGCGTCAATCACAATTACTATCAAATGATATTAAAAACGACATAGCACTTTATATTAAAAGAAGTAAATGAACCATACATTTTACCAATTTACTTGTGAAATTACAAGCTTGATAAAGTATAAAAACTTGCATTTTCATTGCTTATGCTGGTATTAAATGATAATATAGTCTGTAATGATTGGAAAAAAATACGTAGAAGAAAATGGTTATTATCATACAAAAGAACCAATTATAACTCCACTAGGGAATGTAAGCGATACCAAGGCAACGGTTGTAGAATTATTTTGCGGCTGTGGTGGGACGTCGCTTGGTTTTGAAATGGCTGGGTACGAAATATTACTTGGTCTGGATATTCATAGACCATCAATTCAAACGTTCAAAAAAAATCATGAAAACGTGGCAACTATACTAGGTGACGTGCGAAAGGTAACGGCACAAGACATAAGAAAAGTAATAAACAATAGACATATCAATGTCCTGATTGGTGGAGTACCCTGTCAAGGTTTTTCGCTCAATAACAAAAAAAGATCTGGCGACGATGAAAGAAATTTCTTGTATAAAGAATTCTTAAGATTTGCAGAAGAACTGCAACCAGATGTTGTAGTAATCGAAAATGTATCAGGCATGAGAAGTACAAGCAATGGCGAATTTATAAAAAACATATCCGATGACATAAGGAAATGCGGAGATTATGAAGTAAACAGCCAAACTTTATGCGCCGCAGATTATGGGGTTCCGCAAAAAAGAAATCGCATTGTATTTGTGGGGATAAAAAATAAAGTTAAATTCGATTTTTCTGATGTAATTAAAACTCATGGAGATGGAACAGGCAAAAAATATAATACAGTAAAAGATGCTATTGGAGACTTGCCAAGCCTTGGGAATGACCATGAAATTAAAACTTATGACAAAGAACCATTTTCCGATTATCAAAAATTAATGAGAGATAATTGTACTGATTTAACAAATCACAAATCTCCGAACCATCCACCAGAAACAATTGAAAATATTAAAATGACCGAACCAGGCAAACCAATGTATGAAAGTTTCACGCAAAGAATACGGCTTGCATGGGATATGCAAAGCCCTACTCAGGTAGCAGGCGGGATAAGACCGCAATTTCAATTTGGGCATCCCATAGATAACAGAGGTCTATCTATCAGAGAAAGGTGTCGATTGCAAAGCTTTCCCGATACATTCGAAGTTTGTGGTGGCATTGTACAAGGAAGAGTACAAACTGGGAACGCTGTCCCCCCTTTGCTTGCAAAGGCACTTGCATTGGCAATCGCAAAGAAAATGTCTTGGCAAGAAGCTGCAGATTTATAATTCAACAATTATTTGACGAATTGGTATATATGGGCTATAATAATATTTATGAAAAGAACACACTTATCGAAATTAAAGCCTGGGAAAACCGTTATGGTTCAAGGTTGGGTCGACACAATCCGTGATCAAAAATCAATCATGTTTCTTGTTTTGCGCGACCGTGAAGCAAAAGTTCAAGTAACCATTCTTAAAAATAAAATGCCAGAGATTGCTGAAAAATTAGAAGGCATACTGACCGACAGCACACTTAAAATCATCGGCAAAGTGGTTGCCGCACCCCAAGTAAAACTTGGTGGTATCGAGATTATTCCGGCATCGGTCGAAGTAACATCAAGCGCAAAGGTTGCCCCTATTGATGAAAAAAGTTCGGTCGATTTATTGATGGACTATCGTTGGATTGACTTGCGTGATGAGAATAAACGTGCAGTTTTCCAAGTTCAAACCGAAATCTTGGCGGCTATGCGTGATTACTTTGTTAAAAATAAATTCATTGAAATCATGACACCAAAAATCACAGGTCAAGGAACCGAAGGTGGTGCCGAAGTTTTCGAGGTCAAATATTACGACCGTAAAGCTTATCTCACACAAAGTCCACAATTGTTCAAACAAATGGCAATATCAAGTGGTTTCGAAAAGGTGTTCGAGATCGGTGCATGTTACCGTGCAGAAAAATCATATACAAGCCGCCATGCAACCGAGTTCTTTGCGTTGGATGTGGAACTTGGTTTTGTTGAAGACGGTCATTGCCCAATGAATTGCGAAGAAGAAATGCTTAAATACGTCCTTGGTCGTGTTGCAAAAAATTGTAAAGGTTTACTTGAACAGCTTGGTGTTGAAATTCATTTGCCAACTGGACCATTTCCTCGTGTTACTCTTCTTGATTCATATAAGCTTCTTGAAGATGAACGTGGATATATTGTATCAAAGGCAGCAAAAGGTGATCTTGACCCAGAAGCCGAGCGATTGCTTTGCGAGATTTCACGTGAAAAATGGAATAGCGACTTTATTTTTATTACCAACTTCCCTTCATCTGCACGTCCATTCTATGTCATGCGTCTGAATGACAATCAAAAGATTACCCAAGGCTTTGACCTTTTATACAAAGGTGTTGAAATTACAAGTGGCGGTCAGCGTGAACATCGTCCAGATCACCTTCGTGCTAACCTTGTTGACAAGGGAATGAATCCAGACGACATGCAATTTTATATTGATTTCTTTGAATATGGATGTCCCCCTCATGGTGGGTTTGCACTTGGTATTGCACGTTTTGTTGCACGTATGTTGGATCTTCCTAACGTGCGTGAATCAACATTCCTCTTCCGTGGTCCAGACCGAATTTCACCTTGATATTATGGAGTTATAAATGAATACAAAAAAAATAGAAAACATGTCGAAATTGTCGATTACTGAGCAATTAATTGAACAAGTAAGCGGTATGGACAAATTCACAGAAAAAATTAAAAAAATTAAAGGTGAAACACCAATGCCAAGCATTACGATTTCAATGGAAAATCTTCGTGATGATGAAGCTGGCGTGTGTTTTACATATGACCAAACTTTTCTTAATGCAAAAAACAAGAGAGACGGATATTTTACAGTACCGCTCGTAGTTGAGTGAAAAAAGGATAAAAAATGGATTACTCTACCCTTTCAATTACCGATTATATTAGTGCAGTCAAGTCAAAGAAGTTTACTGTGACCGAAGCGGTTGCGACTTTTGTAGAAAAATGTAAAAAAAATGAAAAAAATGCAATTCGCGAAGTTTTCGAATCTTGGCAAGAAAATGCCAAGCGTATTGACGAAAAAATAAAAAATGGTGAAACGCTGGGTCCACTTGCGGGTGTGCCAATAATAATAAAGGACAATATCCTTTACAAAAATCATGGCGCAAGTGTCGGAAGTCGTATGTTAGAAAACTTTGTGGCACCATATTCTTCGGCTGTTGTTGAAAAGTTACTTGCCGCTGATGCCGTGATTATTGCTCGTGCCAATATGGACGAATTATCACTTGGTTCAAGCGGTAAAAAAAGTGCATTCGGTATAGTTAAAAATGCGATTTCAGACAATCACATTGCGGGCGGAACATCAAGTGGTCCATCGGTCGCGGTTGCAAGCGGTCTATGTCTTGTTGCAATAGGTACCGACACAGGCGGAAGTTGCAGAATGCCTGCATCATATAATGGTATTGTTGGTATAAGACCAACATATGGAAGGGTTTCACGCTATGGTATCCCAGGTGCTTCAAGTGCCCTTGATACAGTTGGCGTTCTTTCAAGAAATGTGCAAGATAACGAGTACGTACTTGACATAATTGCAGGCAAAGACAAACGTGATATGACATCCATTGAATATAATAAACAGGCACATATTGAAATTAACAAGCTCCGTATTGGTCGTGTCAAGCAAATTGATAAAGAATTCCGTTCCTCCGAGTATCATACAAATCTTGAAAAAGCAATATCAGTTCTTCAAAACAAAGGCGCAAAAATTGTTGACATTGACGTCCCAGTACTTGATGACGTCGTAAGTGTTTATTATACATTGAACCCAGCACTTGTCGCATCGAGTTTCGCAAAATATGATGGAGTACGATACACATCAACAATCGATGCAAGTAATATTAGTGAACTTTACAAAGAAACGCGAAATAAATATTTCAGCGACGAAGTCAAACGCCGAATTATTTTTGGTAATTCTGCACTTGCAACAGAAGATGGAGATTCTTTGTATAGAAAAGCGCTTACACTTCAAAACGTAATTAAAAGGGAATTTGACAAGGTTTTCAAAGATATTGATGCCATTATTTTACCGACAACATATGGTGAAGCTCTGCTTATGAGTTCCGAGCTGCAGGATTCAACGGCAGAATATTTAAATGACTTGTTCACGGTACCTGCAAGTCTTATTGGGCTTCCAGCACTTTCCGTTCCATTCGGCAAAGGTGAGAATAATTTACCACTAGGAATTCAAATTATGAGTAAAAAAGACGGCGAACAAGTCGTATATGCCCTAGCAAAGCTTATTGAAGGAGATGGAAAATGAACTACGATATTGTCGTCGGATTAGAAATACACGCAGAACTTGATACAAATACAAAGCTTATGTGCTCGTGTCCAAATGATACATCGAAAAACCCAAATACAAATGTTTGTCCAACTTGTACGGCACAGCCAGGCGCCTTGCCATCTGTTAACAGAGTTGCTCTTGAACGTGCAATTCTTGCTGGTCATGCTTTTGATTGCAAAATTAATGATAAAGTCTTTTTCGAGCGAAAACATTATTACTACCCCGACCTGCCAAGTGGTTATCAACTTACACAACTTGAAAAACCTCAATGCATCGGCGGTCATGTAATTCTGAAAAATGGCAAAAAAATTCGCCTAAACAGAATTCATGTCGAAGAAAATGCGGGAAAACTTCTTCACGACGAGGTAAAGGGTCAGACATTGGTTGACTTTAACCGAGCGGGTGTTCCCCTTATCGAGATTGTAACCGAGCCAGACATTTCATCAGCCGAAGAAGCAATGGAATTTATGGAACAAGTAAGAAGCAGGTTGGTCTTCAGCGGTGCTGCACTTTGTAAAATGGAAGACGGTGGGCTTCGTTGTGATGTAAATATTTCACTTAAACCAAAAGGTGCCACGAAATTTGGTAACCGAGTCGAGTTGAAGAACCTTAACTCATTCAAAATGGTTGGTCGTGCGATTGAATTTGAAACAAAACGCCAATCAAACCTTCTTGACAATGATCGTGAAGTTGCAATGGAAACACGGAAATGGAATGATAATCGTGGTATGTCTACCGCTATGCGTTCAAAAGAGACTGAACTTGATTATGCGTATACACCATGCCCAGACATTCCTGCAATTCTGGTTCCACAAAAAATTGTGATCGATATCAAAGAAAATATGCCAAAACTCGCGCATGAATTGTTTATTGAATTTACAAAAAATCTTGGCATCCCCGAATATGATGCCGATATTATTACACGTGAAAAGAGCTTGAGTGACTTTTACTTGGAAAGTATACAAATAATAAACGAACCAAAAAAGGTTTCAAATTGGTTGTTGACTGATGTTCTTGCTCGTGCCAAGAGTATGGAAATACTTATTACTCCCAAACAGTTCACAGACATAATTAATCTGGTTGATTCAAAAAAGATTTCAAAGAAAAATTCACTTGACCTTCTTGATTCTATTTGGGGTGACAAAAATCAAGATATTGAAAAAGCGGCAAATGCAATGGGTATTATTGGTGGAGTACTTGATTCAGAAATTGAAAAGATTATATCCGAACTTATCAAAAACAACCAACAGGCGGCGTCGGATTACAAAACAACCCCCGACAAAGTAATAAACTTTTTCATGGGTCAAACAATGAAAGCGACTGGGGGCAAAGCCGACTCGGTAAAGGTTCGAGAAATAGTCCTATCAAAATTAAAAAATTAAGGAGTTTCCGTATATGGCAGACGAATTGATTGATTTACTTGATGAGAATGGAAAAATAATTGGCACAATAATGAAACACGAGGCACATAAAACAGGTGCTTGGCACAAGGCTGTGCATGTTTATCTTGTGAATAAACGAAAAGAACTCTTACTTCAATATCGCAATAAAGACAAGGATTTATACAGTAATACTTGGGATATCTCGGTCGGTGGTCATGTTGGGGCTGGTGAAGATATAATTGATTCCGCCATAAGAGAGGTTGAAGAGGAAGTTGGATTGAAACTGAAAAAGGTGGATCTTGAACATTTATTCACATACAAAGAAGGATTCAAATTCGATATATACTATAGTAGAGAATTCGTTAACGTGTTCTTAGCAAATATTGACTTTAATCTTGAAGATATTACAATGCAAGATGGAGAGGTTTCCAAGGTAAAACTTGTAAAAGTTAAAGAATTCGCAAAAATGGTCAAAGAAAAAGACCCAAGCATTATTCCTCATGACGAAGAATATGAAAAAGTAATGCCAATATTGTTGAATTTATGCCTTCGGCTCCACTTCGTTCCGCTCAGGATGACGTGTTTTACACGTCACTTTGCCAAATCAATAATCTTTTGAATATCTCGTGACCCAATTTCACCATAGCCACCAAGGATTGTGTCGGATTTGAATATTTTACGTGCATCTTTTTTAACAATCTTGTAATCAATTTCAATTTCGCCTAGTGTATTGGCAAGTCCCATTGATTTGAAATATTCCTGTAATGCAACAATTGCTTTTTTGATTACTGCATTATCATTCTTCCCATTAATGCCCATTACTTCTCTTGCAAATTGTGCGATTTTTGTCGGTTTTGTTTTTGAAACATGCTTCATCCATGCTGGGAACAAAATTGCAAGTCCTGCGCCGTGTGCGATATTATGAATACCGCTCAGCAACTTGTTTTCCATACGATGCGTAGCCCAATCCTGGACATCTCGCCCAAGTGATAACCATCCATTATGTGCAAGTGTTCCAATCAAACAAAATTCACTCCAAACACCATATCCATCTTTATAGGCACCATCAAGGATAGAGATATCACCGCTTTGAACTTTATAAACCATTGGTGCAATTTCAAGCATAGATTTCATTGCCCCTTCAAGTATTTTGTCTGTGAAAATAACATTAGCCTGTGGAGAAAGATATCTTTCAAGCAAATGTGCAAAGATATCACTCGCTCCATATCCAACCTGTTCCTTTGGAAGAGTCATACAATGTCTCGGGTTAATGAAAGCAAACTTTGGACGAATTACCTCACTTACAATGGAATATTTTATTCCTGTTTTATCACAACGCATCACACTCGCGGTAGAACATTCAGACCCAGCCGCTGGAATTGTAAGTACACTTGCCATAGGTAGTGCATCAATACCATCAATGGCAAAATTCTTATAGATTTTCCACGCGTCCTGACCTTTGATTGCACCAACGGCAATAAATTTGGCTTCATCAATTACGCTTCCCCCGCCGACAGCAAGAACAAAATCAACCTTTTCTTCGCGTGCAATTCGAATTCCTTCGACACCATGACTCACAAGCGGGTTTGCGACTACTCCACCGTATTCGACGTAATCAATTACTTGTTCTTCAAGTGACTTCTTTATTTTTCCAAGAAGTCCATTCTTGACCACCGACCCACTTCCGTAAACAAGCATCACCTTTGACGCGCCGTGACGTTTAATTGCACTTGCAACTTCGCTTTCTGGCAAATCACCAAAGATAATCTCGCACTTGTTTTTATAGATGAAATTATTCATAGAAGTCTCCCTTTTTTGTTAAAATATTAAACATAATATACCACTTTTCCTTGCAAAAGTAAAAAACTTTATGGTATAATGCACATATTCTTCGGGAAAGTGGTGTTAGGAGCGAAGTGCACGCATGGCACAGCCATGAAAGGGCAAACACGACATACTTATGCTTAGAATTGGGAGAGTGGTGGAATGGCAGACGCGACGGATTCAAAATCCGTTGATCGCAAGATCGTGAGGGTTCAAGTCCCTCCTCTCCCACCAATAGTGAGAGCATGAGCATGAGGATGATGGCATGTCGACACTTTGTGTCTCAGCCATATGCTCCTATGCAGTATCATCAAATCCCTACTCTCTCACCAAAACCTATTTAACCTTGGGGGTTAAAGGAAGAATTAAACTAATGAACAAACTCACCGTTTTTACTGGGACTGATTGTTCTGGCAAAGGTACTCAAACAAAACTCATGTACCAGAGGCTTTTATCCGAAGGTGAAAAGGTGGCTATGTTCAGTTATCCAATGTATGATACTCCTACTGGGAAGATTGTTGGTGGTCCTTATCTTGGAAAATCTCATATAAGCGAAGGATATTTTCCCCAAGGCGCTGCAAAAGTTGATCCTTATGTTGCGTCTCATTATTATGCAGCAGACAGACTCGCCCACAAACCAGTCATAGATGACCATCTTTACAAAGGTTTTAAAGTTCTGTTAGACAGATATGTAGAATCAAGTATGGGACACCAAGGTGGTAATTTCCAAACACCCGAGGAGCGTCGTGCATTTTATGAATGGGTTGAAAGATTTGAATTCGGACTTAATGAATTGCATAAACCAGATTCCACAGTCTTCCTATATATGCCATATGAACAAGCATACCAATTAAAAAGCAAACGGCTTAATGAATCCCCTGACCAACTTGAAATGAATGAAGAACACCTGCGAAACGCGGAAAATGCATTCCTAGAACTTGCAGACCTTTATAAATTTAAAAAGATTCATTGTGCCCCAGGTGGAATTATAAGAACGCCAGAAGACATTCATGAAGAGGTCTATCATATAATAGGCAGAGGCAAATAAAGAATCCACAAGACATCAATCTTGATTTGGTATCCCGATTATTAATTTTTTTGTACACAACTTTATACACAACTTTTTGACCTGAATTTGAACCATCAAAAACCAAACCTATCAAAAATCCATTGACAAAGCACCAAAAACCATATAAAATAATAGAATTATAGCATGCCTTCGTAGCTCAGTCGGTAGAGCAAGGGATTGAAAATCCCTGTGTCGGTGGTTCGATTCCGCCCGAAGGCACCAATTATGGGTAAAGTTAACATCTCTCGTATTGCAGTTTGGTTTTTTGGGATATGTTCTCTTGTTGTTTTTATTGTGTATATTGCTATTAACCCAGAACATTACTCTACTGAAGAAGATATACTTTTTGGACTTCTATTCGGGTTTTTATTTGGACTCTTCATTGCTGTTTCTGTGTATATTGTACGACTAAGACGTTTGAACAATAAAAAAACTGAACAAGTACAAGCAGAAAATAAATATATTTGTGAAAAAGAACGTAAATGCAATTTTTGCAACGAAATATTAGGTAAAGATGATGAAAAATGTCCGCGCTGTGGGACAAGGAATTGGAGTACATACACAACTTAATTTAAATAAAACATTTTAGATAATATCTTGGTAAATTATTAGTAAATGATATAAAAAATAAGTTTAAATTTCCGCTTGCTTAATTTATAAAGTTATGGTAATCTATTTATAGATGTTGGTCTGGTACAGCGGACTTATCATTCGAATAATGGATGTGCAAGCATCTCCGCTATCCTCACTCATGGTCCGGTAGTTCAGTTGGTTAGAACGCCACCCTGTCACGGTGGAGGCCGAGGGTTCGAGTCCCTTCCGGATCGCCAGAAGAGTCATATTCGAACACGTCGAATTGACCACATTCCATGTCTTCTAATATCTCGCTGACGGAAAGTTGCTCTCCGTCTTTTCCTTTTATATTGAAGATTATTATCATTCTGTCGTTTGATAAAATTATCTTGTTTACAAAAGTGTCGATTAACCTTTCTCTATATTTCTTGTCATCTTCATTTCCTTGACGGAATTGCAATAACCAATATAATGTTTCGTCTTCATTTAATTTGATTGTAGCATTCAATTTTTCGCCGTCTATGCGGTATTGCAAATCTGCTTTTGTTCCTTGCAATTCTATCATTCGGCTTTTTGTGTCTTCGTCCACGATTCCTAGTTCAATCGCATTTAACACATTAGTAATCTTCTTTTGGGTGTCCTTGAGTCGTTCTTCTAACTGTTCTAAAAGTGTATTTTCTGATAGGCGGTTAGCATTTTCAACGATTTGTTTAGATGCCCATTTCATTGCTTTATCGTCTTTTACAAGTTTAACAACCGCATTGGATACTATATTTTCTAGTTTATTTTTTGCAAATTGAGTTTTCTCACAAGGTTGTGCTAGGTTTTTCTTTTTAGAGCATTTGTAATATCGGTAATAAATCCCGTGTTTATTTTTGCCGCCATCTGCGGTAATTAAGCCGTGACAATATTCACAAAACAATTTTGCAGTTAGAATGTATGGTTCTATTGCCTTTTTCGTTGCAGGTTTTTTGCGGTTGTTTTCCATTTTCTTTTGCACTCCTTCAAATATTGCTCTATCAATTATTACGGGTATTACATTTTCTTGTTCTTGTCTATCAAAAACAAGAGTACCAATATATTTTTTATTTACCAACATCTTCATTAGTGAACTTTTATGAAAATAGACGCCGCCTTTTGTTTTGATACCTTCTTCCTTTAACTCTCTTATAATATCCGCAGACCTTTTACCCTTATGATAATCGTCGAAAACTCTACGCACTATTTTGGCTTCGACTTCGTCTATTGCATATTTTTGCTCAATAATTCTATACCCATACGTTGGCTTTCCACCGAGATAATTTCCTTTTAGAAAACTTTCTTTCATGCCACGTCTAACCTTGACCGCCAGTTCTGCAGAAAAATATTCTGCCATTCCTTCTAGCATGGTTTCGAGCATAATTCCCGCTGGGTCATCTGGGATATCTTCTTTGGCAGATAAAACCTTAACACCGTTTTGTTTCAATATGTGTTTGTAATTTGCACTATCGTAACGGTCACGTGCAAACCTATCGAATTGATAAACAATTGCATACTGAAAAAGCCCTTTTCGACTATCCTTAACCATTCGTTGAAAATCGGGACGTGCATCCATTCTACCCGTTAATGCTCTGTCGACATACTGCCCTATTACTGTTATTCCTTTACGTTCTGCGTATTCTTGACAAACTCTTATTTGACCCTCTATTGATGTTTCTTTTTGCTTATCGCTTGAATATCTAGCATAAATTATTGCTTTATTTTTAAAGTTATCCATACTCCATATTATATATTAACTACTACGGTTTGTCAACCATGAACCAAAGTAGTTATCAAAAACAGGACAGAATTTATAAACTGTCATATGCATGAAGAATTGAAAATATTGATTAACCAAAAACCAAGTTTATACAATTTATCTACGTGGGAAAAATCCTATTTATTTGACCCACTTGTCGAAGTAATAAAAGATTTCTACAAAGACCCAAAGAATCGTCAAGATTTCGAACAATGGATAGCCAATGGAAAACCAATGAAAATAGCAAAAGAAATGAACTCTTGAATTAAAACTCACATCAAAATATGAACCCACAAATAAAGCGGTGCTTTTCTTTTCATTTCCCCGTCGGCGAAACACCCCAAAGCACAAGCCATAGAAAATTAGTCAAGGTGGAAATTTTTGAAATCAAGTATAAATTTTTAATCAAACACAAAAATTCTACCTTGACGAATTTTCGGCTTGTGCTAACTAAAAACGTCCGACGGGGAAATGAAAAGAAAACACAGCGACTAGGAAGCCGCCAAAAATACTACTTGCACACACGAATTTTCATGTCCTTTGAGGTTTGTCGTGTGGGGGCAAGACCCCACGTAATATTAAGCAAATTTTTGTCACACATTGAAATTTTTAACATATCATAAAAAGTGGAAGAACTTCCACAACAATAAAATATAAGTCTGGCATGAGGACGGAAGAAACCGACTTGAAAAATTACTAACTCACTTTGAGTTAAGTAACGAAACAAAAGGCGGTTTTTTTAATGAAAAAATTTTTAGTAATTGGATGTGCAACAATAGGCATACTTGTTGCGGGATTTCTTGCGTTCACATCACATTTTACAATCACAAATTGGAACGGGGCGACCGAATATGTTTATCTTGACCGAAAAGTCGAAGTGCCTATATACGTAGATAGAGAAATTGAAGTTGAAATACCAATCGAAGATGGATATAGAGATAGGTATCACGAGCTTCGTGATGAGCCACGAACAATAGTCACAATGGGCGAATTTAACGCAGGTACTATCAATCACTTCAATTTACAAATTGGAAATGGCGTGATAAAAACAATGGCGTTTGCTGGCAATCCTATTGATAGTCTAAACCGAATAGGCTTCCGCAATACTATGGGTGGGCTTGTTCCATCGGGCAATATTTGGGGCGACCCAAGTGTTAGCGTTTCACAACTTGAAATGACTGCTATCCGTAATGAAAACGATGTTGACTTCCTTATTAGGATATTTGCCAATAGTGCAATAATCACACGAAGATTTACCATTGCTAACCCTAATTTAGAGTATATACCTCTTATGATGTATAGAATTGGTTTAGATGGCTGTATTTCACAAATTGTTATAACGGAATCCCGTAATGGTGGCACGCCACCAGAACCTGTGCAATATTTTGCGGTTGCCTTTGTAGACGAGAATCGAGTTGTTTATATTCAACAAGTCCGTAAAGGCGAGTCATTACGAATAACTGATACTCTTTCCGCTATCCATGATAGTGGTGTTATTGGCTGGGTAACGCCCAGACATGCATCTCAATATCTTGTTTTCGACTTGTCAACACCGATTGCTGTGGATTTTGCCCTCTACTCAATCCGTAATTTATATAGTGATTGGGCGTTATAGGGGGTAGGCATGTTTTTAGCAAAAAGAATTTTAAAAACAGTTATTTTCATAACCCTAGCCATTGTATTTTTGGTATTTGGTTTTATTGGTGGTCTATTAATGCGACCCACGACAAGCACAGTATCAAGCATCAATTTCACAAGTTTTGACATGTCAAGTATTGCGGGAAACTTGACACCGCTTACAATCGAACAAGCCACAGACCGCCCCTATACCCGAACAGAACACGTGTATAACGGTCAAGGGCAAAGGCTTTTCGTTTTGGAAGGCTCTAACATGGTTGTATCACAAGCACCCAATGGTAATGTTAATCTTGTAACAGTTGATGAAAGTGACCGTAATATGCGTGGGCTTATGGTTGTTCATAATCCCAACACAGATGAATTTTTAGATGGGGCGGAACGTACCCTAACAATCTGGCTAGATAGCATGGATAGAGCAATTCTGCGTGGTGGCTTGCGTGAAACAATTCCTATTTCGCTAGACAGAGATGTTGGACTAATTCAACGTAGAGTTGGTCGTGACACCTATGTTCCTATATTCTCTTTAATCAATAGACAACGTGTCGGGTTTTGGAACACGATAAATCCATGGGGTCGGTATTTCTTGCGTGGCGGTTATAGATATAATTTCTTTGACGTTACGGGGCAATCCATCCCATCAAATGAAATTTGCACACGTGTAGATGGTTGGGCAACTACGACAAATATTGTCGCTGGTATAATGAATCCCATTCGGTTTGCAATTCATGGAAATCCCGTTATTCATGTCGCAAATATTTTCCAGCAAACAACTTTGCGTGAATTTATGCAAGAGATGAGCCACGTTGCGTACCATCCATGGCCGAGAATACGAGATGTTATAGCAGATAGATATGTCGTTGCTCAAGACGGACATTATGTGTTTTTAAACCCAAGAACAAATCAAATAACAGACCGTTTCGGCTATCCAATGTTTAGCATGAACAATAGGGGCTTTCCCGTAATCTTCCTAAACTATGACCTTATCACAGTTGACGGACGACCACAGGAAGTAAACAATGGTGTAATTTTAAATGTTATGTCCACTCATGGATTATTACAAGCAGGGCGAGAATTTCATTTAGGTATCATTGATGTTCCCGATGTTGGTGCGGTAACAGTTGTTATGTTTCCAAATGGCGGCGGCGGTTGGTACAGTCCAACGGGCGACGACGTGACAAGTTATGTAAGAGGACAGGAAGTATGGACGATAGAAAACACTTTCCTTGAAAATATCATGTCATGGTTTAGAAATAATATGTTGGCTCTAACTTTTGGCGGACTAATTGCATGGATAGTTTTAGCAACAATTGGAATTTTGCTTTTGTTTATAATTTGTAGATTTGTTTTGCCGATTTTCCTTCCGGGGTTAGCAAAATAAAATCTTGGCGGAACTCCAACCGCCAATACATACTCGGTAAACTTCGGTGTGCCGGGTATGTGAAATCTAAACTAAAAGGAAAATTAAAATGAACGGAACAAAATCCGAATACAACAATGTTGTAAAAGAAATCAAATTTATTTCAAAGAAGGTACGCAAGAGTAAAGACAAAAACATTCTTGTCCGCATGGAATTAACCAACGGACACATTTGTGAGATTTATGCAAACCGTGCCGAAGTCGATTTAATATCAACATTAAAGGGTGTTGGCATTGAACAACCGATTACAAGTTTTGAAATCGAAAAGTTGCAAGCAGAAGGAACGGGGGTCGAATACAACGCAATAGTTTTGCGTATTGCCGACAAGCGCAATACGTGGAAAATCTATATGATTCCATTTGAAACACAGTCAATCATTGAAACTTTACTTGAACACAAGGGGGCGTAATGAGTGAACAACGTATGACTACTCCACAACAATATCATTTTTATAAGGATATTGCGAACTCTGGCAAAGCACCACAACGCATTTTAAAAGATGGAACAGTCATCCCAGCAAAGACAAATTTGACCACAGTTGAACGTGTGAGAGCAGCAAACAAAGCGGAAAAGGCTTTGACAAGTTTAAACCAATATTTCGCAAAGAAGAAAAAAGAGCAAGAGAAGAAACCTACACCACCACCCAAACCAAAACCACAAATCCAACAACAAGTGGAAATGCAACTATCAAAAACTCCAAAGGTATCAAAAGGTTATAAAGGGATTTATGGAATTTCTAGTAGTGGTAATGCGGTATTGATTGCAGAGACAAGAACGGTCGATATTAATTCAAAACCACCGACAAAGCCGAAAGCAAAAATTACAAAGGGAAAGAAAAATAACAAGTGAGCAACACTTATTATCTGACCTATGTTGTTGGCAATCGTGGACGTGGGAAAACAACATTGCTGGCAAAATTTGGGGTTGATTTAATGATACCCCCGAACTCGTTAAATGACATCCGCCAAGCCAAACAAGAGATAAAAAATTTACAAGCGGGCGGTTGGGATAATTTGTCATTTGAAGAACACGTTAAACATCTTGTCTATGTTGTTGATGATGTCTTTGTTGCTCGTGGTGTGGGATATCGCCCCCGAACATCAATGGAATTGCAATTTGAAAGACTCGGACTTTATGATGGTTTAAACGAAGTTGACTATCTTCTACCCTATGCAAAAGTTTTCTGCCCCGAAATTCAAAGCAAATTGGATAGCCGAAAATCCATGACCGCCGAAAAAGCCGCCGACTATCTCTTGAGATATTTAGAACGACAAAGAAAAGTCGGCGTTGAGATGTGGGCGGATGCACAACTTGACGATAGTGTCGACAAGCGATTTAGAAATCTCGCCGATCGGATTATCGAAGTCCAAGGTCAACGTCACAAATTAGACAATCAAGGGCAAATCATTAAAACCACTTGGCATTGTTTAGAGTTTGAAGGAATTTTCCCATATCAAAGATACAAGACATCGGGAAAGGTAACAGAAGCCACCGCCACGACTTATACACACATCGGCAATATATTTTCGTGCGTTAATTCTTTCGCTGGTAAGGAATATTTTTATCACGGGATGACGGGTAATTTTCACACAAAAATAGCCAAAATATCGGGATATTCAAAACAAGCAATGCTCGACCATGTAAAGAAATTTCCGCTTTTCAAACAAACACAATCCAACAAAGGAACGACCACGAATGAGTATGACGAAATTAAATTTTGAAACCTTGCACTCTGAAAAAGTTGCTTTGACCATGGACATTATTTCAACCTTGACCGAAATCAAAGAAAGCGACACAACCGTTCCCAAAGGTTTTTATAATCGCATGTGTTCGCATATCATCCGTGATTATGTTTTAAAAATGAAATTGTTCAACAAAAATTTAAAATTCGTTGGTCGAGAAACAAGAAAAGACCATAGAGTTTTTAGAAAGTTGCAGAAGAAAACGAGAGCAAGCGAACGCAAAATTGCCATTGCAGAATTGCAAGAAAACACAAATATGCAGAGTGCGACCATCCAACCGCCCGCCCGTTAGGGCGGCGCGGTTGGGGGTTGCCCCTAGTATTACCCTTAACCGTGTCGCATTGTCGCACGCAAAACACAAAAAGGAATAAGAAAATGAACTTTGGAATTGAAGAAATCTTAGACGAAAAACAAGAGTATTCACAAGGGCGAAATTATTTTTTGACGGTCAATAATCCTACACAATCGGACGAAGAATTTTTTGATTTTTGCAAAGGGTTAGACCACATTCAATATTTCGTTTTTCAACGAGAGCAAGGCGAAAGCGGTACACATCATTTTCAATTATATATCGAGTTCACAATCGGCAAGCGGTTTGACACAATCAAAAATTACTTTCCTACCGCCCATATCCAGAAACGCAAAGGTACAAAAAAGCAGGCGAAGGAATATTGCACCAAAGCAGAAACACGCATTGGCAAAGTTTATGAGTTCGGTGAATTAGTAGACGAAGGCACAAGAACAGACATTGACGAGATGATAGCACAAATCGAAAATGGGATTGACGAGTATGAGTTTAACAAAATGTTCCGTGGACAAACAACACGCTATCCGAATTTTTATCAAAAGAACAAAGCACTTTATATGCAGAAAAAATACCGCAAAGCCAAACGAAATAATATCATTGTTAATTATATTTGGGGCAAATCTCGAACAGGAAAAACATCATTCGTAAACGATAAATATGGCTATGAAAATGTTTATTCCGTGAACGAATACAAACACCCATTTGATATGTACGAATATCAAGACATCATTCTATTCGACGATTTTAGGGGGCAAATCGAGGACATCACTAAGATGTTGCATTGGTTGGACGTTCATCCTGTTACCTTGCCAAGTCGCTATAACAACAAGCAAGCATGTTATACAAAGGTATATTTCACGTCAAACCTGCCGCCCGAAAAATTGTATGTTTGGACGAAAATAAATGAGCTTGAAACGTGGGATGCATTACAGTTGAGAATTCACAACGTTTACCATTTTGATAATCCAAATGACAAAGAAAAACTCCTACAAGGATTACCCAACAAAAATAAACTCGCTAAACGGATTGAATATGAAAACGGAATGAGAGTCTTGAGTGAGGAAGAAATCAAACAAGTTAAAATACCGTTTTAGTTATTGATTTCGGTTTAGGTCGTGGATAATCATTGTTGTTATATTGTCCATTGAGCGATTTGTATGATGATTGGTAACAGCTTGGTATTGGTCTTCTAAACCTATAAGGTCTTGCCTTAATGTTGTGTCTGTTGCTTCATTTACAACCAATAATGCTGGTCGCATTATTGGGTCATGCTCTGAAAAGCCTTCACGTGCAAGTGCTTTCCGCAACGCCATATTCTCGTCCGCTTGAAAGTGATAAATTTGAGATGATTGTAGTATTTCTTTTCCTGGCGAAATTCCATCTAACAAAATTGTTTTCTTTGGCTCATATACAAAACCTTGTGTTGCAATACTTTCACTTTTGTTATTAGTATATCTAGGCTTAGCGTTAAATTCTTTTTCTAGTTCATCACAAAGTAATTTTATCATTGTTTCTCTAAATTCTTCTAAACATTCAATGTAAGTGTCTTTATCTTTGCATATTTGATTTACATAGAAATTAAAAATATCATCGTTTTCTACTTTATATTTTTTGACTATATGTACGAAAAGTGGCTTGTCTAAAAGATACGATTTAACATTTAACATGTTTGATAATTTTTTTGCAGCGGTAGTTTTGCCTGTGCCTGGTCTACCCACAAGTGCGACCGGACGCAACCCATAGTGTTCGACAATTTGCTTAAATGTGTTAGGGTCATTATTAATCACTTAACACCTCTCTTTATTAGTTTCGACACATTTCGACACGACAATAATATTCTTATATTGTACCATAAGTGAAATTAGAGGTAAAGACCCCGCAAAATAACATCTTAATAGGGTATTCAACTCAATCAAATAGACATCTAAATTTATGTATCTAAAAACTGTTTTAGTCTATCTAAAAAAATTTGCGTTGGTTTAGTCAACAAATCTTCATTATATCCACACACTAATTTATTGCTAGACAACTTTAAACCCGAAACATTGATTCTAACTAAGTCATCATTCTTTTGCCTATTAAATAATTGTTCGTAATATAGACCAATTCCAACGTTGCTTTCTACTAATTTATATACAGGCTCGACAGTAGCTGTTTCGATAAAAATATTTGCCTTTATTTTTTGATTAGTGATTGCTTCCTTTAAATACCCATAATGACCAACCAAAGGAAGTTCAATAAATTCTTCAAATGTAATGCTTTCTGTTAAACTTCTTTCTTCTAAAAATTTTTTAGATGCAATTAAGATATAATCGGATGGAAGAATGTCAATCGTTTTAAGATTATATTGTTTACATACATGCTCTAATGCAATGATCAAATCTACTCTGCCCTGACAGAATAAGTCATAACTTTCTTTATCCGCTACATTTAAGATTTTGAACTTAATATTAGGATATTGATTGTTGAAGTCTTTGAAGAACTTTCCTAAAACAATACCGCACATCGTAGCAGGCATTATTACACGTATTGTTGCGTGGCTTTCGGACGTAAACTCTTTAATTTCTTTCTCCGCATTATCAATTTCATCAAAGAGTGGTTTAACCCTGTTATATAAATGTATTGCTTTTTCGGTAGGTGTAACGCCTCGATAATGTCCAATAAATAATTTATCGACTCCTACTTGTTCGGCAAGTGCTTTTATATTATTTACAACTGAAGAATGAGAGCTGTAATGCAATTTTTCGGCACACAGAGAATACTTTTTAACTTCGTATAAAGTTATAAATGTTCTGTAAAGGTCATAACTCTTTTGTAAGTCCATCAAAACTAGTATAGCAAATTAAATTATTTAAGTCAATTAAGATGTTGCTAGAAAACACACTATAATGTTTAAAACATGGTGTCTAAAAAACATTATAGTTGCGATATAGTGGCATTAACAACAAAAGATAAAATAAGTTTTGCAAAACTATCCCTTGTCGCCACGAACTAAACATCAAGATAAAGCCATTTTATGATGGAAAGAAAATAACCTATAAAACAAAGGGGTTTTAAAAATGCAACTACAAAAAATAACTACAAGAGAAAAATTACCAAAAGATTGGACAAAAGAAGAAGAAAGAGAATTTCAAGCATTTATGCTAGCCGACGCCCAGAGACAAGAAATTAATGAATTTTGGAAAGAGCATATCGAAAGTTTGGATTACGATATTGAACAGACAAATAAAAATTTATCTTTTATTTCTCGCACAATTAAAGAATTATTAGGCAGAGATTTTCAACCAATTACAAAAGAGTATTCAAGCCATGACATGAACGAACTACAAAATATGGTTTACCTGATTGAACAGACAGACAATATTTTGTTTCCAAACGGCGAAAAATACATAGCACAAATTATTAAAGACGAATATGACAGGTCGAAAGGAACGCAAGGGGTACTTGATGTTATAAATAAGTATGTCAAATGGGTAGACATTACAAAGCGATTTTAGCAAATCAAGAAAAACAAGAGAGAGTCGAAAGACTCTTTTTTAGAGGAATACGGAATTTGGGTATAAAGAGATTAGCACAGCTGAACGAAAAAATGCGTGATACTGGATATGATGGACGGAATTTTAGGGATTAGAAAAAAGGACTAATAATGCTTTTTTAGTTAAACTTAATTGACAAAGCAAACATTTTTTGATTAACGAAAAGTTCGAATTTTGACCAATCGGGTTCGCCAGATAAAAATCGCCGCAAGGCGATTTTTAAATGTTAGGGAGTGTAACAATCAAATCATTTACAAATTCTAATAATCGATGTACAATAAAACATAAACATATAACACAGGAGGAATATAATGTTTTGCACAAAGTGTGGTCACAATATAAATGATGATAAGTTTTGTTCTACTTGCGGTTTTGGGGTTGGACAAGATAATAATGTTGATACTCAAGATAACTTTAATGCTGCATTTGTTGCTTCGACTTCAACAGCAACAGCTGCACAGCAAAGCACAACAGAAACTTCGCAACCAGCAACAAAGGCAGTAATTGGTTTAATTCTTGGTTTTCTTGCGATGACTGTACCTGTACCAATATTAGATATAATTCTTGGAGTTGTTGGTATTATTTTGGCGGTAACATCGGACAAGCGTATTGGTGGCTTGCGAACTGCCGCACTTGTCGTTGCAATCATTGGTACAGTAATTGCAATATTTTACACTATTACTGTTTTTGCTACTGGCGAATGGACAATATTTGGATTTATTGAGATAGATTAAACTATATAAAAAATCGCCATTAGGCGATTTTTTATGACCTAATTTTATTTGTCCTTTAACAATTCTGATAATTCGGCGACTCTTGTTTTAAGAAGAGTCGCATTTTCATTGTCACAAGTCATGATTTGTGATTGATACTTTTCAACCAGCTGCTCTGCTCTTTGTATTGCTTCTGTAATCATTTCTTCGGTTACATGCATGTAAAAGTGGGCGACGTTCAGTATCGCTTATCCATGAGTTTATATCACTTCCTTTTGATGTACCTGTTTGAACGTATCCTTGTTTTTTGCATCCGACAACTTTTAATAAAGTTTTGTATTTCATTATATTTTCCTTTTATAAATTTGATTTTTATTTTCCTAATTAAAAAATCCGCCCCACAGCTGTGGGACGGATATTGCTTTGAAATATTTCCTGCAAAAACTATCTCCCTTAACTGTGAGGCGACATAAAGGCAAAGAAAAAATTTCTGCGAATTAAAATCATATGACAATTATATGTAATTGAATTCGAAATGTCAATGCCTAAATTTTTCCAAACAAATTAGAAACGGCGATGTCGGTTTATCATGCATCTTGTGAATTTCAATCTGCCATTTATCTTTGGCAAGGCAATCAACCCACTCAAGAACGGCAGACTCCTCTGCTTTGCCGCCCTCGTGACCTATATAAACCATAATCGCAATTCGTCCACCGACTTGTAAAAGATTTGTAATCTTATGCAATGCAATGATTGTTGTGTCTGGTTTTGTTATAATTGATTTGTCCGATTTTGGAAGGTAACCAAGATTAAAGATTGCTGCTTTAATCGGAGTTTTCACGTGCTTGTCAACATTCTCATGTCCATCTTTAACAAGCGTGGCATTAAAATTGTTTTCTTCAAGCAATCTTTTTGTATTCTGGATTGCTCGGTCTTGGACATCAAAGGCAAAAACTCTTGCACCAAGTGATGCAAGAAACAAAGTATCATTACCATTCCCCATAGTAGCATCAATACAAAAGTCACCATCCATGATGACATGTTGTAAAAATTTATGTGAAAGTTCGATTAGATTCATGAGGGTTTGTGGCAATCCTCTACAAACCAACCTTGTGGATGTTTACATGTAGGGCAAACCATAGGTGCAGTTTTGCCATTATGGTGATGTCCACAGTTTAGACATTCCCATAATACTTCAGTTGAACGGCTGTATAATGTTCCTTCTTGCATGTGCTTTGATAATTGGTTATAGCGAGCTTCATGTTCTTTCTCTATCTTGCCAACCGATCTGAAGTCGCGTGCAATTGCATCAAATCCTTCTTTCTCGGCTTCTTTTGCCATACGGTCATACATATCTGTCCATTCATAGTTTTCGCCTTCTGCTGCGTCCTTGAGGTTTGATGCGGTGTCTCCAAGTCCACCAAGTAATTTAAACCACATTTTTGCATGCGAAATTTCGTTTGCCGCAGTCTCTCGGAATATTTTTGCAATTCCTTGATGACCTTCTTTTTCGGCGATTCTTGCGAACCATTCATATTTATTACGTGCCTCACTCTCGCCCGAGAATGCTTCTTTCAAGTTATTGTAAGTGTGTGTGCCTTTTAAATTTTCCATGGTATAATATATCTCCTTTTAATATGCTAAACTAACATATTTTCAGGCGCTCTGTCCACTTGTGAGAGACTCTTTTTCAACTTTGTGCATGTTGACTAAATCACTTCGACCTTCTTTTTTAATTTCTATAATTTTTTCGCCATAAGCTTTTATTTTTGCTTCAAGCTTTAAAATTACAATCGAACAGCTATGTTCATGTTCTTCGATGATTCTACTTAAATTATCATAAACAAGAACAGAGTTAGGCAGCTTTAATGTATACGAATGCCCAGTCTTCTGTGAAAGAATTTTTAACTTGGAGCCGTTTCGAGAAACAACACAAGGCATTGTAAATAGTGAATTTTCAATTTCTCGCCCAAGATTTATTGGTATGAACACAGATGTCTCTGCTTCTTTGTTAGACTTGTTATTTAAGAATATGCTTAATGTATTTCCCGAAATCTGTGATGATACTAAAACACGCGGATTGGAAGATATTGGATGCTGTAGATTATTTAAATGAGTCAATTTGTTTTGACCCTCGTTCATCTTGCAAAGATAATACACAATGTCGGAATTTGCCGTTATTCGGTCTACAAAGAATACAAATACACCATTCTCTATAAGTATTCGAACTTCATCTGTGTTCATAAATGCACTTACAATTTCGCGTACGATATCATTTTGCTGTGAATATAAAATAATAATATTAAACGAGATACCGATATCTGCAAGTCGTTTAAAATTTGGAAAGCTATCAACAATGTCAAAAAAGTCTTCTTGTGATTCGACAATATAAGTATAAGTTGGAAGGTGTAATGTAGGAATTATCTTGCACGTTGCCAAAAATTTCTTGCGAAGATCTTCACCGAAAAAGTATCTTCCGTAATAGCTTTGTTCAAGAAGTTTACTTACACAATTACATTTTGTTATTTCATCTTTATTTAAAAGGTAATCAAGTCTGCCGCCATTATCTCGTATTTGTTGAATAACAGAAATTGTTTCTTGTTTTGATTCACCTGTAATTACAAAGACTTTTGCATATCCACTCAAGCCGAGGTGTATTTCAAGATTGCTGGTACGTCTTTTTGCAAGGCTTGTTCCGAATTCTTTTTTATCACACATAACAAATATGGCATGTGCTTTTTTTGTTGCGTTACATACATAAAAAAATGTATCGTTTGTTTGTGAATAACTGAACTTCATTTTATCTTTGCGGGTCTCAAGTACGAATTTGTATTCATTGCAATTTGTCTTGATTTCATAGCATTCAACTGGTAATTGTGTGTCAATATAATTTCGAACTGTGAATTCTTTGCCATGATAGTTTGAATATGAATTTTGAAAAACACATGAAAAATTAATTATATCTTTATTTGCCAAGACTTTAAATGATGGTGCCGAGTTTCGTATAATGACTTTTGATACACTTTTTCCAGATAAAACTTTGTATAGGTTTTGTCTAGATGGATAAAAGCGTTTTGCAATTATTTTTTTAAATCTAGTGCCTTTTTTACGAAGTTGTCCAGTAACAAAAACAAACATTGCATTTTTTATAAGCTGTCGCCTGGATAAATCAGTATCAGGTAAAGAGTTAATCCTTGTATATAAATTCATAACGGCATATAGGTAAAAGAGCCGCTCGATAGCTGATTCGAATTTTGGTATAAATTTTGAATTAACATAAAGTTTGCCAAGATATTCAATGTAAAGCTTCGGCACACCTTTCTCAGATGGAACGTTCAGTTTCAGTTTTCTCGCAAAACCAATCTCGTGGATTATTTTTTTAAATACGGGATGAGATAATTTTCGATGTTCCCCATATACGCGTAAAAATCCTGATTGCCTTGTCATTATTAATACGGTAAAAGCCATTAAAAAAAAGCTTAGCCAAATTGCATACAACATAACTTAATTTTTGCCAAATTGGTTAACCTGTAAACAAGAATAGAAAAAAGCTCTTATGAGCTTTCTAGCTGGACTATACTTCGCTTTGCATCGTGAACATTAAGGATAAACTATATAATAACACGCGACAGACCCCTTTCGGGGTCTGCTACGTGTTGGGTTATAAGCCGAGTTCTGTCGAGGACGATTATCTATCTTGGACATGTGTTGCCACGTGCCTCATGCGGTGTATGGACCTGGTTGGCTGGCTACCATTAATTCCAGATCTCTAACCTTGCACCGAGTGGGGTTTAGATTTGCCATCTATGTCGCCATAGACGCGGTGAGCTCTTACCTCGCCTTTTCAACCTTGCCGTATCGTTTTCCCTAACTGGGTAGATGATTTTGGCGGTATATTTCTGTTCCACTATCCTTCATGTCGCCATGACAGGCCGTTAGCCTGCACTCTGCCATATGGTGCTCGGACTTTCCTCACGGTCTCCCGTGCAATCGTCTATCCAACATAATAGTATACCAAACATACAAGAAAAAGGCAAGTTAATCACTTGCCTTTGATGCTAGTTACTTTGCTCATATGTGTGAATGACTTCGCTCATTGGTGTGTTTCCTGGTATTGCCTCTACACTTCCCCAACGCTTTTCAATTTCAGATGGAGTATATCCCGCAAATCGTACTTGGTAAGAACAATCGCCAGGTACAAGTGCCTTTAACTCTAGATGATTTGCATGGATGTCTGTTATAGATAATCCATTGTGGTGAGTAATGTCTTTATTTACCTTGCTGTTTTTGTAAAGTCTGCGTCCGTAGTTTTCTTTTGTTATGACAAGTGTATCAACGCCAGCAGTACCATACTCATTCCAAGTTTTATATATGTTTTGGATATCTTTTTCATCAACTCTTCTCTTATCCATTTCCTCGGCGAATTGCGAGTTGTTAAGTGCACATTTATTAATATAGCCATTGACTTTTTGACGGTATTCAGAGGGCTCAAGGTCATCGATGCCCTTCATATTTTCAAGCCTCCATAGTTGGATTCCTGTTTGAAAATTGTTAATTTTTTGTTTTAATTTTTCTGGAAATATTCCGTTCATCATATATTTGTCCTCCATTCTTAGTGTCTAAGCAATTTCATTATCGGATCTTTCCATCAATTTGCGACATATTACTTGTTCGGGTGAAAGGGCTTGTGCGTATGCTTGACTATCGGTAGCAAATCGGGTCACTCGTGAAGGATAGAATCCATATTGGGCAACTGTGGAATCAAATACAAGTTGATCATAACGTTCATCATCCATTTTTTGTCCACTATGTGTCCATTCATGGTTTTCATATAGCATGCGCTTACCATTTTCCTTCGTAACAACTAGAGTATTCGTTGTAATGTCAATAACGTTGTTCATATTGTTTCCGTCATAAACTTTAACTGGTTGTTCAAACATATTTTCGATTTCGTCTTCTTGAACTCTTCTGCTTTCGATTGCATTGGCAAAATATGGGTTTTCAGCTGCCGCCATGTTGATATGACGATTAATCAATTTACGATGGTCATCGGCATTTTTTCTGTCTGGATTAATTTCTTTGAGCATGTCAAGCTCATGCAAATCAGACATAGCATTTACAACACCTCTTAAATTAACAAAGCTTTTCTTAAGTTTATTCATATCCATTTATATCATAAAGCATCGTCATTGTCAAGATGGCATTATTTTTCATAAGTTAAGGTTAATTGAAAGGAGAAAAACTATGCCAATAGGAAAATTACATATGGTGGTCACAGTTGCGATGGAAACTTTACCAATCGAAGATGCAACAGTAATCGTACGTGACAAGGCAGGGCGAGAATTGTACAGACGACAAACAGACGCTAATGGAGATTCAGGTTACATAGAGCTCGAGGCACCTGATCAATCATTAACATTAAGCCCAGACACGGCGGCAAGAGCATATTCGGTTTACGATGTCGAGGTTACAGCCCCAGGCTTTCACCCTGTTGTAATTCATGATGTAGAAATTGTAGCGGGTACAGCATCATATCTGCCTGTGTTCATGCATCCTAATCAACTCAACGACGTACAGAATGGCGTTACAAGGCTTTTTCGTCGTTACATAGGTGCACCAGCAGCAGTAGGTGAAATTCAAAACCCACATACATTCGAACAAACTGGTATTGGTGGTGAGGTATATATGGATCCACCAGCTGTGACAATTCCTGCGAGCGAAAATGTTGGTGAAGATTTTGATAATATAACCGTTCCCCCACCAGCTGTGGTGCAAGCCCAACAGAGTGGACAGATAGGTTCAAACGTACAAAATCCAATTCGCCAGGTCTTTATACCAACATATATTACCGTGCATTTGGGCCGTCCAGATAACCGAAATGCGCGTAATGTTCGCGTTCCATTTATTGAATACATAGCAAACGTTGCATCATCTGAGATATTCCCTACATGGCCTGATGCCAGCCTTCGTGCCAACATTCATGCCATTGTGACTTTTACATTGAACCGAATTTACACCGAGTGGTATCGCTCACGTGGGTTCAACTTTGACATAACCAACTCTACTGCATTTGATCAATATTATGTCCATGGACGAAACATTTTCGAAAATCTCATGCAGATTTCTTCAGAAATTTTTAACCAATATGTTCGTCGCACAGGATTTTCAAACCCAGTCTTCACAAGTTATTGTAATGGAACAACGGCGACATGTGCAGGACTCAGCCAATGGGGTACGGTGACGCTTGCAAATCAAGGTATGACACCAATCCAAATTCTTCGAAGATTCTATGGTCAAGACGTTAATTTGATAACAACAAATCTTGTCCAAGATATTCAAACAACTTATCCTGGTACTCCGCTACGTCTTGGAAGCCAAGGACCACATGTTCAATTAATGCAACAGTATCTCAACCGTATTCGCCAGAACTTTCCTGCTATTCCACTTATTTCCCCAGTTAACGGAGTCTTTGGACCAGAAACCGAGGCGGCTGTCCGTATATTCCAACGTACAAATGGTCTTAACCAAGATGGCGTAATAGGTCCAGCAACATGGAACAGAATCACTCAAATTTGGGTTGCGGTGACACGCCTTGCAGACCTGAATGCAGAAGGTGTGCGTTACGGCATAGGTGCAACCCCGCCTAACGTGGTTCTTCGCCAAGGTTCAAGTGGTAATGATGTGCGACAGCTGCAATGGCTTTTGAACTATATTGCTCAGTATTATGAATTTGTTCCTGGTGGGTTGGTCACAGACGGAAGATTTGGTCCAATGACAACAAATTCTGTGCGTGAATTCCAAAGAAATTTTGGTCTTAACCCTGATGGCGTAGTGGGTCCAGCAACGTGGAACAGGCTATATGAAATATTCCGAAGTATCCAAGCCTCAAGCCCAAATCCTGCACCAATTCCACCTGTACAACCGCCTGTAACTCCACCACCTCCTCCTCCAACAGGAAATCCTTGGCCACAATATCCAGGGACGCTTATAAGACAAGGCGCACGAGGCGAAGATGTCCGAACAATTCAAAGGATGTTAAACGCGGTCCAGCGTCGAATTCCTAACCTATTTTCGCCTCCTCTTGCAGAAGACGGCATATTTGGTCCGCTTACAAATAATGCTGTGCGTGCATTCCAACAAAGATTTGGTTTGGCGGTCGACGGCATAGTCGGTCCAATTACTTGGGGAAGATTACGTGAAGAAGCAAACATCTAAATAAATAAAAAAGAGCAAAATGCTCTTTTTTAAAATTTACTTATTAAATCATTGTCGCAAGAAAAAATCATTGCAAAGCATAGAGTAGGCATTTGATATTCGTATTCTCCTCTTTCATAGAAAGTTATTGGTTCACTCAAAATTGTAACGCTCCCTGCTCTCCGCCCAATACTTCCCCATGGACCACCTTCACCAATATAGCGAGCCTGGTCTCGAGAGCTTGAATTGAATAATCCCCATCTATAAATGCCTAAACCACCACGATCTAACGAAGAACCAGTCTGTCCTACATGAATAACATTACTTGCATCCAATACTCCTACAATTAAACCCATTCTTGGTGCTATGTCGCGCCCTGCAATATTATCTGAACCAGTATATCTAATGATTACATTATGAACTGTACTAAATGTTACTGTTGAATTGTTCCTTGTCACTCCAACAATACCACCAGCCGAACGATTGTTTCTTGATATCCAAAGAGAAATAATGGAATGGTTATTACTTGAATTTGATACAGTTGTACGTTCCGCATATCCGACTATCCCGCCCATGTCACCATTTCCAGTTAGATTTACACTTTCTACTCTTGCATTTTGGATTGTACTGTTTCTTGACCATCCTACTACTCCACTTATTGCTGATGCCTGTCTATGTACTGTGATTATTCCATTCCTTACTGTGACATGTTCTATGCGTCCGTTATCAAGTAACCCAGCAATTGCACCAACATGTACCCATGACCCATTATGTTGTACTGGTCCATAGATATTAATGTCACTAACTGTCAAGTCGCGGACTGTTCCTGAAAGTACTCTAAATAAACCAAAATTTTGAAATGAAGTGAAATTTGTATTGGCTATTCTTAGGTTAAGATTATATATAGTGAAGCCATTGCCATCAAGAATTCCAGACCAGTAATCAATCATATTCCAATAA
This sequence comes from Bacillota bacterium, assembly GCA_009784375.1. GTDB lineage: Bacteria > Bacillota > Clostridia > Christensenellales > UBA1242 > WRAD01. Next base: position 167,224 of record WRBV01000003.1, on the reverse strand, counting down.
TGCCCAAGATTGGTTAAATCAATGTCGTTTGCTAATCTAAAATGACCATCGGGCGTATTACGAATTGCACTAAACTCTTGTGCTGTGGTGATGTATGTGGGTAATTCTAAAAAATCTAGAATTCTTCCGTTAATTATGTTTGTACTGGACGTTTCAATAACTTCTAAATTCATTTGTGTAGAATTACTTGGCATCGTGAATGATTGATTAATTATGCCTGGTGCATATATTGTAAACCTACTTTGGTAAAAAGATATACGGATTGACGAGATATCCCAAACCAAATTGTTCAAACCATTCAAAATCGAAAATACACTTGTTGTTCCATCACCGTTGCTTTGAAACTTTAAGAATCCCTCTCTATGAAGACCGTCGGCAGGATGACGCGGATCAAACAAATATAAATCCAATTTAAATGATGTGTCGTTGCCTTGCAAATAAAGTGTGGTTCCGTTATTTTCCATACGATATATCCCAGGTTGCATAACATAAGAATCCATTTCAATTATATTGAAATTTGTCCAACCCGCATCTCTATACAACTGTGCAGTTCCGTTTGGTACACGTAATTCGATTGTAGACCTGTTTAATCCTGCAAATGTTCTGTTATTAATTTGCTGTGGTAATGCGGCATGGTTTGTAATTGTACGTAGTGCTGTTGCACCGATGAACGCATATTGCCCGATTTCGGTCACACTTGTTGGGATGTCCAGATTCTGCAATCTTGTGTTTGCATTAAATGCATATGGTAATATGCGATGTGTGCCGAATGGTATTGTAAAGTTGGTTGGATGAGCAAAAGTAGAATGCGTACCATTCATAAATAATTCACCCGCATGATGCTGTGCCATCCGCCGAACAAGCTCGGATGAACTTACTGCACTAAAACTATTGTTACTTCCAAGAAGTGTTGACAATGGTGCTGTTGACATAAGACAAGTTCCCCTGCTATTCGGAACCGCCCATCCACTTGGTGCATGTCTACCGCCTCTGTAAATTCCAATGGCACTACCCGTATGTCCTCTTCCGTGACCAATCCAATGTCTCCATCTGACGTTATCATCATTTTGTTCGGCAGTCATGTTTGCGGTCTCAAACGGGTACATATCATTGTGTTCATCTGCTAGCCCGCCAAATGAATGAGCAAATTCATGAATCATGGTTCTGCGCCAACCACCTTGATGATGATGTATAGTTGTCATTGCAATAGTAACTAAAGGGTTTACAGTCGGCAGCCCATGCTCTAAATGATAAGCAGCACCACCGAATCGAGAAGAATTTACTAGGACCTGAATCATATCCATATTACCATTTGTATGGTATTCTGCTAAACCCCGAACTTGATCGCGGCCCCATCTTGGCATACGGATGGTATTCATAAATGGTGCATATGACCCAAATCTATTATCTACTTCACCTCTATTCCAAGGAAAGTTAATAGGTGTATATCGAATACTCATACCCGATTCTCTTGAAGGTGCTTGAATCGCATAAATTGTAAACAAATCTTTGAATAAATTAAAGGGATAAAAATTAACTAAATAATTAGCCGCAGTTGTGGCAACATTAACAAACCTTTGTTGTTCTGATTCTGTAAACCCATCACCAAAAAAAACTACTACTATACTTTCTTCTCTAGGTAAGCCACTTTGACGTATAGGTATGCTAGTACCTGTATCAAGTGGTGACATGAAGTAAGAAGAAAAGTCAGTTACGCATTTTGGAATTTCTTTCGTTATCACACCATTTTCTAGAGTATGTACACGCATCATTTCAGATGATTGTGTATTAGTCATCTGCCTAATTTCATCAATATGATAACCGCCGCGGGTTTCTAAGTTACTGTCTCTAAAAACAAATCCTGATGTTGCCAACCCTGAAACAAACAAGATAGAAATAATCATTATTTTAACAAATAAACCAATTTTCATGAAACTCTCCTTTAAATTATATTGATCTCAATTATGTTTGATTGAATATAATCACCCACATAAACACCAGATCTGTTTAGTGAAAATAATGATATGACTGATAAATCATAATATCCAACTTCTGCTGTATTTGGAATTCTCATATAGATTTTTTGCTGAATAGAATTTGAAACACGCATTCTAACCCCAGGACCACTTGTCCATTCATATCCTATTGTTATCCCATGAATACGCGGAGAAAAAAGAGGTCCACTATAAGAAATTCTCTGCGCCCGCCAAGTATTGTTAGTAAGTGTCACATCAATATAAATACGTTCTCCACGTACAACCGTTCGGTTTTCCTCCCGAACATAAATCGTCAATGAAAAATCATCGGCGGTTGCCCGTGTTGGTCCAAAACCAAGAAATGCTACGAATGAGAACATAGTAAATCCAACAATAACGATAATACTTGCAATTATTATTGAAATTTTAACTCTTTTTTTCATTTTTCTTCTCCTTTATTTTATTTCTATTTCGATTGTCATTGAATTGATAATAATCATTCTACGGTTATCAGGTAATATCTGTCTAATAAAATCACTTACAGGTTGTTGAATAACGCCACCCCCTCTAGCATTTATTGCAAATCTAGTCTCGACAGACAAATCATGTTTGCCTAAAATTGCCGAATTGGATATACGTAAAGGTATTGTTTCTTGAATAATTCCATTCCTAGGCATACGGATACGAACCCAAGGACTAACCAATGTGCGACCTTCAAAAACACCAGGTATGTATGGATAAAAAAGCACGCCGTATGAAGTTCTTTGTGCTCGCCAAGTGTTATTTCTTAACGTAACTTCGATTTCAACCGTTCCCCCGCGTGAAACTATTCGGTTTTCTTCCCGAACATAAATTGTTAATGAAAAATCATCAGCGGTTGCCCGTGATGGTCCAAGACCAAGAAATACAACGGATGAAAGCATTTTAAAGCCAACAAGGACAATAATGCTTGCCATGATTATTGAAATTTTAGTTCTTTTTTTCATTTGCTCTCTAATCGTTTATAACATTTATAAAAAGATAATCCTAATGATTTTTTTAATACAAAAAATCCCTCAGATTTGAGAGATTTTTGTGACCTAGGGAATTGACCAAATCCACTAGTTAACAGGTCTTACCGTAATGTTCTCGATATTCATTGTTCGACCAAGAACCGAGTCTACAATTAATTGAATTTGTGTTACTTCATTAGGTGTAAGGTTTCCCTGTGTTCTTACAAGTACGTTTACGTTATCGTTATTCTTTTGAACTACAGCGTCTTGGTGGCCTTGTCCTTTTATAAGTCCTTCTGCTGCTGTTTCGAATTCCATAGTATTAATGAGTGCAAGCTTTGTTTCTGTTGCTTGTGATCTTTCTGCTTCGGTTACATTGTTACTTGCTATAATACTTTCAAGTGCAAGTTTTTGAATTTGTCTGTTGGTATCACGTGTTTGGCGAAGCATAGCGAACGAGTTCATTGTTTGACCTGTTCCACCGCCACCACCTACTGGGGTTGAGTTACTGTTCAACGCAAAGTTAAGATATCCAGTAACGATAAGCAAAACAAACATACCAGTCAATATTAAAACTTTTCTGCGTCTTACAAACGATCCTCTTAAGTTTATTTTTCGCCTTTCCTTTTTCTCTGGGGCTGGCTGTTGTACAATTTCCATGATGTCTCCTTTTGGTTTTGGTCTTGACTATTGATATTCTTGTACTTGTAACCTTATGACACAAATTTTCATATATAAAAGTATTTAGATTTTTTTATCTTCCTGCAAGAATTTCTATGCTGACTGTGTTATCTGGGATAAGTGCTTGGATGGCGCGTATTAAATTCAATCTTACTATTAAATCATTTGCACCCTGGGCGACTATTACAACTCCACGAACCTGGGGTTTTATAGTAACAAGTACAAGCGGTTGACCGTTTACAATGATTGGAGTTCGCACAAGTGTAGTAGTTGTATTTGTCTGTCCATTGGGTCCAGTTTGGGTCACCGTGCGTTCCTCGACGTTGTATGCAATTTCTCTTGTTTCTGAACCTACTACTGTTACCATTGCACTTATTCTGCCTGCACCTTGTACCTGGGATAGTGTTGCAACCAGTTTGGCTTCTTTTTCTCGTGCAAAGTTTTCTTTTGCTATACGCAAAGGATCATTTGCGGCACCAGACCCACCCATGAAATTGCTCGCATAAATTCCAACCATTATAAGTATCACAACGACAGCCGCATAGATTTCAATGTGTTTAATCTTGCGAATTCTTTTAAGGAGACTTGGGCGAGAATTTGGTGGTGCAACGGCGGGGGCGATGTGATTCACCACCGTTGGTGGTGAATCCACCACATGTGAGACATGTGGTGCGGAGTTTTGTTCCAAAACTCCTACATCGCCCCCACCTTTATCAATCATACCCGTCCCATTCTCGACAACCTTACTCTGTGACATTGGCAAGTTATCATCTTTATTAATTCTAAGCATGATATATAATCCTCCCTTCATCAATTCCTGTTAACAATGTAACTATCCTTATGATTTCATTTCTCACGTTTATGTTTGGTTGTGGCGGTTGCACATTCCAGGCATTTATAAACACTCTATCTATTTGAAAAGTCGACGAATTAGTATCCTGCGTAACGGTAACAAGAACACCTATGAATCCTGCATTTCCAAGTTCTCGTTCAATGCGAGACTGGGTTGCCGCAAGGGTCATTGAATTAAGAGTCCCAAGCAATTCCCTGTCATAATCAACCCAACCACCGACCTCGGCATTACGTAAAAATCCAGGCAAAGGGGCAACAATGACAAGTAAAATGAAAAACGCAAATATACTTCGTATGAATTTGCTCATATTTGAATCGGTCATAAGTATTTCGATAATCACACCGATGACGATGATTCCAGTTATCCCAATTAACCAGTTTGTCACTTGTACCTCCTTTTAATAGTGTCTAGAGCACGTTCCCTGTAATCATAACAAGACCAATAGTAACGAAATACATAAATGCGGCTCCTATGAGAACGGTGGCAAGCATACCGAATGATTTGTTAATACTTGTTAAAAAATTGGAGATGCGATCGTCTGCAATTGGTTGAGTAACGGCTGCTGCCAGTTTTAGACCAAGTGAAAACACAACTATTTGTAACAATGGTGCAAGTACAACAGCCATCAGTAAATATAATCCAGCAAGCCCAATTGCATTTTTTACAAGCACACTTGACGCAAGCACAAGGTCAAAACCTTGACTTATATATCCACCCAGAATTGGAACATAGCTTGATATCGTGAACCGTGCGGCACGTATTGAGATTCCATCATGCACACCTGCTGTTATTCCTTGAATACTGAGAAAAGCAAGGAAAACCGTGAACACTATTCCGACAATCCATTTAAATGCACTTGTAAAAAAGCTGACAAATTTATCTAGTTTTGTATTTGGTGACAAATGCCCAACCACCGAAAATACAAGAGTCATTATGAACAATGGCATAACAACGGCAGAGAAAATCTGCATGACACCGTTGGATAAAATCGCGACCGCTGGTTGGTATACGCTTGCTCCTGCGTTTCCTCCGATAGAGACCATGAGGGTCAAAAGTATAGGGAAAATAATATCCATCTGTTGCTTCATCGAATCAAGTGCACGCCCGACCGTAAGTGTTAACCCACCAACAAAGACCATTACAATGGTAACAACTGCTGCATATGTCACGAAGTGTATAACACTTTTGACGCCGTCGCTCGAATTTTCAAGTTTTAATGATTGAAACAAACCGCTTAGAATTGAAATACCTACAATCAAGGCAATTACAGGAAAAACACTAAGAACAGCCGCCCCAAATAATCCAAACAATGCACCGACAATATTTGGATAATCGCCTTGGAATTCTCCGCTTAGAATACGTCCTACCCTTTGCATGAAGCTGTCACCACCGAAAAAGTTCAACCCACCATCAAGCCCAGCAAGAATGTCATCCAAATTACCAAAGTTAATTCCGCCAAGAATATTGTTCACATTATTTTGTAACTCGCCAGAAACGTCTGTGCTAGAATTGCTTGCAAGTACGTTGAACGAAGTATTTGGAATAAAAAACAAAGTACAAAGCAAAGCTACGAATATAACAGAAACTATAATCTTGGTTGATCGGAATTTTTTACTTTGTTCCTTTTTTTCTTTTCGTGCTTGTTCTTTTTTATACTTTGATTCGTACTTCGCTATTTGTTGTTCGTATATGTTCTGTATCATGGCATCACCCCGATAATTATTTCTATAAGATTATTAATAATCGGCAACGCCAAGATTAAAATAAGTAATTTACCAGCAAGTGTTACCTTTTTTGCCATGCTTGTGTTCCCTGCTTCATCACATACGTTTGCGGCAAATTCGGTAAGATACCCTATACCAATTATTCTTAAAAGCGCACTAAATAACTCGCTTCGAATTCCTGTACGACTTATAAGGCTTGCCATACTGTCGATAATCGTTTGCAGGCTTTCGACAAACATCATAATTACAAGAAGACCACCTACAACCGAAACAAGTGCCGCGATTTCGGGCTTTGTTGGTTTAAGTAAAAGTACGGCAAATGTCGTTGCCAAAGCAATACCTATAACACGTGCTATGTCCACAACCTAGTACATGTTTCATTTCAAAGCAAAGATGAGAATTCGACAATTTATTTCAACATGATATATTGTTATAAAGAAAACAGATTTCGTACAGTATCAAAAAGATCGGCGACCATATTCAAAACCATAAGTAAAGATATTACAACGGCGGCAAGTGACACAAAAGTTGCAAGCTCGTCTTTTCCACTTTGCTTTAAAATACTGCATACTACTGCTGCTAAGATTCCTATTGCCGCTATTCTGAATATAACTTCAATTCCCATGTTACTCCTTGTTTAAAACATCAAAATTACACTTGCTATTCCCATAATTATGAAGAGTTTTAAATAAATAGACGCCTCCTTGCGAAGTGCATTCGTGGATGAAGTTAAAAAGGTTTTAAATATTTCGATTTGATTACGCAACTTTTCTTCTTCTTCGTGCGAACCATGTCGTCCAAGCTCGTAAAAAAATTTTGAAATCTCTGAACTTTCATGAGGCTTAAGTTTCATCCACATAATTGATTTCAAGTTTTCATGGCTTATATCGGATTTTGTGGTTATTAAATCTCGGTAACTTTCTAGTACATGTCTGAATTCTTTTGAATAGTTACCAGAATAACGATTGATGATAGATTCGATTTGGTTTTTAGAAAAACTTATCTCAATTAACAAATGATTACAAAAAGAAATCAAGTTCTCGAAAAAAACTTTTCTATTTCGATAGGAAAGATAGATAAATACACCAATGGCAAGAAAACAACAAAATACACCAACGAGCAAAATAAAATCCATGTCAATCCATATTCAAAACCAAAATATTTAAGACTAATATTTAAGACTAAGCTTACATAGCCATTAATTGCAAATTTTTGTCAAAGACGCCTAAAACTTTACCTGGACCATCATTTACTCCAAGTACAATATACCTATCAAAAATTTGCTCGGTTACAAGTTCGCTGAAATATGGCTTCAATCTGATTTCATCTATGCCACTTGCATGGACACTTGCAATAACACTTACACCACTTCGAGTGGCGAGACGAATCATTTCGATGTCGCTTTTTGTCGCAATTTCATCCGTGATGATAACATCGGGTCGCATGCTTCGGATACCATTTTCAAAACCGTACGATTTACTTGAACCAGAAATTATATCGCTTGTACCCACATCAAGTTGATTCTCGCCAAGATGACATGCGGCAATCTCACCACGCTCGTCAAGGATCAAGGTGTTAAGTAAATAGTATTTGTCCGAGATTTGCCATGCAAGGTCACGCAAAAAAGTTGTCTTTCCCGCCCCAGGCGGAGAAATTATAAGTGTCTTTAATGGTCTTGGGTTTTCAAATATGTAATTCAAAACAGGATATGAACATCCACGTACCTCTCGTGGAATTCGGATATTAAGACTTTGGATGTTTTTAATTGTTTTTATTTCATCCTTTTCGACTACAACCTCGCCGCAAATCCCAATTCGAAGACCACCTTTTATTGTTATAAAACCTTGTTTTAATTGTTCGTTGACTGCATAGATTGAATAATTACTTGCTTTATGTAACAAAGTGTCAAGCTCGGTTTTCGTAACTCGGATTGCATAGGTAGGCTCTGTCACTATTCCTGACAGAGCAAGGAAAAAATTCCGACCATTAATACAAAGGATGACTGGTTGATTTGAACGAAGTCTTATCTCGTTTAAATTATCAAAGCTTAACTTTGAAAATGCCTCTTTTAAGTTGGTCGGCAAGATATCAAAAAGGACATGGTGTTCCATGTCCTATTTGTACGGTCGGTTGACCAAGATAATGATGTAATAATTTGTCGGTTAGTTGGCTCTCCACATAGCACGAAGTGTGTGATTGCTTGTCATAAACCAGTTACCTGTGAATGCAGGGCGACCGTCGGCAAGGAATACTCTCTGGTTGAGGTGGTCATAGAAACCAAGGAAAGTAAATCCAGCACGTGTAGGAGGTGTGATGTTTCTTCCGACTGGTGTACCGCTTGTGTGGTTGAATCTTAGGTTGTCGTATGTTACTCCAGCTCTGTCGTTACAAACAAATGTAATTGTAAATGTGGTTTGTTGAACAGGTGTCCACATAGCGCGAAGTGTGTGGTTGCTTGTCATGAACCAGTTACCTGTGAATGAAGGACGACCATCGGCAAGGAATACTCTTTGGTTAAGGTGGTCATAGAAACCAAGGAATGTGAACCCAGCACGTGTAGGAGGTGTGATGTTTCTTCCGACTGGTGTACCGCTTGTGTGGTTAAATGCCAAGTTTGTAAATGTTACGCCTGGTCTGTCGTTACAAACGAATGTGATTGCGAATGTAGTTTGTTGCCAAACAGCTCTGAGGTTGTGGTTGCTTGTCATAAACCAGTTACCTGTGAATGCAGGACGACCATCGGCAAGGAATACTCTTTGGTCAAGGTGGTCATAGAAACCAAGGAAAGTGAATCCAGTACGTGTAGGAACAGCTACTGATCTTCCAACTGGGTTACCTGTTGTGTGGTCAAAGCTTCCGAATGTGATGCCTGGTCTGTCGTTACAGATAAGTGTAATTCTGAATGTAGTTTGTACGTTACGCTCCCAAACCGCAAAGAACATGATTGCTCCGTCTTTGTCTTGTGTAATTCCGCCTGGGATGTATGCTCCTGCTTCAACTACGTTCCCAGCAGCAGCTGGTGCCCAATGCAAGAATGTGTAACCTGATCTTGTAAATGTGTTAGCAGCAGGTGCACGGTCGTTTTCCTCACGACTTTCAAGTACTCCGTCATCGTTGCGGAAAAGTCCAACGCGAAGTTCGCTGAAACGCTCGTTTCCGATAACTCCGTTACTGAAACGAATTGTGATTGTTGCATCTGGACGATTTGCAGCATCAACACCACTCCAATTAAGATTAATCATGAAAAGTGCCATGACTCCAAATACTACAAAGATTCCGATTGCTGTGAAAAGTAAGATTTTTTTCATTTTGCAATTCCCCCTTAAATTTAGTCTAGTCTATCTTACCATAATTTCCCAAAATTGTCAATACCCTATTTTATTTTTCTATACTAGGTATCGACAACATTGTTGAACTAGGCTTACATTAATATACCATAGATTGGAGTTCTTGTCAATATAGTCAGGTCAAATAAATAACATTTAATATTTAAATTCCATGTCGTATTTTGTCGGAATAACTCATACTTATATAATATGAAGCCACCACATAATACTTGTGCAATTAATATGTTGGAATATTATATCTCGCGTGCCGAGATTTTTAATGCCGAGGGTAAAATTGAACAAGCACTTCAGGAAGCGAAAAAAGCACTTCCATTGTGCATAAATTATCCGAAAGAAAAAGAAATATCTCTAAGAATATTCATTGCAAAATGTTTATCAAACCTTGGTATGATCGAACAAAGCAACAAGGAATACAGGAGTCTTATCGATGAAAATATTTATTTGCCACCAATAATTCTAGGTCTTTTGCACAACAGTCTTCTGCTTGGTAACGACCAAAAGGTCAAGACGAACGTTAATCTCATGAAATTGTTTATTGGAACCGAACGAGGTGATGAATGATAGCACTTACTTTTCTTATTATATCTTCGATTATTGGTGCTGGGTTTGCAACGGGAGCCGAGCTTGTATCATTTTTCGGTAACACAGGTCTTCCCCCCTTTTTAATAGCAATCTTGGTTGGCTTGTTTCTTTTATTAAATATTTTGCTTATATATGTTCTGGATAAACGCGGATTTAAACCTAATGCAATGATTTTTATTCCGATTTATTTTGTATTCTTTATTGCCATGACTGCGGGAATTTCACAAATTGCTGGAGTCACCACCGCTATCGCTTCTCTTGCATTTGCAATTCTTATTATAATTTTTGGTTTTGATAAATTAATATGGGTGAACAAATGGCTGATGTTTTTTGTTCTTGGCATTATTCTTTGGGTTACCATTCCAAATATTACTGCAACACAAATGACTCATATAAACCTTCCCCGTGCCGCTCTTGCGGCGATCATCTATTCTGGTATGAATTCATGTATGCTGTTTCCCATTTTTACCAAGGCTCGAACTAAATTTTCGACTCGAACTATCAAGATCTCTATCTTTGCAAGTGTAACTGTAATAGCGCTATTCATTTTCGTTATTATGTCATCAATTCAAGGGTCGATGGACGCAATGCCGCTGCTCGGATTATCAAGCAGTTTCTTTGTAGTAGCAACAATATTCCTTAGCATATTCACAAGCCAAGTTATATCATTATTTAACATAAGCGAATCTACAAAAGAATTAAAATGGCCGTTTACTGAAAATGAAAAAACAAAGCTTGTTACAAAATTAATCGTATTTTCATTAATAGCATTTGTAATTTCATTATTTGGCTTTTCCACAATTATTGCTTACGCCTACCCCGCAGTCGGCGCATTTATGACAGTATATGTAATAACAAGCTTTGTTTTATATCGAAAGAAAAAAACCGCTCCCGTTACGGCAGAAGCGGTTAATGAAGTCAAGTTATAAAATTACTTTTTCTTTGGAGTACGTGTTGAGTTGCTCTTTTTTACAAAGTCTTCGGCATTAAAGCCATCATTAATTTGTGCTTGCATTTCTTCGAACGTAGGAGCATTTGTTGGTGTTTCTTCCATAGTTACATTAGACACGGTAATATTCGCACCAGGCTCGTCAAGAACTGCCAAAATTGCTTGAATATCATATAATGCAAAAGATGTGTGTGAACCATGCCCAGTTTCAAGAAGCACAGTCTTCAGGTTCGCATTTTCCTCACGTATCTCTTTAATGCGACCAATAACACCAGCAACCGTTTTAACCCTCATCCCTGGACGAAGTTTGTCAATCATTGACATTTGTTCATTCATTACCGACCTTCTGCGGCGTGTTTGTAATACAATCATCCCAACAAAAAGCAATACAAGCACCGAGATAATCACAATTTCTACTGCATTCATATATAATCTCCTTATCCTTGTATTCTCTCTTTAAATTAAAAATAAGTCAAGTTAAATGTTGCGACAAAATCTTACATTATTATACCTATAATAGATAAATTCAATTTTAATAAAAGCTTCCATATATATATAATTTAACTAAACATTGGGGGAACAATGAGTCAACTACATACACATACAACTCGTAAATATGTTGATACAATCGTATTTGTGTCTATTGCTCTTGCACTAGGAATTCTTTGTTTTGCAATACCATTGATCAACAGTACATACATTTCATCAGACAGCTTTTTTGGAAGGAATCATCAATTCTTTGTGGGTCCCGCCGTTAATGCCGCACTTGTTCTTGCAGCAATCAAAGTCCGTGGATGGGTAAAAGTGATTTCTCTTGTAATGTTGCCAAGTATATCCTCGATTGCTCTTGGGTTGTGGTTTGCAGTAGGTGGACTTCCTATGCTCTATATGGTTCCAGCGATTTGGCTTGGCAATACTGCACTTGTCCTTGCATTCAAATTTATTTATAACCAAGGCATCAAAAAACAAGAACCTGCCCCTCTTTACAAGAATGAGCCTACTTCGAAAAAGTTGAAGCATACTGAGCTTCGTTACAGCATTGCTGCTATCATTGGTATAGGCGCAAAGGTCGGAATTATTTTCGGAGTATTTATTATTCTACGTTCATTTGGTGTATTTCCAACCCCTGCCGCGACTGCTATGTGGACGGTAATGGGTATTAACCAACTTATTACAGCAACGGCTGGTTGTATTATTGCTTATGGAGTTGTAAAAACAACACATTTTATTAAATCGAAAAAGCAAGTACAAGTTTAATACTTGCATAAAAATTTTATTGACATATTCTGAAATCAGGTGTAAACTCCCCTTATTGTTGGGCTGTAGCTCAGTTGGTTAGAGCACCGCTCTGATAAGGCGGTGGTCGGTGGTTCGAGTCCACTCAGCCCAACCAACAAAGAAACCTCATACGAGGTTTTTTTTCTTAGAAGCCACCCACCGCTTTTATTCATAGGTGGTCGGTGATTCGAAGACCTGTCTGCAAAGCAGACACTTTGAATAGGTTTTGCCTTAATGTCAAACGCCGTAGGCGGATATTACACTCAGCCCAACCAACAAAGAAACCTCGTGCGAGGTTTTTTTGTTTCATTGACCGCCCACTCTTGAGTAGTCCGCTAAGTATAATATGGTTTGACTTGAATGATACTATTGTATTAGTATAGAGGTAACATATGAACAAAAGAAATATAATAGCCGATGATGCAGGTCCATCAGGACGTAATAACAAAAAAACAAAAAACGCATTAATTCTTGGTATGTCTGGTGGCTTCTTTTTAATTGTGGCACTTGTCTTCAGCCTTCTAAGCTTTCGGATGCCGATTGGTATCGAGGCTGCAGCTGTTGTTGGTGACAAAGTTGACCAAGAAAATATAAGTATAAGAATTCTTGATGGAAGCTTGCCGAGTTCGAATAACTTTTGGGGGTTTATACCTCATTTCAGTTCAAGTGAAACTACCGACCATCCAGTAGAGCTTACATTCACCCATATTGATTCATCAACAAGATCAATAACATTAGATGCCGTTGTTCCGACTGGTTATCGACTTGTTTTCGGTGGAGAATCTCATTCTAGTCAAGCAAGACATCACTTTGGTCCAGTAGAATACCAAAACCTTTATCATAGTATACAGACAGGAATTTTTTCGACTCAAATTTCATTTAATAATCTTTCACTTGACCAATTTAATAGAATAGCACAGCAACAAAATACAAGATTTCATATTTATATCGTTCCGATTACCGATATGACAATTAACTTCAACACACATGGTGGACTTGCAATTGCCCCGTTACATATTTCGGTTTTGCACCCCAACGTCTTGCCTACTCCAACAAAAGCACTTCATCCCTTTATTCAATGGTCGGCAACACCAAATGGAGAGCAACTTTCCGCAAGTCAAATGGCGGACGGTATGACTGTTCATGCACGATGGCTAGACGCACCACAAGTAACAATAACCAATGGAACAAATATTTCAATTACCAACACACCAACGAACATAAGTCCATTATGGTCAATCATCAGCAGGTTCTATTGGGAAAGACCAAATGGCTCGGATTTCCTATTGCGTGAAAGCTCATGGGAACCTGGGTTTGATTTACAAAACTTTACCAACAATTTCGACAGATGGCAAGATTGGGAAGGTTGGGTGACAGGAGCCCATAATATACGAGTTGAACAAGGATTAAGATGTGTGCATGCTTGGGAGACTGACTTTGCTCAGCCAACCGAGATTGTATTTACAGAAACAAGACAACGTCTGCAAACTCCTACAAACATAAGAATAATAAACAATCATGCTGTGTGGGACACAGGCACATCAACGGTAGAATGGGGCTTTGTAAGACCAATACATTATGCGATTCCATACATTCCCCAATGGAACTTCTATTTGTGGCATAGTGTATTTGATAGGCAATTTGGTCTTGAATTTGAATCAATCTCCTCTATCGAAGGATGGTTACAAGATGCACAAGTAAATACATTTTTCCTTATAAATATGCCAAGTTGGAATAGTGAGTATCTTCCGTCATTCCCATCGATTGAGATAGACATAAATACGTTGCCTGTGTACCCGCCCGAACAATTGGCAGCCCCAGATCCAACTATTGGGTTCAGCGGTGCCTATTATATTCGTTTCCGCGCAGTACCAAATGCAATCGCATATCGTATTCAACGTGAAAATATACCGAGCCATCTTGGTTTGATTGCGCTGTATAATCAAAATGGGCAACTTGAAAATTCTTCAACAGGTTTAATGGATACCTTTGTTATGACAAGAAACGGATATCATTACATCTTTTTGAATAATAACTTTGAACATGATTTTGGTGATGGTCAGTTTAGTACGAATTTAACTATACAAGCCTGGGCTAATGGCGTTACTTGTTTACATTCGAATGTCCACGATATAGCATTTACACAAGCAACACCAAGTGCAATTAACATAGAAAATGTTAGGTTAGAAGACTCGGCAAACGGAAGAATATTTAATTGGAATGCAAGAGACCTGCATTTCCTTTTAACAACACGATTTGACGCATTTCATCCAAATAACTTTATAACTGCACGACTAAACGGTGGACCCGACCATCAAATCAGATCGTGGGAAGCGGCAACATTCGGACTGCACAGCTTTTCTAACTTCGAGGGGTTCGATGACGGTGAGCAATTCACACTCTTTCTAAGCGTGCCTGGAAGGATCGAGAATGGACTTCTTCCTGGTTCAGGAACGTTCACACTTACATTCGAAGAGCCTACTCTGCCAATCACCGCACCGACAATAAGTTTGAATGAAAACCGTGTTTCATGGACATGGATTACTGGTGCTACCCGATTTGATATCTTTAACGGAGTAACACGAATTGGGCAAGTAACAAATTCTTCAACACCATTCTTTGATTTAAACAGGTACACTCTTGGAATTGGTTCGCATGAAATTCGAGTCCAAACAATTGCAGACGGCGTTAATTTTATAGACTCGGTATTAAGTAATACTGTTACATTTGTGGTAGAGCCTGCGGTGTTGAATAGACCGATTAACTTGTTCATGTTGCAAGACGAAGCATTGATTTGGGAGACTGTTGTTAATCCTGTGAACGATGGTTTTGAAATTGAAGTTATAGGACACGGAACAATGACCACAGTCGCAAATCAAATTTCTATTGAAGAAATTGTCGAGTATCTTGAACTTGGATACGGTACATTCCAAGTCCGAGTTCGTGCATTAAGCAACAATGAATTCTTTACCCATTCCGCCTGGAGTGACAACTTTGAATTTGTATTGCGTGCGGCAACATCAGGTGGATTTTCATTTGGTACCTTTGAAATAATTGCATTTGCATCGGCTGTAAATGCCATGTTCCTCCTCTTTGCACTTGTATATGTTATAAAGCGCATGAAAAAAGATGATGAAAATCTTTTAGTAATTTAATTAAATAAAAAGTCACCAGCGTGACTTTTTATTTAAACATGTTTACTTAGGCTTGTTTCCAACGTTTCAATGTTGGCAAGACTTGATTTAGCACTTCGCGTGCTTGTTCTTTTGTATAGTTAGTTTTATGGTCTGTATTATAAAAATCCAATCCCTCTTCAACAATCATATTTATAATTGCCTCTGGTGTAAATTGGTCGTCAAATTTACCTTTTTGCAAACATTGAGCACAATACTCACCATGTATCGTACCATCTTCATTAAGTCCAAGATATTCAAAGTTAGACAAATGCCATGAACAGCTTTGACATTTTTGCTCTTCTTTAAAGAAAACATTTGCATCAACATTAAAAGTATTAATCATTATATTCAATGAATCAACAGTAGGGGTTGTCCCTCCGTTTTCCCAACGTGAAACCGCTTGTCTCGTTACAAACATCTTTTTTGCGAACTCTTCCTGAGTAAGCCCTGCATCATTCCTTATTTCGAGTATTGTTTTTGCAAAATTCATAATTTTCTCCTTGTGTAATATTTTCTATAATAAACTATCTTCAAAAACAATCAAAGCAACTGGGTGTTTCCTTTGTACAATTTTTTCGAAAGCAAGTTTCGAAAACTAAATAAGATAAAAACTCGAATACAATTATAACCATAAGGATTTGGAAAAATGCAAGAAAGTCAAATGCTAATATTGTAACCAAGAATACAATTGACAAAATTGCGTGTACGCAAAACATAATTATGTGTAATGATTTCTTTGTCTTGATGATAAGAAGAAACATCAACAAAGCCAAAATGAAAAGTGAGAATGTGCCAAAAGTCAAAGAGAACCAAAGATGAACAGCCATCGATGTCGGGTCTCGTCCAAGAAAACTGTTTGAAATTATATTTGAAAGACCTGCTGTTATTAAAAATAAATAAAATACCGAACTCCAAAACCCATGTTCTTTAAATTTAATACCAAGTCTATTTGCTATCAATGCCATTGTGAATATAAGGGTTACGCTCACAAGAATTGTCCATGTTATGAACAAAGATGCATTGCTTCTTCCAAGCGAGGACAATGATCCTGTGAAATTACCATCTTTGAAAAACCATACACATGTCAATGCAACCGTAGCAAAATTTAATACGAGTGAAATTATTGGTAAAATATTCTTATGCATTACTTTCATTATCTTTTTTCCTGTCGAATAGCCCAACAAACTTGTGCACGCCAAAGAATGCCCCAAATAAAGCTATGACCAATACAAGTTGACCAGGTATATATCCAACCGTATTATATAAAAAGCCAAGCTGTCCAGATTGTGGACCAAATATAGATATGTTGCTTCTTATAAAAAGGCTTATGAATGTTGCGATTGCTAAATAAAAGCTTATTGTTAAAAATGCGCTGAAATAATTGTCTTTTCTTATTTTGTAAATACCTACTGCAAGCATATAAATGGCGATTCCAATCATAACACAATGAAAGAAAAAGCTATGAGCCGCAAGTGCGTATGTAAAGAACCCAGTAATTGTACTCTCGGATGCGTACATTTGTGCTGGGCTTATATCTCCTGGCATAATCAAAAATGCAAGACCTGCAATTATGGCAGGTATTACGGCAAGTGACTTTGCCCCCTCTGAAAAGCGATTTGCTTTGAATATGAACATTGGCCAAGCATACAAAATAATACTACAAAAAACGATTGGAAAACGAAGCGGATGCAATGCCCCATTAATTGCGATAAGCCAAAAGATTTTAACAATTTCTAAGACTACTAAAATGAAAAACAGCCACCGAATGGGTCTAAGCTTTTGTTCGTAACTTTTCCCCTTGAACTTCCATATTAACAATGCAATTAAACCGATTGTAATCGATGCAAATATTGCAAGATAGATATAATAAAATGCGCCTGCGTTGAAAAACATTATTCCACCTCCGTTGCGATTACATCTGTGTTATCCGAGTTCTTTTTCAAAAGTAAAAAATTCAATAACCAAACCCCGATAACACTTGTTAGGCTCAAGGCTACTGCTAAAATGTTTTCGTGTAACCTTTGTGTGAACAAGAAATTTGTATCCCACAACCAATTTGTAAGCCCGACAAGCCCCATAACCGCACCAACAAAGGCAAGTCCGATAACAAGCCCAAGAACAGAGATTCTTTTCTTACCAAGAAGCAAATAATATGCCGACGCAAGAACAAGACCACATTGGACAAAGTAAATGGCTCCAATCATTCCTATTTGCACACTATCCGTCATACCGAACAAATACCCAAAAGTATCATTTGGTCTATACCATGCGCTGTTATCAAATATTGTGAACAATATAGGGACAAGTGCTACTATTAAAACTGTACATCGCATGATTACACCAAATTTGTTGTCACTTTTCATAAACACGCCAAACAACATCATAACACCGATCAAAGTTACAATTGTAAGAGATAAATACGCGGCGGGTGTATCTCCCATAGGTAAAGCTTCGGCATCAATCGGTGGGTTATATCTTGGAAAAATAGATGCATTATAGAAAAACTTGAAAATTTCCAAAATAATCAAAGATACCGCCAAAAACTTTAACGCAAATACACTACTCTTTTCAAAATGTCTAAATCCCAAAACAAAAATTAATCCAGTCGCAAATGCAATAGCAATCAATATAACCAAATTCAAAATCATATATTTCATAATATCATATTTCTGAGATTAGTAAAATAAGTTTAACGCTTTTAAAAAATGTGTTGATTTTTATAATAAATGTGGTATACTTATAAGGTCGTAGAGGGCAAGAGCTTTGCTTTAAATAGCTCGCACTTTCCACTCCGTTCACAGGGGCGTCGCCAAGCGAGAAATCGTTGGCACTCATGCCGCATTATGGTTTGACCATATATCGGCTCGCTCCTACTCGTTGCACTCGTAGGGGCGTCGCCAAGCGGTAAGGCATCAGACTTTGACTCTGACATGCGTTGGTTCAAATCCAGCCGCCCCTGCCAAAACAGAATAAGTTCTTGACTAATGATTAATCATGAGCTAGACTGTTTAAATATCCATGGGGTCTTAGCTCATCTGGTAGAGCGACTGCCTTGCACGCAGTAGGCGATCGGTTCAAGTCCGATAGACTCCACCATTCTTAATGGTGGACTTGGTTCCATCTTTAATTCTCAAGGTCGAAGACCTTATAGACTCCACCAACAAATTGATGGGACTTACCACCATCAAAAATCAAAAATATGGAACAAAATTTACAAACTCCGCAAACTTGGCAAAAAGCAGTAGAAATCTGGTTTAGATTTGGTTTTGAATGGACAAATCTTGAATTGCCAGGTCCCGAGTCTTGGTGGAAGACTCCCGACTCTTATATCAAAATTATTTCAAAGTATTATGATATTGAATACAAAGATATTGTTATGTATTCTTATGAAGTTATGGACCAAATGAATAATGAGGGCATAAGAACGGAAGTTTCAAAAGCCGCCTATCAAGCATTGAGAGAAAATTAATTTACAACTCCCCCGCATCGCCTATTGAATAACCTTTTTCAATTAATTGCGGAATCATGATATCCAACATTTTTGGCATGCCCGAATTTGCAATATGGAAAAGCATGATTGCTCCTGGGTGAATTCTTGAAATCACTTTATCTGAACTTTTTATTGGGTCAATTGGCTTTTTGAACCAGTCTACGATTGCTCCGCTCCACATAACTGTTCTAAGTCCTTCTTCCTTTGCAATGGCAAGTGTACGCTCATTAAATTTCCCAGACGGCGGACGGTAATGTTTCATAGCAATCTTTTTTTCACGATTTGCATTATATTTCTCATCGAACTTTGTTTTGAAATCAATGATGTCTTTGCGTATGCCATCGTCATTTAGCTTTGTTGGATCTTTGTGATGGTTTGTATGATTACCGATGGTATGCCCTTCATTAATCATTCGGTTCACAAGTTCTTCTTCTTTCAAATAATTTCCGCAAAGGAAAAATATAGCCCGTGCATTGTGTTTTTTTAATATATCCAAGACTGCGGCTGTATACCCTGCTTCATACCCAAGGTCAAAAGTCAAATAGATTTCTTTTTTAGAAGTATCCCCAACAAACATACCATCGTATTTTGCAAGCAACTCGGCACTTCCGTCTGGCGGTGTTGGAGTCATTTCCTTTGTATTTGGCTTTAACCCCCAGCTTATGGCTTTTGTGGATGTTGCGTCGACATAAAATGCCGTCTGGTTTGTTGCAATGACTCCACAAATCAATATTGATGCAATTCCAATAATAAAACCTAGTTTCAAAAATTTTTTCATTACATATTATGTGTAGCTCATTGACTTTTTACGCACTTCAATGTAAAATTAGTTATGGAAAACACAAAAAAGCTTTGTTCGCTCGACGGGAAAATTTGTAAACCAAAAGGCAGATTACATATAAGCTGTATACCAATTTATGGTTCTGGGTTACGTGCATCAATACCTGTAGAGAAGAAATTCCAATATACTGCGGATAACGTTTGCCAAGATTGTGGTGATACACAGAATATAGGAACAATGGTTGTTCCAGAAGGTACAAAGATAACGCTTCAGGATTTTGAAAAAGACTTAATTAAATCTTAAATTTAAAAGAGCCATATGGCTCTTTTTTTTAATTATCTTTGATAAGTCTTATAAACTCTTCAATTGACATGCTGCCTTTGTCTTCCCCTTCGCGGGTTCTTACCGAGATATTGCCTTTTTCCACTTCTTGTTCACCGACAATAATTAAATATGGAACTTTGGACAATGTATGTTCACGAATCTTTTTCCCGACCTTTTCCGCACGAATGTCGCGTTCAATTCGGATACCAGAATACATAAGCTTTTTATAAACATCTTCAACATAATCGTCTTGCTTGTTTGATATTCCCATAATAACGGCTTGGGTTGGTGCCAACCATACTGGAAACGCACCCGCATAGTGTTCAATTAACATTGCAAGCGTACGCTCGTAACAACCGATAGAGCTTCTGTGGATGATTACTGGTCGTTGTTTATCACCGTTCTCGTCAATGTATGTCATGTCGTAGCGCTCGGCAAGTGCAAAGTCAAGTTGGATAGTTATAATTGTATCCTCTTTGCCATGCACGTTTGTTGCTTGGATATCAATTTTTGGACCATAGAATGCCGCATCGCCATCGGCTTCGACAAATTGGAGTTCATGCCTTTGAAGTACTTTTCGCAATTCATCTTGACTTTGTTCCCAAGTCGATGCTTTTCCCATATATTTTTTCTTGTTCTTTGGATCCCATTTTGAAAGACGGTATGAAACTTTGTCTTGGATCCCAATTTTTTTCATCAAGAAGTTTGTAAGATCAAGACATTCATCAATAACCTGTTGAATTTGGTCATACCTTGCAATAATGTGTCCTTCACTTAATGTAAATTGACGCATACGGGTAAGGCCATGCATTTCACCGCTGTTTTCATTTCGGAATAATAATCTTGTTTCACCATAACGAATTGGTAAATCACGGTAACTTCGAATAGAATTTTTGTAAATAAAGAAATGAAACGGACATGTCATTGGTGATAAAGCAAACACCTCTTCATCAAAGAGTTCATTCCCAATAACAAACATTCCATCCTTGTACATTTGCCAATGTCCTGAGAGTTCATAAAGTTCTTTTTTTGCAATAAGTGGAGTCTTTACATGTTGATACCCACGTCTCTCTTCTTCGTCTTCGACAAAACGCTGAAGAACTTGCAGAATTTTTGAACCTTTTGGCATCATATGTGGCAGACCTTGTCCTACGATATCTACCGTTGTAAATAAATCAAGCTCGCGTCCTATACGGTTATGGTCACGTCTGCGGATTTCTTCTTGTTTTGCCTCGTACTCATCGAGTTCGGCTTTGTTGCTGAATGCAACACCATAGATACGTGTAAGCATTTTATTCTCGGCATCTCCACGCCAATAAGCACCAGCAATTTTAGTTAACTTGAATGCCTTTATTTTTGTTGTGTAATTAACATGTCCACCAACACAAAGGTCGAGGAAATCGCCAATTTTAACAAACATGACTTTGTCGTCAATAGTCATGTCTGGGATTAAATCCGTTTTATAAATCTCTCCACTTTTTTCAAAAAGCTTTTTTGCCTCTGTCTTGGTTTTTTCGACTCTGCATATAATTGGCAAATTAGATTTTATAAGGCGTTTCATCTCGCCTTCTAACTTTTGCAAGTCCTCGTTCTTTATCGGAGTTGCAAAATCAACATCATAATAGAACGAGTCCTCATCGCCTATTCCATTTCCAAGCTTTGCTGTTGGAAAGATGTTTTTAACCGCCATCCCAAGAAGGTGTGCGGCACTATGGTTAAGTTCTTTGCTCATAATTGGCATATTATAATGTAAATTAAACAAATTGTCAAAGAGAAGAGTTGACAGTATGAAAAGTCACGCATATAATTAAGGCATGAATATGTTATTAATTTCCATATCAATGTCAACCGAAGCGATATTGACACTTGCAATCATTGGTGCCTTAATTTTCATAGGATTGCTTGTATTTTTCAGCTTCATGGTTCGTGATTCAAAAAAGACTCAATCTATTGAAGAAGCACCAGTAGATACGGTAAAACAAGAGCGTGAACCTGAAAAATCTGTTAAAAACAATAAACCTAGTAAAGAAAAAAAGTCTTGATATCTTGTGTTGCTATAGGTTTTCTTGCGACATTTGAACCAAAGATTTCAGCTATCCTTTGATATAGCTGGCAATCCTCGTCCAGCATGAAAATTCGTCTTGGGTTCAAGGACACAAGAATAGAAATCACTTTTAATTCATTGGGCAATGCCTCGTTCACATAAACATGATCAATTGGCTTCATATGTCGATCTACGACTGTGACGCCTTTTTTTTCGTGTTTTAAATATACTTCGGACACGGCTGATTCTACATTTGAAATTAAAAATCCAAGCAACTCGGAAAAAGTTTTTGGACAACAAAGGAAAGGTAAATTTTCATTTGCAAGCATACAAACTTCACTCCACCTGTTCTTTAATACGTCAAGACAAAAATCGTAAAAACTTCCTATTACAAATACGGGTGATAATTTAATAAGACTTGTTGCAAGCAACTTGTCTGTGCTTCGGTCAAATTCGCATAGTGCGCAAAGGAATGCTGTGACTCCGATTTGGTCATGGGTTGGTAAATTTATATTACTTTTGATAAAGTATGCTTTGCAATCTGTGACAACAATTTCCGAGATTATATCTTTGATTATTGCTTGGATTTCGTTACTATTTTTTTCGAATGTACACGAGATTTCTAGACCATCATCGGTTACTTCAACCAAGGTGCTATCAATTGCTTCAAATCGCCTTTTTACATATAAAAGGCTGGAACCAAAACGTTCGTCTGAGATAATTTTCAATGATTTCATAACCTGTTATTAAGTTATGCAAACGGCAAAGAATTAATACTATTCATCAATTTATGAGTATGCAAATTTTGTCATTAAAGGGCTTAAAATCCGATAAATTCTCTTGCAAATAAAACCCCACCAACAAGTATCATTACCCCACCAAAACCAAAGATTATCCAATGAGCATTCAAATTAAAGAATGTAGGTTCAAGGAAATCGTTTGGGTCATTTGGGTTAATCAATAAACGAATCTCCGAACCGATCCGAGGAGGGTGTGAACTTGATGAAGATGACCTTACCTCGAAAGGTTCATCATTAAAATAAAATCTCATTATATGTGCACGAGTCCCCTCACCAGCATCTTCATGTCTTATAACGGTCGCTGTAACAGATACCCCATTGCGAACCAGATAAGCATTGCTATCCCTTACAACAAAACCAATTGCAATCAATCCAAGACCAAAGGCAATAATAACCCCGAATATAATCAACAGTTTCATTCTTCTCATTGCGATTCTCCTAATGATAACTATACTCAAGAGTATATCTTTTGGCAATTAAATTTTTTATGTTATGCTAGAGTACTATGGATAGAAAACAAAAAATTTGTGAATGTAGACATTGTGGAAATAAAGGTTTCCATAATGTTTTAATTTCTGATATTACTACAGAATATCATGATGACTATGGTCCTATTTCTACTGGTACAATATTGCAATGTCCGATTTGTAGTGATCTGACAATAATTGATTTCTTTGACCCAACTGAAGAAGAATCTATAATATATCCAGAGCTTATAATAAATGAAAAAGGCGTTCCCAAAAATATATTCACAGCTTTTTGTAGTGCTGAAAAGACATTGCATGTTGACTTGAATATTTGTGCACTATCACTTCGTAGGACTTTGGAATTAATATGCATTGATAAGGGTGCTAAGTCTGCAAAACTTGTTGACATGATTGAAGAGCTTTCCAATACGAATATCTTTCCAGCAAATATAAAAGAGATAGCTACCCTAATGAGAAAGATAGGTAATGATGGTGCACATAATGAGATTGAATTTGATAAATGGCAAATTAAACGATTATTGAAACTTGTAAGTATAATAATTTCTTATTTATATAATGTTCCTGAAGAATTGCATTTTTTTAATAAAGAAATTGAAAATAGAAATTCAAAAAATACTCAATCTAATTCTGGTGCGGCTGGAGGGACTTGAACCCCCACGGTCTCCCACTAGATTCTAAGTCTAGCGCGTCTGCCAATTTCGCCACAGCCGCATGCTGTGTTTCAAATCTTGCATCAACTAAGTGCATTTGATCTGGTAACCCGCCGACGTAAAAACTATTTTAAATCATAAACAATCTAGGCGGATCATGGAGCGGGAGAAGGGAATCGAACCCTCGCTAATAGCTTGGAAGGCTATAGTTCTACCATTGAACTACTCCCGCATGACAAGTATTATACTCCCCTTTTAAAACACAGTCAAGCGAAAAGGTTAAAAAAATATCGCTTCGCTAATTTTTCACTATGTTCAGGATGACATAATCACTCGGTCGACTTTTTTTCTCTATGTATTTCTCTTGCCCTTTGATGTCGTACAACATCTAGATTATGTCGCAATAACCCGAGGAATTCGCTTAACCTTGTTAATTCCTCGGGTGACAGATTTTTTGAAATAACGATTGACACGGTACTTGCAAGTGCAATCAACTCGGTTGCTTTGTCCATGGTTCATTATATGGATGCACTTCATTACTAGTGTATTGATTGTGAAGATTCAAATCTTACTGGTATTAAAGAATTGTCTTCATCAATTATAAATGATTGACCACGGCCACAAGTTGTCATATTTAATGGTCTACCATTATCCTTAACTGAAATAACATTCCCCCAAGACATTGTACATAACTTAGCCCTAAGAGGCCTACCATCCTCGGATATTAATACTATTTCGGTATCTCCTTTTGTTTCAAAGTTCGGTGTGCTCTCTGTTGATAATTTTTGATTCATAATATTTCCTTTTAATTTTGACATGAGCTATAAAAAGGTCAACTTAGTTGCTTTCTTTGAAAGCTTTTATGACCTTTTTGGACATTAAGGATTAACACCCAATGTTCGCTTTGCGAACAGGTCATACAAAAAACCGCAACCCTAGTAACTTTCGGATTGCGGCATATGATTTATTTAATAAAAGTGTCGATTAATTTATCTATGCAAAGTCATAACCACACCAAATACATCACATGGCAATCCCACGTGATGATGATGTAATGCTGTCAACTTTTTTATATAGTTCATGTCTACCGTAATTATATTCCATTCAAGTACGATTTGTCAAGAAAAAAAAGAGTCCGAAAACTCTTTCGCAGATAAATCTGGTGACTCATCCAGGACTCGAACCTGGGACACCCTCATTAAAAGTGAGGTGCTCTACCAACTGAGCTAATGAGTCATGTAATGTTGATACCAAATAATATACAACATAATTCAACAAATTACAAGTACTTTTTTGCACTAAGATTAACACCATAAATACTTGACAAGGGTGATATATTTTCCATATAATATATGTATCGTGGTGGACATAGCTCAGTTGGTTAGAGCGCAGGGTTGTGGTTCCTGAGGTCGTGGGTTCGATCCCCATTGTCCACCCCATTCAAAAAAACCCGAAAGGGCTTTTTTTTGTACGTTTCATGTTAAGTGTTTAATGAGAAAAATATAAATTTTTTCACTAGTTAGTAAACGTGATAAATTGCTTTAGGTCTGCTTACTCCGCGGCTTCTGTATTAATCGCAATTTGAATTCTTGCAAAAACTTCTACTCTTCCTTGGGTTCCTTTTGAACTTGTCATTATAATGTCACGTTCACCTACTCCTATTGAATTTGCAAGTTTTCTGCGAAGATTTAATGATTCAGAACGTGAAATCTTGTCGACCTTTGTAGCAAGAATAGAAAACGGAATTCCATGGCTTTGCAGAAAATGCAACATAGCAAGGTCAAGTTCGCTTGGCAAATGACGAATATCTAAAAGTATAAACACCAATTCAAGTTGTTGCGATTTTACAAGGTATTCGGTAATATTCTCGCCCCAGCCATATTTCATGGACTTTGATGCCGCCGCAAAACCATAACCTGGTAAATCGACAAAGTGAATATCTTCATCAACACCTTTTTCACGTGAGAACTTAACCTCAAAAAAGTTAATCAATCGCGTCCGCCCAGGCGTCTGTGACGTCACGGCAAGCTTTTTCTGATTTACAAGCATATTTAAAAGGCTGGATTTACCGACGTTGCTGCGCCCTACAAAGGCTATCTGCGGTAATTCTGGGATATCACTAATATGTTCAATGGTCGGACAACTTTTCACAAATTTTGCGGATTTAATCATAATCATATTTTACACAAAAAGTGATGCATTAGCAAATTTAAAAATGAAATCATAAATATTCTTATGGAAAAATATAGTCAACTTGCAGGCATTACACCCGAAGCAATTATCAATCATGCCAAGAAATTATGTCAAGCCCATCACACAAACGCAGATGCCGAAAGTGCGGCAAATTATAATGCGTTCTTGTCTGCATTGGATGCGGCAAATAAAGTCATGCAAACATATGCAGAAAAAGGCATTCCACAATTTTCGAATGTTCAAGATATCCAAGGCTTAAGAGACGAAATAGAAGTTTTGTGATAACCAAGTCATAAAAGGCGAATTTAAATTCCTAGGTCGTGAAAGAAAAGTGCGACTAACTCGCACTTTTTTTCTTTGTTTCGGGTTCTGGTTCATCGTCTTGCTTGGCTTCTGGTTTTTCTATTATCTCGTAAACTGGTTTTGCTTTTTTATCTATGACTTCCTTTGATATCATGATTTTACCTACGTTCTTTTTACTTGGAGCCTCGTACATTATATCAAGCATACAATCTTCCATAATTGTTCGAAGCGCACGTGCACCCGTTTTCAATTCGTTCGCCATGTCTGCAATGCGTTCAATTGCATCATCAGACACATCAAGCTCGACATCATCTATTGCAAACATTTTTTTGTATTGCTTGATAAGTGCATTTCTTGGCAACGTAAGGATTTTAACAAGTGCTTCCCTGTCATGAGCTTGTAATCCGACCAAGATTGGTACACGTCCAACAAATTCAGGGATAAGACCAAATTTCACAAGGTCTACTGGGTTGACATCTTTTATATTTGAAATTTCACTACTCTCGGTAATAGGTGGTTTGATATTTGCACCAAACCCGAGACTTGTACCACCAATTCGAGCCGAGACAATTTTCTCAAGCCCAACAAATGCACCACCAAGAACAAATAAAATATTGCTTGTGTTAATTTGAATATATTCCTGGTTAGGATGTTTGCGTCCGCCTTGTGGAGGCACATTGGCAACAGTCCCCTCGATAATTTTCAACAATGCTTGTTGAACACCCTCGCCCGATACATCTCGTGTGATCGAGCGGTTCTCACCTTTTTTTGCAATCTTGTCAATTTCATCAATATAGATAATTCCACGCTCGGCACGTGTTATATCGTAATCTGCCGCTTGAATTAACTTTAACAATATGTTTTCGACATCTTCACCAACATAACCCGCTTCGGTCAATGCAGTAGCATCGGCAACTGCAAATGGAACATCCAAAATTTTCGCAAGTGTTCGTGCAAGCAAAGTCTTTCCGCAACCAGTCGGTCCAATCATAAGAATATTACTTTTTTCAAGTTCTATTTCTGCACTTTCCTCGGCTTTACTTTTCTTAGTACCAAGTCGGAGTTCCTGTGCGTTCTTTGTATTAAAATTTACACGTTTATAATGGTTATATACCGCAACCGCCAATACCTTTTTTGCATCAGATTGTCCAATTATATATTCATCCAATTTTGCTTTGATTTGTGAAGGAGTCGGCAAATCAAGTTGTTCGGGTTCGGAACTTGAATTACGCCTGTCACGTTTTACGATCTCGCCCCCTGTGATTACACAAACATCGCAAATATATGTCCGACCGTCTGGACTTTTAATCATTTGTTTAACTTCGTTTTCACCTCTTCCACAAAACGAACATCTATTAGAAATCATATCATCTACCTTTTATGCTTATAGTCTTTTCTATCTTTTTGAAAACACCTTGTCTATTATGCCGTATTTTTGTGCTTCCTTTGCGCCCATGTAATAATCACGTTCACAGTCGGCGGCAACCTTTTCAAGCGGTTGTCCAGTATTCTCGGCAAGAATCTCGGTTAACTTCTTCTTTAATTTAAGTATATGCTCGGCTTGAATAGCAATATCCGTAGCCTGCCCGCGCGCGCCACCCAATGGCTGGTGAATCATGACTTCGCTGTTTGGTAAAGCATAACGCTTACCAGGTGCACCCGCCGCAAGCAAGAACGCACCCATACTTGCCGCCATTCCTACACATATTGTTGACACATCACACTTGATATAATTCATGGTATCAAAAATTGCAAGCCCATCGCTTACTGAACCACCTGGTGAATTAATATAAAGGCTTATGTCCTTTGTTGGGTCTTTTGCCTCCAAAAATATAAGTTGCGCAATAACCAAGTTCGCACTTTGTGAATTTACTTCACCATTTAAAAAAACTACTCTGTCTTCAAGAAGTCTTGAAAAAATATCGTAACTTCTCTCCCCATGACCAGTTTGGTCAACAACCATTGGTACAAGCATGTTAAATCCTCCTTAACTTTAAAAAGTTCATATCCAATATTATATCATAGATTTAATAAATCTAGCATAAAATCTTTGTCAAAAGTAACTAAACTTTTATGCAGGCATATACATTACCATGACAAAAAAGACAAAGTGTGTTTTGAGTGCCAATGCATTGACAATGTTTGCGGGAATCCATGGAATAATAAGCGAAACAGGATTAACAGCCACAGGGATTGGTTTGTTTAATATTGCATCGTCGACAACAATAAACACACTTGCCGCGGAAAATATAATTTCGACCAATACAAAAAAGAAACTAGCAACTTTTGTTCTTGTTGCCAATATGTTGCCGGCAACGATGGGTATTGCAACAATTATTAATTCAGAAGCATCAACAAGTGCAGGTCTTGGGCAAATAGCCCTTGGTGTGGCATCTTCCGTGCAATGTCTTGATGCTATGGGTAAATTTAAATTAAAAGAAGATTAAACAAATTTATTCTTTTCTTCCAAGAATTTTAAAACCTTTGAATACATCATGTCATTTTTTATATAGTTACGTCTATCTTTTGTGTTGAACCCACTCTTCTTTCCGCCCGTTGCTTCGACTAATTTATCAATCTCAGCATCAATTTCTTCCTCTGTTACAGCAAGACTTTCCTTTTTAACAATTTCATCAATTACAAGTCTTGTTTTAATAACATTCTCTGCCTCTTTTCTTTGTGCTTCACGCATTGCGTCTACCGTTGTTCCTGTATACTGAGCATACATTTCAAGTGTAGCACCCTGTTGTCCAAGGCGTGATTCCATCATATACATCATATGGTCAAGTTGTCTTTCAATCATTTTTTGTGGAAGCTCGATTTTTGTTTGTTCAACAATTTTATTTACAAGTCGTTGCTCGTTTTCTTGTTTTACTTCGGCTTCTGCTTGTTTTTCAATTCTTGCTTTTGCGTCCGCACGAAATTCTTTCATTGTTGCAAATTCACTCAAATCTTTTGCAAAGTCATCATTTAACTCGGGCAATTCTTTTTGCATGATTTTTTTGACAGTCACAACAAATAACGCAGGTTTCCCAGCAAGATCAGTCGCATGATATTGTTTTGGAAAAGTTACATTAACGTTAATAACATCATCGACTTTTGAACCGACAAGTTGTGTTTCAAATGTGTCGATAAACGAATTACTTCCAATCTCAAGTTCGTAATTTTCACCTTTCCCGCCTGGGAATTCAATGCCATCAACTGAGCCCACAAAATCTATTATTGCAATATCACCGTTTGCAATTTTGTGTCCAGGCTTTGCTTCGACTTGTCTTGCACGACTTGCACGTAATTTTTCTAGGTACTCGTCAACATTCTTCTCATCAATTTTAACATCCATACGCTTGATTTCAAGCCCTGTGTACTTGCCAAGTTTAAACTCAGGCAGTACATCAACAGTTGCTGTAATCTCTATACCTTCATCAAGATACTTGAAGTCAATTGTCGGATAGTCAGTCGGCTCGACATTTGGGTTTTCAGCAAGAACAGTATTATAAGCAGGCAAGAAAGCCTCACTTACACCATCCTCGTGAAATATATGTTCACCGTATGTGTTCTCGATTACCTTGCGTGGGACTTTTCCACTTCGAAAGCCTGGAACTTTGAATTTGCCCGAGTTCTTTTTATATGCCTTGTCAATGGCATCACTCCACTCTTCTTTGGTAAATGCCATTTTGATTTCAAGGGATTCTGCACCCTTTTCAATTGTGTATTTCATAAATACTCCTTTTAAGATTCGCTACTCGGGTAATTTTAGTCCGAGTTATACTAACTGAAATAATAGCACACCAAGCAAAATAATAAAAACAATATGAATCAAAATATTAATGTTATATTTACGAAGTCGTTTATTAATAAATTCCTGTTCTCTTTCGGAAAAAGGATTTTTATTTCTTGGATTTAAATCATGCTCAGCAGAACCTGAACCTCTCTCGATCAAATATTCGCTTCTTAATTTACTTATTTCCCTGTTAAACAAAGCTTTGTTTTGAAGAGTCTGGAACAAAGATGCGAGTACGGCAATTGCTCCAAAAAATGTTGATATAATGAAAATAACATGTTGCTGGAGTGCAATATTAATTAAAAGCAGAAACACCAGAAATACTAACGAAAAAAAGAAAACCTGCCTTAGGCGTGTAGAGTTAACTTGTCGCCATACTCTACGTAATATACCTAGGAACTTGTTTTCTTTTTTCATGAGCTAGATAAGTATCACACACGACAGCTTTATTGTCAAAGCATTAACAAACAAAAACGCATCCAATGATGCGTTTTTTTGTTGATAAGTTCCTATTAACCGAATGCAGCAAAACCGTAGTAAAGAACAATAAGCACAACAGCAACTACCCAGAATATCCACATAACAAGATTTCTTCTTGCACGAACATAGATAAATGAATAGAAACCAACTACGATAAGTGCAAGTACAGATGCGATTGTACTGAATGCACCAGAAACGCTCTCAGATCCGCCTGCCCAGTTAAATATCAAAGAAATTAAAAGAGCGATACCTACGAAAACTACCGCAATGAATGAAAGCAAGTTAAGTAGCGCAGAACCCCTTCCTCTCCCGCTTGATGATTTAGACATATTCTCCCCTCCTTTTAGATAGTATAAGTCTACGTTAAATAAATATTCGTGTCAAATGATTTAGATTGATGTTAATTTATTCTTGATTTGCATGAATTCTATACTTGGTTGGACAGAAAAATTCATCACTTTATTTGTAATTGGATGCAAGAACTCTAGCTCGACACTCTCAAGTAATTGACCATTAAACTTGATTGTGCTTTTGTGATTGTATTCTGGGTCGCCGATTAGTGGTCTTCCGATACTCTTTGCGTGAACTCGAATTTGATGAGTACGTCCAGTCTCAAGATTAAATCTCACAAAGGAAACGGGAATGCCGCCATATTTATAATTACCAAGTCCTTGGTAATGTGTGATTGCTCGTCTTCCAGCACGTGGGTTATCCGTTGTTGTGTATCTTGTTCTATATTTGGGGTCACGCATTATATGTTTGTCGATTATACCGCTGCCTTCAAGCTTTCCTTCTAAAAGTCCAAAATAAGTCCTTTTAACATTATGTGCTTCAAACATTTTTCCAAGTATTTCTTGGGATTTTGCCGTCTTGGCAACAAGAATAAGTCCCGCAGTATTTTTATCCAATCGATGTACAAGCCCAGCACGCTCGGGCAAAGAATTGCTCTTATACGATTGCATTTTAAAAAGTAAAGCATTTAAAAGTGTTCCGCTACGGATACCTGCACCTGGATGTACTACCATTCCACGTGGTTTATTTAAAACCATAATATGGTCGTCTTCGAATACAATATCAAGTTCAATGTCCTCGGGCTCGGCAGGCAGATCGGTCGTTCTTATTTCGAAATCTATTAAATCACCTTTCTTTAAAATGTTCCCAGCCTTTACAACAGCACCATTAACCGTAGTACGCCCACCTTTGATTGAATTAATTATTTGACTTCGGGTATGTGCACCTTCGAAGTGGCGTACAAGATAGGTATCAAGCCTGTTCCCCGAGGTTTTCACTTTGATTGTCTGTTTTTCCATCTTTCTTAATTATATCACGAGTACTCATAGTTTTAAAAATATAAATTATCAACAAAATCAAACCGACATTAATGAATATGTCCGCAAAGTTAAAGATTGGAAAATTAACAAAATCAAATCTAATAAAATCACGTACATAACCAAAAAAGATTCTATCGACAAGATTACCAACCGCACCACCAATAAAGAAAGCCATTCCAATGTCAAACACCATACTTTGTTTGTGCGTTTTAATTTTTCCAAGTTTAGCAAGAACAAACCATGTTACCGCAAGTGCAATTAAAACCGCACTAATGACCGCAAGTACCCAACCCGCCTCTTGAAACCAACCAAATGCAATTCCAAAATTCCGTGCGAATTGTATAGATATAACCCCAGGAATTATTGTAGTATCGAACATGTAATAAAAAACATGTTTTGTCACAAGATCAATAACAAGAACAGCAGTAAAAACCGAGAGAATAATCGCCAGCCATTTAATCAATGCATTTCTTTCCATTTAAAACCCCAATAACGCAAACCGTCGCATTTTTTAGCAAGTTTCACACATCATCTGTATCATGGTAACAACCATTGGGCGACGCTTTTTCTTTGCAAAGAAATATCCTTGTACGTCGCGACGGATAATATTTCTGACCGATGTTAAATCATCCATCTTGATTCCATTTTTTTCAAGTGTTTCGATTACTACTGCTTTGACTTCTGGAATAACTTCTTCCATTTCTTCCATATAGACAAGTCCCTTGGTCATTATGTCTGGTCCGCTTATAATCGCTCCAGTAACTTTGTTAAATCCAATTCCTATTACACAAATCCCTTCTTCGGATAATGTCATTCTGTCTCTGATAACGTTACTGTCACTTGTACCGCTGCCCTTTCCATCGATGAGTCGAGCACCACTTGGCACAGTAGCAATTTTTTTCAACGTTGTAGATGATAACTCCCACATATCACCAACTTCTGGGATAGCGATATTTCTTTTGTTCATTCCAAGACGCATAGCAAGGTCAGCATGCTTTTTCAAGTGTTTATGCTCACCATGTACGGGGATAAAGAAATGCGGTTTGATAAGAGAATGAATGATCTTCAATTCATCTTCGCATGCGTGTCCTGATGCGTGAACCTCGGCAAGGCTTTCGTAAACAACATTTACACCACGCTTGATAAGATTATTGACAACATTGTTAACACTTTTTTCATTACCAGGAATTGGGCTTGATGACAGGATAACCGTGTCATTTGGTCCAAGATGAATTTTGTTAAATTCGCCTGTACTCATGCGTAAAAGTGCCGAATTAGGCTCGCCCTGAGACCCAGTAAGGATTACAACAACTTCGTTTTCTTTATAATTTGGCACATTAGCAATATCGATTATCATGCTCTTGTTTGTAACACGCATCTCGCCGATTTTCATTGCGGTGTCGGTTACGTTAATCATGCTGCGTCCGCTGAATGCCACTTTTCTTCCATTGCGTTCAGCAATGTCAAGCAATTGTTGGATTCTGTGAACATTACTTGAAAAGGTCGCAACGAAAATTCGTTTATCCTTGTTTCTGTCAAAAATTTCACCAATTCGCTCACCAACAACGGTCTCGGAAAGTGAGAACCCTTTTCTTTCAACACTTGTACTCTCACACATCAAGAGTGCAACGCCCTTTTTACCAATCTCGCCAATTCGTGTAAGGTCGATAACTTGACCATCGACTGGTGTAAAGTCAATTTTGAAATCACCACTATGAAATACAACTCCAACTGGTGTGGTAATTGCAAGTGCAAAACATCCAGCAACCGAGTGATTAACATGCACAAATTCAACTTGAAATTCACCAATTTTCACTACACTACGTGCTTTGACACTTACTGCTTTTACTTTTATACCTGGATGTTCGCGTAGCTTATTGTCAATTAACGCAAGTGTTAATCTACTTCCGTAAATTGTTGCTGGAACATCGTTTAAAACATATGGTAATGCACCAATGTGGTCCTCGTGACCATGTGTTATGACATAACCTTTAACACGATCTTTGTTACGAATTAACCATGTAACGTCCTGCACAACAAGGTCAATCCCAGGCATAGTATCATCTGGGAATCCAAGTCCCGCATCAACAACGATAATGTCATCACCGTATTCAAAAGCGGTCATGTTTTTTCCAATCTCCCCGATACCGCCAAGGAAGACTATTTTTAAATTCTTAGCCATCTTCATCTCCTTTATTCACAAGGTTAATCACCTTGAATGACTCTATATATCGAACTTGTTCCAAGTTCGGTGTTCACATTTGTATTAAGCCGTATAATTCCTTTTTCGAAATTCAATATGCCAAGTTGCATGAATACCACGCAACAAAATACAAATTGAAATAACTCTGTATCTTCGTTTTTAACTTTTGTATAAAAATCATATAAACCGAAAACTCGTCTGCCATTTCCTTTTTTAATTATCTTATAATATTGCACAAAAGTATCTCTGTCAACCACTAATTTTTTCTTGATCTCATCAAGTCGTTCATTATTAAGACAAAAATCACCACGAAGCTCGCCCGCAAGTGCAAGCGCATAAGTTTTATCATCGGTTGGAATTGGAATAATGCCTTTGACAATCGCCTTTAATATTTCGTGGTCATTCTTTGATTTTGTTTCCAAAGTTTTTTGAAACTCGAATATTATTTTTTTATTTGAACTGTCTTGCAAAAGTTCTATATGTTTTGCACCATCAAAAAACATGAAACTTACACTAGTTATTTTATTCTCACATTTTGCAGTAAACCGAAGATGAGCAGGATAGTTTGCAAGCCCTTGGGTAAGCACCTGACCGACATTGGTCATGAATACAGGAAGTTGATTTTCACATCCAAAAGGTTCAAGCTTTTCCACTTCGCGAACAAAGTCAAGCGACATGTCATCAAGCTCCAATTCGAAATCATACATTTTATCTGATGCCGTATCACACAAGTCAATTGAATTCATATAATCGGTCACATCACGCACAAAATCCCCAAAAACATCGATATTTACGCTAAGTCCGCCCGCCATTGAATGCCCACCAAAAGTTGTAAGATAATGTGAAAACTTTGTAATTACCTCGACAATATCAACCGAGTTAATGCTTCGTGCACTTCCCTTGTATACACTTTCACTCTTTGAAAGAACAATAGTTGGCTTGTTATATTTATCTACGATACGTGCGGCAACAATTCCAAGAACACCACCGTCCCATTTATCATCGTAAACAATAATAATGTTGTTATCAGCAAGATTATTTTTTTCAATGAATTCTTCGGCTTGTTCGCAAATTGTGTTACAAAGTTTTTGCCGTTCTTTGTTGTAGTCATCCAAGCTTTGAATTATTTCGGCGATTTTTACTTCATCCTTTTCAAGAAGTAAATCAAGACCACGCTTGGCATTACCTAATCTTCCTGCGGCATTAATCTTGGGACCAAGCTTGAAACTTATATCCGTGCTTTTGATTTGTCCAAAAACATTACAGCTCTTTGATAATGCGGTAATTGCTGGGTTTGAATTTGCGTTTATACGTTCAAGTCCCAATGCAACAATCACACGATTCTCATCAGTCAATGAAACAATATCAGCAACAGTAGCCACCGAACATATATCAACATATTTCAATGCCGTTTCTGTTCCGATTTTTGAACAATTTGCAACATTCGCCGCAAGAGCCTGAACCAATTTTAATGAGACTCCTGCACCGCAAAGATCCGAGAATGGATATTCTTGGTCTACAAATTTTGGATTAACACAAATACAATCTGGGGTCTTTTCGGGTATTGCATGGTGATCAGTTACAATGCAATCAATTCCAAGGCTTTTTGCATATTCGATTTCATTATAACAAGAAATGCCACAATCAACCGTGATAATCAAATTTGGTTTAAATCTATCATTCAATTTTCCGACAAGTTCACGTGTAAGACCATACCCATCGGCATCACGATTAGGCAAAAAATACCTTGTTTGGGCATACCTTGTTAAAAGATATTTATACAAAATCGCGGTTGCACAAATACCATCACAATCATAGTCACCTATGATTAAAATTCTCTCTTTTTTTGAAATAGCGGTGTTAATACGATTAACGGCATCGCTCATACCTTTCATTAAAAATGGGTCATGCAAGCGAGCCTCTGAGAAATCAAAGAAATTTTTAATCTTGTCTGCTGTGTCTATACCTCTGATATAAAGAAGTCTTGAAAATTTCTCTGAAAACCCAAATTCTTTGTACACCGCCAATTCTTCGGCGGATAAAGGTTCCGCCCGTTTGGCTATGTAATTCATGGATAATTCCTTTCTATTAATTATTATAGCCAACAATTTAAATCTGTGCAAGGTTTTTTTGCAATACAATAAATCAAGCAGGTATTTGTATCAATAATGAAACTCATCCATGTTTCCACGCATAAATATTTCTTTAAATCCAACAAACGGGTCTTTTCCTTGGTGAAGAACTTCGTATATTAACTTGTTAATTGGCATTTCAATACCATATTTTTTCGAGAGCATATATATCGCTCTTGAATTTCCAACACCTTCGGCAAGTGGCATACGTAAGTGTTTTACTATGTCTTTATGGAGCTGTTTCTCTTCCTGAACATATTTGATCAATGCCTCTCCGAACCTTCTGTTATTTGAGTTTCTTGAAAATAATGTTGCTTCAAAATCACCAAGGTGACTTAGACCATATGATGTCATTCTCTTTCCACCCATTGCCATAATTAAACGTGAAACCTCGGCAACTCCACGCGCCATAAGAGCACCTTTAAGACTCGAAAGCCCTGCACCATCCAAAATTCCAGCAGCAATTCCAAGAACATTCTTTGCCGCAGCCCCGACCTCGCACCCTATAAGGTCGTCTCCAGCATACAATTTCATAGAAGAACTTTTAAATTTATTGATAACATGTTCGGTTACTACTCTATCTTCACCGTCAATAATCATAACACCAGGCTGTCCTTCTAAAAACTCTTGAATATGCCCAGGTCCAACCCACACACAAATTGATGATTCAATAATATCGTTTGGATAAGCATCAAGTTCGCGACGCAATATCACCGACAATCGATCCTGGTTTACTTCATCCAAACCCTTCATACAAAGGATAAATGTCTTTTTTGATTTATCAGTAATAGATGCAAGTTCTTTTGCCAAAATCGGTGAAAACACACGCATAGCCTGTGCCGAGATAACAATTATAATATAATCCGAAAACTCAAGTGCTTCCTTTAGATTACTTGAACAATGTACGTTGTCGGGTAATTCCCAAAAGTCATTCTTACGAGTTTTTTCAAGTTCAATATACATTGGGTCTTCTGCTCTGCCCCACATCATAACATTATGTCCAAGTCTTACCGCTTGGTACCATGCATGAAAGGATGCCCATCGTCCGCATCCAATCACAGTAATATTTTTTGATTTGTCATTAGCCATACGCGAGTATAACCTATTGAAACTGTTTTACCAAGAGATTATCTGCCTAAATGTTGGTATGCATTTTGTGTCGCAACCCTTCCACGCGGTGTTTTTGCAATGTATCCAAGTTGTAATAAATATGGCTCGACAATATCCTCGATTGTAACAATATCCTCACCAGTCGCCGCCGACAATGTTTCAATTCCAACTGGACCTCCGTCGAATTTGTCAATAATTGCCTCCAAAATTGCTTTATCCGTCCAATCAAGACCAAGCTCGTCAATCTGCAAGACTTCAAATGCTTTTTTTGCTGCATCAAGTGTGATTATAACATTTGACTTTGCAACCTTGCCGCAACCACTTTGAATTACACGGTCAAGTTCAACCACCGAAGCAAAATCACGTACACGCTTTAACAATCGGTTTGCAATTCGTGGCGTTTGGCGGCTGCGCTTGCTCATTGCTTCAAGTGCATCTGGTTCTATATCAATACCGAGAATATTCGAACTTCGTGACATAATTTTTTTGATTTCATCAACCGAATACATCTCCAGTCGATTTATTATCCCAAATCGGTCACGAAGTGGCGAACTCATACGTCCAGCTTTTGTTGTCGCCCCTATTAGCGTAAATGGTTCTAAACGAAGTGTCATGGTTCGAGCGCTTGGACCTTTCCCAAGTATCATGTCAAGTGTAAAATCTTCCATTGCACCATATAATATTTCCTCGCATGGTCGTGAAAGCCTGTGAATTTCATCAATAAAAAGTACATCGCCTTTACCCAAGTTCGTCAGAATTGCGGCAAGGTCGGCAGGACTCTCTATCGCGGGTCCACTTGTGGTTCTTATATTTGCACCCATTTCGTTTGCAATAATATGTGCAAGACTTGTCTTACCAAGACCAGGAGGTCCATATAATAAAATATGATCAAGCTGTTCTCCGCGACCAAGTGCCGCACGAATAAATACCTCAAGCCCGCTTTTGATGCGTTCTTGCCCAATATATTCACCCAAATTTTGTGGACGTAACTTGTTTTCATGTTCAACGTCAAACAATGTTTTGTCTGTATTAAAGAATCTTTCTTCCATTACCCACCTCTCTTACTTAGGCAAAGTTTGATAATTTCTTCCGCAGTCTTGTCTGTACAATCAATCATAGAAACCAATTGTTCTACTATTGATTTATTCATGCCAAGACTCATCAACCCCATTATAGCATCATTTACTTCACTTGATTTTTCAAGTTGGGTTACTTCTACATCAACTGCATCAAATTTTTTCATAACTTTTGCACGAAGGTCAAGTATGACTTTGTCGGCAAGTTTGGCACTTACTCCCTTGACCTTTGATAAAACAAGTGAATTTCTTGACGAGATAGCGCGGGCAAGTTCATTAACTCCAAGCGACATCATTGCAAGCGCGCTCTTTGCACCCACTCCGCTGACTGTTAAAAGAAGTTGAAAAAATTCACGTTCTTGTGTTGATTCAAACCCATATAATGTATGTGAAGTCTCCTTTATATCCAAGTGAACGAACGCTGTTAACAATTCCCCGAATTTTGCTTTGCTCTGTAAAGATTGTGACGCATTAATCAAAAAACCAACAGAGCCTGTGTTCAATGTTATTTGTCCATCTTCTATATGGGTGACTGACCCAATAATATAGTTATACATAAAAGTATCTTATCAAAAAAACGAACCTTTGACAAATGAACATCTATACATAAGACTAAGTAAATGAATTCACAATCATTCCTTGGGTAGTTAAAAGCGTTGCCGCGGCACTTGTTGCATTGCGAATGACTTGTTTAATAACTTTTGCAGGATCAACAATATCTGATTCAATCATATCACCAAAATTTTTATCAAGTGCATTGTAACCATAATTGTCATTTTTTGATGTTTTTAACTTCTTTATAACTATTCGGGGTTTTTCATCGGCATTTACAAGTATTTTCCTCAGAATAGATTCAAGTGATTTTGCAAGAATTCTTCCGCCTACTGTATTTTGTTCAATATATTTCGAAGCGCTCATATATGCTATACCACCACCAGGCACAATTCCCTCGGCGGTTGCCGCACGGACAGCATTGATTGCATCTTCTATACGAAGCTTTCGCTCGCGCATTTCTATCTCGGTTGCGGCTCCTACACTTATAACCGAAATTCCTGACTCTAATTTACCAAGACGCTCTTGCAATCTTGTCTTGTTAAATTCATCGTTGCAATCTTTCACTTGTAATTTGACGAGCTCAATACGTTTGCCAAGTATATCATTATGTTGATTATTGGCTATTATTTTCATCGAACCAAGACCACATGTAATATGTTTATAACTCCCCATGTGTTTAGTCTCAACTAAATCAAGGTTTAAATTCCACTTCCCCACTAATAACAGTCGAGCCTGTAAGTGCCGCAATGTCATCAAGGATTGCTCGTCTACGTTCGCCTGTTTCATCAAGCTTTACAAGAATAACCGAGATTCCTGCCCTTGCTTTGTTTACAAGAACCATGTTAATGACTTCACTAGAAAAATCATTTGCAACAATTACCAGCTTTATTTTTTCCTTTGCCGATAACTCAAGAAGCGGTAAAAGTTCACGCACATTTTTTATAACATCATTTACAAGGACAATCTTTCCATTTTCATATTCGGTTTGTAACTTTGCTGCATTTTCGATAAAGTATGGATTCGCAAGACTTGCATTAACTTCACAGCCTGTGACATGTTTTAATATTGTTCTGCCATCATGATTCTCTTCCAGAACGACCAATCCATCCTTTCCGACTCTTTCAAAAGCATTTGTGACCATTGTGCCATCAATTTCGCTTGCACAGCTGTTGGTTGCGATTGCACGTATTTCACTATTGCTTTTTACTGGACGTGACATAAGACTCACGGCATTACATGCATGGTCAGCAGAATTTAAAAGTTCCTCTTTCAAAAGTATTGGGCTTGCCCCATTTTTAATAGCGTTGAATCCTTTTTTTAAAATTTCGGTTGCAAGTACTATTGCGCTTGTAGTGCCGTCTCCTGCTTCTGTATTAGTTTGTTGGGAAGCCTGTAATAAAATTCTAGATGCCATGTTTTCAAACTTGTCTTCAAAGATAACTTCACGTGCTATTGTCACACCATCATTGGTAATTTGTGGTCTGCCATCTTCACGTTCAATTATAACATTACGCCCTCGTGGTCCAAGTGTAAGCCCCACAATATCACAAAGCTTTGTTGCCACCGATAATATTTTTTTATGTGCATGTTCGTTTAAAGCGAATTTTTTCAATTATCATCTCCTTTGATTGTTGCCAAGATATCAATCTCTTTAGCAATGAAATATTTCCCTGATTCAAAATTAATTTCTGTTCCAGCATATTTGTGAATGATAACTCTATCTCCTGTTGTAACTGAAATGCATTTATTTCCCGTCTCAATAACTGTCATTACAAGACTCTTGTCACTTGACTGTTTTGGCACATACAATCCATTTTGATTTGTGGTTTCTTCGACCTGTTTCAAAAGGACTCGATCAAAAAGTGGCAATATTTTCATAGCCTTTGTTCTCCTTTTGATGTTATGATATACCAAGATTTTTTAATCACACGGCAATCGTGACATTTAAGGGAGATTAGTTTATGGAATGCATTTTAACCCCAAAAGATTATGACTTTATGAAACTGGCAAAAGAAATCGCAACAAAAAGCGGTTGCATTCGAGGCGAATCAAGATTTGGTGCAATCGCCGTAAAAGACGGCAACATTATTGCCGAGGGTTGGAACGGTCATGTTGGAAATATAAAACCATGTATAGAGCAAGGAAGTTGCATACGCGTCGAATCAGGAATTCCAAGTGGCACACGCCGCGAAGTTGCCCATTGTATCTGTGCCGAGCAAAGGCTTATATGTACGGCGGCAAAAGATGGTGTTGCACTTGAAAATTCAACAATGTATGTTAATGGACTTCCATGTGAAGTATGTATGAGATTAATCAAAGCGGCGGGCATTAAAAGGGTTTTTCATACCAATGATTATTTGAATGACGAAAGTTATAAAAAGGCCGAACTTGTCGGACTTGAGCTTGTAAAGATAGACATGTGATTACTTTTTTGAACGACTTCGGGATACCATTGCTGCAATAAATGCAAAGACAATTGCCGCGGCGACTCCAGCAGCAGCTGCCGCCAAGCCTCCCATAAATATGCCCATAAAGCCTTCTTCACGAACGGCTTTTATTGTGCCTTCGGCAAGTACGCCCCCGAATCCAACAATAGGCACAGTAATGCCCGCACCAACCACTTTTCTAATTGGTGCAAAAACTTGTGCCGCACCCAATATAACGCCAAGTGTTACAAAGATTACCAGAATACGACTTGTGGTCCATTTTGTACGCAATATTAAAATTTGACCAATCATACAAATTGCCCCACCAACCAAAAACGCATAAACAAACTTAAGAAATATTTCCATCTAGATTAATTTTTAACAATTTCGTCAGTTGATATACTTTCTTCAATTTTGATTGTTGACTCATTATTTTGTTGATTATTAATCTTCTTTCTGTTAGCAAAAAATCTCATATAGAAAATAGTAACAGAAATTAGAGCAACACTCTCACCAATCACACCCATGTAATTCGAAAACCAAAAATGATTGAAAATTATAAGTGGCAAAAACACGAAATTCACAACACGAATCCAATGAATTCCCCTTCGCCATGCACCATAGACCTTTAATACATTCGCACCAAGCAATAACCAATCGAACCACCAAACTCGAGTATAAATTACTGCAACAACGCTAATGAGAATACAAATGCCTAAGATTAAGCCTGATACCCAACCAGGCGAGTTTTTCCCTTTTGTTTCAAGCCATAAGAATGCAGCATTACGTAACATAAATGTTGCATAAATTGCAGTAGCTACATAATTTTCAACAAGTGCTGACGAAATTGCCCATAGTGCACTTGTAAGACAGAATAAAAATAATGCTCGTTTTTTTGTTTTTGATTGAAATGCAAATACGACCAAAACAATGGCAATAATACCGACAAGTTGGCTTATAACCCATTGCCAAGACCCAAAGTCTAACTCGAACATGTGTTAATATAACATAAAACATGCACAATGCTAAATTATTGACAAGCAAACTTAAAAAGCCATTCTGCAGTAGATGGCTTTTTGTCTTTACTTATCATCAGTTTTTTCATTTGAAGTTATTGATTTTTGATTTCCTTTAATATTCAAGTACCTTAATTTTGCTTCACTAATAAAATCAATACCTGCAAAACCTGCGGCAGAGCCAACCATATGACCAGCAATTATACCGCGACCGACTCCTTGTGGTGTCCCAGTAATAACTCCGCCAACAATACCTCCAACGACACAACCAATAATCCCATTATCGTGATTCCATTTCATTTTCTATTTCTCCTTTCGAATTATATTTTGAATATCATTTTTGTCACAAAAAAACCGCAAGTCCGTTTTTGTTATACGGATTTGCGGTTTTGTTAGTTTTATTTCAATATTATTCAATCAAAGAAGCATGAGAACACCACTACAAACGACAATCCGTTCATAGTCCAGAAGCAAATTCTTCGCAACAAAGGTGATATTCATACAGAAAATATACACATTTCACAGAAATAAGTCAACAAGTTTAACTCTCTATACAGACACAATGTGAAATGCCTGGAACTGTATTTCCTTGGAAGCTTGCTACTGGTGATAAGAGTGCGCCTGTCCCCACGAACAGGATTTTTTTATATTCGCCTTTTCGAAGTTTGTTTAATATAAAACCATTTAAACAGACTGCCGAACATCCACAACCCGAACCACCTTGATATTGATTTTGACTTTTCCCATAGATAAGTCGACCGCAATCGGTATAGTTCGCATCAACTGGATAATTTGCATTTGCAAGAAGATCACGGCAAATATTCTCGCCAAGCTTTCCAAGGTCGCCTGTGAATATGTGACAGTAATCCTCGGGCTTTGTATTGGTGTCACGAAAATGTGCAATCAAAGTATGTGCCGCAGACGGTGCCATTGCCGCACCCATGTTATTTACATCCTTAACTCCCCAATCACATACTTTTCCAAAGGTAACCGATGTTACACGCGGATGAATCGAAGCGGAGGGCGATGTGCTTGAAGTCAAAACCGATGCACCTACCCCAGTAACCGTCCATTGGGCATTAGGTGGCTTTTGGTTGCCAAGTTCAAGCGGAGTTCTGTATTGACGTTCTGCCGTTGCAAAATGACTTCCTGCACTAACAACAGCATTCTTTATAAACCCAGCCTCGACAAGACAACTTGCAATCCCAAGTGTTAATGCCATTGTTGAACATGCTCCATAGATACCGATGAACATCATATCAAATGAACGTGCCGCAAAAGACGAGGACG
The DNA here is from genome assembly GCA_009784375.1 of Bacillota bacterium. Taxonomy (GTDB): domain Bacteria; phylum Bacillota; class Clostridia; order Christensenellales; family UBA1242; genus WRAD01. Next base: position 123,193 of record WRBV01000003.1, on the reverse strand, counting down.
TAATTTGATTTAATAAATCACCCGAAAACATCATATCAACATCGCCGCGCTCGAGTCCTGCGCTTTTAATTGCTCCACGTATTGCATATTCAAACATTTTCTGTTCAGCAGCCTCGTGTGTTTTCTCGCCGAAATATTCGTCTTCCATAATTTTTGAAAAAGTACTCTTCAACGGACCACCACCTTCTTTTTGCCCGACGATACTGTAACCACCAATTATTTGTACTCCATTTTTGAAAACAACCGTTTGATTGTGTCGTGGGTTTGTCTGTGCTTGTTTTTTATGTGATATATCAATTGGGCGCTTACATTCTTTCTTTCCTCGTTCCATTTTAACCTCCGAATAATCCGATTATGAAGTATATAAATCCGACAAGCCAGCTCAGCGCAACCCCCACGACTATCACAGGACCTGCTATTTTGAACATATTTGTACATGTTCCAAATATAATTCCTTCTTTCCTGTGTTCAATTGCACTTGCCGAAACTGCGTTCGAAAAACCAGTAATCGGAACTATGCTCCCTCCACCCGAAAATGCCCCAATACGGTCATAGACACCAATTGCCGTCAAAAACGCAGCAATTCCAATTAAAGTCACAGCAACAAGCGCACCAATCATCTCAGGCGATAAATCGGTTACCGTCTCGTAAAGTAAATAGAATGATTGACCAAGTATTGTTATCAATCCACCAATTAAAAAAGCCCAAATCAAAGATGGAAAATATTTTGATGGTAATGCCATTTTTTTTACATAGTCAGCATATTGTTCATTTCTTGTTTCTACATCTTGACTCATATCATGATTTTTGACATTTTGTATATTTATTAATCGACTTGCACAAGTTAAACAATACAAAAATCTGGGAGGATATTTTAAATGAAGAAAAAAGCAATTTTTGGCGGTATAGTAATCGGAACATGTTGCGTTTTATTACTTTCTGGTTGTAATGCGAATAGTGCAGATGCCGCCGCACGCATGAGCGATAAAACCGCTAATCGTGCAGATACAATTATAAAAAAAATCGACACTTACGAAGACACACACTACAGATTCCCATCAGCATTTGGTAACGAGTTCTTTGTAACTGATCATGATTACAAAGATGACTTCAGATTCAAAAGCGAAACATCATATGAAATAAAAGATAATACTAGCAGTTATCAAAAAGATGCCGCAAAGTCTAGAGGTATAAAAATGTTTCGCCCAACTTCGAAAAAGATAAACAAAAAAACTCCTGCAACTGTCAACGCAAACACAAATGAGATTAACCAACGCTATCAAGCTCGACATTTTGAACATACAAAGCTTAACCAAAACAATCAAAAGAAACAGGCATATATGAATCGACTTGACGATCTTTACATGCTCTGTGCCGACATTTCTGCCGCAAATACAAAACAAAATCAATTAATTTCACAAATTCGCGAAGAGTCAAATATGCTCCGCCAGAATGCAAGTGGACTTTATGGCAAGAAAACAAAGGCTGATTGGAGCGAATTTAACAAGGCTCATGACGATACAAACAAGGCAATGACAAAACTCTATCGGGACAGAAATTCTGTTGGAAAACGCATTCGTATGCTTCCAAAGAAAAGTGATAACGTGCATCCAGAAAAACTTACAACAAGATACCAGTACGTTATGAGTAAACTTGACTGTCGTATTGATAAACTTGAACAAACGAAGAGTGGACTTGAACGAATGAATAACAGCATCACAAAAATGAACCCACAGTCAAACATAGAACATAATATAAATCCAAGTTTTGATTATGTTGACTTCCCTGCTGATTACGGCTACCAAAGTTGCTTCCCATGCCAGGAAGTACAAAAGTTTACAAAACCTGAACCATACATGCCCGAAGTTAAAGAAACAAAAAATCCAAATGAAAAATTACGACCAGCCCGTTATACCAACCCTTTCCAAAGAAATTATATAGAACAAGGTCAAGAACTTCAGATAAATATGGAACCAAGCACCCAACATTCTCTATCTACACCATCTCAATTCAATGAACAAGAACCAACATCGATGGTAAGTGCAAAGCCAGAGTTTAAAAAAGAAACACGACCAGCACGCTTTACTCCGACAACAACACCAAACCTTGATGATGTTCCAAAGAAAACACTTGATGTTAAAACTGAAGAACCAAAACAAGTAAAACCAATGCGATTTATGCAAGAACAAAAAGAAGTTAATAAACCAGTATATCTTAAACCACAAATCGAAAAAGTTGAAGAAGTTGGATGTGCCGAAGAAAGACAACCTGTCCGTTCACCATTCTTTCAGTCGAAAGACGGTAGTAAAACCGAGCGTCCTATGTTCTTTAATTTAAGTAAAGAAAATCAACAAGAAAAAAACACATTCCGAGCAGACCCAAATTTTGTACCAGAAAAACCAGTTGAAGAAAAAGTTAGCTAAATAAAAAGACGTGGGTATCCACGTCTTTTTATTTACATTGGTTCTATGCCATCGCGCTTGTATTGTTCGATTGATCTGGTTGCCATAAATTTTGCCCAGTCCTTGTTATCGCGTTCCAATCCACCAAAACGAGCAACGGGGTTTCCTTTTCCTTTACTTCCATATGCACAGACTTTGCGAAGTTTCTGCCCATCGCTTTCGTAATCATTTACCTGCATTAGATATTTCTCGTTATCGGATGCAGTATAAAAACTGTAACCGCCTTCTTCCAAAAATTCATTTGTTGCATCAATTTGTGCTTGTGTTGTGTCTTCAATTTGTTGTGTTGTCATAGTGAATGATAACATGTATTTAACACTTTTGTCAAGATATGCATTTATTTACTGTGTTCTTACCACTACTGGTGCTCCCCTCTTGAGTACTGTGCCTGCTTCTGGAAATGTTCCTGTTGATGTGAATCCATCACCAGAGACTTGGACAAAGAAACCATTTTTACGAAGTAATGCAACCGCCTCGAACGTTTGCATCCCAGAAACACTTGGCACAGCAACAGGTGCAGGTGTATTTGTTGGTAACAGACTTGAATCAGGCTGCAAACCAAGATACTCAATAATGCCTTGCCATATTTCACCAACATACGGTGCCGCAACTATCGAGCCATAATATCCCATTCTTGATGGCTCGTCCACGTAAAAGAAAACTGCGTATCTTGGTATTCCCCCATATGTCATGAAAGAAACAAAACTACTTACGTATCTGCCCTGAGCGATAACACCATCAATATATTTTTGTGCAGTACCAGTCTTTCCGCCAATATGAAAGCCAGGTTGTGCGCTATGTTTACCACTCCCAGCACTTACTACTCCATATAAGAGTTCTCTTACTCGTGCACTTGTTTGTGGACTTATAACTTGCTGTCCTCGAATAGGAGAAGATACATTTGTACCCATTGTTGGAATTGAATTCGCAAATCGTGGCGTACGTAATACTCCGTCTCCTACAAGTGCGCTGAATGTGCTTATGAATTGAATAGGACTCACGGCTATTGCTTGACCAAATCCGATACGCGCAAGGTCCACAGGTCTTACATAGCGTTGCGGCAACACAAGCCCAGCACTTTCCCCATAAAAATCAACACCAGTCTTTGTTCCAATACCAAATCGACGCAAATATTCATAATAGCGTTCAACACCAATGCGTTGTGCAAGATCCATAATAGATGCGTTACAACTGTTCTTTACTGTTTCTTCCAGAGTCTGTGTACCATGCCCTTTTGTTCGCCAACAACGTACACGTTCGCCACCAATCATTCGAAAGCCTGGACAATTAAACGTTTCACCGTCTTCTATAAGCCCTTCTTCGATTGCAATGGCAAGTGTTAATACCTTGAATGTTGACCCAGGCTCAAAGACGTTAAGGATAGGCATGTTTCGTATTCCATCAAGCAATTCAAGTACATTATCTCGCGGCTGATTATTCATATCAAAGAATGGAGCCGAAGCGCTTGCAAGAATTCCGCCAGTTTGAATGCAATATATAATTCCACCCGCCGATAATGCATTGTGCTCATACAAAGCACGCGCCAATGCACTTTGTAAAATATTTTGCTTTGTTGCATCAACATTCAAAACAATATCCATGCCTGGTATAGATGGTGTAAAGAAATCTACTCCATCTCGTCTTGGAATACCACGAAGATCAGATGGTGTTGCTATTCTGCCATCGCGACCTGCCAACGTTCGATTATAAAACGATTCGATGCCCTCTTGACCAATGTTATCGATACTAACCATACCAAGGACTTGACCGCCAACGTGACCAAGTGGATAAGTTCGTTTAAATGTTTGACTCAGAAAGACACCATCAAGGTTATGTGATACAATCCGCATTGCAAGTTCTTTTTCAACCTGCATCTTTAGCAACCATTCACTTGCACCTTTGCTTGTTGCTCTTCTGTATACCATTTCATGAGAAATGTTTAATATATTTGATAAAACATCTGCCACCCTTTCTGGGTTTGTTACCGCGACTGGTCTAACATAGATGCTGTAGGTCGGGATGCTTTGCGCCATGATATTCCCATTACGGTCAAGTATGTTACCACGTCGTGCCCCAAGTGGAAGATCACGATACCATTGTTCGGCAGCCAAAAATTGCAATCGACTGCCTTGAACGACTTGAATATACAAAAGTCGCCCAGACAAAGCAACAAGAATACAAAAAGCACAAACTATAAAAATCCGTGTTCGCTTCATTATGGTTGTGGTTGTATATCGCATATACTATGTAAATGCAATATCGACAAAAAAGATGCTTATTGCATCTTTATATTATCTAAATAATCCGCTAAAGAACCTGCTTATTGCATCAAACCAATTTGTTGAATGGTCTGGGTTTGCGGGACGTGTCCATGTACTTGATGGGTTTGTAATTGTTCGGATATCAGTAATTTGTCCAAAACCCATATTCGCAAGTTCTTCTGGTGTAAGCGAATTTATAAAATCACGTCTTTGTTGGTCGAGTCCAGACAGCTCTTGACGAAGTTCAGAATTAGAACCCTGTAGTGCGTCTATACGTGCACCGCTGTTACCCAAATTAATTGCATTAATAATCACAAGAACGGTAACAAGCGCAAGCACCGCAACAAATGTTGCAACCGCGATAATTCCTTTTGTATTCAACCGAACGGTCTGGTCAGAATCACTTTCGATTTGTCTATATTCTTTTACTTCTCTTTTTTGCTCGACCTGCTCCTCGATTTGAACTTCGGCAATTTTTTGCAGATCGTTTTCGATTACTGGGTTATGGTCTACTCTCTGAAGTTGCTCGTCAAACAATTGTGGTCGGAATGTATCTTTGACTTCGTTCGATATTTGACTTGTGTTTGTTATATATTTTTCGAATACAGGTGCGGCACTTGAATAATTTTGAACCGCTTCGGCTTCTTGATATTTTTGTTGCGACATTACAAGATCGTCGAATTTCGTTGTATCGTGTTGGGCATAGTTAAACTGTTTCGCCGTGTCAAGATCAGCAAAACTTGAAGGAGCCACACTTGTTTCGTAAAGAAGTCTCTCGGCTTCTTCACGTGATACAATCGTTCTTTCATTTGTTGTTATCATCAATCCCCCGATTAAGGTAATATACCATCAAATGATCTAACTTCCTAACGTTTTTTTATAGTTATTATTAAATTTATCTTGTGGTTCTAGAATTTAAAACCACTATAACTTTTCAACAACTCTTAGTTTAGCGCTTGAACTTCGTGAGTTTATCCTTGACTCTTCATCGGACGCGGTGATTGGTTTCTTGGTTAAAATATTCACGGTTGCACTATGTCCGCAAATACATTGTGGAGTCTTTGGTGGACAAATACATTCGGTTGCATAATGTTTGAATGCCTGTTTAACAATACGGTCTTCAAGGCTGTGGAATGTGATTATACAAAGCCTTCCACCCTTTTTAAGACTCTCTATTGCCTGTGGAATAAACTTTTCAAGAACTTCAAGCTCGCGATTGACCTCTATTCTTATTGCTTGGAAAGTTCGCTTTGCTGGATGACCACCAGTTTTATAATAATTCCCAGGCACACTTCTTTCACAAATTTTAGCAAGTTCTAATGTTGTATTTATTGGTCTTGATTTTATTATGTTTTCGGCAATTCTTCGCGAATATCGTTCTTCACCATAGTCACGAATAATTTGTTCAAGTTTCTTCTCGGAATATCCATTAACCACGGAATATGCGGTCAATGCTTTCTTGTCTTCTTCAATAGACATTCGCATATCAAGCTCGGCATCCGCCATGTATGAAAATCCGCGTTCGGGTGTATCTATTTGGTGGCTTGAAACACCTATATCGGCAAGGATTCCATCTACCTTTTCCGAACCCAATACTTTTGCAAGATTAGCGAAATTAGTATTGTGCAAAACAATTTGTGCTTTGTCAGATTTTAATTTTTTTCCCGCTTCGTTTATTGCATTGATATCCTGGTCTATACCGATCAACTTTCCGTTTGGAGAAATTCGTTTAACAATTTCCAAACTGTGCCCACCACCACCAAGCGTTGCATCAACAATGATACTTTTGCTTGAAAGGTTAAGAGCTTCTATGGTTTCTTCAAGTAATACGGGGATATGGTATGTCATTACTGTCTCCTTACAAATAAAAATTTGTGGCGGCGGCGTCCCCCAAGATAGCCGCCCCACCACAAATCAACAAAGAGTAATGCACTCTCATAATTAATAATTACCATACAAGATTTCTTGATGTCAAATGAATTTAACAAAGAATTTAAAGTCTTTTCATGACCTGTTCGCAAAGCGGACATTTAATGCAATCCGTAATGTCCAAAAAATGCATAATTGCGTTCGTTAAGAACGCCACGAAGAAGCATTTTTTATTTTGTCGTTATATGTATTCTTTTTCTTGTACTCTCTTGCATCAATTCCTGTATCAAGTGTTCGGATATATTCTTGCAATCTCTTGTCAACTTTGTCTGGAATCTCTACGAAAATTTTAATTATTAAATCTCCACTTCCGACGCTGCGAAGTCTTTTTATACCTTTACCTTTTAATCTATGAACTGTACCACTTTGTGTGTATGGTGGAACCTTGAAATCAATAATACCATCAATAGTCGGTATCTTTACCGTATCACCAAGGATTGCCTGTGTAAATGTAATCGGAAGCTCAAGATGCAAATCAAATTCCGAACGTACAAGAATAGGGTGCGACGCAACACGAATCCCAATAAGAAGCGAACCACTCATACCTTCGGAGCCTTGTGCCGCATCACCCTCGCCCGCAATATTAAGAATCTGTCCATCAGCTATTCCTGCTGGTACATTTACGTCATAATCAACCGTTTTCTTTGACGAGCCTTTGCCCGAACATTGCCCGCATTTGTCTCGTATAACGCGACCTGTGGCGTTACAAGCGGTACACGGCACGACATTCTCCATAACACCAAAACGTCCAAGTCGTGTAGTTTGGCGCACAGCACCGCGACCTTGACAATATGTACATGTGTCAACCGCAGTTCCATTTTTTGCACCCGTACCATTACAATCATGACACTTTTCAAAACGGGAGAACGTTACCGTTTTTTTACAACCATTTGCCGCTTCGAAAAAGCTTATATTAATATTAATTTGTATATCATTTCCTCGATTAGCACGCTGTCTTGCACCGCCTCCACCACCAAACATAGAACCGAAGATATCACCCATATTGCCAAAAGCACTTGAAAAATCAAAGCCTTCGAAACCCTCGAACCCGCCAAAACCTTGACCGCCGCCGCCCATACCACCAAAGCCCTCGGCACTTCCAAAGCGGTCATAGTTCGCTTTTTTACCAGCATCGCCTAGAATCTCATAAGCCGCCGAAATTTCTTTGAACTTTGACTCGGCATCTTTGTTACCTGGATTCTGGTCTGGGTGATATTGTTTTGCCAGTTTTCTATAGGCACTCTTAATCTCGTCGGGAGTTGCCGACTTTGAAACACCTAATATATCGTACGGATTTTTTGCCATGTTTATTATTATAGTGACATACTCGAAGAAATGCAAGAGAAAAGAGGCATCTACCTCTTCTCAAACATACTCTTTCTAAGTTACCTATCCATGTCTATCGCGTTCAATAATTCTCGTCTTTGTGCGAATTCTGATTGACGTGCAAAAGTAATTTGTCTATCTGGAATTAATGCATTATATGCATCGGCAATTTGTTGCGCCCGTGCGATATCAATATCTGGAGAATCAACAAAAGACTCACTTGGTAATGCACGCATTTCTTCTTGGGTTTTGTATATTTCGATTGGTTTACTTGTTTTTTGTCCGTGTTTGATTACATAGTCTAATGCTTCAAAGCGGTCAAGAAATTCGCCTTTATCCGTTAGATATCCACGTTTGCCACCATCGCCCAGACCATATTCGCGTTCAATCTGAGAATGCCTGTTGTTTCCTACATATATTTTCCCATTGTGGGCTTTCATTGCAACCGCAATAATCATAATTATGACCTCAGAAAAATCGTTCTCGATTTTTCATAATTCTATTTTTTTATGTCTGAAAAATACATAATGGGCTTTCGTAAGAAAGTGACAAACGTATTTTTTACTCGCTTTCTTTGGTTTCGTCGGTTGACTCTTCCCCACTTTCTTGTGGTGGAGTTGCGTTTTGATACATCTTAATAACGATTTCTTGTGTTGACTTTGTGAATTCTTCGGTTGCCGCTTTGATTGAATCAAGGTCTTCATTACCTTCAAGATCTTTTTTCAATTTGTCACATGCGTCTTGTAGAACTTTTTTATCTTCGTCGCTGAACTTGTCGCCATTATCACGCAACAATTTTTCTATTCCAAACATAGCGCTGTCCGCTTGGTTTTTTGTGTCTACGACTTCTCTGCGTTTTTTGTCTGCTTCTGCGTTTGCCTCGGCTTCTTTAACCGCCTTTTCAATGTCATCTTTTGACATGTTTGTACTTGCGGTGATGTTAATTGTTTGTGATTTTTGTGTTCCCAGATCTTTTGCGGTAACACTTACAATACCGTTTGCGTCAATATCAAATGTGACTTCGATTTGTGGAACTCCACGTGGTGCTGGTGGAATATCGGTCAGCATAAAACGCCCAAGTGTTTTGTTATCGGCGGCGAAATCACGTTCACCTTGTAATACGTGGATATCTACGCCTGGTTGATTGTCTGCCGCTGTGCTGAAGACTTGTGATTTTTTTGTTGGGATAGTTGTATTACGCTCGATAAGTTTTGTGCAAACTCCACCAAGTGTCTCGATACCAAGTGATAACGGTGTCACATCAAGCAACAGTACGTCTTTCACATCACCACCAAGAACACCCGCTTGGATAGCAGCGCCCGCCGCAACACATTCGTCTGGGTTAATTCCCTTGAATGGTTCGATACCTGTTTTTTTCTTTAGTGCTTCTTGTACCGATGGAATTCTTGTTGACCCACCAACCAAGATCACACGCTTAAGGTCAGAAAATTTCAACTTTGCATCTTTCATACATGCATCAACAGATTTTAATGATTTGGTCACAAGGTCACTAGTCATATCATCGAATTTAGCACGGGTAAGTTCGAATTCAAGATGCTTTGGACCGCTTGCATCTGCGGTTATGTATGCCTCGGAAATTGTTGTCTTTGTCATTCCTGACAAGTCAATCTTTGCCTTTTCCGCCGCTTGTTTTAATCTTTGCATTGCCATTTTGTCTTTTGAAAGGTCAATTGCATTTTTTGCCTTGAAGTCTTCGACAAGCAAATTAATAATTCTCTCGTCAAAGTCATCTCCACCAAGTTTAGTATCTCCATGAGTCGCAAGAACCTCGAATACACCATCACCCAATTCAAGAATAGACACATCAAACGTACCACCACCAAGGTCATACACAAGAATCTTGCCACCACCCTCTTCTTTGTCGATACCGTATGCAAGTGCCGCTGCTGTTGGTTCGTTAATAATACGCATTACCTCTAGCCCTGCAATTTTACCAGCGTCTTTTGTTGCCTGACGTTGGCTGTCGTTAAAATATGCGGGTACGGTGATAACAGCCTTTGTTACTTTTCCACCAAGATATGCCTCGGCATCCGCCTTTAACTTTGACAAAATCATCGCAGAAATTTCCTGCGCATTATATTTCTTGTCACCCATTTTTACTTTTTCATCGGTACCCATAAGACGTTTTACCGAAATAATTGTGTTTTCTGGGTTTGATACTGCTTGACGTTTTGCAGCCTCGCCAACAATACGTTCTCCGCCTTTTGTTAATGCAACCACCGATGGTGTTGTTCTGCGACCTTCGCTGTTTGCTATTATTGTTGCCTCGCCACCTTCCATGACTGCAACACAACTGTTAGTTGTCCCAAGGTCGATTCCAATAATTTTACTCATACTTTATTTCCTCCATTTTACTATGTAATTTAAGTTACTTTGATACTTTAACTGTGCTTGGGCGTATCATTTTCCCATTTAATTTATATCCCTTTTGCCATTCTTCAAGAACTATATCTGCGGGTTTGCCTTCGACTGCCTCTACTGCAACTGCATTATGAATGTTTGGATCAAATGGTTGCCCTATTGCCGAAATCTCTTCAGCACCGAGCGATACCATAATCTGTCCGAATTTACGGATGAGAATCTCTACACCAAGACGGTCATTTTCCGTTTCTACCGACTTATAGGCTTCGTGCAGGCTGTCTACAAGTGGAAGAAATTGGACAATAGCAATTTCCTTTCCGTCGCGATATGCATTTGATACCGCATCTTGGTTGCGTTTTTTAAAGTTCTCAAACTCGGCTTTATGATATTTTGCAAGATTTAAATTGTCATCAGCAAGTTTTTTAATCTGCTCGAATTCAAATGCAAATCCATCGTTTGGTTGTTCGTCTACTTGCTTTTTAGGCACTCTTCGTATCCTCCTTGAAATAAGTCATACCTATTTTTATACAAAAAAAATCCAACATTGTCAAGTGTTGTGTGACACGTTGGATTTATTTGTGCATTTTACTAAATACATGCCTCGAGTGTTAGAAGTTCTTTTTCAAATTTTTTTGTCATTTCTTCTTTCTCATCTATGTATGTCTCGTCATCAATGACCGAACATTCAATGTCTGTTATATTTGTATTTTCACAATAGACAAATTCTTCGGCTTCGTCTTCAAAATCCAAAAGCCCAGAAGCAACAAGCTTGTGTCTTGATTCAAGCCATTTTAATTGAGAAGATAATCGCCTGTTGTTAAATTTGATATGCTTGATTGTGTTCTCTATGTGCTGGATATCTTCTTCACTAGACTCTTCATCAATTGAGTGTCTGAAATCTTCGATAATCTCTTTATTAGTTTCAATAGTAAAATGCAGTTCAATCATTGAACTTACAAGTTTTGTTCCATCTCTTGGAATATGATATTTTGTTCGTTTAAGTTTTCTTTGAAATGCCATTATATTTTCCTTATAGCTACTTTAATATATCTAATTCAAGTTGTTCAATTTCTCCGCCATATGTTTTCGAGAACTCTTCGTATTCATCAACATGAGAATCATAGTCACAATCAAGTACAAAATTTTGTTCATCTAAATCATCAATATTCTCATCAGATAATTCGGTTACATGTGTGACATATTCTTCATTTTGGGCGTCATCCACATCTTCGTCCATTAATTCATCGGCATACAGTTCATCATCAATTTCACTTTTCTTAATTGTAAATTTTTCTAATTTAATAAATTTTCCGTCTTTGTCTCTTACTGATTCGAATTCTTGAACAACCAATTCAAGGTGTTCTTGTCTTTTTTTAAGACTATCATTTAATCGATTGATATAATCAATTCTTTCTTGAATTACAGGCGGGATATGATATGGAGTAACATATTCAAAAAGCAAAATATTGTTCTTTTGTATTTTCATACCTACTCTTCTTAATTCAAGCCGTGCTTTTGTATAAGTCATCCCATATTTGTATTGAATATCCTCTTTGGTCATTTCTAAATATCCTTTATGTGTTTAATAGTTAATTTTAACATAATAACTATAGGAATGTCAACCTGTGTCAAATCGATAACTCTGTTAATAGACTGAGATAGTTCTTGTTAAAAGGAGACAAAATGATACATAACACACCAACAATACGCTCGGACATGGGACCAATGCCGTATGCAACAAACATTGACCAGGCAACAACACAAAATAATACATACCGTACCGCATTATGGACAGGTCCACATCTTCAAGTTACACTTATGACTATTAATCCAGGCGATGACATAGGTCTGGAAGTTCATCCAGACACAGACCAGTTTCTAAGATTAGAACAAGGTTCTGGAGTTGTTCAAATGGGTAATGCACGCGATAATTTATATTATCAACAACATATTTTTAAAGACTGGGCAGTAATGGTTCCAGCAGGCACTTGGCACAACATAACAAACACAGGACACATCCCAATGAAGTTGTACTCGGTATATGCTCCACCACACCACCCTTGGGGAACCGTACATGCAACCAAGGCGGTCGCAGAACGTGAGGAAGGATGATAACGGCAATCAGGCTGTTTCAAAAGATATCAATAAATGACATCCAACATTGGACGATGTTGATTATTAACTCAACATTGGTTCTTGTGTCAAGTTAACTCCCAATCTTCTCCATACACGTGCTTCTTCATCAGAAACAATGTGAGAAACATGTACTTCTGAACCTTTTAATCTTGGCAATGCATCTAACGCCATAGCACTTAAATCATTTGTTACCGCACTACTTGATAATATTATAAGAACCTCGTCAAGGCGTAAACTCGCATTTCTGTTTCCAAGTATCTGGGTCTTTAAATCGACCGCACGTTGTAATATATTTGCTGGAATCATTTTTATTTTTGGAAGGTTCAATAGATGTTGGATGCTCTTCATCAATACGGTTGCAGACGCAGTCATCAACCCTTTGCAAGAGGCGGCGATTATTTCTCCGCCTTTTTCACATGAATTTGGTAACTGCAACGCCGCACTTGGTGTACCTTTACCATTCATACGCTCACGCATTGGCATTACTACTGCTCTGTCGGTTGGTTTTAAAGATAATTGTTCCATCAACAAATTCATACGGTCGACGACCTCTTCACCAATAGTTCCTTGTTTAAAATAACACATGGTTTCAAACCATCTTCGGACTACTTCGTCTTTAGATGCTCTTTCAACTATTTCTTTATTTTCTATGGCAGATGCAACCATATTCACACCCATATCAGTCGGGCTGTGGTATATGTCTTTTCCATAGATTTGACGCAAAATATTTTGCAACAATGGGAAAGCCTCGATATCACGGTTATAATTGACGGCAACATCACCATATTTATCAAAATGAAAATGGTCAATCATATTTTGATCACCGATGTTCACGGTTGACGCTTCGTATGCGATATTAATTGGATGTTTCAAAGGCAAGTTCCATACAGGCAAAGTTTCGAACTTTGCAAAACCCGCAGTCATATTTCCACTTTGTACCTCGTGATATAATTGCGATAATGCAACATTCATCTTACCGCTCTTTGCCCCAGGTCCAGTCAAAATAATAATAGGTTTTGTTGTCTTTATAAATGGGTTTGTACCAAAACCTTTCTTTGAAAGAATATGATCAGTATTAAGCGGATAGCCCTCTATCTTTCCGAACAGATGAACTTTTATTCCACGATGTTCAAGCTTTCGCTTGTAAGTATTAATCGCACTTTGTCCAGTATATTTGTTAATAACAACCGAATTCACACTTATACCAACATCCTTGAAACAATCGACAAGATGTATAATATAGTTTTCGTAACTCATCGATATATCATGACGCATACGCCCAGCAATGATGTCTTCGGCTGTGATTGTTAAAATCACTTCCAACTTATCTTTGAGTTCAAGAAGCATTTTAATCTTGGTATCAATTAAAAAGCCTGGAACACACCGAGACATATGGTGGTCATCGAATAACTTGCCACCAAATTCCAAATAGAGTTTCTCAAATTGTGACGCCCGATCAAGAATTTTGTTCGATTGAAGTTCTATGTACTTCTTTTGATTAAACGCCACACTCATTTCCCCAATTATAGACAAATTCCACGTCAAAAGTAAAGCAATTTTTTCCTTGCAATTTCCATAAAACATGTATATAATTATCCCATGTTCTCGTAGCTCAGCTGGATAGAGCATCTGCCTTCTAAGCAGAGGGTCGTAGGTTCGAATCCTACCGAGAACGCCAACAAACTTTGCTTCGCAAAGAATGAAATGAGAAAATATTAAACATTAAACACGCAGACTCAGTACGAGTCCTTCGCTTGTTGCAAAGTTTGTATGTTTAATGTTTCACTTTTCATATTTAATGTGCTAAATAAAACCATGATAAAAATGCATTCATAATAACTACATGGCAGTCGCCGACATAATACCAACACACAAAAAAAACTAAAAACACGCTTGTAAAAATTCGATTTGGTGATCTTGCAACGTTCCCATAATTTCAATAACATCAAAGCTCATATCGACATTGTTGAACAGTTTCTTTTTAATTAAATATTCGGTCGCAATTTTACGTATTGTTTTTTGTTTTGAATATGTTACCGCTTCCCTTCCGTTACCAAAACCAAGTGCGGTTCGATATTTGACCTCGACAAAATGATATGTGTTGTCGCGTTTTGCAATTAAATCAATTTCACCAAATCTTGAGATGTGATTGGTTTCTATTATTTCAAAATCATGCTTTAAAAGATACGATGTCGCAATCGCTTCGCCCGCATTTCCTTTTACACGATTATATGTTTTCACAAATCCACCTCGACCGAAGCGGAGAGGTCTAGCGGATGCGCCTTCCTCTCTACTTTATCCAAATTAAATCGCCCAATCTTGCCCGCACGGAATTCGACCAAAATTGCTTTTGCCGCGCGCTCCTCGTCCAAGATTCCGCCTTTTAAAACATAGCCACGCTTTTTACAAATCTCGTCAAAGTCCGCACTTCCAAATCGTTTTGCAACACATCCACTTTCTAAACTCTCCAAATCCAAAATCAATTCGCGTGAGAGTCCAATTATGTCCAACACATCATCCTTGATTGAACCAACATATGCAAGGTTTTTTGCCGTTTGCGGAACTTCGAAAGATGGCCATAATGTCCCAGGTGTATCCAGTATCCAAAAATTATCACCAGCAGTAACCCATTGCTTTTGTTTTGTGACCCCTGGTCGGTCACCCGTGACCGTTTTTCCTTTGTTCGACATATTATTGATAAAGGTTGATTTACCTGAATTAGTGACACCAATAACGATTGAACGAATGGTTTTCTTGATACCCTTTGATGCCGCGGTTTCAATACGTTCGGCTAGTAATCTCTTTATTGCATCAACCGCTTTCTTGGTCGCACCACTAAGCGTTGAATCCAATGTTATTACTGCAACCTCGCCACGCTTTTTTCGATATATTTCCTGGTACTCGTCACTCTTTTTAAAATAGTCAAGAACGCCTGGTGCCGCCAAATCCGATTTGTTCAATACAAATAAAACTGGTTTTCTCATAAGATGTTCATCAAATTTAGGATTAAGACAACTAAGTGGACAACGCGCGTCCAACATATACACAATCACATCACATAATTTAATTTCGGCATCAATAACCCGAAGCGTTCGAACCATATGCCCCGGAAACCAGTTTATTATCAGACCTTTTTCATCTTCCATATCTTGATTATACCTATATATTTTGCCTTAGTCCATTGATATCGTCAGTAATGATGGGAGCACATCACTCATCTCGAATAACCTCTACTGGTTGTTTAAATGCAATGCGAATAATTGGAATAGTAACTGCAATAGTAATTGCGGCTATTGCAAGAAGTGACATCAATAAAATTTGGCGTGCACCGTAGGTAACTAATGTATACGCTTCGGCAATGTAACCAAGTTGCGATATAAAAAATCTGTCTAGAAAGTAGTATCCAATGAAAGCGGCAACGGACGCCAATCCAATTACAAAAATTGCAATAATTCCCCCTTCTTTTGCAAAGATTCGAACAATGTCGCCGCGCGTTGCACCTAGACTGCGTAATATTCCTATGTCTTTTTTGCGTGCATTTATCGACGACGATATAAAAGAATAGGTCAATAACATCGCAAATAAACAAAGTAATATTGTTGCCAATCGGAAAATTGATAAAAATAACATAAACATGTTATCAAGGTGATATATCTCACCTGCATTTTCGCTCCATATCGCAAACGAAAAGATTCGTTCTTCGCCGTCTTCAGTAATTGTAAAATTACCCATATTGTTAATTGTGCTAAGCACATTTGTTCGCTGGGCTGTCGTTGTTGCTGGGACGATAAAATTTCGGATGTGATAAACCGCCAATTCATCAAAGAATTCTTGGGTAGTCATGAAATATTCACCCCATCTGAGATAAACGCCTATTGGTTTAAAACCAATTAAAGTCTTTTGAACCCCAACATAATGCCTATTTACATTTACATCGAAATTCAATGTTACATCTTCCAAAATATTTTCATATTCTACCATTTGACGTGTAACCTCGATCCATGCATTGTGATATGACGCCCCCGTATCGTTCACAATTTGATGAATTCTGTGATTTATCGACGAGTATGTATTATCTGGCAGCAAGCTCCACAAAAGACCCGCAGTTATAATTACCTGTCTCCCTTGTGTATCTATATCGGTTGCAGTATTAAAATCTGGACGTATTGCCATGTTATTCCACCAATATGGATAATGGATTACAGTTTCAATACAATGAGGCCAAGTTCGCGATGCGCTTTGTCGTGTATTTGGCATGGATGATGAAACTGCGGATACTGTTGAACTTTCCCTTAAATAATGAATGTTATTATGCCGCATATATTCATAAGTGAACCCAGGCAATACAAAGAAATTATTGAGATAAGCAATCTTTGCCCCGCGAGCCCTTCGTAACATTAGACGTTGGTCTGCGGTTATTTGATTATTTGGCACAGCTATGCGTTGGCTTGCAATTTCATCGAACGCAGATATGTCAAAATCAACCATGCCAACAATTCTTAAATAACGACGATTCCAACCCGCTTGGAATTCACCCATATTTTCAGGGATTGCGCGATTTTGTATATCCGCAAAAGACGTTATCGTTTGGCTTGTATTCGCGTCGAATATGAAATAGTTATTGTGCGTCCAATAAATGTCACCACGCTCAGTCCCCCACAACGGATCTATGAAATGTGTCCATGTATGGTATCGCCACGGATACGATCCCAAGTTTATTTCATTAATTGCACGCATGCCAAATAATTTATAACGTTCCAACATGAAATTGGTTATAACTATCTCGTTAAGTGTTTCTGGCCAACGACCTGCGGATAATTGCAATCCCAATAACCCAGGTGTATCTGCCTCGATAAAACCATTGATATGGTTTGAAAAAAATGGTTCATGATCACGACCTGGAAAGAAATTACGATAAGTTAATACTTGTGGATTTACGCCTATTGGTACTGTTTTTTGTACTGCGTAATCTAGACCAAGTGATCCGAATTGTGCCCTTTGCTCGGAAGAAATTGAAAATATCTGTTCTCGGTTTGGGATGAATGACGTGTCATCGACCTCCATTAATGCAACATTTACAAATGGTAAACCCATACGTTCAATTTCTTCCGCCATTATTCGGTTGACCGAAAATTGCGAAATCATATCAGAGAACCCGAAAAAGGCAATAGCAAACATTGACAAAACAATGGTGAAAAATACCCGAACCCATTTCGCCCGCACACCCATCATAGATAATTTAAGAGAACTTTTGAATGGTAAATGTGTTTTTTTATCATTAATTAATGTTTGCTCTTTAACAACTGGTACTTGAATCGGTTCAGGTTCGTTTAACTTTTTGACTAGAACTACTTTTTTACCGTCATTAATCAATGTATCAATTTCTTTTGTTTGTTTTTCGTTCAAAGTATCAATCGACATCTTTACTGTCTCGTGCGTGCCATCACCATTGTAAATGTCAATTATTTTACCATCGCTTATTTCTATTATTTTATCCGCATATCTGTGTGCCGATTCGATATCGTGGCTGATGACCACTACCAGATTTTCCTTAGACAATTCGCGTAATAATTCAAAGATTTCACGTCCTGTTACCGAATCCAAATTCCCCGTTGGTTCGTCCGCCAATATAATACACGGGTTTTTGACTATTGCACGTGCTATTGCTACACGTTGTTTTTGTCCACCACTTGTTCCGCGGGAATAGCGATTTTCAAACCCCGCAAGCCCCACTTTTTCGAGTGCACCTGAAACTCTTGACGAAATATCATCTTCCCCGCCAATCTCAAGTGCCAAAGAGATATTTTGACCGATTGTATATTTGTCGATGATATGAAATTCTTGAAAGATAAACCCAATGTTGTGCGCACGGTATGTGTCACGTTCCCGTTCGGTCATATCATTACTTGGCTTTCCGTCGACTAATAATTCTCCCTCGTCATAACCATCCAAAAGTCCCAAAAGGTTCAACATCGTTGACTTGCCGCTGCCGCTTTTACCAACTATGAAAATTATTCCATTTTGGGGAAAGGAAAAAGACACGCCTTTTAGTGCTTTTACCTCACGACCTTTTTTGTCGGTGTAAGTTTTATGGACATCGACTAATTCTATCATAGCGAAGTATACATTTTCTTCAACTCTTAGTCCATTGATATCGTTTGATCTGCAGACTTGGAATCAAGACGAAAATAGACTTTTATATCCCGTCATCATAAAATTCAGTATATGGATAAAGATCAAAACCAAAAGCAAGTAATGTGAAATTGTGTTCACAATGACGATTTATATATTTTTCTATACCTTGACCTGGAATGCGCAATATATAATCTTCTCTATTCCATAGAATTTTATAAGTTTTATTGGTCAAGGATGCGTCTTGTTTTACTGCGATTCCATTTTCTGATAAAAGCTGGGCAAATTTTTGGTCGCCAAGATAATCTATAAACTCTTTAAACCTTACACTTTTGCCATCATTGTCATCAAGTGCACCAATGAGATTACTCATAAACGTACAAGTATTGCTATTGTCGAACTGTCTCAAATCCGAAAGGCTGTCGAACTCGTAGACATCATTACGGTCATTGATATACATAGGAAGTTTTGATAAATATTTTATCCATAAATCTTCCCAATAATAATTGTCCGCCTCGGCTTTTCCGTAATATTTTTCAATAAGTTGTGAAAAGGTTTTTGAAAACTCTGCGCTGAAATACGCTGGACCATAGAGTGCTTTTGAATTGGCACCACCAATTGTAATCTTTGTTATTTTGTCGCCTTTTGTCGTAACACACCATTCATTGGTCTGTTCATCAAAATGCTTTACACAATACCAACTTCGCAATTCGTGTTTTGCAAAAAAATTATTTTCAAGCCAATTATCGGCACAAAGTATATACGAAGATTTAAGGTACGGAAGAACATGATAAAGCGTCCCAATGTTATTTTTCTTTGCGTAATCTTTGTTATAGACCAAAGTAACACCGTATTTTTCGGCAAGGTATTCAAACTTTTCTTTCATGTAACCGACCACAACAATTATTTCTTTTATACCCTTTTCATGCAGTTGACCTATAAGACGTTCTATTATTGGAACGCCTTTGATTTTTATCAATGCTTTGGGTGTATTGTGTGTTATTGGGGCAAATCTTGATCCAACCCCCGCAGCCATAATAATTGCATTATCAACAGAAAATATATCAAGATATTTCTTACCTTCGTCCGACAATTTTATAGCTCCACCTTGCTCGATTAAAAAATTCTTTTGACGAGCAAGTTGCAAGGTCTGACTCACCGAACTCAAAGACATACCAGCAATTCTGGCAAGCTCGCGCTGGTTTTTTATCTCACCAGCATCGTTAACTACTTTAATTATTTCTGCTATCTTTTTCTTCATTTTTGATACGTTACCACAAAAAATGAACACTCACAACAAGAATTCGACATAAAATTCTTGTTGCTTTAATATGCAAGGTCAAGTATTATATTAGATATGTATATTGTAAATCTATTGGGCTATATAGACCCAGCATCGACTGCACTTATTTGGCAGATTTTGGCTGGTGTTTTTATTTCACTTGCAGTTGTTTTTGCCATTTGGTGGAAAAAGATAATCACCTTTTTCAAAGGCATTTGGGTCAAGATAACAAGGAAAGAGAAAAAAGATACCGATGATTCTGTCACACAGGAAATTGATGAAGAACTTTCTGATGATATAGAACAAGTTGACGAAGAGTTGTCAGATAAATAAGGATTTACAAAATGAGGTTTTTTGATATTGTCATAACAGACCAGATTATGTGGCTTGTTGATTTATGCTATCGTTTAATCCCTAATTATATTATCGCTATAATACTTTTTACATTCATAACAAGATTACTTATCTTTCCATTTTCGCTTTGGGCACAAAGACAATCTGTAAAGCTTGCAAAAATCAAACCGCAACTTGATGATATCAAAGCATACTATGGTCATGATTGGCGACTTGTCCTTCGAGAGCAAAGAAAACTTTACAAAAAAGAAAAGTACAGCACTATCGTTTCAATACTACCCTTGATTCTACAAATGCCGATTATTATTGGTGTATTGCGTGGTATTGGTTCATCAGATTATCTTTCGGAATTGCCAAGCAATGCCCTTTTACCAATTTTGTCTGCACTATCCGCTTTTGCCCTTTGCTATGTTCAAAATTTTTATAACGTTCTTGCAAAAAGCATGAACTTTTTTGCCAAGTGGGGATTTGCGATTTTTATGACTGCATTCTCACTCTACTTCACAATCACGAGCGGTATTGGGTTTGGTATTTATTGGACTGCTGGAAACATATTTGCTATTTTAATCCAAGTAATTTGCAACCTTATATACAATCCAAAAAAATATATAACATACGAAATATGTCCTCCTGTTAAAAAAGATAAGGAACTTATCAAAAGACAAAAGGCACAACAAAAAATTGATGTTGAAAAATTTATGAAAGCTAAGAAATATCTTGTCTTTTATTCCGAGGCAAGTGGTTTTTATAAATATTACAAAGGAATTATTGGACATGTTCTTGATAATTCAAAAATCCATGTTCATTATTTGACGAGTGACATCAATGACCAAGTATTCAAGATAGACCACCCAAGATTACACGTATATTATTGTGGACCAAGAAAGCTTATTACTGTTTTAATGCGGCTTGATTGCAGAGTGTGTGTAATGACAATGCCTGATTTACACAAATATCAATACAAGCGGTCAATTGTTAACAAAAAAATTGAATATGTATACATTGACCATGGTTTCGGCAGCCAAACATATGTACTACGAAAAAATGCTTTAGACCATTTTGATACCGTATTTTGTTATGGTCCAAATTACAATGAAGAGTTCCGTGCAATGGAAAATTTTTATGGTTCCAAGGAAAAAAAGCTTGTCAATGTAGGATTTGGATTGTTTCACGAGATGGAAAAAAACTATAAACCTAAAAAAGAAAATAAAGAGAAAACAATTATCATTGCGCCAAGTTGGCAAAAAGACAATATATTTGAAAGTTGCATTGATGAAATCATGAAGGAACTTGTGGACACAAAGTACAAAGTGATCTTGCGACCACACCCAGAATTTATTAAACGCTTTCCAAGAAAAATCGAATTACTTAAAAAGAAATACGAAAATGAACTCCAGCTGGACTTTTCATGCGATATCTTGAATGCCGATATAATAATCACAGATTGGTCAAGTATTGGGCTTGAACTTGCATGGGCGGCAAATAAACCCACATTGTTTATAAATACCCCTGAGAAAGTTTTAAATCCTGACTGGGATAAATATGGTGATTTAATCCCACTTGAATTATCACTCCGTGACAAAATCGGAGTATCGGTGAACATGGATGAAATAAACACAATTAACGAAAAAATCGAGCAATTAAAGGAAATCAAAAACGCACGTGCCGTTTTGGAAGCAATCACATACGATACAACCACAGCAGGTAAAGACGGCGGCGAATATTTGATAAAGGCGGTTAAAGAATGGAAGTAGCAAATGACTAATTTTAAAAAAGCACCGATAGGTGCTTTTTTATGACCTAGGAAAAATCACTTGCGATTTTGACAGGAACAGTTAACCTTAATGTCCAAGAAACCGTAGAAGACGGCTCTTACTATAAGTTAAACATTTTCACTTTCTTTAACTCGACCCTTAACTATAAGTGCAAGTCCAGTAAACAGAGGAATACTTCCATATAACAATAACGATGTTACACGAATTATTGTATTTTGAAGGTATTCGTATGCAGCACGGTCCTGTGCCTCGGATATTGCGATGTCGGTTTGTTCATTGATAATTTCCTTTAACTCATCAAGGGCTTCTATAAGAGCTTCCAAGTCGGCTTGGCTCATACCTGCAAGATCTGCAAGTGATTCGGCAGTCATATGCCAATCGTCCATCGGGGTTCCAGCAAAGATTGCAAGATCACTTTCACCACTTCTTGTAATAACTTCTGCTTGAACATAGATTAACATATGGTGATTACGTTCTCCATTTCGGATTTCACGCATTAGAGCATATGAATCACTTTGAAGTGGTATCAATGCCGAACACAACATCAATGTTAAACAAACTATACCGCAAACACACATTACGAACTTGTTCAAATGTTTGGTAACGTCGAATATTGACAAGAATATAACAACTGTTGCTGTTGTAAAAAATATAAATGATGAAATATACAAGAACAAAAAGCCCAATGCATTATAACGGTCGCTGCCTGCCTCGACACCAAGTGCCTGATTACGAAGAATGCCATAGTTATCTGCATTGAAATTTGCAAGTAAAACAATAAACATAGCGGAACCAGCCAAAGTAATAGTAGTCAAGAAAATTTTCAAAAGATTTTTCTTTAAAAATAACATTATTTATTTCCTCCCGCGGGATACCCCGCACCCAGTACGTAATTGATTTCGTCATAAACGTTCGCACCAGGGTTATTTCTACATAATTTTATAATGCGTTAATCAATTGCCTTGGGACAAAAAGCCTTCCTGTATCTCGGTTTGCGCCTGTGATGCTCCATGCTGTTGTCTGGGTAAATTGAGGTTGACTTATAAGATAGACAATTACACCATCCGTTAATGTTGTCCTTCTTCCATCGATTACAAAATAGTTTGTTCCAGCAGTTACTGTTACCACTCTGTTACCCCTTGTAATAGTGAACACAACATCAACCCAACTTGAACCGTTATTTTGGTCTGAAAATCCTTCACGCGTAAAGTTACGTTGGAATCTTGCTGATTCAAGTGTTACTTCGATATCATCAATTACTGATTTACCATCGTTGTAAATTTCAACAAATAAACGGTCGGTAAGTGCATCAAGACAAACTTCAAGAGCACTTGCAATCATGCGTGCAATGTCTGTGTTATTGATGTGGTTACCACGTCTTCCAAGAAGGTCTGTGTGTGACATGCCACGTGGTGCATACATATAGAAAGGAACATCATCACCATGGTGCCAGTTTGTAGAGAAAGTAATAAAGCTCATTTGGTTCATAATCCCAGCAAGCATACGCTGTGCATTTTGTAATTGGGCACTTGAAAGGAATTGCATACCATTTCCTACAAGATGCCCTTGTCCAATTTCTCGGTTTACACCGCTACTTGGGTTTGCCATTCTGAATTCTTGGATAAGGTTGTGAACACTTCTTACATGTACTGGAGTTGTTCTGTGTTCTTCAAGAAGATATGTTGCAATGGCATTAAGCTCGGCATTTGTTTTTGCACCATAGTAATCCCAGAAGTCATAATTAATGCCATAAGCCGCCAAAACCTCGTTATGGTTTGCCGCCCAATCAATAAGTCCACCTGCTTGTTGCCTGTGAATTACTCTCTCACGTCCCATTACGAATAATTGGAGTGCTGCCTCGGCACTACGTCCATTACCCATTACCGCATTACGAAGAGGTGCAAGCATTTCCCATGGAGCCTCGTCAAATGTCCATGGTCCTGTGTTTTCTTGTCCTGGAACGTCAAATGAAAGATCACTTGAACCTATTGTAAGTCCACCTGTAGCATGGTCAGATGCAACGATAACAATTGTATTACCACATCTTCGTGCGAAGTCTTGGGCTACTTGGAATGCACGGTCAAATGCAAGGATATCACTTGTAAGTGCAACAGCGTCATGTACGTGTGCCGCCCAGTCAATTTTACTTCCCTCGACCACCAACATAAACCCGTTACGGTTTGAACTTAAAAGGTCGATTGCAGTTCTTGTCATCTCTGCAAGTGATGGCTCGTCAAGGTCTGGTCTGAAGCGTCTGTCTATATCAAATGAAAGATAACGGTAATTTTCACCAAGCATTGTAAGACCGCCGTTAAAATCACCCCATACACGAAGGTCAGCCGCGTTTGATGAAGTTGGACGAAGAAGTCTGTTCATTTGTGCACGCGTGGTCACAACTTGATAACCCTCGGACACAACTTGTTGTCTCCAGTTGTTTCTTTCAACTATCCGTCTTCTGCTTGAATCTACTGTGTAACCTTCTGGGTCAACAATCCTTGGTCCCCATGCAGCAAAACCGTATTGGTTGATACCAAATTGTTGTAAGAAAACTGACAATGGAACTTCTGGTCGTAGTGCGTGTTGTTGCTGTGCTTGGGATAGTAAAGTCGAAGGAAATGCTACGCCATGTCTGTCAAGATGTCCGATTGAATTTCCTGCTTCGAAAGCATTATAGGTATATTGTGTTCTTGTATCAAAAATTCGTCTGTATCCACCGTTATCGCGAATTTGGAAATGCGGTACAGTCCCAGGCGTTCCAATAACGTTACCAGACGCATCTGCACGTGTTATGTCTGCGACTCTGACTGGTACAAGTACATGTGGGTATGCACCAGAAACGTTCAGACTTACTGTTTCTGGGTATCCTCTTTGGTATACGTTAAATGAACGTGCTTGTGCCGAACCTGTACCCAAAACAACATTTGGTCGGTTTGCAAGCATTTGTCTTGCAAGGTTGTCATAGTTAAATCGTGCAACCTCGTGCGACATAAATGCAGCAGGCGTTGCGTGCATGAATTCACTATTCATAACAAGTCCAGTCGACATTCCAACTGATCGTGCCGCTTGCATAACCGTTGCTCTTGGGTCATCGTTACGGTCAAGACCAATCCGAAGGTTATTACTGTGATGTCCAGTAGCCATAGCGGTAGCAGCAGGTGCCGAATCAGTAATAGGACCACCAGCCCATGCCGTTCTCATCAATCCTTGAACATGTTCATCTATTGCAAGTCTGCGCTCGCCTGTAAACGTCCATTCTGCTTCTGGGGCATTTGGATTGTCTGGCTGCATATATCTTGCAAGTGTGGTTGCAGCAAGGCTCATACCATCTGGTACCATAAGTATAATATTTGGTCGGCTTTGCCCACCATTTCTGATTGCAAAGGCGGTTGCCACTGGTGCAACCACAGCGACAACAAGAATCGATGCAATCACTATATTCGCCTTTGTTAAAAGACCTTTTAAAAATTTCATAAATCATTTGCTCCTATGCTATATCGCAAAAACGTATGTCTACGACACGTATGCGAAAAAACTTTAAATTAATTAACACAACACCAGATAAAACCCAGAGTCGTGTTTGTGTATATTTAAATTTGTGTATTTATATAATTAGACTTGTTTCTGCACATCAGGCTCTACAAGTGATGTAATATTTTATTATATTAAAAAAATCTTGTCAATCAAGATTTTTCTTTTTCAATTAATTTGACGAAATTTGTTATTTTTTCGCTTTGCTCGGTCTTCCACTTTTCTATTTCTTTATGGTTACCATTCAACAAAACCTCAGGCACTTGCATTCCGCGGTATTCCCTTGGTCTTGTATATTGTGGATGTTCAAGCATTCCGTTAGTATGACTCTCGTTATCAAGACTCCCCTTAGTAATTACTCCATCAACATATCGTGCTACCGCGTCTACAAGCACCATTGCGGCGATTTCACCGCCTGTTAATACATATTCGCCTATGCTTATAGTTTCGTCAAAACAAAGGTCAATTGCACGCTGGTCAACGCCTTCGTAATGCCCACACAGAATAAGCAAATTCTTTTTTTGTGACAATTGGGTAACACGTTTTTGCGTCAAAGTTGGTGCCGCAGGTGTCAAGAAAATTCTGTGAGCCTGATGCTTTGGGTCAATTGCCTCGATACATTCGACAATTGGTTCTGCCATTATAACCATACCATTTCCGCCACCGTATGGAATGTCGTCTACTTTTTTGTGTTTGTCTTTGGTATATTCGCGAAAATCGACCAAGCTAATTTCTACCTTACCATTTTCACGCGCACGTTTGATAATACTGTGTTCAATACCCGAGAACATTTGCGGAAATAATGTAAGAATCGTAATCTTCATTGAACTTCCTCCGCGGTCAAAGCATGTGTATATACAATAATTCTTCTGTCTTTTATATTTGTTTCTTTTACAAAGTCATCGTCATTGAGTATTGAATGTTCACCTGCAATCAATATATCACCCGCACCATAGTTTTCAACAGCCTCTAATTGACCAAGATAGGTACCATCTTCCTCGATCACATCAAAACCGATTATATCGCTTACAAGAACTTCATCTTCTTCAAGCTTAAAGTCTTCTTTATTAATCCAAATCTTTCGGTCACGTAATTCATCGGCATTCTCAAAAGTTTTTATACCGTCCAAAAAAAGATATGCGAATCCACCATATAAAGACGAGGATATAACTTTAACTTCTTTTTTGTCTATGTATATACTTTTAATCCCAAGAAATGTTTCTTGCTTGTTCGTCAAAATCTGTACTTTTAATTCGCCACGAAGTCCACGCGGTTTAAGAACTTTTCCTATTAATACTCTTACCATGTAACCATTGTAACACATCGCGCTGTATGAACAAATGTATTTTAATCTCTATTACCAAAACCCATTATAGTCCTTGCACACAGGTCCAAGGTGCTGTTTACATCATCATTGACTATGTTTAATTTTTCTATCATCATCTCGCCTCTGGATATATTCTTTTCATTACACATCTTACGAACCCCACAAGCCGCTTTTCTTGCCGCATCTTTTTTTATAAGTTTTCCTTCTGTACACCTGCAGACCGCTCCACGCATTTCTTTTGTTTCTTCACCAACTTTGTCAACGATATCAAGCGTCACCTCTTCCACAGCCTTATAAGCCCTCTTTGCACCAGCACCCACGTTCTTGGCAGTTCTGGTCGCAACACCCTCAGCCTTCTTTACCGTCTTCTTGGTTGTCGTGGTTGTTTTTTTTGCAACTTTTTTCGCGCTATCTTCAACTTTTTTTACTGTAGATTTTGTTGCAGTTGATGCCTTGGCTACAGGTTTTTTTGCAACGGTTTTAGAAGCCGTACTTGTACTCTTAACATTGCTAGTAGTTTTTGTAGTTGGTCTGTTTGCTGGGCTTACTACCTTTGCTCTTGTTGCTGTGCTTGTTGTTTTTTTAACTTCTGCCATTTGTAATTCTCCTTATTATATTTCTAGCATGTATCAAAATACACGAATTATTCATAGATATTGTCATCATGAGTTTACGAAATTTCAGCAACACAACACATAAAAAAGGCACAGATAGCAGGCGCGATTTTCACGATGATATAGAAGCACAACTACATACAACAAAACATAATAAACAGGATTTTAACGACAGTAAAGAAGCCGAACAAATGGCAGCCGATTATATGGCATACTGTCTTGAAAGTTCTGTTAAACAAGCCAGTCCAGACAAAGTAGAAATCACAAAAGATGATTTAAACAAAGTAATCGACAGCCTCCGTATGCTTCGAAGATTTTACTATCAAAAAATAATTCCCTATTCAACTATTCTTCGATTAGAAGAATTAATTAAAAGACTTGAAAAAGAAAGGTAAGTTAACGCTTACCTTTTTTTAATTAGTAAATTATCCTTAATGTCCAAGAAAGGTGCCAAACCAACTAGAGCTTACCCTTCTTCACTAATAGCTTCGCCATTTCTTTTGAATTCGCCACAACGTGTGCACCTTTCTTATTAATCACCACACCACCTGCTTGCTTGGTTAAATATTGTCCTGGAAGATAATCCCAAACATTGTCTTTTCGTAAAATTGCCCCACCAAGGCGTCCACACGCCGTCCACGCATGATTTACCGCAGTACAACAGTAATATCTCCAATGGCGGCTTACATCCTTGTTCATTCGTCCAAGAGCTGGAAATTTGTCACCACCTTCAACTAGATACAATGCACGATTAGACTCTGTTTTACTTACAGATATCTTCTTCGACTTTGTTAAAATCTCATCTTCGCACCCAGTCGGACGTTCAATAATGTATGCCCCAGTTTCATTTGCATAAAAAAGCTCACCAAGTTTTGGCAAATAAATAATGGCAACGACTGGTTTACCATTTTTTATCATTGCAACTTGAATACCCCAGAGTGGCAAGCCATGTGCGAAATTTATCGTTCCATCAACTGGGTCAATAACAAAACAGTTTTTTGTTAGCTCGTTCATTGGATTAAATTCTTCGGATATAATGTCAAATGTTGGATAACTTTCGTTTATCTTGTCTATTAAATATCTTTCGATTTCCAAGTCGAAATTTGTAACCAGATCACCATGCTCATCCTTGCATGCAATGAAAAAATCATCGGTAATCATGAGCGATGCGTTGTAAACCGTCTTTACCAGAAAAATTGTATCTTTATCCATATGGATATATATGAATGATTAACAAGTAATGCCTTTAACAGATTCTTCAACAAGTCGCTCTATATCTAGCCTTTTCTCTTGCTCTTCTACCTTTGAAATATCTGGCTTGATAGATGGACGATTTGGCACAAATACCGTACAGCAATCCATATGCGGTTCAATACTTGTGTTATATGTTCCTATACGTTTTGCCATAGTAATAATCTCAGACTTGTCAAATGTTATTAATGGTCGCAAAATAGGTAGTTGTGTCGCACAAAAATTATTACTTGCAATACCTTGAATAGTCTGTGAAGCGACCTGAGCAAGGTTTTCACCCGTTATAATACAGTCGCTTTTTGATAACTGAAGACCGACCCGCTCGGCAATGCGTACCATAAATCTTCGCATGATTGTTATCATATATTCGTCATCACATTTCTTTTGAATTTCGCGGGAAATTTCTGTGAACGGAACAACAAAAAGATGTGTTTTTCCAACATGACCTTCAAGTATGCCTTTTAATTTTTCAATTTTTTTCAAAGCAAGATCATTTGTATACGGCGGAGTCGCAAAGTGTATAAAGTCAACCGTCAACCCACGTTTTGCCGCCAAACAAGCCGCCACAGGGCTATCTATGCCTCCGCTAAGTAAAACTAGTGCCCGTCCGCTTACACCAACTGGAAGACCTCCTGCACCTTTTGAATTGTCATTGGTATCATCCACATAAACATAAGCTCGCCCACCAATACGGATATCAACATTTATGGTTACAGACGGATTTTGAACATCAACAACCGCGTCTTTATTATTGTCCAAAATTATCCCACCACACATTGCCGCGAATTCTGGGCTTTTAATTTCAAATTTTTTATCGGCACGATTTACATTCACTTTGAAACTTTCATTTACCTTTATCTTTGCAATACATTCAAAAATTGCATCCTTTGTGGATTCAATCACATCGACGATATTTGTGCTAAAAACTCCAAACGTATCTCTTACTTTTTGCAAGATTTCTTGTTCGTCGTATCCATCGTAATTACTTATTTCTATCCTTGTGTTGAAATGCTCGACCTTTATTCCTTTACCAAGTCTTTGTCGCAAATTTTTCAATAAACGATTTAAAAAAAACTCGCGATTACCACCCTTGAGGTGTATTTCGCCATAACGTGCAATAATTAATTTCTTCATGTTTATATAATATCACAAATTATTTATTGCGGATAGATTTTGTTAACCCAAAAGATACCCTAATATTATCTGTTTCTTTTTCGTTTAATCTTCTCTAGATTCCTCTCGGCTTCCTCTCTATATGGATTATTGTCATAAAATTCAAAACCGACCAGAACTTCATCAAGCACAGTTTCCTTGTTAGTAGTCGCAAGTGTATCAAAGAAATCACCCTCGTATGCACCAAATTCTTTTTCAGTCTCGCAAAGAATTTGCATTATAAGGTTTGCAAGAATAACTTCGGAATCATTTTTTGCAAGATATCTCTCTTTCGACGCCTGATCTGTGAACTCACGAATTCGATTTATACGTCTTTGCAGAACTTCAGAAAGCGGAACATGTTTCATTTGAATAACCTTGCTCTCGGGCTTGGTTTTCACCATGGTTGAAAAGTCTTCGTCAAATCTACGAATAAAGTAATCCATTTGTGATGAATAGTTATTCGTGTTTTGCATCCTTCGTCTCCTCTTCTTTTGGTTTTTGAATGATATTTGCGTTGTTTTGATTAATCTTGTTCTTGTGATTCAATACCAGTATTATAACACCAACTACGATTAAAATCAAGCTTAGTATAAAACTGACCCTGTTTAATACGAAATCACTTGCCCCCCAGATAGTCAAAGAATCGGTACGCAACGGTTCAATTGCAGCACGTACAATTCCATAAAAAATAAAATACCATGCCGTAGTCGTTCCAAATTTCTTTTGTTTACGGAAAATCTGCAGCAACAGAACAAAGCCGATAAGATTTAAAAAGCTCTCATAAAAGAAAGTTGCAAGATGATATGCGTCACCTATGCGTACCGTAATTGGAAAAAAATGAAATCCGACCTCGACACCAAATGCCTCTTGATTTAAAAAATTACCCCACCTACCGATAGATTGTGCAAGTATAAGACCAATTACAATTGCATCAGACAATGTAAAAAATCCAATCTTTCGAATTCGTGCGTAGATAAAAACAACCAAAATTGCGGCAAGAACTCCACCATAAATTGCAAGTCCACCGTCTCGAATTGAAAACAATGATACTGGGACTGGGCTAAACACCACATAGAATATACGCGCACCTATGATTGCTATTGGAACAATTAACAAAACCAAGTGATAAACAACATCTTCCTTGTAATTTTTCTTTTTGTATAATTGCATGACAATAAAAAATGCAACCAATATTGCCGCGGCAATAATGATTCCATACCATCTTATTTCAAGACCAAAAACTGTAAACCCCATTGACTTAATTATATACCAAAATCATCCACTTGTGAATACAAGTTTTCATGTCACCTACTTTTCATCTCTCTCATACCCTAAAATAGGGAGTCTCACAAGAAATACTTATGACATTAAAACGAGGAGAAATATATTTTGCCGACCTTGGCACAGAAAACGTAGGAAGCGAACAATCAGGCACTCGCCCAGTTTTAATTATTCAAAACAACATCGGCAACCATTATTCTCCAACTGTAATCGTTGCCTGTATAACAAGTAAAATTTATAAAAATAATATCCCAACACATGTTCGCCTTGACAAAGAAGTCTATTCATTAAACGAAGACAGCCTTATCCTTTGCGAACAAATTAAAACCATAGACAAGACCCGTCTTGGCACAAAAATCGCCACACTAACAGCATTTGATGAAATCCGAGTCAATCGAGCATTAAAACTAAGTTTGAGTCTTTAATATTTTAACGAACAGATTTAAACAAAAGATACCGTTAAAACCCGCATTCTTCTAAAAAGCGACTTGCTTCTTGAAAGTTACGAACACCTCTATAAAATCTTGATATGGCGCTGCTCAAAGTCAACCCATGCCTTGCACGTGTTACGGCAACGTATAAAAGACGGCGCTCTTCTTCCATGTCTGAAAAATTCAATTTAGCACGTTCTAGTGGAAATATTCCATCTTCCATACCAACTATGTACACATGACTAAACTCTAAACCTTTTGCCGAATGCACGGTTGACAAAATTACACGATCACCTGCATTTTCCTGTTCTCCTGTATCGAGCGTAACCGATTGAACATATTGTTCCAAAGTCGCCTCTGGATGATTTTTTGCATATTCTAAAATCGCGCCTGCAAGTTCATACAGGTTTTCTTTTCTGCGTTCGTCATCTTCTTTGCCTGTTGAATATGCCGACAATAATCTTGTTATCCCAAGAAAGTCTTGCGCAAGACAACCCAGCCCATCAGACTCATAAACCGATTTTAACTTTTCAATGCATGACACGAAATCTTCTATCCCCGATTGTGCTTTTGAGGTTAATTTAATATCGTATTTGCCATTAACAATCGACAAAAGTAGGTCATATGCCGTTTGATTAGAATCTCTTGCAATTTGCATTAATTTCTGGAAACTTGATTCGCCAACGCCACGGCGCGGCAATGATATGGCATCAAATATGGCAACCTCGTCACGCGGGTTAACCATAACACGCAAATAGCTAAGTGCTTGGCGAACCTCCATCCTTTCATAGAATTTGAACCCACCCCAAACCGAATATGGGATATTGTATCGCAAAAGTTGTTCCTCGAAACTTCGTGATAACGAGTTAATTCGCATTAATATTGCAAAATCAGAAAACTTTGCTTTGCCATAATTACGGCGGAATAAAATATCTTCGACTGTACGTTTTGCCTCTTCACGGTCATCATAATAATTTTTAACTTCGATTTCGCCAATTTCAAGTGCACTATGTAAAACCTTGTCAAGGCGATTTGTATTATGCGAGATTAACAAGTTCGCAGTTTCAACAATATTACATGCACTACGAAAGTTTTCTTCCAGTTTGAAAATCGTGGGTGAAAAATCATTACAAAATCGTTTTAAATTATCTATGCTTGCACCCCGCCAGGTATATATGCATTGATCTTCGTCACCAACACACATAATATTTCTATGTTTCTCGGCAAGCAATTTCACAATCTGATATTGAATATGGTTAGTATCTTGGAACTCGTCAACCAAGATATATTGAAAACGATTTTGAAGAGCCTGCAAAACATCGGGATGTTTATCAAAAAGCTCCAGCGTCTTTAAAAGCAAATCATCAAAATCAAGTGCATTATTTTCTTTTAATCTTTTTTCATATGCACTTATGACACTCATTATTTCGTCGACTGCGTCCAAGTTGTTTATTATTTGCCTGTACTCGGAAACAGTCATTCCCTCGTTTTTCATTTTCCCAAGGTGATATTCTACAATTTTTGCCGCATCTTTTTCAAGTTCATAAAATGTGGATGCAGCACAGATTTCTTTTACAACTTTGTGAGAATCATTCTGATCATAGATTGAAAAATTACTTGTATAACCAAGATGATGTATATTTTTTCGAAGTATCCGAACACAAAAACTGTGAAACGTTCCAAGAAAAGTTTGTATGCTGTGACCTTGCATTTTTTCTATACGTTCTCGCATTTCTGCTGCTGCTTTATTTGTAAAGGTAAGTGCAACAATCGCCCAATCAGGAATACCGCTCTCCAGCAAATGAGCAATTCTATGCGTCAAAACTCGAGTCTTTCCCGACCCAGCACCAGCAGTAACCAAACAAGCACCAAGTGGTGCATTCACAATATCATGTTGGACTTTTGTAAGCATAGATAATATTATAGTCTACAAAAAATTATCAGGCAAATCGTTTGCAATTAATAACACATCACCCTTTGATAACAGTTTTGAGTAATATGTTTTCGCGCCCTCTAAATCAGATGCAAGATGAATTTTTTCGATTGGAAAATCTTTACTCTTCAATCCTTCGACAATTGCTTCACGATTTACTTCATTTACAATGATTACATCATCGACAATGCTTGCAAGCGCGCGCCCGTATTTAAAGTTTACTTTTCCTTGTTGTTTGCCTTGTTCAACTATTCCTGGTGTTTGAACAACTTTTCTTCCATCAAACAATGATAATACATCTAATGCCGCCCTTGTGCCTTGCTCGCTGGCGTTATAGCTGTCATCAAGCACAATTACTCCGCTTGGACCCTTTATAAGTTCAAGCCTATGTGGGGTTGGTTTTAATTCGGCTACCGCCTCTTTAATTTGGTCAATTGATACCCCAAGCTTGAATGCAAGTGTTGCACACATCATAATATTCTCGACATTATGACGTCCAAGAAGAGCTGTTTTCATACGTACAACTTGCCCATCAAATGAAGCATCAAATTCACACCCATCACTTGTCACAGAGATATTACTTGCATAATATTTTGATTTGGTTTCTTTGTTGTCTTTGATATTGGTCAAAAATTTATTCTCGAGCGAAAGTTCATCATAAATTTTGATACAGCCCTCGGATTGCCCATTTAATACGGCAATTCCATCGCTTGGCAAAGCACGAACAAGTTCGGATTTTTCCGCCATAATTGCATCTATGGTTTTCATGGTCTCGATATGTTGACTTCCTATTGCCGTTAATATCCCATGTTGTGGCTTGAATAACTTTGCAAGCTGACGGATATTGTTCTTGTACCGAAGACCCATTTCGAAAATAACAATCTCGTGACCAGGCTCAAGCACCTTGTTCACGGTAAGCGCAAAACCCATTGGTGTATTGTAACTTGACGGACTTTTTGCAACTTTATATTTTTTTGACAAAATATCGCCTAGCATATTTTTGCAACTTGTTTTTGCATAACTTCCCGTGATTCCAATGCGGATAACATTATTGTATTCTTGTGAAAACAATTTTTTTCTTGCTCGGCAGAGGTAGTATTGTCTTATTATTTCCTCTATCGGCCAAAGCACATAATTTACCGTCGAAACAAAAGGTGGAACAAAAAGTGGTATTAACGCTATGAAAGAAAATTGTACAAATCCACCAATTGGTGTACTTCCTACCCATAATGCAAGATATGTCATTCCGAAAAAGACAATATACAATGCTATGAATAATCGGATAATTCTTGGCGTAAATCGAAGTTTGACCTTTTCCTTTTTCCGTTTGATATTCAAACAAAATACAACTACAAGAAAGAAATAAAACAAAAGACCAAGATAAGAAACCCATGCAATATTTGACCACCTGTCGAACACTACGTTAAATATGAACATCGACCCGAACGACAATATTGATAATACAAAAAGTCGGACATAGAACGCAATTCGCATATTTGCAAGCCAAGAAATATATGGACGAAGACGATAGCCACCAAGTTGGAATACGTGTACGGGTTTGTAAGCCACAATACAAAGTAAAAATGCATTAAGAAACGCCACAACAAGTGCCAACGAAAATAATTCGATACTTGCAAAACCTGCAAACATATCCTGTACATTTATAAAGCTAATCATTGTCATATTCTATCATGTCATATGAAAAAAGCAACCGCTGAGTGAAAGATTTGCTGAAATAATCATATTATCAATGTATGAAAACAATTTTGTTATTACATGGTTGGGGTGGGAATGAAAATTCTTTTGCCCCCATTTTGCCATATCTTTCAAAACACTTTCGTTGCCTTGCACCTGCTTTCCCTATGTTTGGTTGCGATTCCGATAATCAACCAGATACACCTTGGACACTTGACGATTATACGAACTTTATCCAAGAATATCTGGTGACCAATAATGTCGAAAAATGCCATATCTTGGCACACAGTTTCGGGGCAAGAGTCACCGCCCTTTTAGTCACCCGTAACCCAGCACGCTTTGAAAAGCTTGTGTTAACTGGTGCTGCTGGCATTCGTCGGCGAAAATTTTCTACAATTATCAAAATCAAGCTTTACAAATTACGAAAAAAACTTGGGTACAAAAAACAAAGTGGCAGCCCAGATTATAAAAAATTAACAAATAGCGGAAAAAAGACATTTCAAAACATTATTAACCGAGACTTAAAAAGTGAAATAAAACAAATTAACAATCCAACACTTTTGATATTTGGAAGAAATGATAATGCCACCCCAGTCAAGCTTGGAAAAAAATGGGTAAAGATTTCCCAAAATGCAAATCTTTTGGTTTATAACAACAGCGGACATTTTGCATATCTTGACGAAACATCAAGATTTATAAAAGATACTTGTGAGTTCTTTCTAGACTGATTTAGTACGAACAATATATTCCTCGTACCTTGGTTCAAGCTTATCCAATCTCACGAAACTATTGTTTTTATATTTTTCTTCGAGATCAGATATATCCATTTTTTCAAGTTCAATAATCTTTTGACTACCGCCAAGTGTAAATGCTTTTATGATTGCAACACCTATTCTTGCCCCCGTCCAACTGCCCATACCATTTATTACCCCATAACAATCAATATCATCAAAACCGAGTTTTGTTCTCTTAAATAAATCTTTTATAGTCTTAAAAATTATCGCTTCACTTTTGCGGGATTCTTCCTTTTCCAATTTTATCGAAGCCAATTCATCCTTGCCGCGCAAAATTGCAACATATATGCCGTCACTTACTGTGTCTAGTATAAAAAACATTGACTCTTCAAATTTTTTCATATTATCTCCGATAATGTAAATTCTCGTTTTTCTTCCGAAATTTTGTCAATTTTGATGTGTGTATATGGTCTGGCAAGTTCTTCGAACTTTTGCCCCATCATACTGCACCATTCGATAAAAACTATGTTGTCGTTGCCAAGAATTTCTCCAAGCCCAAGATGTGAAAAGTCGTCTGCGTTCTCTAGTCTATATAAATCAATGTGGAAAATATCCTCCATATATTGATTAATTATTGTAAAAGTCGGGCTGGTGACCTTGATTGCTGTGTCATATTTTGATAGAACACTTGAAACCAATGTTGTTTTACCCGCCCCCATTTCTCCATCAAGAAAAAACACGTGGCGACCACCATTCTTTATACGAAATGCAAGTTCATTGGCTATTTCTTTTAAATCATTGAATATCACGAAAATATATTATCATTTTTTTGCATTGGTCGCAACCAAGATATAATAGCGAATGAAAACAAGATGGTAGCAATAATTACATAAAGAATCGTTGGTCTCACAATTAGACTAGTCAATAAAACAATTATACCAACAAGAATATAGCTTTTAACTTTTCGCCGTGAAAAAGTCATAGTACGCAAAGCCGCCATAGTAAGTTTTGACTTTGATTTTGTAGTCACGGCAAGGTTTGGATAAATTTCGACTGGTTTCAACAATCGTACATACAGGTCTTCTCCATTCAATAAAACCACATCTAATTTCAATGCTCCGAAAAAAGCATATAGGTCTGGTGTAAACTCACCAAAAACAACTGTCCTTTTACCATCGTCGGTTTTGTTGATACAATCAATTATTTCTTGTCTTGTTACATTTTTGTGAAACACACAAAATATATTCAAATCTTTGACCGAAATCATGTCCTGTGAAAGATGTATCTCGATTTTTCCACCCTCGGGTCCAGAATCATATTTTTTTGAAATGGCGTTATGAACAACTGCAAGTGATTGAGACATGGTCAAAAATTGGAATTGTAACAAGACACTATTCATGTGATCGCGTTCGGCTTTTGTAAGATTATTACGCTTGCGATTACGACCAACAAGTAATAACCAACAAAAGTTGACAAGGCATGTTATCAAGAAAGCAACCATAAACGTTATTAGAAAACCACTTACAATGTAACTTGCCCAAAGATATGCAATTACAAAAACGAAAAAAGATACAATTAAAAAATTTGATGTCAAAGCAAGGCGGTTCATGTATTAATTCTTGACAAAAAATTTAGATTCCAGTCTTAGACAATAAGTGATACATGGGCACGTCCACCTTGCATATAGGCGATATAATGACCAGGGTCTTGACTCATCGCCGCCCGAACATCCCAAACATGAGTAAGCATTTCGCGGAAATGCGTTTGATTATCTATACCACGAAGACTTACAACCGTCTCATACGGCAAATGTTGACTTGCCAGAGGGTTTCGAAAATTAAGTCGCATACTGCGCTCTCCTTCGAACCAGTCATTAAGATAAATTGATGAAATCAAACTTGTAATTCCATCTTCACGAAGGTCTTGTCCCCAAAATAAATATGCCAAATCAATAAGACGATTAGTAAGCAAAAGGTCTCTTGGTTGTTCGACTGGTATAAGATCACGCATAAAAGTACCAAGTACGAACTGGGCATCATTTGGTAATTCGATTCCACCCGTACCAACTCCGCTTGTGATATTGATTAGTGGTCTGTTTGGCAAAATTCTGTTTGCTTGGACGACATAGCGCAAATCCATGCAAAGTGCATAGTTACCAAATTGAAATACTGGGAATCTTTCACGAATACTTATTTGCAAACGATTTGGTGCAAATACTTCGGTGTTTGTCCATCTAATGCGTGGATCATGGTTTTCAATAGTGCGTGTAATTCGATTGCGGTCTACACCAAATATTGAACTTCGACCAATCACAAAACCAAGTTCGGCATGAAGTTCGTTTAAAAGTCGTGCCTCGTATGGTTGTAAAAAATCAAGTTCTGGTGTTGTGAATTGTATGTTGACCTCGCGAATTCGAAAAATGCTGCCCCCTGCTACTGCAAGCCCAGCAACCACAATAAATACGATTAAAATCGCAAGCAGTCTTTTGTTAGTCATAACTAGGTTAAACGTAGCAAATTATAAAAAATAAGTCAAATCTTTTGAGGAAAAATCACATAATACATGTGTGTAAGCTGCATTCAGGGACTGGGTTATTTTTCCATACAAATAAGTGAAATTGATGCCCCTACGGCTGCAAGGTCTCTGACTATGTCTTCATGTCCTCTTGCAACTATGTCTGCTCGCTCAACTATTGTGTATCCACTTGCCGCCATTCCCGCAATTACAAGACCTACCCCAGCACGCAAATCATTAGCCTTGACAACAACTGGATTTTCGCGTTCACCGCCTACAAGCCTCTGTACGCCTGTAATCGTTGCTTTACGGTCTTTTATGCATACCTTTGCACCAAGCTTTGCTATTTCCTCGTAGACTTTGAAACGGTTTTCAAAAAGGTTTTCTGTGACAATTGTGGTACCTTTTTTGAGACTCGAGAATACTCCAAGCTGTGGTTGGATATCGGTTGAAAAACCAGGATATGGTGCCGTTTGAATAGAGGAATTTTGAAGCTTTGTCTTGTTGTTATTAATATCTTTAACAACTCTTATAGAATTTGTGCTGTATGTAATATCAATACCAGAATTTATAAGTTTTTTGATAAGTGAATAATTATGTTCTGGAATCACATTGGTTAATGTTACGTCACCTCCGACTGTTGCTACCGCACACATATAACTTCCTGTATTAATCCTGTCTGGGATTGGTGTATAGTCTACACCACCCAATTTTTTAACACCTTGAATGATAACTGTATCTGTTCCTTCACCCTTTATACATGCACCACATTTACGCAAAAAGTTCACAAGGTCGACAATTTCAGGTTCTTTTGCAGCATTAATAATCTTGACAGACCGTGACCCTCTGACACTTGCAAGAATAATGTTTTCGGTTGCACCAACACTTGGGAAATCAAGATATACAGCACTACTCTTTGCGCGTTTGGCAATACAGTTTATCATTCCATTACGTTCACGCACATTTATACCAATATCGCGAAGTCCATTTAGATGAAGGTCAATTGGTCTTGCTCCTATATTACAACCACCAGGAAATGGAAGGCTTGCGCTACCAAATCGACCTATCAAAGACCCAAGGACAAGAATACTGCCACGAATTTTTTTGGCGGTTTCTACGTTAATCTCATTCATAACAAGATTAGTCGAATCAAGATGCAAGTCACCATTTTTCCATTGAATTTTTACACCAAACCCAGCAAGAATATGTAGCAAGTTGTCTATGTCCGAAATCTTGGGAACATCTCTGATAATGGTCCTTCCCTCTATCAAAGGAATTGCCGCCAAAATTGGTAAACATGCGTTCTTTGCACTCTGAATTCTTATCGTTCCATGTAGAGTGTTTCCACCCTCTATTAAAAATTTTTCCATATACACTAGTTTATGGAGGAAGTCATTTTCTTGTTCTGCTTGTCGATGTTAAGTACTATACCAATTGCTGCCATAAATACGGCAAGACTTGTTCCACCAAAACTTATGAAAGGCAAGGGTAACCCAGTCGGCGGTATAGACCCAGTAACAACGGCAATATTAAGCACACTCTGTATAAATATAAGAACAGCAATTCCAAAACAAAGATACTTGCCAAAAGTATCGGTTGATTCACGTCCGACTTTGAAAATTCGCCAAATTATATATCCAAGCGTTGCCAAGAATAACATTGCACCAACAAGACCGAATTCTTCACCAATTATTGAAAATATAAAATCGCTCTCACTAAAAGGCAAGAACATGTATTTTTGTGTACTGTTTAAAAATCCTCTGCCGAATAACCCACCGTTACCAAGACTGAATAAACTTTGTATTAATTGAAAACCCTCGGCACGCGGTGTTGCCCATGGATCAACAAAGGCAACAAGACGACTTATACGATATGGCTCGGCAACAAGCATAATCGGAACAATAACAAGCACAGGCAACAATAAAATCCCAAGATGTTTTAGCTTTGCACCAAACAAAAATAAACACACGAACATGGTTGCACCCAATGTCATGACAATAGAAAGGTTGGGTTGTAACAATATAAGCCCACAAAAACCACCACCGATTAAAAGAATAAGCCCAAGTTGTTTTATTGACAAATGCCTTGAAACTCCATCAGCAGAGCTCGTGCCCTTTGGCTTGAGACCAAATCGCTTTTTTGATTTTACTTGCTCTGGCATACTTTTTTCTTTTGTCTTGAATGTTTCACTTGCTACTTTTGCTGCAAATATTATAAATGCAAACTTTGCAAGTTCACTTGGCTGCATTGTAAAGCCACCTATTCCTATCCAACGACTTGCCCCAAGCCTTGTAATACCAAGCCCAGGAACAAACACAAGTAAGAGCAAGAATGTAGCAATTCCAATAATCACCCATGAAAAACGTCGATAGACCTTGTAATCAAGAAAATAAGTAAGTGTCAACATCAAAATTCCAATGATAAAACCAATAAGCTGGCTTGTGAAAAAGTAAAAAGGATTGTTGAAATAAATTGTTGCGTTATACCAACTTGCACTATAGACCATTAATACACCAAAGATTGAAATTGCAAGTATTGGAATTAACAACCCAAGATTTAAATACTTTGGCTTTAATCTTGAACAATTAATAATTAATTTTTCATAGTTTAAAACACGAGATTGTCGTACCACCTTATCTCGTTTTTGCTTAGACGTTTTCTGCCTTTTAACATTTTCTTCATTAAATTTAAGCATTTGCTTCCCCGCTATCTTCATTTATTGATTTTATAAATTCGATAAACTTGTACCCTCTGTCTTCATAGCTTTGGAATTCATCAAAACTCGCACATGCAGGGCTGAGCAACACTACACGCGGTCCGTCTCCATAGCTTGCCTTTTTTGTTGCATCATACATATCGTCACACAATTCCACTTTGTCAAAGCCAATATCATCTGCCGCTTTTTTTATTTTTTCCTTGCATGAACCATAAATGAAAACTTTTGTAACATTAGATGGAAGGTTTTCGAACAATGTTTCAAAGGTTTGTCCTTTGTCCATCCCACCAACAAGAAGATTAATTGGTAATTTAAATGAATTGCAAGCGGCAAGTGTGGCACCTATATTTGTTCCTTTTGAATCGTTATAAAAAGAAATTTGTCCTATGTTCGCAACGTGTTGAATTCTATGTTTTTCAAGCATCTTAAGATTTAAAAGATTTTTTTTCGGAATTTTCAACAAATGACAAACAAGTGTTGTAACAAGAAAATTTTCTATATCATGTTGCTTGTGCATACCAATATCACTTAATTTAAATAAACGTTTTGCCTTATACCGAAGATTCAACATTACATTGCCATCTTCTATATAAATCCCGTTAACTCGTGACTTTGTTGAGAAATACAAAATTTTTGCTCGGCTCTTTATATTGCGTGTGTTTTCATTGTCAAAATTTAAAATTAATTTGTCACATCGTTTTTGATGCTTTGAAATTGCAGCCTTGTGATTTATATAATTTTCCATTGTGCCATGTCTATCAAGATGATCTTGCGATATGTTCAATATAACTGCAATTTTAGGACGAAACTTTATTACACGCTTGTACCATCTTTTGGTAGAAATATAATCTTGGCAAATTTGTGTTTCTAGCATAAAGCTGCTGACCTCTGTTACTGGAATCTGTTGTCTTATCTCTTTACTCTTACTTGTTACTGGAACTCCGCTGTTACCTACAAGAATTCCTCTTGGCTTTTTCGAATTTGCATTAATTGCATTATTAATCATGTTTACAACGCTTGTTTTACCATTTGTTCCAGTAACCCCAACCTTTTTCTTGTGAGGTACACAAAATCCAAGTGCCAACTCGCTTGTTATTTTGTATCTGAACTTTTGAGCAAGTGGATGGCTTATCGAAACGCCTGGACTCAAAACCGCCAAATCAAAATCGTCTATACTAATTGTCTCATGCGAAATTGGATATTCTTTGTCATCATACAATGTTACGATTGCACCTCGTTTTTTCAAGAAAATATTAGCACTCTTACCACTTGTTCCCATTCCTATTATCAATACACGCTTGTTTTTAAAGTTCATGCCCTATTCATATTAGACTCACCTGCATCGTATTCACTTATCGCACAAGCAATGGAAAGTACAATTTGTCGAATTTTGTCAGTTAAATATAACCAATTAACACGCCCGCATAGCCTTATATCATGAAGAAATTATCTGAACTTGTTCGCGGGCTTGATTTTTTTTATCTTGTCAATTTCACAGCGGAACCCATTGTTACTCACCTTACACACGATTCAAATTTGGTCGAACCAGGTTCGTTATTTTTTGCCTTGCCTGGGACTCGGACAAATGGAAAGATGTATGCTATGAACGCAATTGCAAAAGGTGCAACTGCCGTTGTAGTCGAAGAGGAACTTGGACATAATATCCCGCAAATTGTGGTGCGGGATGTGCGTGCGGCAATGAGTCTGATTTCAAAAACATTTAACAATAACACAGTCGACCAAATGAGAATAATCGGTATCACAGGAACCAACGGCAAAACAACAACAAGTCATATAATTTTCCATATCCTATCGAAAAACAAAGTTCCATGCGCGCTTATAGGGACACTTGGTGTAAAGGCTTATCCTGATATTAAAATTGATTTATCAAGTCTCACCACCCCTGACCCAATTGAATTGCACCAGATTTTTAAAACTCTCCATTCTAATGGTATTAATACAATAATAATGGAATGCAGCGCCCATGCAATTTCATTAAAAAAGCTTGAAGGAATTCATTTTAAGCAAGGCATTTTCACAAATCTAAGCCAAGATCATCTTGATTTTTTTGGTGACTATCGAACATATGCCGATACAAAAATCAATTGGTTTGATGAAAGAATTCAAACAGCAATCATTAACGCAGATGATGAAGAATATTCAAAATTAAAAAACAACATGTGCGACAAAATGATTACTTATTCTATTGAAAATAAATCTGATTTCATTGCATCAAGAATCAAATTTAAACCAGACGGAACACGATACAAATTAAATGGAAAGGACAGCATGCACTCTGCCCTTCCTGGGCGTTTCAATATTTATAACTGTCTTGCCGCAACAATATCTTGCAATCAGCTTGGATTACATATTACACAAATCACACGAG
The DNA here is from genome assembly GCA_009784375.1 of Bacillota bacterium. Taxonomy (GTDB): domain Bacteria; phylum Bacillota; class Clostridia; order Christensenellales; family UBA1242; genus WRAD01. The sequence continues at coordinate 79,586 of WRBV01000003.1, read as the reverse complement.
CATTGAAAACATTGCCAAACATCCCAGGACGCTTTAACGCAATGAAAGTAAAAGACTTTAGCGTTATCATCGATTACGCACATACACCAGACAGCTTGGAAAAAGTAATTTGCTCGGTGCGCGAACTTGTCTCAGGTAAAAATGGCAAAATAATTACTGTGTTCGGTTGCGGTGGCAATCGAGATATTCTTAAACGACAAGTAATGGGTGAAATAAGTGCAAGGCTAAGTGATTTCACAGTAATCACAAGCGATAACCCACGTGACGAAAATCCAATGTCGATTATGTATCAAATCGAGGCTGGTGCAAAACTTGCAACAGAAAATTACATTCTAATCGAAAACAGACATGATGCAATAATCCATGCACTTAAACATGCATCAAAAAATGATGTCGTAATAATCGCAGGCAAAGGCGCTGAAGAATACCAAGAGATTGCAGGTAAAAAGCACCTATTCAGCGATTTCAAAGTTGTGAAAGAATTTAAATAAACTTATTTGAAAGTTGATGCAATTTAAACGAGTAATCGACAAACTTCGACACAAACTAACACAGATTAATAAAAGGAGTCTATTCAGATGTTCATGGTATTAATTTACATGTTATCTGCGTTTGCCATTTCGGCTATATTGGCTCCTTTTATTATTGGATTTTTACGCAAGTTAAAAGCTGGACAAGAAATTCTAAAGTATGTTGATTTTCACCAACAAAAATCGGGAACCCCAACCATGGGTGGATTTATATTCATCTTGCCCCTTATTGCATTGTCGCCTATATTTTTACGACTTACCACCCCGCTTTCGTTAATTATTGTCATTGCATCACTTGGATTTGCATTAATAGGTTTCTTGGATGATTTTATCAAGATTCGTACAAAAAATAATCTTGGACTACGTGCATATCAAAAGATTATCGGTCAAGGTGGGATTGCTCTTCTTGTTGCTATTTTTTATGTAATGATCAATCCAGAAGGTCGGATTCTTATCCCATTCTTTAACATTGCTTGGGACATGGGATATTGGATTGCACCGCTAATTTTTATAATTATCATAGCAACAACCAATAGTGTTAACTTGACTGATGGAATTGATGGACTTGCTGGTACGGTGACACTTGTTTACCTTGCTATAATAGGAATAATCATTTCACTTGTAGACAATGTTATAACTGTTCCTGAACAGACACAATTACTTTCACTCATTGCTATTATTATTGGTGGTTTATTTGGGTTCCTTTTATTCAACACCAATCGTGCAAGTGTCTTCATGGGTGATACAGGAAGTCTATTTTTGGGAAGTATTATCGCAACAATTTCAATATTTTCTTTCCTTGGATTTTTCATAATAATACTCGGCATAATGTTTGTGATTTCGAGTCTTACAGTAATGATCCAAGTCGCATATTTCAAAAAGACAAAAGGAAAAAGAGTGTTCCTTATGACACCCTATCATCATCATTTGGAAAAAAAAGGTTGGTCCGAAGCAAAAATTGTATTCACATATGTGACAATTACGGTAATTGCTGGGGCTTTATTAATACTTCCACTACTCTACTGAAATTAAATAATAATAGACTGGCTGACCACCATCAATCATGCTTATATCAATGTTCGGATATTTTTCCATTAATTTATCATGAAGCGCATTGGCGTCTTTTTCTTTGACACCTTCTCCGTAAAATATAGTAACGCTTGATGTATCTTCATTCTTAAGCTTCTCAACAAGACGTGCGGTAACATCATTGATGCCTGTGCCTTTTGCGACAATTCCGCTGTTATCCAAGCCAAGGACCTCGCCCTCTTTAATTGTAAATCGACCTAGACTTGTATTACGTACCGCGTATGTTACACTTCCACTCTTAATTGCACCCGCAGACGCCAAGAACGAATCGGTATTTTCCTCGATAGATGCCGTTTCATCATATGCCATACAAGCGGCTATCCCCTCGTTAATTGTTTTTGTTGGAATAATCACAAGATTTTTCTTGCAAAGTTCTTGTGCATGACGAGCAGCAAGAATTATATTTTTGTTGTTTGGGAATACAAACACAGTTTTCGCGTGAATTCGATCACATGCCCGTGCTATATCTTCGGCACTTGGGTTCATTGTCTGACCGCCCTTGATTACAAAATCAACACCAAGATCCTTGAATATAGTTGTTAATCCCTCGCCCGATGCAACGACGACCATGCCTTGTTCTTTTTCTTCGATATTTGATGATGCAAACAAATCACGACTTTGTTGCAACATATTGTCAACTTTAAGATTAATAATCTCACCAAGAACCAATGCACCTGTAATTGCCTCGCCTGGAGTATTCGTGTGAACATGCACCTTTACCATCTCAAGGTCACCAACACACACAACGCTGTCGCCCATTCCGCAAAGTTTGTTTCTTAGTGCATCAATACTTGCCATTGTGGTTGTTTTATTCATTTGGGTAATATTAAATTCGGTACAGTATGCAAATTCTATATCGCCAAGGTCATCCATCCCATCCGAATCAAGCTTAAGTGTTCCATCACGAGAAAAGTCCATAGTGACCTCGATTGAACCATCAAGAGCACCAAGCATTCCGCTGAAGATGACCAAGATTCCACGCCCACCACTATCAACAACACCAGCCTTTTTCAACACAGGAAGTAATTCTGGTGTCTTTGCAAGGATTTCCTCACCCGCCTTTAACAATTTTTCAAAGAACGCTATGAAATCGGTTTCTGTTTTTGCAATCTTTTTTGCTTCCTCACCCATTACACGGATAACCGTCAGCATTGTTCCTTCTTTTGGAACGGTCACCGCAGCATACGCAGTCTTCGCACCCTCCTCAATAGAACGTGCGAATACTTTTGTTGTGACTTCGGCGACAACACGACCAGGCGGATTTTCACCACCGCTCATCGCATTTTTTACCTGCCTCGCAATTCTGCCAACAACTTGACTGTCTACTGGTTTTGACAATACCGACATCATGCCCTTGAAAATTTGTGATAATATGACCCCCGAATTTCCTCTTGCACCTTTGAGTCCACCTTTTGCGACCGAGCTTGCAATATTGGTAAGTTCATTCGAGGTTGTCATCTCGAGTTCTTTTACAACACTCTGCATAGTAAGAGTCATGTTTGTCCCAGTATCTCCATCAGGCACAGGAAAAACATTCAAAGAATCAACATAATCTTTGTTTTTTTCAATTGCGGTATATCCCGCATTAAACATCTTTTTCAAGACTAACCCATTAACGGTCTTTTGCATCAGCCAATTACTCCTTATATACACATTGTTAAAATCACTTTATTCCAACAATAGAAATATTAATAACACCAACAGACATCCCAGTAAAATTTTCGACATTGTATTTTACAACAGAACGAATACTTTCGGATATTGCATGAGGATTAACCCCATATTTAAGATGTAAAACAATAGCCATGTCAATTTTGTTTTCTTCGATTACGATATAGGTTACTTTTCCGTCTGCGATACCATAGCTTTCGCGAATTGCAAAATTCGCAATAGATTTTATGGCACGATTTGTAACCACAATTTTCCCATAAAGATTAGTTGTTTTCGTTGCCATATCCTATAGTATATCCCAAAGTCCAAAGACTTGCAAGGAATTTTACATTACTCAACTGCCTATATCATCCATCATTAACCGAGCAGTTACCAGATTCAACAATAACATCCCGTCTTTTGTTGCTTTGATAGAATTTTTTGTCACACGCAAAAGACCCATGTTTGCAAGTTCCAATATTTCAAATGATTTTTGGATTTGCAAATTTACCCCAAGTTTTTTAAGATGACCCGTATCTATACCATATTTGGTTCGAAGACCAAGGATAATAGCCTCGTTAATTATATCAAGATTAGATCGTTTGACCGAGGTGGAAATTTTTTCTGGATTCAACAAATACATATTTAAATCATGAGTATTCTCGTATCGCTCGTTATTAAAAAGACCACTTGCACTTACCCCAAGACCAAGATATTCACGCTTTACTGTCCAATAAACTTTGTTATGACGGCATTCAAACCCAGGTCGTGTCCAGTTTGAAACCTCGTATCTTGTAAATCCATATTTCTTTAATACATCAGACAGCTCGAATTCTTCGGCAATTGCAACGTCCTCGTTCAAATCATATAGCATTTCAAAATCAAGCTTTTTGGCAATTTCGGTTCCTTCGTAAACGGTCAATGCATACGCCGAAACATGTTTTATGAATGGGAATTTTGAAAAAATATAATCAAGTTCACCATAGATATTACGTGCCATACCTGCATCTGCAATATCTCGTGGCATCGGTATATTGTACATAAAGTCGATTGATACATTATCAATACCACTCGTATCAAGCAGTTCTAGTGCCTGTTCAACTTGTTCTTTTGTATGTACTCGTCCAAGTGTCGATAATGTTATATCGTTAATTGATTGAATCCCAAGGCTTATACGGTTGATTCCAAGTTGGATATAGCAATCCAATTTTTCCTTTGTCAATGAATTCGGATTACATTCAATTGATGCCTCGACATCCTTGCAAAATACAAAATTTTCTCGAAGCGATTCAAATATTTTTGTCATTTGCTCTGCTGACAAAGTACTTGGTGTACCACCACCAAAAAATAATGTTTCAATTACATGCTTTTTACATTTTTCAGAATAACCCTTGATCTCACCACAAAGCGCATCAACATATGCATCCATTTGCGAAGAACAATCGTCAAATGAAACGAAATCACAATAATCACACCGCTTTTCACAAAACGGGATGTGTATATATATCGACAGCGGTTTCAATTTCATAAGTGAGAGTCTAGCACAGTCTTTTGCCAATCGCAACAAGTTAACTTAGATTATATAAGTAAGTACACTTTTATTATGAAGACTTTCAAAAAAATTGCTAAGTGGATGGGTTTAGTTACATTAGGAATTGTAATTGTCCTTTTCGCATTTGTCGGTGGATTAACAACCTTTCACCACATTGCACTTGTTACAGAGCGTGGACGACTTGATAATAATCCTGGACAACTTGTGACAGTAAATGGAAATAGAATGAATGTTTATATTCGTGGCGAACAACAGGGTAATGATCCTACACTTATCTTTATTTCAGGCGCAGGCACAGCGGCACCAATCTATAACTTCATGCCACTACTTAACAGACTACCCAATTATAGACTCGTTGTAGTCGAGCGATTTGGTTATGGTTATTCGGATATTGTACGTGGTCTTGACCGTGATATTTCAAGTATGCTCTCGGATACTCGCAAAGCATTAATACTTGCGAATATTGAATTGGAAAACCTTATCTTATTACCACATTCAATGGGTGGACTTGAAGCATTGTATTGGGCAAACCAGCACCCAGATGAAATCAAAGCAATAATTGGTCTTGATATGGCAGTTCCCGACAGTTATAACTACCTGGATTTTGATAGCGAAAAATCCCAAATTATGATGGCTCGAGGATTAAAATTCTTCGGACTTTCAAGGTTAATGGGAAATACACAAGGCACGGCTGATTTAACAAATCACCAACGCAGACAACAAAATGCTCTAGGTCACAGAAATTTTGTAAACCCATCGCTGGTTGCCGAAGGACTTGCGCTCCTTGACAACATAGAAATCGTCAGGGAAAACTCTGATACAAGTGTGCCGATGCTAATGTTCAGCTCACATGGAAAAGATATTGATGATAACTGGGTTCCAACACAAGAAGCTTTTGCAAATGAAAGAGCGAATAGACAACTTATTGTAAAACATGCTGGACATTATATTCATCAATACCATGTGGTAGAAAATATTGCTAATGAAATCATCGCCTTTGTGGGAGGTTTGCTATGAAACACTTATATATGACACTTACTATAATTTTTGGAGTTATTGGTATTATTACTTTAATTTTGTCATTCATTGAATTCAGTCGCGATGGTCTTGCTGGTCTTTATTTAATTTTATTTTCACTAACTTATCTAAGCATCGCAGGAATTTTCACATGGCTTTTCATAAGGTTAATCAAGTCTAAAAAATCATCTCAATAACAACGTCTAAATTCTCATAATACGCACGTTTGATTGCATCAACACATTTATTTGCAATACCAAGACCAAGTTCAACCGAGTCTACATCTTCTGTAAACATAAATTCATCAATCTTATCAGAATATTCAAATTCCTCTACTCCGTATCCAAGAATCGACAATAACTTTGAATAAAACGCGATGTAAATCTTGTAAATACTTATATCTGTTTGAGCCAAAATCTTAAAGGTGTCCGAGACAAGTTTATATATTCCATCCTCGGACCCACCTCGAAGAGTCTTGGTCAAAATATCTGCAATTGAATTTGCAAGATAAAACCTGTGAATTTCTTTTGTCAATTTAACATTATTTTGGATTATATGGGCACCCATAATTTTTGACCCTATCATACTTAATTCACATTCATTAAATAATTGCAAAGCTCCGCGTAACTTTGCAGTCGGGCGAAGTATGCCCGTTGCATATGTAATTTTTAATCTGTCCTGTGACAACACTATAAAACGCAAATCAAACTCTTTATGCTTGTCCGCCGATAAAATTATTCCGTTCAAAATTTCGCTTTGTTTCAACAAAAACCTCTACCCTAATATCGCATATCTTGAACACATTATGCAAATAAATAAGGTATGGAAAAAGAAAAAACTCTATCGGCAAAAGACATCGCATGGCAATTATTCAAAAGAACAGGCGAAATGAGATATTACAATCTTTATAAAGCACTAGAAGAGTAAATCCATACAAAATAAAATTTTGCCATTTTGATCGCAAACGGTGCGGAGGGTTTGTCCTTGTGGCAAATCCTCACGGTTTTTGCGATCTGGGGTTTTCAAAAAGGGGCAAAGCCCCTTTTGTAGTTTTTTTGTTTCTTTTTTTGCTATCAAAAAAAGAAAGTAAGATTCTTACAATACCTTTGTCCACTTTTCAAAAGTGAAATAAAACTATACTGTTTAAGTTTTGAGCACACTTATAAATGCCTCACTTGGCAATTCCACATTACCAAGCATACGCATCTTTTTCTTACCTTCTTTTTGCTTTTCAAGAAGTTTTTTCTTTCGCGAAATATCACCACCATAACATTTGGCAAGAACATCTTTACGAAGCGCCCTTACCGTCTCACGCGCAACAATCTTTCCGCCGATTGCGGCTTGGATCGGAACCTCGAACATTTGCCTTGGGATTACTTCTTTTAATTTTTCTACGATTGCCTTGCCTTTTTCATATGCCTTGTCGCGGTGCACAATAATCGATAATGCATCACAAATTTGTCCATTTAACAGGATATCCAACTTTACAAGCTGCGATTTAACCATGCCAAGCGGTTCATAATCAAGACTTGCATAACCTCGACTGCAACTTTTTAATTGGTCGAAAAAGTCGTATACAATCTCGTTCAATGGGATGTGATAAAATAATTTGACTCGATTTGAATCAAGATAAGTCATGTCAATGAATTCGCCTCGCTTATTCTTGGAAAGCTCCATCAATGGTCCAAGGTGCTCGGGCGGCGAGAATATATTCAACTTTACAAAAGGCTCTTCCATATAATCAATGTCGGTTGGACCAGGCATATTTGATGGATTTGAAACCTCGATAATATTTCCGTCTGATTTTTTTATATTATAACTTACCGATGGTGCAGTTGTAATCAAGTCAAGATTAAATTCACGTTCCAATCGTTCGGTGATAATTTCCATATGCAAAAGACCAAGGAAACCCACTCGGAACCCAAACCCAAGCGCTTGGGACACCTCGGGCGAAAATTCTAAACTTGAATCATTTAATTTCAATTTATCAAGTGCGTCTTTCAAATCGGAATACTTGTCGCCGTCGACTGGGAAAAGACCACTAAAGACGACTGGTTGTACTTCTTTGTATCCTGGCAATGCTTCTTTTGCTGGATTATTTGCAAGTGTAATCGTATCCCCGACCTTGATTTCGGAAACCGTTTTAATACTTGCCGAGATATATCCAACATCACCTGCACGAAGTTCCTTTGTCGCGACCTGTTTCGGTTCAAAAACACCTACCTCGACCACATCAAATTCTTTTTTTGTTGCCATAAATCGGATTTTATCACCCGCTTTGACAACTCCATCGACAATACGCACAAAGCATATAGAACCCCTATAATTATCATAGAAACAATCGAATACAAGCGCTTTCAACGGTGCGTCCTCGTTCCCTATTGGTGGCGGTAATAATGTAATTACCTGTTCCAGTACCTCGTCAATATTAATTCCTTCCTTTGCACTTATCAATGGTGCAAGCCCACTCTCAATACCGATAATTTCCTTGATCTCGGTTCGAACCTCTTCTGGACGGGCGGCGGGAAGGTCAATCTTGTTTATTACTGGAATGACTTCCAACTTGTTATCCAATGCCAAATACGCATTTGCAAGTGTCTGTGCCTCTACCCCTTGTGCCGCGTCTACGATTAATATGGCACCCTCGCACGCGGCAAGAGAACGCGAAACCTCGTAAGTAAAATCCACATGCCCAGGCGTATCGATAAGATTCAACGTATACTTTTGTCCATTCAATTCATAAAACATCCGTGTCGGAGTCAATTTTATCGTAATACCACGTTCACGCTCCAAATCCATAGAATCCAATAATTGCGCTTGCATACTGCGCTTTGAAACCGTGTTTGTAAACTCCAATAAACGATCGGCAAGCGTGCTCTTGCCGTGATCTATGTGTGCCACAATGCAAAAATTTCGGATTAGTTCTTGTCTGTTCATATTTAAGCATTATAATAGATAACAAGCTATTTGGAAAGATATTTCTACAAAGTTTTGTATTAAATGAAAAAAGCAACTATTGCCACAACAAGCGCTAGCAGAGCGATAGCAGAGTTTACACTATTCCAAATAGTCTCAGATTTTTTCTGAATCTTTTTTTCTTTTTCGGATAGCTCTAAACCAGCTAAATATGCTCTTCCCTTTTCGTTAATTGAATAAATATCAACTTTCGTATTATGAGCATTTTCGTGCTTATCCAAAAAGCCAAGGGAGACCAAATATTCTAATACATCAGACTCCCTTTTTCTACTACTATCAATCCTAATACTTCTATCAAACAAATATGATCGTGCAATAGCAAGGTACTCCATTTGTCTACGTTGTTCATCTGTAAGTTTTGTTTCCACAATAAAAATTTAACACATTAAAATAAAAATCCAAAAAGCTTATTTAACTTTTACTAATTCATACATCAGTATCCCACCCGCAACGGCGACATTCAGACTCTCGACATTGTTTTGCATTGGGATTGATACTATTGTGTGTGGCAATTTTTTAATCTCTACACTTACGCCTTGCCCTTCATTCCCAAGAACAAGTCCAAAATCCTTTTCATCCAAGTAATCGCCTGACGCCATCTGCCCACCCATATCGGCAATAAATAATTCACAATCGCCGATGTGCTTAGTTAACATTTCATAATTTGTATCAATTATATTTAACTTGAACTGGCTGCCCATACCTGCTCTTAAAACCTTTTGCGACCAAACGTCAACGCAATCTACTGTGAAAATTGTCTTGAACCCAAATGCACATGCCGTACGCAACAATGTCCCCATATTTCCTGGGTCTTGAATTCGGTCGAGAACCAAGAACGGATATGTCACTTCTGCTTGATTCGGAATTCCTGCGATTGCAATTATCCCCGTTGGTGTTTCAAGAGACGAAACCGAATCAAACAATTTTTTGTCCAAAACAATTGGTTCCATATCACGTAAATTTGGTGTAATCACATAACCATCGCAAACAAAAATTTGTTCAATTCGTTCAAGATTTTCAAAAATTATCTTTTCGCCCTCGATAATACACAAAGAAAACTCACGACGGCCCTTTTTGGTCGTGAGCAATTTCAAATTTTTAAAAGTCGGATTAGCGGATGAAGTTATTATCATATAAAATATTATAATTGAAAACGTGACTACAATCAACTTTCTTTTTCACAAGGCACAACACGAATATCTACGGCTTCCATGAAATTTTTATCAAATCCTTGACCACTAGTCTGTCTTGTAATATCTTCCTCGGAACAACTATAGCCGTCAATTTTATATCCCATATCAAACATCATAAATCTTTCATACATAGGATTTCCATCTTTATCTTGCTTGCCATCGGGTGCGTGGATAATAAGACTTTCTGTATGTTTTACAACAATCAAATCTTCGCGAGAAAAACGACCCTGCTCAATATATCTTGCAAGTTCAGGCTTGTTTGGTGCATGTTCGTTTATATAGTCATTGACTTGTCTCATTCGCAAGCGTGGAGGGAAATTTTCCTCGATATCTTGCTTGTAATCTTCAAATTGTCTAATGGCATTTTTTGATTTAAAACCATTGATTGCTGTTTCAATAAAACTCATATATGTATATTACGACAAAAATCGCTAAAAGTCAACATTCCACAACTCGCACACTTGTTTCTGGAATATGAACGTGCAAAGCAATACCGCCTGCACACAAACCACCACCGCCTGCTGGGTACAAATCATATAAGCCTGTCTTGACGTCTTTTGTCGCCGCCACTTTTTGAATTCCGAACCTTGCCATCATTACTTTACCACCTAAGATATCGCCATCTTTAAATCTTTGTTTATCGATGTATTTTGCAAGTCCAGGATTTTCTGGTGCCTCTATATTTATATACTCGTTGATTGCTCTTAATTTTTCTAACTCAACATCCTTCCCACGATTTTCCAGTTCTATCATAAATTTGAAACACTCGAACTGATGAACGGATATCCACTCAGGAATTTCATAATCTTTCTCCATACAATATACTAACATAAAAAAGGTATCATTGCAATATTCTACGAATATTTGTAATACCTTTTTGGACATTAAGAATAAATCTAAGTGTCCGCGTTGCGGACAGATCATAAAAAAGAGACGAGTGCAAGACCCGTCCCGTGGATTTTTTATTTTTAGTATTACGCACTTAATGCAGCTTTTGCTTTTTCGGCAAGAGTTGCAAATGCCTTTGCATCATGGATAGCCATTTCAGAAAGCATTTTACGGTTAACATCAATGTTTGCCTTTTTAAGACCGTCCATCATACGGCTGTATGAAAGACCGTTTACACGTGCTGCAGCGTTAATACGTGCAATCCAAAGACGGCGAAAATCACGTTTTCTAAGACGGCGACCTATGTATGCATATTGACCGCTCTTCATTACTTGTTCACGTGCAACACGGAACAATGTTGATTTTGAACCGCGATAACCTTTCGCAAGTTTCAAAACCTTTCTTCTTCTTTTCATTTTATTTATTGAACCTTTGATTCTCATAATAGTTTTCTCCTTAATAATATAACATAACTCGTAATCGAATTCAAAATTTCAGTCATTTTTTGTTCAATTCAAGGAAGTTCGCGAAGGCAATATGTATTAATATTGGCGAGCGAACTGACGATGAAGTGGGCAAAAAGAGCCGAAATTTTAATTTGATTTTCCACCCTCGCCGATAAGTGCCTTGATCATACGCTCTTGGCCGCTGTGAACGTAATCTCCTTGACGAAGTTTTCTTTTACGCTCTCTTGATTTTTTGTTCAAGATGTGGTTTTTGTTTTGGCAAGCACGTTTTACTCGTGTTCCTGCTTTGTTTACTTTGAAGCGCTTCTTCGCTCCGCTGTGTGATTTCATTTTAGGCATTTTAGTAATTCTCCTTGTTTTTATTTACCGCTTCGTACTCACTTCGTTCGTACTTGCTAGATTCTTCACTCGCTTACGCTCGTTCTGAATGACGTGAAAGTTTCCCCCGCAAAACCCATACTGGGTCCAGGGATCACCCCTGGTCATTTCTTTTTTTTCGGCGCAAGTATCATGATTATGTTCATGTTACGCCCTGGAACCCCACCCTTTGTTGGTGGTGTTTCCAAGTCGGCGATGTCTGCAAAGTCGGCTGCAACTTTTGTTAGTGTTGCAATACCTTTATCGATGTTCATGGTCGCACGACCTCGGATTCGGTTAATTGCAACTTTGACCTTGTTACCATCCTCGATGAATCCACGTGCCGCTTTCATCTTGAACGCAACTTCGTTTTCTTGGATATTAAGGCTTAATTGAATTTCCTTGATCTTTGCTTGTTTGCTTGCCTTTTTTTGTTCTTTCTCGCGACGTATTGCATCGAACTTGAATTTGCCATAATCGGTAATTCGTGCAACTGGCGGATTTGCCGTCGGACTTATAAGAACCAAGTCCAATTCTTTTTCATCCGCAAGACGCATAGCTTGTGAATAAGACATAACCCCAAGCTGCTCGTTATCTTCGGATATAACCCGCAGTTCACTCGCTTTGATTTGATTGTTGATTTGCAATTCTTTAAAAATAATTTATCCCCTCCTAAAATTCTCTGTTTGACAAACTTCACCCTATTCAAGCACAACGTCTTAATTTGGGTCGAGGGTATCCGCCTCCGGCGTTTGACATTAATGTTAAACAATCCGAAGTGTTCGCGGTGCGAACAGGTCATCACCCCTTGTCGTGAAAAAAGAAGTGCTATGCACTTCCTCGTCTCGCAAAAAATACTTGGGGGAATATTTTTTGGTTAACCCGTGACCTAATGGCTGGGGTGAGAAAGTGTTTTTCTTCTTCTTTTTTACATTGTAAGAATAACATGACATAATCCCCTTGTCAATAGGTAATTTTAAAAAGTTTCTTTTTATACATTCGCTAGATCTCTCCGCTCCCTTCGGTCGGTCGAGAATGGTTTCTTGATAGAATTTTTATCTTTAAAAGTTTAAAAAATAAGATTGACACCGCCCCTATTTTGCCCTATTATATCTCATCTTAATTACAAGGGGGTTTTTATGCTTGACCAAGGAATTGCCAAACGGTGATTCCATAACTCTTGTCATTAGAGCCCACTTTACAACAAGATTGTATAAGAACATGTTCTTGTATAATACGACACATACTACAAGGAGGGCTTCACAATGAAAGAAATGGTAAAGAAAAAAAACCTTGAGACAATTGTTGAATTAAAAAACATCGTCAAAGTCTATGAAAAAGAAACAGTAGTCGATGACGTTAATCTTAAAATTAAAAAAGGTGAATTTGTAACCTTTCTTGGACCTTCTGGTTGTGGAAAGACCACCCTTTTACGTATGATTGCTGGATTCGAAACACCTACAAGTGGAACTATTTACCTTGAGGGCAAAAATGTTACAAGCATTCCTCCACATAAACGTAACGTAAACACAGTCTTCCAAAAATACGCATTGTTTCCGCATTTAGATGTGTTTAACAATATTGCATTCGGATTAAAATTAAAAGTATTTGAAACCACCGAACAAGAACGTGCAACAAAACAATATAAAAATAAAAAGACCCGTAGATTCACAAAATCCGAGATAAAGAAAAAGGTCGACGATGCCCTTGCACTTGTTAATCTTGCTGAATATGGTCACCGTGATATAGATTCTCTGAGTGGTGGTCAACAACAACGTGTGGCTATTGCTCGTGCGATTGTCAATGAACCAAGGGTTTTATTACTTGACGAACCACTAGGCGCACTTGATTTAAAGATGCGTAAAGAGATGCAAATGGAACTCAAACGTATGCACAACGAACTTGGTATTACTTTCCTTTATGTCACACACGACCAAGAAGAAGCACTTACCATGTCTGACACAATAGTCGTTATTAACGATGGTGTAATTCAACAGGTCGGTACACCAAAACAAATATATGATGAACCATCCAACGCATTTGTCGCAGACTTTATCGGCGAATCGAATATCATAAGCGGTATTATGTTACAGGACTTCAAAGTAAAATTCCTTGACACGATATTTGAATGTTCAGACAAAGGATTCACGAAAAATCAACCAATTGACATAGTAATCCGTCCCGAAGATATCCAGATTTTAAAACCAAAAGATAAAAAAGTCCAACTTGCTGGGACCGTTCTATCATCAACCTTTATGGGGACTTATTTCGAAAAGATTATCAAGGCAAATGAATATGAATTCACGGTACAGACAATGGATGAATTCAAAGTCGGTGAAAGCGTTGGTCTTGCCATAAAACCTAGTGATATGCACATAATGAAAAAGGAAGCCATAATAAACGAATACCAGACCTATGCACGCGGTGAAGATAAAGTCGAGATTGCTGGGACTGATTTTGAGATTTCTCCAACCTTTGAAATGGAAAAAGGCGAACCTGTACTTGCTTCCGTTGAATTCGAGAACATAGAAATACTTGACGATCCAGACGAAGGAACGATTTCAGGACACGTTACAAGCACGATATACAAAGGCACATACTACCAGGTCAAAGTCTGGGCACAAAATGATACATTATTCATTATACATACACCAACTGAATGGGATATCGACGACCACGTAGGGATAAGGATAAAACCCGAACATATCCGCGTCGAAAAAAGAGAGGAAAACGACGAAGAATAAAAATTCACCAAAAAACTAATTCAAGGAGGCAGTTATGGTACGAAAGAAATATGCCCTGTTCGCAGCTCCATTTATTATATTCATGCTTATGATGGTGGTTTTTCCGCTTTGTTTGCTTTTTTGGTATGCTTTTACAAGTGATGATGGCTTTACGTTTCAACATTTCCGCGATGTATTTAACGATAACATAGCATGGACAATCCTGGGTCGCTCTTTATGGATAGCAATACTTGCAGCAGTTATCTGTTTACTTATCGCTTACCCTATTGCATATGGACTCACAATGACTGGATTTAAACGCAGAACAACAATACTCCTTCTGTTCACATTACCTATGTGGACGAACTTGTTACTGCGTTCGATTGCACTTCGAAATTTATTTATATTGGTGGACATTACTCCTGGTTTTTGGGCGCTCTTGATTTCTCTTGTAGTTAACTTTTTACCTATAACAATATTACCAATCTATATCGTCCTTGGAAACATTGATAAAAAACATCTCGAGGCAAGCCAAGACCTTGGTGCAACGCCACGCAAAGTTTTCACAAAGACTGTTCTCCCCTTGTCAATGCCTGGGATTATTGCCGCATTCATATTGGTATTCTCGCCAATTGTTTCAACATATTTCCTAAGCTCGTTCTTTGGCGGCGGTGGTTCGGACTGGAGAATGCTTGGTGAATTACTTAACATTCAATATCGTGCTGGTGACATTGGGGTTGGTCGAGGAAGTGTCCTTTCGCTGATATTACTTGTACTTGTCGGATTATCCGTTCTTATACTCAACAGGTTTTCAAAAGTCGGTAACAAGCGCGGCGGCTTGTGGTAGGAGGGATACAAATGAAAAAGAAAAAAATAATATTCGGTACATTTATATTCTTGATTCTGGCATTTATGTATTTGCCAATTCTGTTAATAGTTATATTCAGCTTTTCCGAAGGAAGCGGCATATCATTTTCTGATTTTGAATTTGGATTGCAAAATTATCGTGATTTGTTTAATAACAATGTGATACTCGAAGCCATATTTAACAGCCTTCTCATAGCAACCATAGCTGCATTCACCGCAACAATTATCGGCACAATGGCATGTGTTGGTATGATGAAGATGCGAAAACGTACACGGGGCGTTATGATGGCACTAAACCTTACACCTATGATAAATGCGACAATCGTTACCGCGTTCTCACTTGTATTGCTTTATGCTACGCTTGGTATGGTTAACATGGGCTATATTCGTTTGATTCTTGCACATACTCTCGTAGCACTTCCAATCGTTATGCTCATCGTTTTGCCAAAGTTACGTGGACTTGATAAAAACATGTTCGAGGCAGCCCAAGACCTTGGTGCTACCCCATCACAAGCATTCTTTAAAGTAATGATTCCATTACTGTTTCCCGCCATGCTGGGTGCGTTCCTTGTTGGGTTTACGCTCTCCGTTGATGAATTTATCATTACCAATTACAACAACGCAGACATCGTAACAATACCAACAATTGTGTACGCACCACGAAGTTTCAGATGGCAACCAAGTTTCCGTGCATTGTCCGCTATTGTATTCATGGTTGTTATACTTGCACTTATTATCGTTAATTTCAAACTTTCGCGAAATGCAAAGAAGAGATTGACGAAGTAATTCGTCATCCTGAAGAGCAAAGTGATGAAGGATCTAGCAGCACCCACAGAGAGGGTGATGCGGCGAATAGAAAAATAACACTTGACTTTTATGTGCTACATATTAGACTTAGCACTAATGTAAAAAGGAGGTCGAAATGACAAAAAAAACTATTGCAATTATTTGTATTGCCGTACTTCTTATTGGTGGTGGACTTACAACATGGTTGCTTATCCGCGTTCCACGTTCCCAGACTTTGCGTATTTTCATCTGGGATCATTTCATGGCAGAGGGAATTGAAAACCAATTCCAAAGATACTGGCGTGACCATACAGGTCGCCGTTTCCGTGTAGTAATCGGAACCTACAGCTCGAATGATGACCTGCGACGCGCACTTGTGAACGAGCGTGCAGATTGGGATATTATCGTTCCGTCTGACTACATGCTTGAAAGACTTGTTGCCGAAAACCGTGTAAGACCTCTTAACCTCAGCCGTATTTATAACCTTACACCTACTGGAACTGACTCTATAGTTAGAAACATAGCACCAGAAGGCGAAACCGCTAACTGGCAATTTAATCCAGACGTAATCGACTCACGTATTACTGGTCACATTCACCGTGATACGACTGCTCCTGTGTTCGGCATACCTTATCTCTATGGTACTATGGGTGTCTTTATCGACAACCGTATCAATGGATTACGTGAAGCAGTCGAACACTATGGTTGGGCTTCACTCTGGGCACATGACGCAGAACTCACCCCGACATGGGTATCAGAGTTTGGTGTAGCACGTAACATTCAACCATCAACCAAGGCTATCGGTCGTGAGAATTATACCCTTGCTCGTCTTGCAATGCACCGTGATGAACTTCTTACATTAAATGGACAGGCACTTGCAGATCGCTTGGATGAATTATTCGGCGCAGCACCACAAGATGGTCGCGAAACATTCCAAGAAGAGTTGACCGAAGTACTTAGATTCCTTCAACGTATGCACCCACAAAGAATATTTGAATCTGGTGACCAAACATTGGAAGAATTCTATTCCAGCACAAACCAACACCACATGGCATTCGAATGGTCGGTAAGTGCGGTATATGTGATGCAATACTCAAACCACAGAGCAAACTTTGAATACATCATTCCCGAGGAAGGCACAAACCTTTGGATTAACAACTTTGCAATTCCAACCAACCCACACGGTCACACACGTAACGTAGATGCAGCATACGGTTTCATCGAGTGGATGATGCGTCCAGAAAACGCAAGCCGTAACATGGCATGGTCAGGTTCTTCTACCCCAATTATCGAGGCAGCTGATGAATTGTTCTATTACTTCGACAATGAAAGTACATTGTTTAACAACATCCCAGAAAACCGCAGAGAAGAATGGAAAGAAATGTTCCTTCGCGCGTTCTTCCCAATGCAGTTCAACGACATAATGGAACGTGCAGCGGTAATGCGTCACTTTGGTGAAAATCGTGACCAAATGCTTGAAACATATCTTATGTATAACTTCCTACTTGGCTAGACAAATTCCAAATTTAAAAAGCACGTTCGCAACGTGCTTTTTTCTATTTATTGGGTTTATAAATTAGAAACTTGCAGAGGTCTTTCAATCTCAGTTTCTCGATTATATCTTTCGACACATCTTTGCACTTTTCTGCTTAGCTCGATAACATAACGCTCGCGCTCGATTTGAGTTAAATAAGCCATATGCTCGTGGTCAATTATTTCGGCATGAAGATTAGCAACCCCACGAACAAGCAAAGGTTTTACTACAAGATAAAACGCCTCGAATTCTTCATCACGCTTTTGTACTTGCTCTTTTAACTTGTTTGTAAACAAGTTCATAGCAACACCTGCATCGGTCGACAATCGAACTACCTCGTCTCTTTTTTTTGATTCTTGGTCCCAAAAACCTTGCCCCAGCCTCTTTTTTGCTTTTAATGCATTTGACCGAAGCTCTCCCCTTTGTCTTTTCATATAAAAAACACCTCCTTCAAAGATTCATAAGAATTTCGGTCGGTGTTTCAATTTTGTATTTCAACTCGGTTACTTGTCTAGTACCATTATACAACATCAAATCATTATGGCAAGCAAATTTTGCTATAAAGTTCTTGGTTATAATGTTATAATCAAATAATGGAAAAAGAACAAAACAACAAAATCATCCAAGAAATTGAAATATTTCATCTCACCGAGCCACGGTCAAAAGAAAAGGTGAATGATGTAAGAAAACAAGAAAAAGAATATACTGCAACCCGTAAAGAGATAACCCCAATTGATCCAAGGCACATTAAACAAAAAATCGAAGCTCTTTTAAAAAAGGTTGAAAATACACGGAATCGCGAAGGAGTACTTGCACAATGTCAAAGACAAGCCATGAAGTCTGGTTTAAGTGCAGGCATTTGGGATTCGGACTTCATAGTCGCGGCACAAGACCCATCATCAAAAGATATAATCGGATACGCAGCATTACACAAAGGACTTGGTCGTCGCCCTGAAACAGACCTTCATGCATTTATAATAACAATCGACCCAGAATACCAAGGAAACGGAATCGGCAAAATTATATATGACTATGTCGAAGAACATTCAAAAGGTCTTGAAACTATATCCGCTCATATGGATAACCAAAACTCTATGGACTTTCACAAGCACCTAGGATTTACACAAGAAGACGGACGAGAAAGAAACTGTATAAAACAAATCGACCAAGAAAAAGCCATTCATTCTTACAAAGAAATTCCTGACTTTCAAATAAGAACAATACCAACAAAACACAAAACAATAGAACGAGAAGTCACTTGAATCTACATAACGTGCAAAGTCAACGCATCAATAAGTTTCTCCGCCGACCAGCCCTCTATATGTGGAAAATTTGTTTTAACACCAAAGCTTTCACCAAAAGCTTCACCAAATTTGTCATTTCCATGACCAATTTTTGTACGTATTTCATCAGCCAATTTTATCAAATTCATTTTAATTTCACCCGTCTGTTCAATTAACTCGGCTTGATATTTTATTTGGTTTTGTTTGGTCATACAGCTAAATTCGGCTAGCTTGTCTTGAAAGAATGTTGGGTTGTCTGGTACCAATGACATGAATTCGCTTTCGTTTTTTTCATCCTTACATTTTTCAAATGTGAAATCTATGTATTCTAAAAGAAACTCTGCCCTGTCTTTATAATCAACAATACTCACATAATCGCGTATGACTTTATATGTTTCATGCGTCACACCAATTTTTTCAAGTTCTTGTTTTTGTTCAAGAACTTGTTTAACAACATTTTTAACAAATGCTGTTTCAAATTCTTCTTTTGTTTCAATTGTATCATTAACCAAAGAACCAATAATAAACAGAACTCCAACTACCATCAAAATAATTCCGAAAATAATTCCAACAGTACCAAGAAACAACAAATATACTCCAACTGCAATACAAACAATACCAAGCAAGGTCACCATAAATGCCTCGCGCTTGGTCAATCGATTCTTAACTATTTTTTTGAAATCATTATCCATTCAACCAATATAGCACATTTTGTAAAATGCTCTAACATATTAATTTACTTGTTTCTACCTTTGATTACTTTTTTATATAATTTGTCTTGTATTTTCTCGGGCATTGCCCCCATAAACTTTAATTGTTTACTGTTAACAATACGATACAAAATTTTTGGTTTTTTTGCATTAATAATTTTATTGACAAGCTCGCCAACAAGCCTCGGGTCGGTGGTTTTATTCAATTCACGCGACATCATGTCATTCATTTTGCTAAGCTCTTTTTTAAAATATTTGGTAGAACCAAGCAACTCATCAAAATTCCCAGACACGCCCGCAAGCATATTTGTTCTCAAGGCGCCTGCCCTGATTTTTATAACAGGAATATCTAAAAGCATCAATTCACGTCTTAGTGCATCCGAGTATGCCTCAACGGCAAATTTGCTTATAACATACGGACCATTAAATGGGGCTGATGAATACTGGGCGACTTCGCTTGATATATTTATAATTCTGCTGTAATTACCTTTTAAAAGCGGTAAACAAGCTTTGTTCACCCTGTACATACCCATGACATTTACATCAATAATTTTGTTAAGCTTTTTCTCGTCAATTTCGGCAACCGAACCCATTGTAAAAATACCCGCACTATTAACAATTGCAAGCAATGTGTCTGTGTGTCCTTTGATTTGCTCTACCGCATTTGCAATCGATAAATTACATGTTACATCCATAACAAGCGGAATAATATTTTGATTTTGTTCACCCTTGTACATTTCCAAATCTGCACAAAAAACCTTGAATCCGCTCTCCATTAACTTTTGCGTTACCGCCAACCCAATTCCATTCGCACCGCCCGTAACCAAAACAAATTTATACATATCCAATCTCCCGAACCATTATAGCTCAAAAAATAAATAATCAAAAGATATGTCATGTATGTAGCGGAAAAGTCGATGATACCACCCCGCCCACGGCATCCAGCATTAAGGAAAATTTATCTGAAATGTCTCTTTGCAGATTGGATATCGAACCCTCAACCTTCTCCTTGGCAGGAGACGCACCTTATACAAACAAAAAAGCCCGCTGGGCTTTTATATTGGTCTGGAGCGGAAGAAGGGGGTCGAACCCTCGACCTTCTCCTTGGCAAGGAGACGCACTACCACTGTGCTACTTCCGCGAGGAGTGAGTGTCGTGGACTCGGATGAGAGTGGCAACTTGAACCAAGTTCAATAATTGACATTCACAGACGAGTACATGACCGAACGACGATGCGGAGTACAAAGTACAATCCGCAAGAAGTGAAAGTCACAATCGTGACATAACTAAATTATAACATACCCCATGAATTTTGCAAGCACTTTTTAACATCATACCCCCTTGACATAATTTGTCGAAAGCGTTATCATTTAATATGAAAAAACAAATAGCAATATCAGTAGGCGGCGGGTACCAACTTGCGGGTGACAAGCGCATCGATAATCTCGAGGGCGCTTTTTTTGACCAAGGAGTCCAACCAACATTTATAAAGCCTAAATATAAAACATTCGCGGATTTGCACACAATAACACAAGAATTCGATGTGGCGGCAGCCCGAAATAAATTTTTATGGTTATTTGATGACCCGAATAACGAACTTGCAAACGAAACCACTCGTCCAACAAGTCCTAACGAACGCCAACAGGCAATCTTGAACACTTTGCTAATAGCACAATTTCACGGCATAACCGACCTTGGTGTTGCGACCCCACTTGCTTTCGGTTCACGTGAACACAGATACCACAAAGAAGACCCAGAAAACAAAGCAAACAGCTATGATGCCATCCTATCCCTTCAAGGATATAAAAATAACGGAGCAAGTAAATTTCTTAACATCGACCACCATGCATTCGCCGATGTTTTAAAACATAAAGATGGAGTTCTGAGTAACCTTGACATGTACGACCTCTCGTCAATTCATGCTATGTTGCTTGAATACTTAAAAAATTGTGAATACAGAATTAATGCAAGAAATACGATAACAATCGCCCCAGATAACGGTGCATTGGGTCGCAACACTATTCTAAGCAACCTCCTGAACATTGGTTGTGAAGGACTTCTTAAGACTCGAGAAATAGGCACCAACAAAATAAAAGAACAATATGTATCTGAAGAAGCAAAGCGTGCAATCAATGGCAACCATGTTCTTGTTTTTGATGACATATTCGGTACGTGCAATACTATTGGTACGACATTAATGGAGTCTATCCTGCCATACGATCCTTTGAGTGTTACTATGTTCGGAACACATACCGTGCTTGATAATGGTGGTCCAGAAAAATTAACCCAACTAAGCAATCATGACCGAGTCAATGGGATATATTACACAAATGCAACTTATGTGGACCCAAAAATCCTTGGACAACCAAAGCTTCACCAAGTTGACATGAGCCAAACGATTGCAAATGGCATCATTGCCGCAACCACGGGTGACCGTGAGTTATCCAGTCATTCCAAGAAAAACAAGCAAATGAAATCAGAGACCGTTTACATATATAGATTAACAACTTTTCAATAACTTTTCCTGCATATCTATATATAACAAAAGTTGTTGGACATTATTGATATTATTCATTGTCCGCTTCGCGGACAGGTCATAACAACTTTTCAATAACTATGATATTACTACGACATGTGACCATACTAGACTGTTCGACAAATTTCTACAATCCATACGGATTTATGAAAATCATACGTCGGGCAAAGGAGGTGGACGTATGCCGAGAAGTTGTGCAACAAGCAAACAACAGACATCTGCTGTTCGCTCGAAGTCGACATCATCTGCAAAGATGAACACGACAAAAGCACGTGGTTCAAGCAAGAAGTAATTAATCAATTTATATTGAATTAATCTTCAACAAAGTTTGAAATCGAAGCTATCCACAGGAATTGGGGAATAAAGTCTT
Source organism: Bacillota bacterium (assembly GCA_009784375.1). GTDB lineage: Bacteria > Bacillota > Clostridia > Christensenellales > UBA1242 > WRAD01. The sequence goes on along the minus strand of WRBV01000003.1, from coordinate 57,058 downwards.
TGTACTCCCAATATCCAACGAAAAAGGGGTTTATGATAGCCCCTTTTTTCGGTTTACTTTAATATATCGAAATATGGCACTAAATTTTTAGCTGAATGACGTAATCTTCGTAATGCTTTTGCTTCAATTGTCCTTATTCTTTCTTTTTTTACACAAAATTCTTTTCCAATAGCTTCAAGTGTCATCCCCTCAAAGAACCTCAATCTTGTTACAACTTCCTCACGATTTGCCAACTTACTCATAGAATTATCAAGCTCTTTACTTAAATTCTCAAATTCATATTCAGAAAATCCGTCATTATTATCTATGTTGGCTGTAATCCAAGTGCTACGCTCGATTCCGTTATGCGTAATAAAACTTAATGGGTTTAATCCATATCCTATTTCATATTTCTCGTGTTCTCTACCGACTGACCTGATCAATTCGGCAACTGTTTCAACAAGTGGATAAAGGCTTGTGTCATACTTCTCTTTGACTTTACTAAATTCATCTTCACCTGCTAACCATGCACGCAAAACTTCGTCTTGTTTGTCCGTTAAAACACCACTAAAAAATATTTCATCCCATTCGGACTCGATTCCAAGTGCCGCAAATCTGTTATTCAACTCTTTTGATTCTCTATCTCTTTTCATTCATAAATATATCAAACTTGTTGCATTCTGTCAAGACACATAAAAAAGGTGGCTTTGTCGCTAGGTCATAAAAAATGCACCTGACGGTGCGTCGCTTCGCGTCGTTTAATGCATTTTTTGGACATTAATGCAATATATTTATGAAAAATCGCAAACGATTTTTCTTAGGTCATAAAAAAAGCCCTTGCGGACTTTTATTTCATTAGAATTTTTTATTTTTTCTCAGTTCAAGGAAGATTTCGAAGGCAATACAATAGTATTGTCTAATCTGACGCAGAAATGGGAAAAAAAGAAATAAAATTGATTTAAACAATTCTTTGAAGGTCTACTCTGCCCTTGTCGTCGATTTTAATAACCTTGACCTTGACCGTGTCACCGACCTTTATAACGTCGGTTACTTTTTCAACACGAGCACCAGTCCCAAGTTTTGAAATATGTACCATACCCTCTTTACCATATGCAAATTCAACAAATGCACCGATTTCGATTGTACGCATAACCTTGCCCTCGAATTCCATGCCGACCTCGGGTTCGAATACAATACTTTCGATTATTGAACGTGCTTTTTGGTTCATCGCATCATCCATACCACCAATGAATACTTTTCCGTCGTCTTCGATATCGATTTTAACACCAGTATCCTCGATAATTTTGTTAATTACCTTTCCGCCTGAACCTATGACATCTTTAATTTTTTCTGGCTTGATTTGGATGATGATTATTTTTGGAGCATATTTTGAAAGCTTCTCAGCTGGCTTTGAAATTTCCGAATTCATATTTTTCAATATGTGCATTCTTCCTTCTTTTGCTTGGGCAAGCGCCGTTTTCAATGTTGGCTCGTCAATACCTGCGATTTTCATATCCATTTGAATTGCGGTAATACCTTTTTCGGTACCCGCAACCTTAAAGTCCATATCGCCAAGGAAATCCTCGACACCCAAAATATCTGATAATACTGCAACTTTTCCTGATTCTTCGTCCTTGATAAGACCCATCGCAATTCCCGCACATGCCGCCTTTATTGGAACACCCGCATTCATAAGCGACATAGAAGACGCACACACCGATGCCATAGAACTTGAACCGTTACTTGATAGTACCTCGGATACCGTTCTTATTGCATATGGGAACTCGCATTCAGACGGAAGAAGAGGTTCAAGCGCACGTTCAGCCAAAGCTCCGTGACCGATCTCGCGTCGGCTTGTACCACGCATATTTTTTGCCTCGCCCGTTGCATACGGTGGCATGTTGTAATGATGCATGTAACGTTTTGATTCTTCGTCATCAAGACCGTCAAGACGTTGCGCATCACTCACCATTCCAAGTGTACAAATATTAAGAACCTGGGTACTTCCACGTGTGAATACACTTGAACCATGTACACGCGGCAACATTCCTGTTGCTGTCCAAATCGGACGAATATCTTTTGTGCCACGACCGTCTGGACGAAGACCTTTTTCAAGAATTTTGTTACGCACAACATTCTTTTTTATGTCGTACATAAGTGATTCAATATCTTTCTTTGACTCTTCCCAAATGTCGTTGAATTGGTCTTGCACCATTTCGTCAACCTTGGACTCGGCAGCACGACGCTTTTCAAGGTCAGTCTCATTCAATGCCTTTTCAAGAAAGCTTGTCGCATAGCTTGTTACACGATCCACAAGTGTTTCATCAATCTCGGTCGCAACAAATTCAAATTTGTCTTTTCCAATCTTTTTTGCGATTGTCTTTTGGAACTCGACCTGGCGTTTGATTTCTTCGTGTCCGAATATAATTGCCGCAAGCATGTCCGCTTCGGTAATCTCGTTTGCACCCGCCTCGACCATCAATACCGCTTTTTCAGTACCACTTATGACAAGGTGAAGATCCGACTCTTCTTGCTGGGTAGTTGTTGGGTTGATTACAAATTCTTTACCGATTCTGCCAACCAAGACCGAACCTGTTGGACCATTCCATGGAATGTCACTTATTACAAGTGCAATAGATGATGCAAGCATCCCAAGCGGTTCTGGTGAAATTTCTGGATCAACCGATAATGCGGTTACAACAACCGAAACATCGTTAAAGAAACCGTCTGGGAACAATGGACGAAGTGGTCTGTCGATTAAACGAGACGTAAGTACAGCAGAATCCGCAGGTCTGCCCTCGCGCTTGCGATATCCGCCTGGAATCTTTCCAACACTATACAACTTTTCTTCAAAGTCCACTCCAAGTGGGAACCAATCTTGACCCACACGTGGTTTATCCGCCATTGTAACGTTTGCCATTACTACCGTTTCGCCACATGTTACCGTACAGCTTCCATTTGCAAGCCCACAAAGTGCACCAGTCTCGACGATAACTGCACGTCCACCAATTGCTGTTTCAAATTTTTTATAATTATCAGTCATTTTTTCTCCTATTCAAAATATGAGTTGCGTTTAGACTTTTGAGATTAATTTCGATGGCATCCGAGGGATAATATAGGTTAATATTTGACCAAGGATGACGCGGAATTAAGCCAAAAAATGAATGCAAATCACGAAAAAGGAACGATTTGTCCCTTTTCTCATTAACGTATAGCAAGCTTTGCTTTTAATTCACGATATGCATCAACATCTTTCTTTTCAAGATATGAAAGAAGACCTTTCCTTTGACCAACCATTTGCATAAGACCACGACGGCTGTGCTTGTCTTGTTTGTGGATCTTTAGGTGTTCGGTCAAGTGATTGATTCGTGCTGTTAAAATAGCGATTTGAACGGCAGCATTACCAGTATCTTTTTCATTCTTTCCGTATTCTCTAATTATTTCTGCTTTTGAAAGTTGTGACAAAGCATCCTTTGCCTCGACCTTTACTTGTTTTTTTGCAACAGGCTTCACAGATGCAGCCTTGACAGTTTTTTCCTTTTTTTCGGTGTCTGCACCAAGTGGAAGGTCCACTTTTTCCTCTTGAACAATTTGTTCGTTTTCCATGATTTTCTCCTTTTAGGTCAACATTTGGTTGCCTTACTATACAATCACAAGCCAGAACAATTTTGAGGAGATTGTCCACAAGCCTATGAAAGATTACCAGTAAGATTACCATGTTAAGTAACCCCAGTCAAGAGGAAAAAGTCGGACAATCTCAAATTTTGATTTTAATTTCGTTCACATCTTTCTTTAATTCTTTGGTCGTTTCTTGAATTTCGTGAACAATCTTCAAAGACTCGGCAAGCTTTTCAATTGTGTCTTGATATTTCTTTTCTCGCTTGCGGCCATCTTTTAATACATATACCATAAGCCCCACAAACAATGCCGTCATCAGCCCATGATTAATTGCTATTGATATAATTTCTTCCCACATGGTTTATTTCTCCTTTATGTAATGTCTGAGACTCGTCTATTGAATTCATTATATAACCGCAACCACATTGTATGCGGTAAATTAAAAAAGAACACAGGATCATTGCTGACAAGACTAACCGCACGCCTAGGCAGTTGTTTGACAAGAAATGTTACGTACTCGTCATAGATTTCTTGGTCTATCATTGTCTGAGTATTTATCGGTGTTGTCAAACGAACCTGAGACAGATGTATAAGGTCCCTGAACGCTCGGCTGCGTTGAACTGCTTTTTCGCGTATTGCTTGCACATTAATACGAACACTATCTATATGAATTCGTCTTGCAAGAGCTTCTGCCCTTTGTTCAAACGTAGTGTTTTGTTGGTCTATTCTCGAATTTCTTGTAACCTCGATAAACTCTATCTCGTCATTGATTGCTGTCTCGGCTTCTTGTTTGGCGATATGAGCCCGCTCAAGTTGATTCAACACAATTGTGCTGTTCAAAATTCCTCTGCGTCCCGCATCCGTGTTTATACGGGCAATACGCGCTTTGTACTGTTCGTTTATCCTTTGTTTGCGAAGTAATTGACGTTCTCGTCTCTTGCTCTGTTCGTCATTAATTCGATCTATACGAATTACATTCAAGCGTTCGGCTTCTTCGATTGCTTGTTGTTTCGCTTGTTCCCATGTTAATGGTCGCGGTATCTCGACAAGATCTGGAACATCGGTTCCACCCACATTATACTTTCGATATGTCCGCGCCATAATAAGATTAATCTCTACCCTTTCTTTATCGGTAAGGTAATCAAAGTTTTGATTAAAAGATTCCATCTTTGATACTTGCTCGAATGCTGCAAGTTTTTGTCTTGCAATTTGATTAAACTTGATTTGATCCAAATTAATTAATTCCATATTTTCTCCCTTATACAAGTGCACGATATCCACTTGGCAAAAATCCGACCACAGCAACAAGATTACTAATTTCAATATTCTCGGCATTTGTTTCAAATTCTATCTTGAACGCATCGCCCTTGATATTCAAATTAATACGTTGTACATTGTTTCGACCGCGGACATTGATGCGTTGTTCGCGAGACTCTGTGACTATAACTATTGTTAAATCACTACTTGTACAAAGTCGTATTTGTTTGAGAAATTGTCTGTCTGCCGCATAGCCAAGTGCAAAAAAATCTGTTGCCCATTTTGCATTGTCTGAATTTTTATCTATGTAAAAAAACGAATCAAAGAACTTTTCGATAACCAAGATTTTCGATTCCAATACCAGGTGATAACGGTTTTGATGTATTACAGACACGTATTTGTGAGCAACATTAAACACAACATCAATATCAAGCAATTCCACAATGCCTCGTCGAATTCGACACATCCCACCCGCAGTCAAAAAGAATACAGTATCACCAAGCACCCTTGCGGTATTTGGAATAATGTGTTCATATGTCTTTACCAAAATCTGCAAATTAAACTCACTTGCATCAAACGCAATGTCCAATGTTGAAAAACCAAATTCCTGTATAACAAGCAATTTGTTGCCAAATAATTCAAGCCCAAGCAACCTGCCAAATCGTTCGTCAACTTTGAATTGACCACTTGAACCCTCGGTTATAAAGTCATCCTTGTCAAAAGGTGAAGAAAACTTTACTGTGTCTTGGTTATGTATAACAAAACGGCGAAGTCCAAGATCCATGTGCTGGTTAGATTCTTGTCTTGCTATTCCATTACCTCTTGCTTGATGTTCACTACTGCGTGTTAACTTTGTCGGTGTGGCATTAAATCCTGTGTTATTACTTGCATATATTCGATTTCGTATTGGACGCTTTCTTGATGTTTGTACTGTATAGTTTTCGACTGAAAATGAAATACTCCGCGTGGGTCGCAACTTTAAATTTCGTAACATAACCACCACCCTAGAATGACCGTGGCATTGTCACAGACCTGCCGTTCTTTTTTACCGATGCAAATATCATCTCGCCGAATTTTTCATTCCATACCTGGGCTTCGTTGAACATACCACTCAGAAACGCATATTCCGCCATAATCCCATACTCAAGTGCAGCAGGCGGCAACGGAAATGGATTGGTCTCATTTCCTGATATTATCTTTGGAACATAAGTAAATGTCACATCAAATTTTCCTGGTTGATTTACGATTATGTGATCAATAAATGTTCGAAACCGCATTCTCTCGCCCGTAATTTGACGTACCATTTTTATGTTTGTCGGCGGATGTTCAAATACAGAAAAATTAATTCGCCCATTGATTTGTGTATTAACTCTTTGTGTATGCGTTATTTCCGAATAATGAGTCGCAAGATTTGCAACAACCAAAGAGGCACAACGAAGCAATAATCTATAATTTGTATTTTGATGAAGTTCATTAATTGCCACGTTTGATTTAACCAATTCCACAACATCTGCAAGCCCTAGTATTTCTGCCACATTACTCAATATCTGTTTTATTTTCATATCCATTCTCTCCTTTTTGCAAAGGTAACATCACGACCCGTTTGATATGCATATGAGAACATGTCTTCAAACCGTTTTAACTCTTGGCTCATTGCGTCGTACGCACTCTGTTCAATAAGTTTGTTATGTTCTTCAATCTCGGCAAGTATTTCATATTCGTTTTCTTTTCGCGTACGCATTGCACGAGTTAATGTTCTTTCATCCAAAATTGGATATGGAACAATAAACTCAAGCGTGTTTGGATTCGGAGACGAATATCCAAGATTTAATGAATGAACCTCGTATCTTTCCTTTACCGAATCAAAAAACACATTATATTGCTCGTCAATTTGTTTTAATCTGTTCGCTATATCAAACAGGTCGTTTGTTATCTGTTGCATTATTTTTCCTATTATAATCAGGCTACTTCCATTGCAAAGCACTATAACCAGTCAACTTGCCTTGCAAGAATGGCTTTTCACAAACAAGATCAGCATACTTCACAAGAGTTGCACTATAAACAGATTTGCCACTTATCGGACGAAGAATTGAACCGTCATCGCCTTCAAGCCAAGTCCAATCACAAAGTTGTTGCATAGCAAAGGATTCGCTGTGAAGTGCGTATGCTGTACCTGCCATGCAGCGAATGTCTGCATACATTGGAATTCCATTAAATGTAAATCCACGGAAACCACCAGCAAACTCGGTCACATCAATATTATTTCTTGTATCACGAAGATTTTCAAACAACGCCTTGCGTACATTTGGATGTGTCAAGATAATGTCCGATACTTGACCTTGCGCATGTTCTTCAAGCCCATCAAAGAATTCAATAAGAACATCCTCGTTAATGATATTAAGGTCCTCTCCACTATCAAAGCTTGTAAATGGAAGAATTTCTTTATAGTCTTCTCTTTTCAAATTGTAAAGTCTGTCCTGCATGAAAAGACTGTCTACACCATTCATCTCAAGATTCGATTGTTCGGCTGGGAAAAGATATAGACGGTCAAACTTTGTTGCTGGAACATCGCCTGTATATACTACGTTTAATCTTGATGAGTCTGGAATGAATGCAACTACATTTGTAATTTTAATCACATTTGTATTCAAAACTTGATTGTTTGAGTTCATGACAACAATTTGTTGTCCAACACGCAAATTGTCGCGAAATCTTGCTGGTACTTGAAAAGTACGTGTGGGAGCATTATGTGTAAGCGTATAAGCAAGAAACGGATTGCCGCTTCCATAAACCATACGGTTAAGATTAGTCTGTGCTGTGGCAACAAGATTCTTCATCTCGCCACCAACAAGTGCTGTGAACGCACCTGGACTGTTTTGTGCTGCGCGAATTGCCTTGTCCGTAATCTGAAAGGTTCCGTACAGGTTTTTAAGCGGTGTAACAATCTCTGCCTGGCGAGCATCGTGCGCCGTTGGAAGTATTGAATCCTCCTCACCCGCCGCAACGCTTCCTTCTGATCCAAAACGGACTGCTGCTTTTGCATCACGCTCTGCTATTGTTTTTGTATTTTTTCTTATCATTGTAAGAAATGGGTTTGTCTTTTCATTAATATCATGGATAACGCTTTCCAAATAAATATTTCTCAAAGCACTCTCGGCTGTATTAATTGTAATCATATCTGTCCTCCTATTTAGTTGTTGCAAAAAAAGTTTTTGCAAGTTTATCTGACTCGGTCATAGTACGGATACCATCAACAGAAGTTGTCGCGTTTGTCGCGGTTCCTATAACGATGGGTGGAACTTTGCCTTGCTTTATTCCGAATAAATAATCACGTATTACATCATCAACTGATCTAGTGACAATTAATGGATTCTCAACCTTTTCATCATTGACATCACACGTCTTTGTTGTATCCATTATCGTTTCACTTTTATCATTTACCGTTTCAAGTTTTCGCAGTTCCTGGCTCTTACGCGTGAATTCGGCATGAAGATTTCTATATGCCTTGAACAATTCATCGGCATTTGCAAAATTCCCATATATATTGGTGGAGTCTTCGTCTTGAACCGATGGGCAAGGATTTTCTAGACCATCCCCGTTATCCATTTTAAATTCAACATCAGATTGTTCCACAACTTCAATTTCCTTCATTCATTTCTCCTTTCATCATCCCAGCATTTCTTACAATCACATTCCGACATGTAATCGCCGCTTGGTCAAAGTCAAACATTTCGACCCCTGACTCACCCACAATTCGTTCAAGTCGCCTGCTTGTCACGAATTGTTTATATAATCGAAGAATGTGGCATGCAATTACCATCTTTGCACGCACCATGGCTTGTATTGTTCTGTTCATTCTGCGGTCATTTTCCTCGGTCAATATTGCAAGTGCAACCCCGCTTACATTTCCATTCTCAAGACCTCGCATTATGTCCCCACCACCACTTACAAGCTCGAACTCTTTTAATAATCGTTCTTCCTCACGTTCAAGTTCGGCAGGCAAGCTTCCCGTATTTAAGAATTTGGGAGCCGTGGTCCCATGACGATATACAATAACTTTACCAGGAGCAAGACCATCATTCTCCAGCGATTCTATGTCAACACTTCCTTCTTCAACGGTCAATACTCCACATGCCAATCGGTTCAAAAATTCAACTTTGCGGTTTTTAATTGCGTTATATGCACGCTGGACTGGAATAGCTCGTTCAATGACGCTTCGACCATAGAACGATCCAACCATTCCCTCGGACACTTGACGTACAAATGGAATTGTTCGTTTACCATCTTCACCGTTAATATAAGGAAGTTCGCCATCATAAATCAATTTATCCATCGCAATAATAACAAACCGCCCATTCGGATAAGCCTTTGTTGGAACCTGGTACCTTTCAATCACAAGAATATTGTCCTCGGCGTATCCACTCAAATCCACACCCCAGCTTTCTTTAATTACCTGATGCGAGAGATACTTGGCATGGATCAAACTTGAAATCTCGCCCATACATGATGCACAAATTTTGTCTGGGAAAATTTCAAATGGTGAACAAATGGATATACAAACATCACCATCACGAATCTCGTTTTCCGTGTCTCCTTGCTTTATCATCCCCAGAACTGAACCCGCATTATTATCCCAATATACTTTATAGAACACGCTGCCTGTTACTTCACTCCACATTGTTGCCTGTTCTACCATGGCATCGAAATCGGTCTTTGCAAACGCCGATTCAAGTATCTTCTTGCAAAGTGGTATACCATCCATATCATGTTGCTCGTCTGTGTCTGGCGTTGGTTCAATATCTACCTTGTGGCTTGTAATCTTTGAAAGTCGACTTTCTACAATTGGTGCAATATGATTAAAGCTATCCGTTCTTTGCCAATGAAATTGTTTACCCACATTTACAAGAGTATCGAAACTTGTAATAATGCTGTTTTGCTTGCCTGCATAAAAATCAAGGTTTAAACGCCATTGCAATTCAAACTCACGACGTTTTAATTTACGTTCCTCGTAATCGGCAATTACATTTGATACAAGTTCACTCCTTAATTTTTCAGCTCGGCTTGTCTTTTCAATTTTCTTTGGTTTTCTGTAAATTATTTCTTTCATTATTCTATCCTTCTAAGTTCTTCAAGAATTCTCTCGACCTCTGCAATTAATTGGTCATGACTCATGAACTCGAATCTATTTTCTTTTGGCTTTATATTGCCAAGTTCACGTATCGCCTCAATCTTTGGTGCATGGTATTTGATTTTTCGCTTTTGCTTGTCATCGGTTATCTCGATCTCCTCTTCAAAATAACCTATTGCCAATTTACGCAAGCTTTCTATAAGTTCCTTGTCCATCTAATACTCCCTTACACCCGCATTAAATCATGGACTTGTGAAATTAAACGGTCATCGTGACAGCTAATGAAAGGTGAGTTATAAGTTTCTCTTTGCCATCTTCAACAACTCACTCTTCTTTTCACCAAGGATATTTTGTTTTGCCTTTTTCCCAGAATTTAAATCATGCATAACCACATAACGAAGCGCATCAATACAATGGTCATTCTTTTTAACTGGTCTATCATTATCTCCCCAATAATAACCACGTATTTCACGTACAAGGTTTATACAATTTCTTGTAATAAATAACCTACGTACACCGTTAACATCTTTTAACAATGTCTTCATTTTCATAATGCTTTCCATTACATTCTTGTTGATACTTGCATTCACATCAAGCCCATTGTCCTTGAATTGTTGTTCGACCGTATCGCGTCCAACCAAAGTTCTTTGCAACGATGAATTATCAATTAAAACGGTATATTCGGTAATACCAAGTTGTTTGGTCTTGTCAAGAATTGCCTGGGCATGTTCGGCAACAGTCTTATGTGAAACCGAGTAATCATGGATAACAACGTAATCCTCGCCATTTGTCGCAACCCATATAACCCCAGTCGGTGCCACATATGCTGGGTCTATTGCAATTAAAAAGTTATATCCGATAAACTCTTGCATTGGTATTGGGTCGATGATGTTTTCATCGCCGAACTCTGGAAATACAAGACCTTCGCCACATGTAAATCGTCCATACTTTCTAGATTCTAATGCATCTTGTGAAAGCCTCTTTTCCATTTCATAAATTTCATCTGGTAAAAGGAATGGATTATCGTCCCAGCTCATTTGATGAATGCTGTGCCTATCCGAATCAAGATAAATCGTGTTATAAAGCCAATTCCGCCCTTTTAACGGGGTCATCGTCCCCCAAACAATACCACCACGGTCGAGTGTTCGAAGTAAACATTCTTCATATATGTCCTCAGGTGGTTCTTCATCAAACCAAACCCAATCAAGGCTTGTCCCTTGGAATTTTTCTCGTCCTTGGTCACAAGATTTGAATCCAATCTTGCTTATTCCACCAAACTTGTTACGCACAGAAATAAAATCTATTACTCCGTTCTTTGGGTTCTCGCTCTTGCCACTTCGCATTACAACATCAACAATAAACTCGGGCGACAGATACTTAAGTATCTTTGCCTGGGCAACATCGCGTTGTACCTGCAACGAGAGTGACACAACCCAACCATCTGTACTTTTTTTGATATCACGATAAGGATGCAATCCTGTCGCCCAATATATCGCTTCTATCGCACCACACTCGGTTTTGCCCGTTCTATTACCACCAAAAACCCAACGTGATTTATGTATATCTTGGTGAAAGCCGATCTGTTTTGAATGTTTTGTTTTACCTGTGTTATATGTATAAAAACCTGACTTGCGCCGTTCAATTTCGTATTCAATCAAATTTAAATCTTCAACGTATTCTTGCATATTTAAAGCCTTTATCCTATATTTCGACACAGATATTTTGCTAGCATTAATTCATGATGGAACTTCTACCCATAATCATTGTGAGCATTGTCGCAGTCGCAGCGATTATCTTGCTCGCATTTATTCCAGTCCGCATCGGATGGTTTTTCAAAGACGCCGAAGACGCAAGCCCAATTCGCCGCAAGAGTCCACGACGAAAGTCAAAACCAAACTTCAAACCATATCGCAACAGCTTTGACGATGATGACGGTCCGTATTATGACGACCCCGAGTTATAATCATTCAAACATAATTTTTTTAAATTGAACTGATACCACGACATCGTGTATGTATTATTCTTTTAATTGATTTTGAAAAATGGAACAAACATGCTACCCTTGTTTATAATGAAAAAATATATTGTCTTTGCATTATCATGTGCATTGTGTGTGCTTGTGTTTTTTGGTGGTGTTTCTGTGCTGGGGTCAAATGCATCAACACGCGAATCGCAGCATGTAACCCAACCTGGTGTTAATTTTAACTTTTTGTCACGACCACAGATGCTTGCAATCTGTTCTACCAATTTTATTTACGCAGTCGAACAAGAACTTTCAAACTATCGGCTTAATATAATTAATAAATCCACAAGCCAAACAATATCCCGTATAGCATTGCCAAGTCGTCCACGCGACATTATCTATGCAAGAAACAATTTGCATATTTTCTTTGATACTGGATTTTATATTTATGCTACCGCAAACATTCGTACACCTGGTTTTACCTTTTCTTTTGCAAGCCGTCTTCAATACACAACAAGCGGTGATGAGATGAGTATTTTTTCGGTAGTCCCACTTGCAACACCTGCAAATGCCGTCCGTGTCCTTTACGCTCATGACAATCGCTATGGCTATCAAACCGTGCTTGGTTCTATGAATCAACAATTTGGCTCGTTGATAACACTTCGCCAACAAATTCGCGGTATTACTGCAACAATCGGTGGAGAAATTTATCTTCTTGCATCTGACCCTGAAAATGCATTGTTATTCTCCATCCAAACTACAAGCGGCGATGTTCTAAGCCAAGGTTTCTACAGCCCGTCTTCATTTAACCTTATCGAAGACGGTGGAATGAACTTTGTATTTATTGCAAGAAACAGAATTGTCCTTTTCAATCTTGCAAGCCTTGTCGACCTTGAACAAAACAGCTATTACGAAATTACACCAAGAAACGAAGATGACTTTTTAATGAGAGAAAGTTATGCACCAATATACTTGCGTGCCCGAAGTCGAAACGAAGTCTTTGTAATTGATGCGGTAAAACGAAGTATCGACCAATATCGAATCCTTCCGAATACTATACTTGAATTCCATCAAACTGTTGCGGGATCGATTGGTGACGATTATGGATTTTTTAACCACCCTACCGCTTTTACAATGATTGACGAAGGTGTCTTCTGGATAGCCGATTTTTCGTCTTCTGTGCGTTTGCTTGATACAAATACAACCAATCTTCCTACTCCACTTTTACATTACAACCAATCGCTGTCTGTGATACGTTCGATGGCATTTAATAACATGGATACCATATACGCTCATGACCGTGACAGACGTATTCACCGCTTCAATACAGATGGAAGCCGAAGTGGCTCTGTTATTACCGCTCCAACAACAAGTGAAATCATCGAACTTGTTCCCAACATTGCAACAGGTGAAATGTTTGCAATTGATTTTGCACGTAATGACGTTTTTGCAATCACAAATAATGGACTTGAGCCACTTGGTCTAGGGCGGCAGATTTCACGCGACACACGTGCAGTAATCAACCCATGGGTTGGCGAGCATGATACTCTTTTCCTTACGAATACTGGTGCCACGGGCAACGTCCATGTCGCAATTTGTCTTGAGACCAACGAACAGACAATCATCACAACCCAATTAAACTTGGCTGGACACTTTCTTCTTGACCTTACAACAGATACACTCGGGAACTTGATTGCCTTGTATGAAAATGCAAGTCGTAATGCTGTATTCCGACACATCGAACTTGAATTAGTTGGCAGCTCGTTTTCGTTTGATGCTGGTACCCCAATGATACTCGAAGGGTCTACAACATCACTTGGAAATTCTTCTCTTACATTTGATCGGATGAATAATCAACTTTTCTGGTTGGGTCACCAACACGTTATCGAATCGGTATGTTTACAAGATTTGACCGAACTTTGGTCATTTACAACAAATTTCACTACTGGTGCAATGCGACCACATTATAATTGGCAAGTCGCAAGTCCTATTCTCATTCCGACTGCTCCGCTCTTTGGAACTATTAACACTCTTGGTCGTCCATCTATGTTTGAATTCCCAAATTCTATCGGTGCACAAACACGTCTTGAACCAGGCTTTGTGTTCCAAATCCTTCAAAGTACCACCTACTTCAATGGTATACCATTCGATTACAGCTATATCCTTTTCCAAAACCAAATAACTCGTAACCACTATACTGGTTACGTTAACAATCGGTTTATTACACCCAAGTCTGATTATTATATTGATTCCGAATTATGGGGCAATGATGGCAGCCCAAACCCGCAAAACATAGGTCGAGTCATTTTGAACGGTGTACCTATTTTTAAATACCCGACAAGTACCGTTCTTGACCTTACGGTCGGTACATTAAACAAAACTCGTCGAGGCGAACAAGGATTGACAATTAACCGCAGGATTACCGTACAAGACATCCGCGGATGGGAATTCTTTGAAATCCGAATAAACACGGATGGTACACCTAACCCAAATGGCACTCATGTCGGTTATGTATTTGTCCAACATGTTATTAACTTTAATCTTCCGCCAAGTGGTGAGATACTTAACCCAAATGCACGCGTTGTTTTTTCAACAAATCAATATCCAAATGGAATTCCAGTATTCTCGGATAATGGCGGAGTCAACCACATCGTGGGCGAATATCTTCAAAACCGTCAACGCATAGCTGTAATCGGTCAATTCGACAGAAACGCTCCACTTACCCGCATTCGTTACTTTTGTTCATACACACAAATTAATATGTATGGCTATGTCTGGACCCGTTATATCGTTATGGACGGTTTGTCTGCACTTCAATTAATGGGTATCATCCTTGCAATTCTCGGTGCGGTAGGCGTTATTATATTCCTTGTGTTCCACTTCCGACGCAAGCGCACACAAACGTAAACAAAAAAGAGCTTTACGCTCTTTTTAAATTACATTTCATTTGAAGATTCAGTTTCTTTCATGGCGGAAGAATATCCTTGTATTTCTTCGAATTTATCCGCACCATTATCCAAAATGTCCCAAAGTCCCACGCCTTCAATCGGATAGTTTGGTGATGGACGAACTACTTTATTCTCTCTATATTTTGCAATGTCAGCTTCGGTAATATCTTCTAATTTTTTGCCTTTCAAATACATAAATTCACCTACCCAATCTTTTCGTCTTTGCTTGAAAGATTATCTTCCAATGTTTTCATGAACGCAAGGAACGTCGAAATATCCTTGAATTGACGATAGACCGCGGCAAAGCGAACATATGATATCTCGTCAATTTTTTTCAGTTCCGCCATAATCATATCACCGATTTGTGCGCTTGTAACCTCTTGGTCCAACACGCTTGAGAGCTTCTTTTCAACCGCTTCGATAATCTTGTCAATTTGTTCCATTGTGACTGGACGCTTTTCACAAGCCTTTATAACACCACGTTTAATCTTTTGCGGGTTAAAAGATTCACGACTTCCGTCACGCTTTACAATTAATACAGGAACCAATTCCACAGTCTCGTAACTTGTAAAACGCTTTCCACACTTAAGACATTCACGACGTCTTCTTATTGAATTACCTTGTTCATTGATACGACTGTCGACTACTTTATTGTCGCCTGAACTACAAAATACACACTTCATACGTTCATGATACCACAACATCTTGTGCTTTGCAACAAATATAATCTGATAAATTTGTTAGTCTCTATAAATTAAATGAGTAAATCCATTACCACCGCTTTTTGCGACAAGATCTCTTACTATGTATGGTCGTAAATTAATATCCTTGACTTCATCAAAACTCACCCATTTGAAATCAAGTTTCTTTGCAATGCCTTTGTCAACTTCATCAATCGAGAAATCTTCTTTTGGTAATTCATTCACAGGTATTACGACATAATAAAATCCTATCTCATGAACACTATATCCTTTTCTTTCAAAAAAATTCTCGACCACAGCAAACAAGCGTTCATTCTTTGTATTTATTCTAATCTCTTCTTTAATTTCACGCCTAAGAGCCACAAGGCTGTCTTCACCAACTTCAATATGTCCACCAGGAAGACAGTAATGACCACCACCTTGTAACTAGAATTTTGCCATCCGAAATAATCAATCCCGCCGCACGAGCCATTAACTCTTGCCCATTTTGTCTGAATTTTATATCCATCATTCTCCTTGCTGTTTCAATCCAAGCCTTAATGCGTCGACCATTTCACCAATATCACCATTCATAAATCCAGTCATATTATGTACACTTTTACCTATTCTGTGGTCGGTAATACGCCCTTGTGGATAGTTATAAGTCCTTATACGCTCGGATCGATCCCCTGTTCCAACTTGGTTCTTTCTTGTTGATGCGTATTTTAAATCCTCTTGTTCTTGAAAATGGTCAGCAAGTTTGGCTTGTAAAATAGACATAGCCTTCTCTCGGTTTTTTATCTGTGAACGACCATCTTGACATGCAACAACTACTCCTGTTGGAATATGTGTAATTCGCACCGCACTCTCGGTTTTATTAACGTGTTGACCACCCGCACCACTTGCACGATATACGTCAACACGCAAATCTTTTTCCTCTATTTTAAAGTCCACGGTAACCGCCTCGGGCAAGACCGCAACCGTACATGTACTTGTGTGTATTCGACCTTGCGTCTCGGTTTCGGGAACCCTTTGTACTCGATGAACTCCACTTTCGTATTTCAATTTTGCAAACGCACCGTCACCTTCAACAGTAAAAGACACCGATTTAACCCCACCAATCTCGGTTTCGTCAAGGTCATAAATCTCGACGCTAAAGCCCTCGGCTTGAGCATACATTGTATACATGCGAAGCAAGACTCCTGCAAACAATGCTGCCTCGTCACCGCCTGCTGCTGGTCTTATTTCCATTATAACGTTACCATCATCGCGTTCGTCTTTTGGTTCAAGGAATTCAACAAGCTGTGCCTGGAATGCCTCTAGGGTCTTTTCTGCTCCCTCTATTTCGGCTTTTGCAAGTTCTATCATTGATTCATCACTCTCATCTTCAAGAATACTTTTCGCAGACTCGATGTCTGAAATAGTTTTTTTATACGTTGCATAACAATTCATTATTGGTTGTAACTTGCTCTGTTCTTTTGCCAGTTTTTTGTATTGTTCATAATCCGAGATTATTTCCTCGTCCTGCATTTTTTCAAGCAATTCATCATATCGCTTTTGCATTTCATTTAATTTATCAATCATTTTTTACCTCTGCTAATATAACTCTGTTATTATCATTCGTATCTTTTATTACTCGAATATTATCCCAATCATTTTGTTCAAGCAATCTCGTCACGTCTTCCGCCTGGTCAAACCCAATTTCGAGCGCAAGCAAGCCTCGATCATTTAAATAATTCTTTGCTTGGCTTGCAATTATTCGATAAAAATTCAAACCATCACGCCCACCATCAAGTGCAATACGAGGCTCGTGCAGTATAGACCGGTCATACACTCCAATCTCTTGCGTTTTAATGTACGGAGGATTTGAAACAATTATGTCGAATCTAGTATCAACATGCTCGAACATATTGCTTTGAATAAAATTGACTTTGACATCATGATGCTCGGCATTTTTTCGAGCAACAGTCAAAGCCATTGCACAAATATCAACCGCAGTAACATTAAAATCAAATCCAAGCGAAATCGCAATACACCCAGACCCAGTACAAAGGTCAAGAACACTTGAACCCTTTTCGCCATGTTTCATAACTTGTTCGACCAAAATTTCGGTATCGCGACGCGGAATGAGAACACTCTTATCAACAAAAAACTCCTTGTTCAAGAAGTTTTGTTTTCCTAAAATATAAGCTAGTGGCATATATTTTGTATCCTTATTAACTATTTCTTTGCAGCATAACGCTTGTTAAACTTGTCAACACGACCAGCAGCGTCAACGATTTTCTGTTTCCCAGTAAAGAATGGGTGGCATACGCTACAGATTTCAACTTTCATGTCGTCCGAACCATGCTTGGTGGTTTCATTTTTAAACTTTGCGCCACATGCACATACAAACTCGACTTCGCGTACTTTTGGGTGAATATCTTTTTTCATAATGATGATTATATGACATATTACAATCTTTGTCAATTAAAACTTCTTGCTATCAAATCAATATCACCAGCCCCAACAAAAATAACGGCATCATATTTTTCAATATTCTTATCCACAAATTTTTCAAGTGCAGTTTTTGTCGAAAAGTATTTCATTCCAAGACTCTTCGCCAGATCATGGGCAGAACCGCCCTTAATTGGCTTCTCGCGCGCGCTGTACGTTTTATAGAGCACAACATTACAATTACCAAGAACTTCCTTGAATTCGTTGAATAATGCCTTTGTACGTGAATATGTATGAGGTTGAAACACAACAAGAAATTTGTCGAAAAGTTTACTGCACGTCTTGATCGTAGTAGCAACCTCGATAGGGTGATGTGCATAGTCCGATATTATCTTTGTTTTTCCAATCTGGGTTATTTCTTCAAAACGACGAGCAATTCCTTTATAGTAATAAAGAGCCTTGGCAATTACATCAGGCTGGACTCCAAATTCGACACCAACCGCAATCGCAGCCAAGGCATTATATATATTATGATATCCAAATACATTTAACTGTATATCGAATTTTGTCGAATTTACCGCAACCGTAAATTTATATTTTCCGCGCTTGTATTCAATAATATCTGTCGCCATAATATCCGCTTTGTTTTTAATGCCAATCGTTACCGCATTTGCAAAATTTGTCGAAATTAATTTAGAATTTTTGCAATCGTTATTAACGATAACTTTTCCAGACCCAAACCCAAAATCAAAAAAAGTTTTCTTTAAATCATCAAAATCATCATAGCAATCCATATGATCAGGATTTACATTAGTAATTACAGAGATTCTAGGTCGAAGCGTCAAAAAGCTTCTTTTAAATTCGCATGCCTCGGTTATAAAGTATTCATCACTCCCTTGAACAAGCCCAAGCCCACCAGACCCACTCATCAGCACCGCACCATTATGCACAGTCGGCAAAAGTTCTGCTTCGACAAATATCGCACCAATCATTGCCGTGGTTGTACTCTTTCCACTTGTACCTGCAACCGCAATCACATTTTTATAACTTTTTGATATTTCCGCCAACAATACTGACCTGTCCACAATCTCGAGCCCTCTTTCTTTTGCAATCACCAACTCTGGGTTATCATTACTAATTGCACCATTAATGACTAGATTAGTCACACTTGATGAAATATTCACTACATTATGACCAATAAAGACCATAACATCGTACTTTCGCAATTCGACAGTTTGTTCGTTTTCGTTAATGTCACTTCCCGAAACTACGATTCCTTGTTTATGTAAGATTAATGCAAGTGCAGACATTGAAATACCGCCAATGCCAACAAAATGATAATGTTTGACCATATATCAAGTTATAAAAAATACGCAATTTTTGTGAATTGCTGTCGCAATTCTCTAATGCATTTTTTGGACCATGCAAAAAGGGGCGACATGCCCCCTTTTAAAATGTGTTTTCTTCAAGATTATCTAACAGACCCTCTCTCGATTTCTTCTGCATATTTTTGAACATATTCTGCTTCAAGAACTGTTGCGTGTGCGTCTTCAATCGCTTGGAATTCGTCATATTCAAACGCAATCGTTGCATCATCTGCAGCATTCTCGGCTTGTTGTGTTTCTCTTCTCTCGGTAAGTCTTGCAACCTTTTCTGGTCTTACTGCGAAATCCTCGCTTGATAAGGGTCTTCCAAACTTTGCTGTCGTGAAAGCAGTATTTTTTGCTTGTCCTTCTTCCTTTGCTCTTGCCTCTTCAAGCATCTTTGATTCTAAGTCTGCGTAGTAGTCGTTCTCGTAACTCATGTCTTGTATCTCCTTTTGTTTTATTAAGATACTTGTAAGTATAATACAAATTTCGACAACAGTCAAGGTCAAATATAATGATATTTACATTTAAAAGAGGCTAGCCCGCCTCTTTATCTAAATTTTTATATTAAATGATAGCCATGTTTCTTGCACGCTTTACCGCGGTTGTAAGTTCACGTTGGTGTCTTGCACAAAGACCTGTTTGTCTGCGTGATACAATTTTACCTTTCTCGGTAATGTATTTTTTCAATCTTGGGTCTTTGTAATCAATGTAAATGTTCTTCTCGAAACAGTACGCACATGGACGGCGCTTTGGCTTGTTGCCTGGCTTTTTTGGTCGCTCGGCTTGTTGTTCAAATGTTTGTTCACTCATAGTGTTAAAAACTCCTTATATATTAGTTATATTAAATAAATTAGAATGGCAAGTTGTCATCCTGGACTGGCATCATTCCATCTTCTGATGGCGAACTTCCACCCATTCCGCCTTCGCTACGTGGGCTGAGGAATTGGACCTCGTCTGCAACGATTTCTGTTACATAACGCTTTGATCCGTCCTGTGCATCATATGTTCTTGTCTGGATTTCGCCAACTACGCATGCCTTTTTTCCTTTGGTCAAAAATTTTGCACAATTCTCACCAAGCTGACGCCATGCAACGATGTTAAAGTAATCAACTCCACGTGTACCATCTGGACCCGCGAATTTGCGGTTAACCGCTATGCTAAAGCTACAAACACTTACTCCGCTATTTGTTGTTTTAAGCTCTGGATCTTTTGTCAAATTCCCAATTAAAAAGGCTTTGTTCATTCTTTTACCTCACTTTCTTTGGCATCACGCTTTGCTTTGGCTTCAAGACGTTTTGCTTTACGCTCTACATCTGCTGCAAGCATTTTCTCATCCTTTGCGATGAAAATGAAACGCTCGACACCATCGGTTATGTTCATAACCTTTGTCATTTCTGCAACGACTTCTGGACTTGCTTCAAAGTGTAAAAGGACATAAAATCCCTGTTCACGGTAATTAATTGGCACAGAAAATTTTCTTAGACCCAACTTTTCTACCGTTGTTGATGGTGACGCCATCTTGGAAAACTTTTTAACAAGCTCCCCACGTTTTTCCTCGGTAACCGCAGATGATACAATCATCATGCACTCGTAATTTCTTTTTTCCATTTTTTCCTCCCTTGGACTCATTCGGCGTGGATTTCTCCCCGCGAAAGGCTCACGTATAATATCATATCCGAATAATCAATGCAAGTTAAATCTCAACCCATATTGACAAAATAGACGATTTGTATTACAATTATAGAATGAACAAGCTTTCTACCTTATATTTAAGTGACGATTGGATTAATGGTAACTATTTTGGCATTCAACTTGAAAATCCGATTGTCAAGGGATACAGAAAAGGTTTCCTCTCCTTTTTACAGGAAAACATCGATGCAAACTTTGCTACAACAATTGATGAAATTTCAGACCCAGACAATACCTTGTACATAACAATGCTTAAAGAATCCACATATCAAGAAAGACAAACCAAAATTAAAAATCTATTGCCTCTTGGTATATCCTTCCCCCATAGTGTTACTTTCCAAGAATTTCTTGACAATCCATTTTTCCCTGCTGTTTTCAAGAATGAATATGAAAACCGCGGAAATGATAAAATAGCAATCAGAGATAAAAAGCAACTTGAAGTCTTGAAACGATTTTATGATGAAGTTGTTACCAAAGACAAGAATTTGATTTCAATGATGGATGGAGTTATTATTCAAGAATTGATTACTGGTCCAATCAAAAAACTTAATACAAGTATCCGCGTTTTTGCCGACGCCACCGGAGATCAAATGGCAAAAGTTGTTTATCATGCAGAGAACAAAAAAATCAATCACAAAGTTTGTCGTTCTGGCTCATTCGACAAACATCTTATGAATTCATCATCACCTTACTTTATCTCCGATGAAAATATAACTTCAACAATTAACAGAGGTATGATAGTACTTGGACAAGGAAACTATAACCATACAGAAAGTAATATTCTCAAAAGACTCGGCATTGACCCAAGGGATACCGAATTACCAGATATTGTTACAAAGACAACACAATCAATCGGACCAGGCTGCAACAGAGAACTTGGTATAACATGTGGGCTAGATTTTATTTTTGATGAAAACAAAAAATGTTACTTTATTGAAGCAAATAATAACCCAGGCATAGGAACTTATGCAGCCACTCGTGGCTATGAAATTTCTGGGCAAGGTAACCCAGACAAAGCCTATATTGATGGCATTACGGTCGATATTATCGCAAGAACCGAAGCAATCAATAAATTCACAGATTTCGATTTAAAACTTTTTTAAGGCACAAATTATATTGCAAAACAAAAAAGGCTTTATGCCTTTTTATAGTTGATTAAGATTCAGATTAAAACAAACCAAGTATCCCACGACCATTTGCAATGAGCGCGAAAATTGGAATAAACACCACAGCAACAATAGTCATCAATTTAATCAAAGTGTTCAAAGAAGGACCAGAAGTGTCTTTAAATGGGTCACCAACCGTGTCACCCGTTACCGCAGCAGTATGAATGTCTGTTCCCTTTTCACCATCAGCCTCAATCGATTTCTTTGTATTATCCCAAGCACCACCAGCATTTGATTGGAAAAGCCCCATCAATATACCAGTCACCAACGCACCCGCAAGTAATCCAGCCAAGCCAACATAACCCATAAATATCCCAGCCGCAATCGGTGCAAATATCGCAAGCAATCCAGGAACAATCATCTCACGTAACGCAGCCTTTGTTGATATATCAACACACTTTGCGTAATCAGGCTTCTCGGTTCCTTCCATAATGCCTGGCTTTTCTTTGAACTGGCGTCGGACTTCTTTTATCATATCATTTGCCGCTTTACTTACCGATTTAATTGTCATAGACGAGAACAAGAACGGTAGCATACCTCCGATCAGTAAACCTGCAATAAGAATTGGATTCGCAAGGTTTAATGCTTCTGTAATATCAACACCAGTAATTGTGTAAAACGATGCAATAAACGTAATAAACAATGCAAGTGATGTTAACGCAGCCGAGCCGATTGCAAACCCTTTACCAATAGCAGCAGTAGTATTACCAACGGCGTCAAGTTCGTCTGTTATTTTACGAACACTTTTGTCAAGACCACCCATCTCGGCAAGTCCACCCGCATTATCAGATATCGCACCAAATGCATCAACACCTATTGTAAGTCCAACAGTAGAAAGCATTCCAACAGCTGCAAGTGCAATACCATACATACCAGCAAGGTAATACGAACCAATAATTGCAGCCCCAATAACAAGCATAGGAAGTGCAGTTGACAGCATCCCTGTTGACAAGCCCGATAATACATTTGTGGCATGTCCTGTGCCGCTCATTCTTTTCATGTATTTTATGTGTCTGTATGAAGAAGATGTATAGTATTCTGTAATTTGACCAATCGCAAGACCAACAACATTACCAAGTACAACAGCAACGAACGGCAATGCATTATTAAACAAGATTAAACTTATACCAAGTGTTATAAGCGCACTTACACCTGCCGAAACATATTGTCCAATCCGAAGTCGTAGTGATGGGTTTTTATTACCACGAACAAAGAGACTTCCGATAATTGACGCAACAAGACCACCTGCACCAATAAGCAATGGAAATAATACCAAGTTAACAACGCTTGCCGAAAATCCTACCATGCCGCCAATAGTTGCCAAAGACATTGTTGCGATAATACTTACAACAAGACTCTCAAACAAGTCGGCACCCATTCCCGCCACATCACCAACGTTATCACCAACGTTATCTGCAATTGTTGCTGGGTTACGTGGGTCGTCTTCTGGAATGCCTTTTTCAACCTTACCAACAAGGTCTGCCCCAACGTCAGCAGCCTTTGTATATATTCCGCCACCAACACGAGCAAACAAACCAATAATACCAGCACCAAGACCAAATCCAGTAACAACTGTGATTACGACCGAGATATTTCCGTAAATCGCATAAAAGATAAGAATTAAAGATGACAACCCAAGCAATCCAAGAGCGGCAACAACAAGACCCATAATAGTTCCGCCCGCAAACGAAATACCAAGTGCACCCTTCATTCCGCTGTTCTTTGCAGCCTGTGCCGTACGACCATTAGCATCTGTTGCCGTACGCATACCAATGAATCCAGCAAGTGCCGATAAAATCGCACCAACAACGAAACTAACTGCCGTTGCAAGACCACTCAAACGATAATCTTGCACATTCAGGAACACACCAATCAAGATTGCAAGACCAACCACAATAATAGCGAGAATTTTGTATTCCCGTTTCAAGAAGGCCATTGCCCCCTCTTTTATATAACCTTGAACCTCTTTAATTTTGGGTTCTTCGACTTTTTGTTTTCTGATTCTAAATATCAAAAAGACAATAAAACCAACAGTAAGTAAAACAGCACCTATAACAATGAACAATGGCCAAAAATCCATGACTTCCTCCCTTGGATTAATTCGGACTCGTCTATGAATAACAAAATAACACACAGATTTAATCTATGCAAGTAAAAACTTTGATTTATAACGCTTTTTTGCATCAACTATAATTTTCATAGCATCTTCTTTGCCTTTAATTGCATTGATTTTGACTTGGTTATCTTTTTCCAAATCTTTGTAATGTATAACAAAGTGCTTGATATCTTCCATCATATATTTTTGCAAGTCGGTTATGTCTTTATACTTTTCGGCTGGTCTTGAATTTTTGTACAATGGCACCGCAATAATTTTTTCATCCATCTCGCCATTGTCAATCATCTCGATAACACCAATAGGCGCGCATTTAATAAGTGTCAAAGGCGGCATGACCTCGTTCCCCAATACCAACACATCAAGAGCATCGCCATCCTCGGACAATGTTCTTGGAATGAAACCATAGTTCGCAGGATAAA
Source organism: Bacillota bacterium (assembly GCA_009784375.1). Classification (GTDB taxonomy): domain Bacteria; phylum Bacillota; class Clostridia; order Christensenellales; family UBA1242; genus WRAD01. The sequence goes on along the minus strand of WRBV01000003.1, from coordinate 32,289 downwards.
TCATACTGCAAACAAAAAGGCGGTCATAAAATAACATTCCCGATTCTTTGTCAATTTCATATTTGTGTTTTGATCCTTTTGGAATTTCGATTACCGAAAGAAATTCCTCGGGCTTTATTCTTTCATCACTTATGTCATGCCATGGATTCATATGTTTTCCCCTTTTAAATACTTGAAAAAAGGCTTGGTAGCCTTTTTTTGTTGAATTAATTATTACTCGGCTGCTGGTGTTTCAATCTTTTCTTCAACTTTTTTCTCGGCTACTTTCTTGGTTGGTGCTTTTTTTACTGGTGCTTTTTCGGCACCTTTAACCTGTTTCTTTTCTTTTACACGAGTCGCAGCTTTACCAGTAAGGTCACGAATATAATAAAGCTTAGCACGACGAACCGCACCTTCACGGATAACTTCGACTTTGTCGATACGTGGGCTGTGAACTGGGAATGTTCTTTCGACACCTACACCAAAGCTTATTTTACGTACGGTAAAAGTCTCGCGAATTCCGCCATTTTTACGTGCAATAACAAGTCCCTCAAAAACCTGGACACGTTCTTTGTTTCCTTCCACAATTTTAAAGTGAACCTTTACGGTGTCACCTACGTTGAATTGCGGTGCCTCTTTTACAATTTGTTCCTTTTCAATAAGTTCAACTAAATTCATGTCTTCTCCTAAATGTACTCTATAACATAGGATTATACACCCAATAAAACATCTTGGCAAGTGGTTTTTTCAATTCGACAAACTTATTTCTCGAGAATTATAGTATTCATCTTGAATTCAAAATTTCGCATTGCAAGTGACTCGGCATTTTTATACCCGTTATCGTCCCCATCATTGATATTTTGGTCGAAAACTCCTATTGCACTATCAAAAGCATGTTGACTCTTTAACTTAAATTGCTTTGAAGCTGTTTCAACCTTTTCATAATTTGCTTCACTTATTTCTGGGTCTGGATTTCCATATGGAAATTCCAACATAATCTTATCAGAAAATTCACAATACCTTAACGAGAGATCTTCGACTAAAGAATCTTCAAGCTTGCTCCTACGCCTGCGCAAACTTAACTTAATCGAAGCGCACCCAGCAAAAGTTCCCAAAAGTGATCCAGCCAACATAGGTCTTGTTGGCATCTCAAAATCCTGCTCATCAGACATTGCTTGCATTCCATATCCGCCAATCACACCAACTGCTAGACCAATATAAAAACCTCGTACAATCCTTTTCAAAAGGTCATTGGTATACCCATTTTGTTTTTCTTCCATTGCTTGGATTATAATTTAACATACACGAAAAGTCAAGTTCTGCACTTTATTTAATATTGTTTATTAATTAATTCTATGATAATATTACACTCGCTCAAGAACCCACCGAATATTGGTTTGATTTGCAATACTTCCGCCAACTCTTCGATTAAGCGTCAATGTATTATTACTATTACTTAACCTTGCTGTCCAATCACCATCAATTCGTACTGGGGTTGGTTGCGATTGGGTACTATGCATTACTGGGATTGTGAGTACATTCCCCGAAATACTCCATGTTCCTGGGGTCGAGCCATCGGCTGGAATCCTTGTGAAAACACCGCTGTCAGCAAGCGTAATATAAACACCAGTTAATTCTGTGTTATTGGTTCGCACATGCCGCCATGTACCAACAATATCGCCATGGGATATATTGTTGCTACCACCGAAACAACCACTCAACAAAAAACTTGGAATCAAAACCATAACAACCAACGGAATTATAAACAGTTTTTTCATTACAGTAATATACGCATAATCAAGAAATTCTACAAATACATAAGTTACATTTTTTACGCTTCGCTATCCGACTTCCTCAATTATCTATCTTTTTCATTTCTCTCTTCAACCGTGCAATTATCTTCTTTTCTAATCGACTTATATAACTTTGCGATATTGAAAGCATCTCTGCAACCTCCTTTTGCGTTCTCTCATCTCCACCCGTTAACCCAAATCGAAGCTGCATAATCTCTTGTTCACGTATTCCTAATTTATTAATTGCAAGCCACAAAAGATTCTTTTCGACACTTGTGTCTATTTCATCTGGGACCGCATCTAATTGAACCGCGACAACATCACCAAGGTTTATCTCGGTACCGTCGCTGTCTGTATTTATTGGCTCGTCTATAGAAACATCACCTCGATTCTTCATAACCTTTCGAAGATGCATTAATATCTCGTTTTCAATACAACGACTTGAATAAGTAGCCAATTTAATATTACGGTCATATTGGAACGAGTTCACCGCCTTTATCAAACCAATCGATCCCACACTTATAAGGTCCTCGATATCCAAGCCCGTATTCTCGAATTTTTTCGCAATATAAACAACCAATCGCAAATTGTGCTCGATTAATTCTTGCTTGGTCTCGGGTTTACCAAGATGAAGCTCTTGTAATAATATTTCTTCCTCATCCTTTGGCAACGGTCGTGCCAAAGCTTCGGTTCCATTAATAAAGAACACAAAATCATCTTCCCAAAGGTCAAGTGTAGTAATTTCATCAAATAGTTTAATTGCCTTTTTAAATAAGTTCATTTTGTCTCCTTTACATAAATCGTTTGACGAGTAGTTTTTGTCCAATTCAAGAAAGTTCGCAAAGCCAATATAGGTAATATTGGCAAGCGGACTGACGATGAAGTTGGCAAAAAGATACCGTCAAACAAGACTTGCGTTTAGCAATGCATCATATTTGACTACATCCTTAAATCCCTTCATACTCACCCCAAGCCGTACCTTGTCACATGTTTTTCCTTTGATAATTTCTAGCTTGGATGGCTTAAATGTAAACATTTTGCTCTTGCCTGCAACGGTCGAAAAATTTATATACTTGCCCTCCTCTATTCCCTCTTTCTCAAGTTTGTTCAGCAATATTCTGTCTGGACTTATATCGGGAAACATTTTAAGAAACAAACTAAGACTTATAACAACTACTGGTGCTCCACTCTCTGGATCTGTTAATCGATTTCCCGTATCCATGTAACTTAGAATCTTAAACTGTTCGCCCCTGTGATGAATTACCACGTCACGCAAATGATTGCTTATGCTATGCCGTACGTTAAGGAACTTGATAAACAACCTCATCAACAATGCAAAGGCAACCACTACCCCAATGACCAAGCCAATCGAAACACTCGAATTATATGTAAAGTATTGAAGCCCCGAATGCGTATCCATCATCATGAACAAAATTCCGTATACCGCCCCGCCAAACGCAAATGTATATGCAAGGAATATCAAATAAAACAACACATAACGCTTGACCGAACGGTGTTGCACAATAAACACCATCAATGCCCCAATAAACAACCGCACAGCCACCGCCAACACCCCGTCAAAGGTAAGAAGCGGCATAATCAATGCAAATCCCGTTCCTATCAAAGCACTTGCCAAAATCCTCCATCGCGGCGGCGTTTGTTTAATAGTCTTGAAAACAAAATACAACAACAAGGAATTAATAACCATGTTGTCAATAATCGCATTTTCAATATAAATGGTCACAGATCTCCCCTTTATGTAAATTTATGCATGACGCAAGAGTACTAGAACATAAACACAAAAAAATCGCCATTCTTGACGATTTTTGCAATGTATTGGCGGTTAGATTATTTGTGGTCTACTTCAACTGTGTACGGATGAAATTTGCAACTTGGCAAGTTTATAAACGAATAAAACTTTAACGCCAACTCGTCTGGGTTATTCGAATTATTTTGAAAGTTCTGCAGATCTTCCATACTCTCAAAAATCAACATATCCGCCCAAGTTTCCCCATGGTTCAATTGCTTCCATGATATGTAACCCTTTTGCTTTGAAATATATCCATCATTCAATTTCTTTGATACATCCAAAAATTCGGCAACATCGACGTCTTTTTTCAACTTGTACGAAACATAATAAATTGCGTTCATAAATTCCTTTTATCTAACCACGCCCAGGCGCCGTTCGGTAGCAAACGTACGCTGATGGTCAGTCAAGTTTTTTTGCTTAGCGATGAAGAGTCCGCGGGCAATACATTCGTATTGACAAGGGCTCTGAAGAAGTGAAACGGAAAAAGTGTCGACCAGCATCGTGCTTTTGCTACCGAACGACGCCAAGTCCCTGTGGGGTCAAAATATATTTATGCGCATCAAGTGGCTTGATGTGTCCGTTCAATGCACAGATAACACCACTTAAAAAATCTAACCGTCTTTGAGCATCAACCACGGCGACCTTTTCCAAATCAATAACACAAGCTTCGTTATTCTGCAGGTTCTCGACTATACGTGCGATGTCTTGATTAGTCGCTGGAGTAATCACAAGTATATTACGATTACCAATACTTTGCCCACCCAACATGTGGTCAAATTGCCCTTGGAATGCACTTGAATGATCAAGCGATTCCATCATTGGTTGTGGAATCTCAACCTGCTCGAATTCTTCCACATATTTTTTATTTTTACCTTCAACGCGAAAGCCTTTTGTAATTAACTTCATTAGTCCCATGCGATATTATATAACACAAATGAGAAAACGAGAAATCATTTATAGCAATACATCAGCCTTTGTCATCCCGACTCCATTCGGGATGACATACTTATATTACTCCACCCACTCGAACTCTATATCCTTGATATGCACCGTGTCACCTTGCTTCATCCCTTGTTTTTTTAATTCATCAACAATACCGCTGTCAACTATTCTTCTTTGGAAATAGTAATTACTTTCGGTATCACTTAATACAACTCCACGTATCAAATTATCAATCATTGGTCCTTCGACAATGAATTCACCGTTTTCAACTCGAACATGGAATTCGTTTTTATCAACACGCTCTTCCAATGTCGCAAACGGAACTGCAACATCGGGTCTTGGAATATCCTGCAACATTATTGCAGTCTCTTTGAACAATTCCTTTACGCCATCATTTGTTGCCGCACTTATCTCGAAAATTTTGTATTTCTTACCATATTTCTTTTTGAAAGCACTTATATTCTTTGCGTCCGCAACATCACATTTATTCAATGCCACAATTTGCGGTTTTTTCCCAAGCTCATCCGAAAAGTTACCAAGTTCACGATTAATAACCTCGAAATCTTCCACGGCACATCTTCCATCAACTTGTGCAATATCCACAACATGAACAAGCAAACGCGTTCTCATAACATGTCGCAAAAAATCATGTCCAAGCCCAACACCATCGCTTGCATTTTCAATAAGCCCTGGAATATCGGCAACAATCATGTTCTTGTCCAAGATATTTGTAATCCCAACGTTCGGGTGCAATGTTGTAAAATGATAGTTTCCAATCTTTGGATTTGCCCGACTTATTACCGATAATATACTTGATTTACCAACGTTTGGAAACCCAACCAAACCTACGTCTGCAATGGTATTTAATTCAAGCCGAACCTGGTACGGCTTTGTAACAATACCCGTCTGTGAAAAATTGGGAGTCTTCTTTTTCGCAGTAGCAAACGCAGCATTACCAAGACCACCCGCCCCACCACGCAAAGCCCGAAATTCTTGACCCTCTTTCACAATATCTGCAAGCAGTTCCTTGCCCTCTTTACCGTCTTCAAGTAATTTATAAACTCGAGTACCAAGTGGAACTGGAATTAACATTGGCACACCACCTGCACCGTACATATTTCGCTTGCCACCGTTAACACCGTCCCCAGCAAAGAATTTCTTTGTATAACGAAAATTTACAAGGTTATCTTCTCGCGTTGTCCCAACAAAAACAACATCGCCACCCTTGCCACCATTACCGCCATCAGGACCACCATGCATGGTCATCTTGTCACGAAAAAAGCTGACATGACCGTTACCACCATTACCCGCCTTTATCGTAATTGTTACTTTATCTAAAAACATGTCCCTAGTGTATCACTTTATTATAGTGTTTACAAAATTCTTTAATACGACATTCTTCACACTTTGGATTTCGAGCCACACAAAAATACCGACCAAATAACACCAGATAAAAATGATAGGCTGCCCAATTTCTTTCATCAAAGATTTGTTTCAAGTCTCGTTCAATAACTATTGGATTTTTTGATTCTGTAAGACCTAGCCTATTGCCAACCCTTATAACGTGTGTATCAACCGCAATTGCAGGAATATCGTAAAATTCCGCCATGAACACAGATGCTGTTTTACGACCCACACCCGCCAGCTTTGTCAATTCATCCATATCTTTTGGAATTACTCCGCCGTGTTTACCTATGACTTCTTTTGCCATTGCAATTATATTGCGTGACTTGTTCTTGTAAAACCCAGTCGAATAGATATCTTGACCCAATTCATCCATATCTGCATTCGCAAAGTCATGAACATCCTTATATTTTTTAAACAAAGTTTTCGTAACAATATTAACGCGTTTATCAGTACATTGCGCCGACAAGATAATTGCAACCATTAATTGAATGTCTGATTCATAATTCAATTCACATTCAGGAGCCTCACCAAACATTTCGGTTAAATATTCAAATATTTCGTTTACTTTTTCGCTTTGTTCCATGAAAAGATTGTATCATACCCATACAAATTATCATATACCTAGACATGGATTTAAAAAGTTTTTCGCATGGCGACCCGTACGCACCTTACAGAGATGAAGCAATTTTGAAAGAAGAAAACCAAGCCGATAATACCAATATGAACGAGCAAGACATTCGCCAAGCAATAGGTAAATTTTCAAGCATGTCAAACGATCAATTGATGATGGAGCTTGCAAAACAAATTGGAATGCAAAAAGACAAAGGCAACGCAAACAGTATCCGCGAAACCATAGAAAAAATAAAACCGTTACTTAATGCAGAACAACAAAAAAAGCTTCAACATATTATCGGCACACTTGACATCTAAATCAAAAATTTATGAAAAAAGAAATCAACATAGATGAAATTATTAATATAAAGGACTGGATAGAACCCAGCCCTTTACCAAATGCAAATTTTGTCGAAATTGAACAAGAAACTAAGCCAAAGCCAAAAGTCAAACCATACAAAGCAATTATTAAAACAAAGCCTAAATCTCAACCAAAAAGACAACCCGAAACAATAGAACAACAATCCACAGAAGAAAAACAAAAAAACCCTTTACCACGCCATTCAGACAAGCAAAGCGAGAAAGAAACCTATTCATCCAAATCAACACCACCCAAACCCACCGACAACGGTCTTGACCTCATGTCACTTCTTCCACTACTTGGGAATTTGGGCGGTGGAAATAACTCACAGATGGATATGATGCTTAAAATGTTTGCAAATAAAAATGGGTCATCGTCACCCGACCTTATGTCAATGCTTCCATTACTTATGAATTCAGGATTGTTCTCACAAAAAAAGGATTCTTCCGAACCCTCTAACAAAGTAATTAATCTTGACGAATACAAGCGGATAAACTAATAATTCGAAAACATGAGAACATGAAATATAAACGCATCACAAAATTTTTTAATATCAAACCCAGTAATACGTTTAATCTTGTCAAGCCTATATATAAGTGTATTACGATGTACGAATAATTTTTTACTTGCCTCGTTAATATTAAGATCATAATGAAAGAATACTTCGACTGTACGACGAAGTTCTTCATCATTCATGACTTTTTTTATACCATCGTTTTCAATATCACGCAAAAAACTGCGATAAACATCTCGTGGAACTTTTGAAAAAAATTCATGCATACGGCAATATTTGTCGTCTGGTTTACCTAATGTACATGGTTTAGTGACCGAAGAAAAATCATTTTGATTTTTCATAAATACATCTCCTTAATGTCCAAAAAAGGTATAAATGCGTGCGAAGCAACGCAACGAAGTTGCCTTTTTTATATCTTTCATTATCTTATCTCGATTATATATGATTGTTCGAATTTTGTAAAGTCTATTTCGGTCTGGCAACTGATATACCCGCCAACACGTTTCACAACAACAAGTAAAGGGTTACGAACATGCGCCCGTGCAAGAGCCACGTCAATTAACCGCCCTTCATCTAGTTTCTTTATTTTTACATTTGCTATATCGCTCAATCCATAAATATCCAAAACCTCGATTACTTTTCGCATTGCATCAATTTTTTTCATCCTTGCCCTATATGCTTTGTACAAATTCGCACCAACAGTTTTATTTGGCAAAAACATTCCACTATCACCTAATGCTAAAATATTGTTTGATGACGATTTTGAAAAATCCAATTGGTCTGCAACAACACAAGCAAATTCAACCCCAATATTATCAAGCCCACATAACTTATAAAAAATTTTATCGATCAATTGCTCTTCACCAATTTCAAAAATATATGGATCACCCTTTTTTACAAGTGCATCAAAAGTGAATCTTTGATCCATATACTCAAAATCTAACTTTATCTCTAACATACTTTATCCTTACTTTTTTCACTTTTCATGTTTATTGTTTCCCGTCTAATGAATTTCTCCACGCAACGATTTTGGGAACATTTTATGAATTTGGTCATATGACTTGTCTTGACCAAGAAGCCATGACAATTTTGCAACCGCCGCCTCGATAGTCATATCGTGTGTTGGTATAGCACCAAGCTCTCTTGCAATAAATGATGGTTCATAAATATTCATACACGCAACTCCGTCAGGTGCCTGTGAAGTCAATACAAGTGGAATTTTATTCTGTTGAAGATATTCAAATGCTGGACGAAGGTTTTCAAATTCGGCACTTTCTTTGCCAACATTTGGCACTCCGCTTCCATGACTTCGCAATACAAAACCTTTTACGCCACTTTTTGCCATGTTTATGAATACTGATGATTCCATCCCAGGAAATTCAGACAAAGCAACAATTTTATTCGAGAATTTATTAATCACAACAAGTTCGTTTGCATTTTTTGCAGACGGTTTGTGATATGAATTATGACGCTTGATTGATTCTTCGTTAAACATTATATCGCTTCCAACAATACCAAGAGGTCTAAATCTTCGCGAACATTTGAACGCATCATAATCAAATTCTGTTTTTTTCTTTACACGTGTCCCCGAAACAATATTTGTCCCAAACACCAAGAACACACCAACAAGATCACGGCGCAAAGACAAAACTCGTAACGTATTTTCCAAGTTCATAATGCTATCACTACCTGGCGCCCCAAAAGATGATTGCGCCCCAGTAAAAGCAACGGGCTTGCCAAGTCGTCCAAGAGCAAAAGAAACCGCAGAGCTTGCATAACCCATAGTCTCGGTACCATGTGTTACGATAAATGCATCATAGTGATCATAATTATCAACCACAGCACGAACAATACATTGCCAATCTTCCATCACCATATTGGCACTATCTTTATTCATAATTGTCTTCGCCGAAATTGACTCAATCCCAAGTGTCTCTTTTTTTGATTCCAAAATTCTCATAAAATCCGATCCACTTCGACTTGTTTCGTTACTTTCTAAAATCCCATCTTCATTCGCAATCTGCGAAATAGTCCCACCAGTCGCAATAATAAGTACTTTCATATCCTCTCTCCTTAATTAAATTCAAATACAAGTTCACTATCGGCTACATCAACTTTCACCACTCTGACGCTGTCACTAAGAATTCTTTCGGCAATTTTATCCTCGATTTCGGTCTGTAAAAGCCGTCTCAGAGGTCTTGCACCAAATTCATGGTTATAGCCCTTATCAACTAAATAGTCAACAGCATCGTTTGATACAAACAATTCTATTCCAATTCCACCAAGTTTTTTCACAAGTTTTTCAATATGAATTCTTGCAATCGCACCGACATTTTCTTTCGAAAGACTATTGAAAACAATAACATTATCAATTCGGTTGATGAATTCTGGCTTGAATCTTTTTTTCAATCCTGCCATCATTGCCGCTTCTTCTTCGACATTTTGTGTGTCGTCTTCTCCGCTGAATCCGATTTTTTTGGTTTTTGCAATATTCTCGACACCCACATTACTTGTCATAACAATTAGGCAATTTTTGAATGAAGTTGTCTTGCCTTTGTTATCGGTTAATCGTCCCTCATCCAAGATTTGCAATAATATATTATAAACCTCGGGATGTGCCTTTTCAATTTCATCAAATAAAACAAGCGAATATGGATTACGACGTACACGTTCGCAAAGTGCACTTGCATCATCATAACCTACGTAACCTGGAGGGCTTCCGATTAATTTACTTACGCTGTGTGCTTCGGAAAATTCACTCATATCAAGCTTGATAAGTGACTTGTCACTTGTAAACAGTTGACTTGCCAAAACCTTACACGTCTCGGTTTTTCCTGTACCTGTTCGCCCAAGGAACATAAATGAACCCACAGGTCTGTTTGCATCCGCAACACCCGCACGACTTCGACGAACCGCCTTTGCAATTGCCGCTACCGCTTTGTCTTGACCTATGATTTGTTTTTTAAGCTCTTCCTCAAGATTCTTTAATCTCTCACGTTCATCACTTGTAAGCTTTGTCACAGGAACTCCTGTTGCCTTTGATACAACCTCGGCAATATCATCAGCATCAATAGTTGGCTTAGCCCCACTTCCATTTTTCATATTCCAAATCTTTTTCTTTGCGCAAGCCTCGTCAAGCATATCTATTGCCTTGTCAGGAAGATTTCTATCGGTAATATAACGGTCACTCATAGTAACCGCAGCAACAATTGCATCCCCGCCAATTTCAACATCATGAAAAGACTCAAACCCTGTTTTAAGACCTTGCAATATTTCAATAGCCTGCCCAGGTGTTGGCGGATTCACGATAATAGGTGCAAATCGTCTCTCGAGTGCAGCATCCTTTTCAATAAACCGACGGTATTCTTCGGTCGTCGTCGCACCTATTGTCTGCATTTCACCACGAGCAAGTTTTGGCTTTAATATCTCAGATATACCAACCTCGCCTTCTTTTCCGCTTGCCGTTGTGATTTGATGTATTTCATCAATGAACAAAATGATGTCTTTTCTCTCTTCAATCAACTTAAGCAATTTCTCAAGACGTGCCTCTAACTCGCCCCTATACTTCGTCCCAGCCATCAAAGACCCAATATCAAGCGAGAATATCGTTTTGTTTTCAAGTTGCTTTGGCACATTTCCGCCAACAATACGCAATGCAAGACCCTCGACAATTGCACTCTTACCAACACCCGCCTCACCAATAAGAACAGGATTATTCTTTGTCTTCCGTGATAAAATTTCAATTACACGTTGGGTCTCTTCGTCTCGTCCTATTATTGTATCAATTTTGCCTTGCTTTGCTTTTAATGTAAGATCGGCACCTAATCGTAAAATATCCTCAGGCACACTAGATTTTATTGCACTCTCCTTTACATTCTCATTACTCTTTAAAGGTATATCGGAATTTTGCAATATCATTTGTTCAAGCCGCTTTGGACTTCCCTTTGATAACTTTTCCAAAACATCCATCGTTTGGGCACAATCACGCACAAGTACTAACAAAAGGTTTTCACTCACCAACGCAGTCTGTCCCATCTGAAGCGTAATGGCATCGGCATGTTCAAGAATTTGATTAAATGTTAAATCAGGTGCAAGCGCACTACTTACATTTTCTAGCATTCCGCGCGTAATACCCGCCTCTTTCAATAATCGGCTTGCAAGACATTCTGAAACAACGCTGCATCCATATAAAAGATGCAATGGCATAGGCGGAACTCCAGAAGACTGTGCGGAAACAATAGCCGCTTGAATAATTTTGTGTACATTCTGTGTTATGTTCATAATGGTATTATACCATCTATCCAGATATTGACAAACACAAACAATTACACTATAATTGTACATGGATATAAGAAAACATAAATATGTTGGCAACCAATTTGTACTGACAAGTACAGCTCAATCCAGACAAGAATACATAACAGCCGCAGTCCTCGAAGCTGGGCGATTCACGGGCATACCAGAAGAAGAACTAGACTTCTCTGTCGAAGATTGCCAAACACAATCGGACGCCGATTTCTGGAACGCGTTAGAATTCGAAGCCGCATATGCAAGATTAAGTCAATCACAAAATGAGCTTCAAAAGTCTATCAACTTAATCGAAACCCTTTGTCCAACAAGCTCCGAGTACAGGCTTGAAACCAAGCGTCTGTCCGCAATGTACGAACAATATCTCCAACAACCACATACTGGCTACATAGAGCCAATGGCACATTCATGCATGGCATATGCCGAATGTGAAAACACAATAAATTTCTAAAAAAAGGCTTAGTGCCTTTTTTAATATGAATTTTCATTTCATTCTTGAAACTCGTAATACCTCACTAATTTTCTTTGCACGCATTTTATCACGAGTAACATATTCACTTGCCTTTTCATTTTGTGTTGTTAGCGTAGCTGGTTGAATAACAAAAAATAAATCATCCAATGCTCCTGGTTTGAATTTAACAATTCCAATACAATCACCGAGTTTTAACCATGCAAGATGTTCAACCGCCTCATCACTTGAAATCATATGTGCATGTGTTAAAATGCCTAAACTTCGCATGACTTGGTTGATGATTTGGTCTGGACTCTCATCCAATAAAGATTTCTGTAAATCAATTTCACGAACAGCAATTAATCGTACAATCTCGTTTACTTTTTCAAGTATTTCGCCCTCATCAAGCTCCAGGCACGCTTGATTACTTATTTGATACATATAACCAGCCGACTTGCTACCTTCTCCGTAAACACCTCTTATAGTAATTTTCTCACCTTTTAATTGTCTTGCAACCACACTAATTTGATTGGTCAAACTGAGCGCAGGCAGAAACATCATAACACTTGCACGCATTCCTGTTCCAAGATTTGTCGGACAGGTTGTCAAATAACCGAAATCGTTTCTATGTGCAATTTTGTGTTCTTTTGAAATGTCATCACTTATCTTTTTCGCGGTATTAAAACAAGACTGCAAATCAAAACCTTGTTTAATTACTTGAATGCGAATATGATCCTCTTCACCAAGCATTACACAAACACGCTCATTACTTCTTGTCACATCTTCTACCTTGTCATCCTTGACAACAATCATTCCATTTTTTGAATTAGAAAGAAGTTCACGGCTTATAAGATGTTGTTCATACAATGCATTTGCAACCTTACCATGAAGCTGGTCAATTCGTACAGACAAATAATGTGGATTAGCATTTTTAATCGTAGTCGCAACCGAATCAAACGCATCCACTACCTCGGTTTTAAAAGGGACTCGCTCTAAATTTCTTGCAAGCCGCACCCTGGTTGATACAATTAAAGAATTAATGTCTTTTTTCATTTCCTGTTCCTTATAATTCTTTTTACTTGCTCGTTAAATACATTATAACATTCGCTGCAACCCATTTTACCACTTGACTCAAATGCAACCAAATCATGTCCACAATTAGTACAAACAATACTTTGCGCTACCTTTTTTCCATCATAAAAATTTTTAAATTGTGGTCCACCTGTAAAAGTCTGTTTCACCGAATAAAACCCAGGTCCACTTGACACCTCGGTCACATTAAATCCACCCGCACCTTTGCCAAGGCACCCCGAACACACAGGCACACTTTTGCCCATGCTCGGCACAAATTTCTGAAAGCTTGCCCTATTCTGCCTGCATATCTTACAAATCATAATCCATCATATCACAACCAAACCGCATTAACAATTCAAAAGACAGCCATCACGGCTGTCTTGATATAAATTTTGCAATTATTCTGGTTGCGCCAACTTCGCTTGTTTTTTCGCTTGGCGTTCTTCTTTTAACTTTTGACGCTCGGAACGTGGTAACCAGTTAAAGATTGAATAGAACGCAGGAATAACAAGAAGTGTCAATGCGGTCGCATATGCAAGTCCACCGACGGTAACAATTGCAACCGGTTGCATCATTTCGGCTCCACCACCAAATCCAAGTGCCATCGGCAACATAGCAAGAATGGTTGTCAACGCCATCATCATAATCGGACGTGCACGTGTCTTTGCCGCCGCTACGATAGCCTCGTTACGGCTTAACCCATCACGACGAGCCTGGTTAATATAATCGATAAACACGATACCATTATTAACAACAACACCCATAAGAACAAGAAGACCTATCAGAGCAACTATCGACAGAGGCATCCCAGCCATCGCAAGCAACAAGAATGCACCAGTAAACGCAAGCGGAACAGTAATAAGAATAATAATTGGTGACTTGAACGAACGGAATATTGCAACCATTACAAGATACATAAGCAACAATCCAACAAGTATAGCAATAATCATCTGATTCATTGTGTCTTCCATCTGTGCCGCAAATCCGTCTGGGATTGGACGCATACCTTCGAAATATTCGGCGGTTAATGCATCATTTTGTAATTCGTCGAACCTGTCATCCCAACGTCCTTGGACAATACCGATGTTCTGACCATCCACGATTGTACCTGTGACCGTTGCACCCATCATTCTGTCTACTCGCGCAATCATCATTGGGTTAAAGTCTGTTGTTACTCTATGAACACCTTGAACCTCACGCATAGCCAATACTGTTGCATTAATTGCAAGACCCAATCTTGCACTTGCCTGTGTCAATGTCTCGTCTTCACGTGGTTCGATTGCAATTACTTGGACAATTTCACTTGCTGCCATCATATCCATACCTGAACCGATGGAAACATTCGTTACAAAATCACCAAAGGTCACATTAGGCATTGGACCAGGAATCACGAGCAAATCGTCACCAGCATTGTAATCAAGGAATTCCTCGATCGCATCCTGAACCATCTGGGACGCACCCGTGGTTGTTATGTTTCTGTTCTCACGAAGAGTTACGTTAATGTTAATATTGCTACTTCCGCCAAGAAGCGTACTGAATGCCCCGCCTCCACCAAATGAAACAGAAATGTTTTCTGCATCACCTCCAAGCGTCTCGCGGATAAGTGCATAGATTCCATCGTCATCATCCATCGCAAGCTTACGTGCGGCATCTAACCTTTGTTGGTCTGTAATCAAAAGACCTTGGTTTGTCGACATAGTAACCGAGAATGACCCCATGTCTTGTGCTGGCATCATTTCAAAACCATGCGTTGTCGCAAGGAAAATACTTCCAACAAACATAGCAATAACAATCGGAACAACTACGAATTTAAAACGAATTGTCCAACGCACAGTCCCCTCGAATGCACGTCCAACCCATGCCGTGAACGCAGCCCAGCGAATTGCTGCAAGGAACTTGTTCCACGCATTCGCAATTGGTGCGGTAATCTTTGACCAGCCTCTACCTATACCGTCAAACATTCTTGCAAAGAACCCACGGTTTTGTAATTTCTTTTCCTCGGCTTCAAGAGCAAGTGCATCCTGCAAAGATGCCTTATCATCATCACTTTTTGCGTACTTTGATTTCATATTCTTGCAACTTATACGGAATGCCGAAATAATCGCGGGCAAGAACATAACCGCAACAATCAATGATACCAACAATGCAAACACGATAACATAAACCATGTCCATGAATACTTCCATCATAAGCCCTGTGACAAAGAACATTGGAACAAATACGGCAATGGTCGTCAATGTCGCCGCAATCATCGCACCAAGTATTTGTGACGCACCCTTTATTGCCGCCTGTTTAATTGGCATGCCTTTTGCCCGTAATCGGTAAATATTTTCAATAACAATGATAGAGTTGTCTATCAACATACCTATTGCAAGTGCAAGACCAGCAAGTGATACGATATTTATCGTAATTCCCATAAAGTACATCAATACAAACGTACCGATAACAGACAGCGGTATCGCAATCGCAACAGCAATAGTCAATTTAATATTACGAAGGAACAAGAACAAAATTATAATCGCAAGTATTCCCCCGATTATAAGGTTGTTCATAATTGAATTAATTTGAGTCATTATGTCCGCACCCTGGTTGGTAAGCGGTTCATAATGGAAACCGTGGCTTTCACCGAAATCGGCAAGAACGTTCTCGATCTCTTGTGCTACCTCGGTTATTACTGCACCTGAACGCATAAACACGGATACAGAAAAACTTATCTCGCCATTAAAATACGAAAACGAATTATCTCCACCCAAGCTCATCGAAACGTCACCAACACCATTCGCCGCAAACAATGCACCATGTAATGTCGTACGATACCAACGACGTGTTGCCTCTAAACGTGCATCTTGGTCCAATACATATTCTGTGCCATTATGAACCATGAAATCTTCTTCTGGCAACATAAATGTCGAGCTGAATGTAAATATTGGCATCATATTTGGGTCAAGTGGAATGATTTGTGCATTGTTAAAATGATCCGCTTGGAAATTAATACGGTTCATTGCCTCCATCATAAATGGCATAACTTCGGCAATTCTTACATTACTATGCAATTCAACAAAGGCACCAAGTATCATTCCCGATGTCATCGTTTGAACCTGGCTTATTCCATTAACACGCCCAAGCTCGACCTCTATACGTTCGGTCAAATGGAACACAGTTTCTGGATCCAGAAGCGCTGGATTAAATCTATTAGGATTTGGGGTCACTCCATCTTCCAAGAACTCTTCATTATTCGGAGTTCCATCTGGATGAAACATTGCACGTGGTGAACTGTCTTCTGGTGTAATCATAACGATTGCAAACGGAAGATTCATGTTCGGAAACAGCTCGATACGAAGTGTGGTAAACGCAAAAATACCCAAAATAAGAGTAACGCAAATCATCACAAAAACGGTGTGTGGTCGTTTAACACCAAAACGCGTGAATGTATTCTCGCGTATATTTTGATCAAGCATCTTTTGATTTTCAAGTTCCATAGTAATTCCCTCTCAATGATAGTATTTCACATACAAAAACAAGTATGACAAGAAAATATAATCAAGTCAACTATTCCCCATCAGAATTTTCTGCAAGTTTTATACTATACAATGCATAGTATACCTTGTCAATAGTTTTTTTGCACCCCAAACAAGAAAATCCAGATGCCTGAATAAACCACCACGAATATTGTCAAATATTATTTTATGAGAATAGTATTCTTTTTAATTTTAATTGCAAGCATAGGTTTTTCCGCCATTGCAATCTTTTATATAAGTGATTTCTTCACATATAACCCAGGCGGCACAAGCACATGGATAAACGGCTCGCCGTATAATGGTTTTAATCGCGTAACGAACTTTTTTTATAACATAACCTCTCACACATGGGCTTGGACGCCGTACAACGCACTTACATACGCAATTATAATATTTCTTGTAATCAATACACTTGTTCTTCTAGGACTTGTGTTTGGCTTTATTTTTAACCTTGGTAACCTCCGCCGCACGCATCTTTACCGAAAATCAATATGGTTTTTTATCTCTACGGGGACACTAATCGCCGCTTATGTTTGGTACATTGTCCATTCATTTAATTCTCGTGATATCAGCTTTAACATCAATACTTTGTCAATATGGTTTTATGTTCCAATTATCCTGTCATTAACTTGTGTTCTTGTCGCAGGAATTTTCAGACGATCCGAAACAACCAGTTAAAACATTACAAACCTTTGCATCCATTTCATACTCAATTAACCACCGCTCTACATCCGACTCGAAAAAAAACTTGCCCGAATCTATTACAACAAATTTTGTATATCTTTTCACATCAACCAATTTATATACTTCGAAAATTGTCATATTATCATTAACCGCAATCTCGGTTATTTTTCCGCAACGGTTAAAACTTTTGTTAAATTTTGATGTGAGCTGACTCTGTTTAAATTCTATATTCAGCATAACAATCATCATCCCCGACATCAACAAGAGCGTCGGATTAAACACAACCACTCCAAAAATGAAAAGCCCGCCAAAGAATACCGTCGATACAACTTGAATAATCTTTACCCATTTTTTATTCTTGAAAAGAATATACAACAACTTTCCACCATCAAGCGGATATATTGGCAACAAATTAATAATGGCTGGCACGGCATTGGCAATTATAAACACTTCCCAAACCAAGAAAAATTCTGGAAACAACCAAAGCATTAAACCAAATGAAAGTGCCACAATAATATTTGCGAAAGGTCCCGCAAGTAATATCATGGCTCGCTTTTTATCGTCCAAGAAATTCGCTTCGATTTCTATTTGTGCGCCAAATGGTAACATTCTTAATCTATGAGTCTTTATCCCATACCTTGCTGCCATTATTGCATGACCACTTTCATGCATTAATACGGCAAATATCAACGCAAAAACAAAGCCGCCCATTCCGCTCAAAAAAGCAAGAATAACAAACACAAAAAAAAGAGGATGCACAGACAATCGCATACTCTATTTAATGCTTTGCATTTTGGGAAAAGTATTTTAATTAGCCTCTACAATTCTTTTTATTAAATCCGAACTTGCAAGCATTTTCCCAGCACCATTAATCGCGCTCTCGATACTTGTCCCGTTTACTTTTACATCAAGTTCTAACCCACGTGCCAAAAACTCGCGAAGATGTGTAATATCACAACCGACCCCACCAAAATATACATTCCCTGAACAAATTTCTGTAATAACATTCGGCGGACAATCAATAAGCACCTGTTGTATCGCCTTTATAATACGTGAATAAATTGGTTCCAAAACCTCGTAGCAATCGATTCCAGTAATTAAAGACTCACGCATACCGCCAGTAGTTGCATCAGATCCACTCATAAGAAATGAAACTTCATCCCCGAATTTCAATGTCCCAACCGCTTGCAAAATCTGTTTCGCCATCTGTTCGGATATTCGGATATTAAATTTCGAAAGAACATAGCTTTTTAATCTGTTAATACATTCAACTTGACCTTCGGCTATCGTTCCGCCACGGATAATACCACCAAGTGAAACAACCGCAATATCTGTTCCCGTATCGCCTATATGAACACTTAAACCTGCTTCTAATCCATCAAGATTAAACCCAAGCTCGTACGCACTTGCAACAACCAAAGGAACAAACTCTGCATCTGCAACATTGCATGAATAAACCATCTTTTTCCAATGATTGAATTCTTGTTTACTTAGACTGCATGGAATTAATACAAGCACACTTGGTTTTTTTGCACTCTCGACTTTTTTCAAAATCTCTCTGAAAAATACCGATGCCCCATGCAAATCAACAATACGTCCACCACGCACAGGCAACGAAACAATAACCTCACGCCCAACTTGGTCAAGCATCCGTTTTGCAAGTGACCCCATAGCCACCGCATCATCGGCACCCTTTGCATACGCAACACAAGTCGCCTCGTTCATCACCACACCAAAATCTCGCTTGTAAACCACCGTCTGCAAATCACCAATATAAATCGCATAATCCATACCTGATTGTATCAAAATTACTTTTCATTGGCTAGTGATTACTCACACAACAAAAAAGACAACCACACGGGTTGTCTTTTGGATTGAATTGCTGAATTAACGCTTGCTGAACTGTGGTGCACGTCTTGCTTTTTTCAAACCGTATTTTTTACGTTCTTTCATACGTGGGTCACGTTTAAGGTATCCCGCTTTTTTAACTTCGCCCTTGACTTGTGGCATGTCCTTTACCAATGCACGTGAAATACCATGACGAATTGCACCCGCCTGACCAGTAAGTCCACCGCCCTGAACATTTACGATTGCATCAATGTTTGTAACTTCTGCAAGTTGAAATGGTTGGTTAACAATCAATTGCAAAAATCCATTTGCAAAGTATTCGTTCAATGGGCGACCGTTGATAATTACGTTACCTTTACCCGCAACCAAACGTACACGTGCAATACTCTTTTTACGACGACCAGTCGCAGGAGTACCCACACTCTTAATCTTCTCGCCTTTTTTTGCAACTACTGGCTTTTCTGTTTTTACTTCTGACATTATATAAACTCCTTAATTATTCCAAGTTCCCCGAAATTACTCGGCTTGACCATCCAATTTAATTAAACGTGGCTGTTGTGCCTCGTGTGGGTGTGCGTCACCCTTGTAAACCTTTACCTTGCGGAACATGTCACGACCAAGTGAATTTTTTGGCAACATTCCTTTGATTGCACGTTCAACAGCACGGTCACTATGTTCTTTCATCATTTTCTTTGCTTGGATGTGTTTTGCACCACCAACATAACCAGAATGGTGAAAGTAATACTTGTCTTCCATTTTGTTCCCAGTCAACACAACCTTGTCTGTGTTAATAATAACAACAAAATCCCCAGCATCACAATGCGGAGTAAAAGTTGGCTTGTGTTTTCCACGCAAAATAGACGCAACTTGACTTGCAAGACGACCAATCGGTAAATCGGCAGCATCAACCAAAAGCCACTCACGCTCTACATTTTGCTTGTTTGCCATAAAAGATTTTTGTGCAACACCCATAATAATTTCCTTTCCATCCCTAAAAATTTAAATACTTTGCAAGTATATCAAAGTTATACATTAAATGTCAATCAGATTTTTCGCTTTTCATTTACCGCTTCACCAAACTGGCAAGGATGTGAACACACAAACTTTGGAAAGGTACAACGCGCCCCTTTCATAAACGGCTTCAAGTCACTTTCTCTTGGATGCTTTGTTTCCTTAAGCCCATCATAATACTTTGAAAGCAACATATTCGTAACCCGATTGGTTTCAAGTAACACCACAGCACACTTTCTCTCATACACCTTTAATATAAAATCATCAAGATTACCCATCTCGACAATATCAACCATTAATGCTTGTGGAAAGTTATCCCGAACCTTGTCCATATCAGCAAGCCATTCCATCTCAAGCTCGGTTCCTCTTATAATCTCTGGGATATAGAATTCCAAATCATTTGGTTCTTTAATAAAGTCAATATAATGTTTAAGTGTTCTGTGCCTGTTCGCATGTGTGAAATATGCAAAGGTTGCCTTGTAATTGGTAACATAGACATCACCAAAATATTCAACGGGCTTGTTAGTGTTAAATAATGACAAGACTCGCTCTTTACCATTATTAATAAGAAGCTCGTCAATAAAACCAGTCTCTTCCAATGAAACAAGAAACTGTTCAAGATATGGCTTTAATCTCTTGTTAAATGAATTTTTTGAATTCATGTTATTTGCAAAGTCTTTTATAAATCCATATAAGTAATTAAACTGTCTATACGATACTGTATGCACCATACTTGTCAATGTAAAACATGTGGTCAAATAACGTGCGTTTTCCATTGCAAGCTTCTCGATACGACCAGGTCTGAAAAAACTCGGACTCTTTTCGGCGTATTGTTCTTTAATCTTGTCCTTGAATATTACAACCCATTTTTCATAAAGTTCTTTTTCAATTCCGTCAGACGAATGAACGGTATAACGCCCACTCTTGACCGAGCTTGTCATCATACGTTCGTTATCCAACAACACTTCTATAACACGCGGGATGTTTTCCAAATACATACTTATATATAAATGGTCATATACACTATGATGTCCCGCCTCTTTTGTAAGCTTTACACGCTTTAATGTTTTCTCGACATCTTCACTTCGAAGTGTTTCAAAGTTACTTTGCATATAACACACACCTGCTGCGTGTCCGCCAAAGATATCAAAATCTTGCTTTGTCGAAATTTGTTTTGGGTTGGTTGTTGCTATTACATTTATTTTCATATGTCTAAGACTACCAAACAATCGACAATAATTGCAACAAGATAATTTGCCAAATATCGATAAAACATTTTGATTTCACATATAAATGTGCTAGAGTGAAGCAGATTAGGTAATATCAGGGGGATAAAAAATGAACTTAACTATATGGTTTTGGGTAGGCCTTGCAATTGCAGTCGTGTTTACCGCGTTTATTGTATTCACAATAATCACAGGTTCGTTCCGACGAATCTTCGGAGGCAAACGCATAGTCTCCATCATGCTTGTTATCCAAGCATTCGGCTTGATGATAATGCTGCTGTCCATTATAATCTTCTTCTTTTTCGAAGATTCTCATGCTCTTGCAAATACTCTTCTTCAAATTGGTCTTGTGTGTGCTATACCTGCCGCAATCTACCTTGTTGTTTATGCACTTCACAAAGTTCTCGAAAACCGCGAACAACCAGTCGCCGTCGACCCATACGCACAACACCACTCTACGAACAGCACAACTACAATCAATAACACCTATATAATCCAACAAGAACCAGACCCAGTAACCGAAGAACTCACAAACCTTGAACAAGACGCCATTGTTGCAATTCGCGAGGAAAACGAACAACTTGAACGTGTGGTTCACGAACAAGCGGCGCAACTTGTCCAAATTCAAGAATACGAAGAATCAAAAGAAGGTATCAAAGAAATCCAAGAAGACCTTGATGACCACAAAAAGAAAATCGAAGATGAACTTGCTGCTATGCGTGCAGAGCTTGCAAAACAACAAGCCGAAGGTGATGATGCACTTAACAAAGAACTGCAAGACAAAATTGACGAACTCACACGCGCACTTGCTGCTGCCGCTTTACTAGAAAAAGAAAAAGCCGACAAAGCACAACAAAACAAAGAAAAACGTGCATTGGCTGCAGCCGAGAAAAAAGCACTACTAAGCAAGCCAAACGTTGAAAAGCATATCGAAAAATATTTTGTCGAAACCGCTGCCTGCTTCCTTATGGATCGTGACGCATACAAAGACCGCTTTGGTCTAAGTCCATACAACCGTGTTATAGTAACAAAGCACGAAGACAAACACGACGAAGTTAAACACGTTATGATGGCTACTGGTGACAAGTTATACAAATTCTGTGAGATCCTCATAGATGCAAGCAGATTCCTCGAACACAAGAGCCTATACCCAATGTTCGTAGAATTAACAAAAGAAGGAACAAGCCTTGTCCGTATCTCTGAAAAACTTCACCTCATGTACCTTCAATTCTATAAAAAAGACTTTGTAAAAGACTACCGTTACAAAGAAGACTTCGAAAACCTTCTTGTGCTTGTATCGCATAAACACATTGTAAAAGGCTATGACTTTAACCAAGTATTCAACGCATTCCCATTCAACCCAGCATCTGAGAACTTCGGCGAGGCGGACATCATCGAATACCTCAAGAACCCAGAACTTCAAAAAGCATTCGAAGAATACTTCCCTAACTATGCTGACCTTGGTTTTGAAACACTTCACCAAGCACTCGTGGTAACATTCATGAACAGCATAAAGGACAACCTTGACGTCGACACCCTTGTCGGATTCATTGTAAAAGATGCAAACAAGCTTGCAACAAAACTTGCAAAGGCATCGGCAAAAAAAGACGCAAAAAAGCCTGCGACAAAGAAACCAGCAACACCAAAAGCAGGAAGCACAGTCAACATCGACCCAGCAACTGAAGCCCCATCATCAATCGGTTAACCCCACATAACAAAAAAACCGCGCAACCCGCGGTTTTTTCATGTCATCCTGGGCGGGTTCGATGAAGTCGAGTTGCGACCGAGCTTGTGAGGAAGTCGGTCGCCCGTTCGCAAAGCGAACACTTATCTCATTCCATAATGCGCGTTGACAAAGTCAACCAGGATCTAGCGGAGCGTAAAATCTTGTAAATTTTTAATATATATGTAATTTCCTACCTCTCAAACACCGAATGCATACTAACCAACGGTTCTCTTGATTGGAAAGTTTCATTATGTGGGTTATATATAAAAGCTGGAGTCCGCACAATTTTTAACTTGCTATCATTTGCAAGCAATTTTGAAAATCGCTTTTCTGGTTGAATGTCCGAAGTAACAATGCCAATTTCATCTTTGCCCGTATAACTAAAAATCTTTGCTACATTCAAATAATTAACAACAAAGTCACTTGGTGAATTTAAGCCAAGTGGTAGCTCATCCAATGATACATCCTTAAAGTGTTTATATGTGCTGCTTGCTTTTTCATATGCACCCTCATACCAATATTTATCATGTTCTTTTTTAAATTCATATCCTTTACTATCTAATATTTCCGCTCTCATACGACAAAATTTGTCAAACGCAAGTATGTCCGTTATGTCAAAAGATATATTCCATTTCTCATTATATACTTTACCGCTGTTACGAAATTCTGGATTATCCAACACCGCCCTGATTTGTTCATGAGACACATCACTATCTTCACCTGTTCTATCAAACTTCCAAAGTGCAACCGACAATATATTTCGTATACTGTCCCACAATTCTTCTAATGCCCCATCATGACACATTATAGTATTACTTTCTATAAAAGCCCCACCACGACTCTGTGGTAGATGCACAACTGGATTTGAAAAATATTCGCTAAAATTAGATGACGTCACATCATCGGGCAACTCTCCAGACAAAAGCATCATCGCTTTTTCAAATTTATCCACACAATATAATATCAAACTCTGTTTATGTTTACAATACCCAAATAAAAAGACAACTTCTTGTTGTCTTCTAATATTTAAACCTCTTCAACAGTCAAATTCGCATTGGTAAATATACAAATGCTGTCCGCGATTTTCATTGCCTCGACCGCAATTTCACGTGCCGACATCTTTGTATGTTTTGCAAGTGACTTTGCTGCCGCCAGCGCATAATTCCCACCGCTCCCGATCGCACAAATTCCTGCCTCGGGTTCAATAACGTTACCATCCCCACTTATAATTAAAACCTTTTCATGATCTGCAACAATCATCATGGCTTCCAAGTTACGAAGATAACGGTCACCTCTCCATGATTGTGCAAGTTCAACCGCAGCCCGCAACAAATTACCCGAGAACTTTTGCAGCATTTCCTCGAACCGTGAACTTAATGTAAACGCATCGGCGACCGATCCCGCAAACCCAACAACAACCTTGTCGTTGTACATACGGCGTACCTTGACCGCATTATTTTTTAACACAATGCTTTGCCCCATAGTAACCTGACCATCACCCGCAATCACAGTCTTCCCGTCGCGCTTCACCGCAACAATCGTTGTTCCATCCAAATGTACACTCATAATTTCCTCCTTCCTATTTACCGTTTCGCACTTCACCTCGGCTCGTACCTTGACGTTTTACGTCATTTCCCGCACTCGCGGTTACCACATTTTTCTTTTTTCTCTTTTCCTGCAACAACTATCGCACCGCCACATTTTTCACACAATACACCCGTCGGTTCATCCCAAGCCACAAAATCACAATTTGGGTAACTTGAACATCCAAAGAATATTCTTCCCTTTTTGCTCTTA
Source organism: Bacillota bacterium (assembly GCA_009784375.1). Classification (GTDB taxonomy): domain Bacteria; phylum Bacillota; class Clostridia; order Christensenellales; family UBA1242; genus WRAD01. The sequence goes on along the minus strand of WRBV01000003.1, from coordinate 7,228 downwards.
CGTTTGTGAATATCGCCCTGACATTTTGGACATTTGCATACTGGCTTTTCAAATGGCTTTATATTACGACAATCTGGAAACCCTGGACATGCAAGGAACTTTCCAAATCGACCTTGACGCACCACAAGAAACTTACCACATTTTTCACATTCAATATCACTTTCTTCAAGTGTTAATTTAATATCGTCTTCACCTTCTAATGCAACCTCGATATCTTTCATAAACGGTTTGTAAAAGTCATCAATAACCTTTACCCAATCAAGACCTTCGTATGCGATATCGTCAAGTCTCTCTTCCAAGCCTGCGGTAAATTCCACATTCATAATCTCGACAAAGTATTTATCAAGCAAGTCGACAATAATAAACCCAAGCTCGGTCGGTTTGATGTACTTGCCGTCTTTTTCTGTATAAAACCTTGCCGCGATGTTTTGGATAATCGGATTATATGTTGCTGGTCGACCAATACCTGCCTCTTCCATTGCCTTGACCAATGTTGCCTCGGTAAATCGTGCAGGCGGCTTTGTAAACTTTTGTGCAAATTCCAATTTAAGGAATTTCAATAAATTACCAACTTCTAACTCTGGCAACTTTACAAATTCTTCTTTTTCTGTGTTTTCCTCGTCATCGTCTTTCTTTGCTTTTGGCTTCTCGACTCCAACAACAACTCCATGTGCCGCCTGCCATCCCGCGAATATCGGTGTTCTTCCTGTTGCACGGAACATATAGTTATTCGCATCAATATCAACCGAGACACTATTAAATGTTGCTTCGGTCATTTGCGACGCCAAGAAACGATTATATATAAGACGATATAATTTCGCCTGGTCACGCTCTACATATTTGTCAACCTCGTCTGGGGTAACTTCGATGCTTACTGGTCTTATCGCCTCGTGCGCATCTTGTGCAGACTTTTTTGATTTATAAAAATTAAACTTTTCTGGCGCATATTCTGGACCAAAGGTTTTAATTATGAAATCTTTTGCCGCGTACTGGGCTTCTGGTGCAACACGGAAACTATCGGTTCGGATATAAGTAACAAGAGCAATCTTGCCACGTTCACCAACGTTAACACCCTCGTATAACGATTGTGCCGCACGACCGCAACGTGCAAGGCTGAGACCCGCTTTATTTAGCGCATCCTGTTGCATAGAACTTGTAACATACGGTGCTGGTGCATGCTGGCGTGTCACGCTCTTGCGAACGTCCTTTACCGTGTACTTTGCACCATTAACGCCCGCAACTACGGTGTCAACTTGTTCTTTGCTTGTAAGCTTGATTCTCTTTCCATCTAATCCATTATGGAGTGACGCACGGAATTCAACTTTATCTTTCTCCAAGTGTGCAAAGAAATCCCAAAACTCTTCTGGTTTGAAATTTATGATCTCGCGCTCACGGAGAACAACCAATTTCAATGTAACACTTTGAACACGCCCTGCGCTTAACTTTGATTTGTTAATCTTCTTTGATACGACTGGTGACAATTTGTAACCCACCAATCTGTCCAATATACGTCTTGCTTGCTGTGCCTTTACCAAATCCATATTCAATGTCTGTGGACTTGCAATAGCCTTTTGTATTGCAGACTTTGTAATCTCGTTAAATACTATTCTCTTTGCCTGGTCCGCCTTTATACCAAGAACAACCGCCAAATGCCAACCAATGGCTTCTCCTTCACGGTCCGGGTCAGTTGCAATCAAGACTTCATCTGCCTTTGCCGCTTTTTCTTTTAACTTTTTTACAACTTCTTCTTTATCTTTTACAACCTTGTATTTGGGCGTGTAATTGTCATCAACATCAACCGATAATGCACGTTTTTGAAGATCACGAAAAACACCACCAGTCGCCATGACTTCATATCCGCTTCCAAGATACTTTTTAATTGTATCCTTCTTTCCAATACCCTCGATAATAACAAGTTTCATGAATTGATTGCTCCCCTTGGTTGCACCATTCCCCAACAATGCGCATGTTTACTTTGCAACAAACTGGTTTCCTGCAAGTTTTTCAATTAAACCACTCATCTCCATGTTTGTCAACAATGTTGTTGCATTCTTTACACTCATATTTGATTTTTCAATTATCTCGTCAAAGTGTACCTCATCACTTCCAATAATATCCATTATTACCTTTTCATCAAACGATAATTGAACAAAAGTCTTCTCGGCACCCATCTTATCTTCCTTCACCACACCAAAGCTTTGCAAGACATCGTTAACATCAGTTATGATAGCACAGCTCGCATCCTTTATAATCGCATTGGTTCCCCGACTTGCAACACTTGTAATAGGTCCAGGCACCGCATAAACATCACGCCCAAGCTCTAATGCCCATTCACGTGTAATCATGGTCCCACTTTTCAAATCTGCCTCGACAATAACAACCGCCTTTGATAACGCCGCCACAATTCGATTTCGATAAGGGAAAGTAAACTTTGCACTTGGTGCGTTGGGAAGGTACTCGGATATAACCAAACCATGCTTTCCAATCTTTTGCTGCAATTCTCTATTCCTTGCTGGAAAATATATATTTAACCCATTACCAAGCACAGCAATTGTATTATAAATCCTATCCTCACCAACCGCCGATATCGCACCCTCATGTGATGCCGTATCAATCCCCTCGGCAAGACCACTCACAACAACGATGCCTTTACTTGCGAATTCTCGCCCGAACCTTGTCGCGACCTCTTTTCCATACCGTGTACAACTTCGCATTCCAACCATAGCCACCGCGGGCTTTTTCAACAATTCAACATTCCCCATACAAAATAAAGCAATCGGCGCCGATTCCAAATCCAGCAAAGCTTTTGGATATTCTGGACTGTGAATAGTCACCACGAAAATGCCCTGCTCGTGCATATTCTTGACAAGGTTCTCCAACCCCATCCTATCCGTTTCTTCTAGAATCTTATCAAACCGCCCAGCATACAAGTCCTCGACCAACCGTCTTCTTATTCCCGCATCTTCGGCTCGACTAATGGCAATGCATGCCCGCTCTTCCTTTGTGTATCGTTTCATAGTTATTTTTCCTTACCCTTTGTACTTCCTGTCCAAATTTCTATAACTCACCGCCTCGGTAATATGTTCGGACAAGATGTCTTTGCTTCCTTCCAAATCGGCGATAGTTCGTGCAACCCGAATTATACGTGCATAGGCACGAGCCGACAAGTTCAATTTCTCGAAAGCGGTACGCAAAACTCGCTCGCCTTGTTCATCCAATTGACAATATAATTTCGAATCCTCTTCACTCATCTTTGCGTTGCAAAATACTCGTGAACCCGCAAACCGTTTCAATTGTACCGCCCTGGCGTCGCCACAGCGTGCCTGTACCACCGAACTTGGCTCACCCATACCTTTTGCCGTCAAATCGTCATACGTGACACTATCGACTTCTATATGAAGGTCAATACGGTCCATTAACGGACCCGACAGCTTTGCAAGATACTTCTGCATCATGCCTGGTCTGCATGTACATTTTTGAACGCGGCTGCCATAATTTCCGCATGGGCATGGGTTCATACTTGCAATCATTGTGAATGCCGCAGGATACTGTACCGTCGCATGCGAACGTGCTATAGTAATCGTATTGTCCTCCAACGGTTGGCGCAACATCTCTAGACTTGCCCGTGGATATTCTGGCAATTCGTCAAGGAACAATACCCCATTGTGTGCAAGCGAAATCTCACCAGGCTTTGCGGTCTTGCCACCACCCGCAAGTGCCACAACGGATGCAGTATTATGCGGAGTCCGAAACGGTCGCATAGTAATTATCCCATCTTTGGAATCCAATGTTCCCGCGATGCTGTGTATCTTGCTGACTTCCAAACTTTCTTGAAATGTAAGATCTGGCAATATAGTCGGAAAGCATTTTGCAAGCATAGTCTTTCCACTTCCTGGTGGTCCAATTAACAAGATATTATGTCCACCACTTGCCGCGATTTCCAACGCCCGCTTTGCAACAAATTGCCCACGTACAAATTTTAAATCAAGTGCATGCTGTGACTCTCTCTTCATGTCCTCGAAGCTTCGCTTCTCGACTCGTTCAATGGCGTCCACATTAACGCCGTTTAACGCATCTACAACTTGTCGCAATGAACCCGCGGTAAATACCGTAACACCATGAATAAACGCCGCCTCGTGAGCATTCTCGGTCGGGATAATTACTTTTTTAATACCATTACTTGCCGCCGCAATTAATATCGGCAACACACCCTTTACTCCACGTATTTCGCCATCAAGACCAAGCTCACCCACAAATGCAAATTCGGAAATTTTGTCCGCATTAAATATTTCACCAGTATTGCCAAGAACACCAATTGCAATCGGCAAATCGTACAAAGCCCCCTCTTTCCGAGTAGACGCAGGAGCCAAATTAACAACAATCCGCGAATACGGAAATTTAAAGCCACTATTGCGTATGGCACTTTGCACACGTTCCTTGCTTTCTTTTACACTTGCATCGGGCAACCCTACAAGGAAATAATTGGGCAATCCACTTGAAATATCAACCTCGACATCAACAACGTATCCGTCAATTCCACTTATCCCAAAGCTTTTAACTTTTGTTATTGCCATAAATAATTCCTTCGATCCTAAGAAAAGTCACGATATGGCTTTTCTTATCATTAAATGAATTTAACATATATTTCTTGCATAGGCAAAGAAAAAAAGGGTATCAGTTTAATGATACCCTTTTATAATTAAACTTCCATCCATCTAGCATAAAACCTAACCTCACCCACCGAGCCTGCAGGGATTGAAAAATGTCTCTGCCCCACAAAGCCTGGATTATCAAACCAGCCCGTGAATATCAACCCATTAAAATCATGATTATTAATAGCAAAGTTGTGCATGTATTCATCATTGGGCAACATACGTGACGATGGATCCCAAGCAAAGAATCGCCTTTCCTCTACAATTATCGAATGTGGATTTAACCCACCGCTGAAATTAAATACCAATGTATTATGCCCATCAATGCCTGGAAAATTATTCCATTCAATATCCCACACCGCATACAAGGTCATAGGAATAGGTGAAATCATAGCTACAATTCCATTAGGCTGGAACGCAATTACTTTGTTACGCGCGGCATCCGCACTCCACGCCCATCCAAGGAAATCCAGATCAATCTGACTCGGTGTGTTATCACGCAGCTGTAACAAATAACCGTCTGGTCGGAAGAGTGTCATCGTCATACTTGTGTCATTCAACGGATTTCCAACACGAAGATGAATTGTACGCCAAACGACCTCGTCAAATACGGCATGCAAAGTCATATTAGTCGTAACAGTATTATTGAAATTCCACGGGGTAACCCCATCTTGGACATTTGACCAATGACGGAAACTATATCCACTACGCGTAGGGTCTCCTGGCTGGACAATTCGTCCACCATATGAAATCTCTTGTTGTAATACTGTGCTTCCACCATGTGTGTTAAATTGAACTATCGGATTAACACGCCACACCGCATACAGCCTGTTGTTCGCATTAATCGTATTATTCGCACTTATCAAAGTATTAAAGTTCCAAAACGAACCGCCTGGTGCTGCCGACCAATGAATAAAAGTATGCCCAGCCCTTTGCGGATCGGTTATCGCAACAACTGGCTGGTTATTTGGAACGTCAACCGTTACCTGCGAAAAGTCACCGCCTATATGTCCACTCTGCAAATTAAATGTTATGGGTCGGGTTGGTGTTGCGTTGTTGGCGTTGTGATAATACATGCCTACGACCACATGAATTCTATTTCTGAATGCATTCTCGAATTGAGTACCATGCGAAATTGGTTCATTCCAATTCACTTGTGGCACACTAATATTTATCGTTCCTCTATGTGAAACAGTTGCTGCAGCAACATTAACACCATTATGTGCCGCCTCCGATTGAGCCCATGTTCCAGTAGTTCTTTGATGAAATCCGCCCATTAAATACATACCGAACGGAGCTGCTGCAGAAAGACTAACCTGTACATTTAAGTGTGTAGCAGTTTGTGAAGTGATATGTGCCTGCATAGATGGCAGAGCTGTCCGTGCTGCAAAATTTGTAATAATATTATTACCAGCCAAAGGTACTCTGTTATGTGTTTGCCAAGGAATAAATATTGTATTAAGCGGTGCCACATTTATATTAATATTCGTACCCGTAGCAGCAACAGCAGGCGACGTGTAAATTGCACGTCTATGCTCGGTACCCCAAGATGGGTGCACTCTGAACATGCCTGTTCCTTGAATAGCACCATTTGACCATAACCCCGAGTGCCAATTACTCCATGTTGTTGGGTTACCATAATAATCAGTACCTAAAGTACGGCTTTGACCATACCACATAACTTGCGTAACTGTCATAGATGTTGTTCGATTTGCTATTGACACAGTTCTTGACGCAAAATTAATTGGAGCAGGTGGAACATATCCAGCCACATGCGTTGGAAGTAAAGTACCACCTGTTAATGTAGTTGGAGTCACTCCTGCGATTGTAGAAGTACCCTCACTTATGAAATGACCAAATGATGATACGCCCGCAGGGAACGTTATTGTACGAGTTGTCACATAAAATCGTGCAGATCCACCAGTAATAGGTACCATAAACTGTCTATGACTCGTATTTGCTGGCAAAAAATTTGTTACTGTCGTCGTTGGTGCACTTATATGCATTTGTCCAACTGTAATCGCGGCATTCGTTGCCGTTCCTTCAATAAATGTTGGTGTATTGCTCCCAGTTGCCAAATGCCCATTCGTTATTACAAGTGCAATATGATTAGTACTCGGCGTAGCAGCCTCTGGACTCGGTGTATCACTCTTATTCATCGAAAACACAACACCCATAACCACGGCACATACTACAAAAACACCTGCAAACGCAAGTGCGGCTATACGGGAATGGCGGAATCTTCTTGGTGTGTTCATATCACACCACCCTGGAAAGGATTACAAGAAAATTGCCCCCCCCCCGTATATCTATTATTTAACATATCGATACCCTCCGACGTTCTTCTTTTGCATTCAATTCTATGTCTAATTGTATCTATATTTTGCGAAACAGTCAAACAAATTATGCATGGTAGCCAGAATAACTCCGCATACCGTCATTGCGAGGAGCATGGCGACGAAGCAATCCAGCGGGGCGAGGTGTCGTAAGTGATATGGGTTTGTTCGGTAAGAAAAAATGGAAAGAACTATTCTTTCCACCTTCTACAATTCGAGTACTTCTATTTCTCTTCCTAC